>CAYFHO010000008.1:0-111023 GCA_964342825.1 uncultured Verrucomicrobiota bacterium
CCAGGCAGAGTAACTTTTTTATTCGAAACTGTCAGATCTGATCGTAACTAATACACATCAATTCCATCAGTTGTTGGCCTTATTTTCAGTCCTCATGAAATGTTCGGGCTAGGGGGGCTCAGTAATTTCAATGAACTAACGTGGATAGCTTTGATGCTTTCATTTTCTGAGTCAATCAGAGAATGATTTAAAGCCTTTTGTTGCTTCTTGCCTGGCGATTCTGTTATGGTTTTTCCGTTCACCAATCAATTTTCTGGATCGATCATATGATGCATACATTAAATCCTTTTCTCAAAAGGTTACAAATACACATCCGACAATTTTACCTTCTTGGATCTTTAGTTCTCATCGTTTGCAGCTCTCCTTGTCAGGCTAATGATTCTGCACCATTGAAAGTTTTTGTCTTGGTAGGACAATCTAATATGCAGGGGCATGCCCACGTCCGCACCTTTGAACACATCGGAATGGATTCGGAGTCAGCACCACTATTACGGAAAATGCAGAATGAAGAAGGGCAACCCAGGGTTTGTGAGGATGTCTGGATATCTTATCTCTCAACCAATGGGATCAGACAAGGCCGATTGACTGCCGGTTATGGTGCCAGTGAAGATAAAATAGGACCTGAATTTACATTTGGACTTTTCATGCAGCAACATTTAGACGGGCCCATTTTGATCATCAAAACCGCTTGGGGTGGCAAAAGTCTTCATACGGATTTTAGATCCCCTTCAGCCGGTCCTTACATTTTTACGGACACTCAAAAAGAAGGTTTTCGCAAGCAAGGAAAGGATTTTGAGGAGATCAAAACTGAAAGAGCCGCTGCAACAGGGCACTACTATCGCTTAATGCTTGGGCATGTGAAAAAAGTGCTGGGAAACATCAAGAGCGTCTATCCCGATTACAATGAACAACAGGGGTATGAGTTGGCTGGAATGGTCTGGTTTCAGGGGTGGAACGATATGGTTGATCGTGGTGTTTATCCGGAGCGGGATCAACCTGGTGGATATGACCAATACAGTGATGTTTTGGGGCATTTTATCAGGGATGTCAGAAAAGATCTATCGGCTCCTGAACTTCCGTTTGTCATTGGTGTTCTCGGGGTGGGAGGTCCTGTAGAGAAATATGGGCCATCTCAACAGAGATACAAAGGCATTCATCAGAATTTTCGTTCTGCCATGGCTGCTCCTGCGCAATGGCCTGAATTCAAGGGCAATGTCTCCAGTGTATTGACTGAAAATTACTGGGACATGGAATTAGTGGCTCTTCGAGAAAAAGATTCTCAAGTCCAACGGAAACTTAAATCCATGGTGGCCAACGGTGAAATCCAGAAAAACGAACAGAACTCCTGGCGAGAAAAGTTGAGGGCTGAAGCTTTTACCCCTCTTGAATTGGAAACATTGCAGAAGGGTGTTTCGAATCAGGAATATCACTATCTTGGATCTGCAAAAATCATGGCACAGATTGGTAAAGGGTTTGCCGAAGCAATGATCGGTTTAATTGATAGTGATTCACGCTGATCCTTCCAAAATATTTCACACCATTCCATTCAATCAACCATCCATAGACCCTATAGATCTCATGAAGCTTCGCCAGAATACGCCTAGTTTATTTCTGTTTTTTACCCTTTTACTGCAGTTTGCAACATTACCTCACAAAGTGAAAGGGCAGGGCGATGAACAACCTGTAGGTGCCAGCCAGACAACCGGACATTTCTTATATGTTGCCACACCCGGTATACGTGATTATCTGGGGTATGGAGGACATGGTTTGGTGGTTTTGGACATCGACAATCATCACCAGTTTGTCAAACGCATTCCAACTCAGGGATTCCATCCAGACGGACGCCCAGCCAACGTCAAAGGAGTAGCCGTCAGCCCGGAATTGAATAGCATTTACATTACGACACTTTATTCACTTCAACGTATCGACTTGGCAACGGAGAAACTTGCTTGGGAAATTCCTTATTCGGGAGGATGTGATCGTATGTCGATTTCTCCCGATGGGATGACGATGTATTTACCCTCTTTGGAAAAGGATTTCTGGAACGTAGTCAGATGTGACAACGGAGAAATTCTTGCAAAAATTAAAGTTCATTCCAGGGCTCACAATACGATCTATGGGGCTTCCGGACGTTGGGCTTACATGGCTGATATTGGTTCCCCGCTGTTACACGTAGCAGACACCTCGTCTCATACAGTTGACCGGAAAATCGGTCCATTCAGTGCCGGGATCAGACCGTTCACCATTACACACGATGAAACCAGAGCATTTGTCACCGTCAACGAATTGCTTGGTTTCGAGGTAGGCGATCTGATCACAGGTAAAAAGCTGGCAAGCATCAAGGTGCTAGGTTGGGATAAAGGACCAGTCAGAAGGCATGGGAACCCAAGTCATGGGATTGGATTGACCCCCGACGAAAAAGAAGTTTGGGTGTGCGATGGGCACAACATGCGCATCCATATATTCAGTGCCCACCCACCTTATCAGCAGCAGACGACCATTCCGTTGAGCGATATGCCGGGGTGGGTCACCTTCAGTATGGACGGTCAGTATGCTTACCCTTCCAGCGGGGAAGTCATTCACGCCAAAACTCGAAAAGTGTTGTATTTATTGCAGGACGAAAAATACAACACGGTCTCCAGTGAGAAGATGGTCGAGGTATTTCTGAAAAATGGAAAAGTAACTCGAGCTGGTGATCAATTTGGAATTGGTAGACTTGGGGAATAAATATTAAGCAAATTTTTTGTCTGAAATAATTGGTTTTCAAACGATATGATGAAGACAAGACTTTGTTTTTGGGGAATCATCAGTCTGTTGATTTGTGGAATGACGATTGCGCCTGTGGCGGCTCAGGGGCAGCCTCCTAACATCGTCATCATTTTTGTGGATGATGTAGGATATGGAGACTTGGGTTGCTATGGAGCGACCAAGGTGCAGACCCCAAACATCGATCGACTCGCAAGTCAGGGAAGAAAATTCACCGATGCACATTCAGCATCTGCTGTATGCAGTCCATCCAGGTATGCCTTAATGACAGGTCGTTATCCCGTGCGGCATGGCAATTTGTGGAACCCCATTTTTCTTCGTGTTCCTCTGGTGATCGACCCATCCAGAACCACGATTGCAGATTTGGCCAAAGAGGCCGGATACATGACGGCTTGTTTTGGAAAGTGGCATTTGGGTTTTGGAAAAAAGCGTCCAACTGACTGGAATGCTCCTTTAAAACCGGGACCTCTTGAACTGGGATTTGATTCTTATTTTGGCATACCTGTGGTGAATAGTCATCCACCATTCGTCTGGGTGAACAATCATCATGTGGAAGGATTGGTGAAAGACGATCCATTCGTATATGGAGAAAAGGCCCAAACCCGGTTGTTCGATGAAAAATTTGGAATCAATGAAATAGGCGGCGCCAAGTCTGCCCATGCACTCTATGATGATGAAGCCGTGGGAGAAACACTGTCCCGCAAGGCAGTAGAATTCATTGACCGTCATTCCAACAAAAAGAGTCCCTTTTTTCTTTACCTGGCGACTCATCATATTCACCACCCTTTTACTCCAGCTAAACGGTTTTTGGGCAGCAGCAATGCCGGACCATATGGTGATTTCATTCACGAACTGGACTGGTTGGTGGGAGAGGTCATGGGGGCATTGCATTCCAATGGGGTCGAAGGTGAAACCTTGGTCGTATTTACCAGCGACAATGGCGGCATGTTGAACAGAGGTGGACAGGAGGCATGGAGACGCGGCCATCGTCTGAACGGGGATTTATTGGGTTTCAAGTTTGATGCGTGGGAAGGGGGCCACCGGGTTCCTTTTATTGTTCGCTGGCCTGGACACATTGAACCCGCCTCAGTTTCTGATGCCTTAGTATCAAATGTGGATTTGTTCGCCACCGTTGCGGCCCTGGTGAATCGTGAACTAAAGCCGAATGAAGGCGAGGATAGTTTTAATTTGTTGCCCGCCCTTCTCGGAGAGCCTGGAATTGAGGTTCGGGATCATTTACTCATCGCCCCGGCTCGAGAAAAGAATCTTTCACTCAGACATGGAGATTGGGTATTTATCAGTGGACAAGCGGGAGGTGGATTTGCCAGTAAAAACGTAGGAGACCATGCCTTTGGAGGCCCTGCCGCTCACCTGTTTACAGGTCATCAAAATTCAGACATTGAGGCAGGTAGGATAAAGAGCGATGCTCCTTCCACTCAGCTTTATAATCTCAAGAGGGATCCTCAACAAAAAGTGAACCTTGTTTCCAAATTTCAAAATATTGCTTCAGATATGGCATCCAGAATAGGTCTGATACGAAATCAATCCACAGCCCCGCACGCGCAACCTGTTCGTGAGTAATGGATTTTGTTGTTTGTTGGGATAACCTTTCGTGACTTGACGCGGTTTCTGCATTGGTATGGCGGAATTTCGACTTTCAAAGGAATGAAATTTGAACTTTATTAAGTTGCATTCATCAAGGGAACACAGCCAGATTCTTGTCGTGCCTTTTGAGCCTGGGCACAGGTGGTAGGGATTTTTTAAAATGCTGGAACCGGAACATTCCGGACGATCTTTGATCTAATTCCTTTCCATCGAATTAAAGGAGCCCCGAAAAGATTTTGGTAAAGAACGAGCATGGGGAATAAGAATCATTCTGTAATAGACCGAGCTTTATATTGCTCGATTGTTCTCCTGTGCTCTCTCCTCGTCTTGTTGCCCGCAAAGCAAGCTTGTGGGCAGGAAAGGATCTTCACTCAATGGGAGGATATCGCTGGGCTGAGTCAGGCCGAGTTGCTTGAAGAATTACCGATCGCTTTAGTGGGGCAAATCATTTTCTTTAGAAATGATCAACCGTTTTTCGTCATGCAAACCGGTGCCAACATGGTGCCTGTTTTCTTCAAACGCTCTTTGTCCAATTTGCAAACGGGAGATTTCGTCAAAGTAACCGGTACCACAACTTACTCCTTTGATCGGCCGGGTATACGACTGACATATTTGGAACCCACCGATCCTCTCATAGAATCGATAGATATGGTGGACTCAAAGGAGCTCACACTGAGTGATCAGTCGTATTTTTCTTATACCTCCAAAGATGGATTTGTCTCTGACTTTGAAGAGATTGAGGATGGTTTTTTACTAGATTTTGTCATCGATCCTGAAAAAAACATTTGCCTGTTTGTTCATTCCAAACAAGTCGATCTCGATGGAATTCATACATACATAGGGAAACAGGTGCAGGTTTCCGGAGTTTTTCTACCATTTAAGGCAGACTTGAAAGGAGAAAAGATGCTTCCAACGATCTGCATGAATGCCAGTTCCAAACTGGTTCCGATTCATGACTTCCTGGTTCAGAATCCAGTCTCGTACCAAAATTTAGGAGAATTCGTGAAACTTGGTGAAACCCCGATTGTCATGGATGGCACTCTTGAACGCAGAGAAAGATCATGGTTTTTAAAACATCAGGACATGCTCATTGGTCTGGATTGGGAGAACAATAATGATCAACTGATTGGCAAGAGTGTCCGCTGTATTGGATATGCCAGTAAATCTGCAGATAATGTCAGCCTTTTGCACACTGTGGTTTTTCAGCCCTTAAAGCCATTAAACTCTGCTGAGATAGAATCCACTTCTTTGCAACGGGAAGATTACGTTTGGAGAAAAAGTATCCCTCCTTCTGAAAATATCCTTCGATCAATCAAAGAAGTCCGGGATTCCGACGCTTTAGCTGGCGATACACCCATCGGTGTGGATCTTCAGGCAACGGTGACCTACCATGATCCGAATCGTGAAGTTCTTTTCGTAGAAGACGATGATGACGGAATTTATGTGCATGTCATTGATAAGGTGATTTCAAGAATCGCGGCTGGTTCATTGGTTAGGATCAGGGGTGTCAAAGAACGCGGGATAACTTCAAGTCTAATCGTCCTGGCGGATGCTCAGGTGATCGCTGAAAGCACAAAAAGGGAACCTAAGATTTGTGATATTTCTGAACTAATGACCGGTGAGATGGATTGCAATTTCGTCGCAATTGAGGCCAGGGTCGAATTAGTCCAAAGAATTGATCATACTTTGGAGATAAAGCTTTTAAGTAACGAAGGCGCGATCAAGGCGATCATTCCATTTTATCCTGAAAAAGAATCTTATGACTTTTTAATTGATTCCAAGGTCATGTTGACTGGAACTTGCGGTTTTGATTTCAATTCCAATAATGAAGTTGTCGGAATCATCCTCTATATGAACGATTATGATCAACTGACCATAATCGAACCTTCAAGATCTTCGTTTGATCAAGAGCCCATTACTCAGCTGACAGCAGAACAACTGGCAGCACAATCTCAAGTGGATTCCTCCCGGGTGTTACTGAACGGTCAATTTTTGGGATGGACTAACACCGGAGGTTTTTATTTCCAAACAACAGCACAAGGTTTCATCGTGAATCCGATTGATGCGAACCTGGCGTTTAATTTTGGTCAATCCATTCAGATCCTTGGGTGGCCTCGCCTTCATGATAATACTTTTGAGATCGTGGATGCGCTTGTCAAAGTTTCTGATCAAAATTCACAATTGCCCTTTCAGTCTCAATCTTCAAACGAGTTATCCAAGGGCAATCTAAACCGATTGATTCGCAGGGCTGGCATATTAACGCAGCAGAAGAAAGATGAGGAAAGCCTTACATTCCAGATTGATTCTTCAGGTCAACTTTTGACCGCTATTATGAATTGGGATAATGCCATTGACGATGACATCACTGAGATCCGCTTGGATAGTACCGTTGAGATTGAAGGTATACTTGTTTCCGCGCCTGGTGATGGTTCCATGGGGGAATTACCGGTCATTCGAGTCACTGGACCCGAGTTTGTTCGTCAATTAAGTCCGCCCAGCTTTTTAACACCTCAAAAAGTATTTTGGCTTTTGTCCGCTGCCGGTGTTGTTGGGCTTGTCGCCGTATTGTGGGGGGTTACCCTTAAAAAACAGGTCAGCCATCAAACAGCAGAGATCAGGAAAACCATCGAATTGGAACGGCAGGCTAAAAAGCGATTTCAAAGGATTTTTGAATCTGCTTTGGACATGATCTTTTTATGCGATACCAGCGCCAGGGTGATTTCCATGAATCAGGCAGGGCTTGAACTACTTGGCATTGAGTTGTCAGAAATCAAGGGCAAATCCATATTGAAATGGATTGCTCCGGGAGATAGAGGCAAGGCTGAAGAAGCACTTGGCCTGGGATCGAAAGAGGGACGCGCATTGGCAACTGAAGGCGAAGTCATTGAACTTCAATTCAAGACCAACAGTGGTCAACTCGTCTACGTTGAGCTTAGTTTGCGTGGATACATTTTGAATCGAGGCGGATTTGGTTACCAATGTATCGCTCGAAACGTGGACGCACGTAAACAATCCGAAGCACATCTGGTCAAAGCACGTGATGCCTATCGAGAAGCCAATCAGGCCAAATCAGCTTTTCTTGCCATGATGAGTCATGAATTGCGCACTCCGATGAATGGTGTGATTGGAATGACTCAATTGCTGCTTAAGTCTTCGCTGGATAACGAACAAAAGGATCAAGCCGAAACCATTCTTGCCTCTTCACGAGGCATGATGAGATTGATTCTTGATTTATTGGATATTTCAAGAATTGAGTCCGACCGATTAATATTAAATAAAGAATCCTTTGATCTTGTGAATCTGGTGGAGGAAGTGCTTGGCACGCTTTCGGTGGAGGCTGATCGAAAAAAACTGGATCTGACTCTGGAGGTGCAACCTCGAATGATTCGCCAATATCATGGAGATGCAACCAGACTCAGACAGGTGCTGCTCAATTTAATTGGAAATGGAATCAAGTTCACCGAACACGGAGGGGTGGCAGTCAAGATTAAGAACGGAAATTTGGCTTCCGAGGAAAATCAGGTTCGTATCGAGGTGGAGGATACCGGAATTGGAATCGGTGATGTGGAGAAAAAAGATTTGTTCGAAGCTTTTGTTCAATTGGATTCTTCTGCAACCCGAAAATATGGGGGCGCCGGGCTTGGGTTGACCATCTGTAAACGGATCGTTCTGGCAATGGGAGGGCTCATAGGAGTAGAAGGTCAATCCAAGAGAGGGAGTTCCTTCTGGGTGGAAATTCCTCTCAAAGTCATTGATCAAAGATCGGTATTGCGTGTTCCACCCTTGAGGATTCCTTCGGAAGCTTCAGTTGTTCTATTGGTAACCAATAGTTCTGTTGTGCGAAGTTATTTTAGAAATCACTTTGAACCGACAAATTCAGAGGTGAAGGTTGAATCAACCACTAGTTTTGTGGAACGGACCAGGAATCAAAATGAGGGTTTTACGAACGAAACTTTCTTTGCCGTTATCATCGATGTTTCAAGACCAGGCAAATCCTTTCAGGATGCCATTTCAGTCTTGGCCAACGAATCAGTAAGTAACGGTGTCAAGTGGATCTCCATAGAACCAATCAGCGGTCAATCTGAGCATGCACAAGTTCTAGAGAGGATTCCACAGCGGTTGAAAATATTGAAGCCACTCACTGAATCCACCTTTCAGCTCGTATGTCAGTTTTTGAGTGAGGATGGTTCGGATTCACTCGAGGCGCATCACGAAAAAGATGTCCTAAAAGTTTCGGCTAATAACCAGGATCCAAAAGCTATTGTTGCAAGAGCAGGCCTAAAAGTTCTTGTTGCAGAAGACGACCCTATCAATCAGAAGTTAATCGCGCTCTACCTTAAGAAAATTGGCAGTCAAGCAGTCATCGTTCCTGACGGTAAACAAGTCCTTAACAAGCTTGTGGAACAAGAATTTGATGTCATTCTGATGGACTGCAGCATGCCTGTGATGGATGGCTTTGAGGCTTCCAGAAAAATCCGGGAAAATGTCAAACACACGAATTTGCACATCATCGCGCTCACGGCGCATACGCTGAAAGGTGACCGTGAACGTTGCTTTGCTGCGGGAATGAATGACTATCTTCCCAAGCCTTTGAATTTGGATTTGCTCACTGAAAAATTATCGCACTTGGTAGCCGATCAAAGCTGAATCAAACTTTAGGTTTCGTATGAAATCCTTTTTTGATTTGATTGTCTGGAGCATCCCTGAGGGAGGGTAATCTCATAATTTCATCGCTTTTTCAAAAGACCCCGAATGAAGCAGAGTTGTTGCAGTTCAGAAAAGTGAAGTTCATTGACTCATGGAGTATTGCTGAGTGTTCGGGAAGGACAGTTCATGCATGAAGCGGTTTTGAGCAAGTTACAAAAAAAGCCCGCTGGTTGTCAGCGGGCTTTGTGAAATAAGTGGAAGGTTTTTATCTCAGAGCTTTAATTCGGACATTTTTGAATGCTACAGGATCTCCATGTCCTGCAAATCCGAAATAACCTTCGTATCGATTCATTCCCGGATGTGGTCGCCCACCCATGAATTCTCTGACTTCTCGGATGTCCGTGTCCAAAATAGTCGTATCGTTCAGGACAACTTTGATTTTAGAACCCTTGACGGTTACTTCTTGATCATTCCATTCGCCAACAGGTTTCAGCGCCCCTCTCTTGGCCGCGACCATTCCATAAGCTGAACCGTGGTATTGCCGATCATCCAGCCTGGCATATTTCTCAGCAGTATTGTCCAGCACTTGAAGTTCACACATTCCATTGTAGGCGGTGTCGCCTTGCCCAGGGTAGCGGATAGCCAGTCCGTTGTTGCCACCTGGAGGAAGTTTGAATTGAAGTCGGACCACAAAATCAGACAGGTTTTGGTGGTAGTAGATGGTTCCCCCATTATTTGGTTTGCAGACAATGGCACCATCTTTTACTTGGTAGTTTCCGACTGGGCCTTCCCAACCATCGAGGTTTTTTCCATTAAAAATAGGTTTGAACCCAGGTTCTGCCAGCATTTGTTCTACTTCGTGATCAGGGATTTCACGGATGAACACGTTCCTCCAGCGTATCTCGCCTCCATGAGTTTGCAATTGAATGGGGCCTTTGTCCCACAATGGTTTTGAACGGTCCCAGAAATTTTCCATCTTGGCGTGATCCACTACCAACTGATCGTTTAAAAAGACTGTTGTATAGTCTTTGACTTGAATGATCCTGAAGGAATTCCACTCTCCAAAGGGGCGGTCTGCGAGCACCAAAGGGTTTTTGCCGGGCGCACCAGGGCTGTTGTTCCATAACCCACCTGAACCTTTGTCTGCGTCGATGTTCCATTTGCCTCCTTCTTTGGTGTAGTCCCAAATCTGCACTTGAGGGTTCCCTCTGAGGTAAATACCGCTATCGGCTTTGGCGACTGTTTTGTAATCGATGAGGAATTCCATGTTCCCATAATCCTCGTCGGTTGTGAGATACACCCCATGTCCGTCGTTGACCAACTCGCCATTTTCAACACTCCAGTGTTTCCTGACATCTTCCAGGTCCTTCTCGCGTTTTTCCTTTCGCTCTTCATCAGACATGGCCCAAAGTTTACGGGGATCAAAATGCCCCATGCCGTGCCAACCTGACAGGTCCTTGCCGTTGAATAATGCGGTGAATCCTGTCGGGGGTTGATTCAGTTCTCCCGCCTGGATTGAGGACAAACAACTGATCCCTCCTGCAATTGCTGTGATTAAAAAAGTTTTAATTTTCATGTGTTTGATTCGGTCGTTATCGATGCTTTCTAAGTAAATGGATATTGCCTCATTCTCTGGAATAGCTGATGAAATGCCAGCGTAAAATAGGTGAGATTCAATAACCTGATGCTGAAACGGTTGCTAGGAAGCAAGGCTGGATGAGATGGCTTGCGCCGCTTCAGCGGGATTGGGTGCAGCGTAAATGGGACGACCAATCACCAAACGACTGGCACCGGCAAGCATGGCTTCTTTTGGTCCCAGAGTACGTTTTTGATCCCCCATGGCATCAGATTTAGCCCTTATTCCAGGAGTGATTAATTGAACAGAATCTGGTAAAAGGACTCGCAACCTCTCCAATTCCAAGGGTGAACAAACCAGACCTCTCAGACCATTAGAGACTGCCATGTCGGCTAAAGCTACCACCTGATCTTCCACTCCGTTTTGAACCCCTATGGCTTGAAGTTGCTGCTGATCCATACTCGTCAAGACGGTTACACCCAATATAAGCGGTGGTTCGATCCCTATGGTCGCCGCTGTTTCTTGAGCAGATTCTTCGGCTGCTTTAATCATTTCCGGCCCTCCCGCACAATGAATCGTCATCATTTGAACGTTAAGTCTGGTGGCATTTGCAACGGCTTTTGCTACGGTGTTTGGGATGTCATGAAACTTGAGGTCCAGAAAGATGTCTTTTCCGAGCGCCTGGATTTTCTTCACCGTTTCCGCTCCACCGGCTGTGAATAATTCCAGTCCTATTTTGAAACCGCCCACATGCGAATAAATTTGTTCCGCCAGTTCTATCGCCTTTTCGGGGGTAGGTACATCCAGTGCTGCCAGGATCGGGTTGTTTGCCATAACTAAATTATTCAGTTGAAATCAGCAACTAATCACAATCCCAACTCTTTTAGTTTGGGCTCCATTGCTTCTGCCCAAAGCTGGTATCCTTTTTCGTTCAGGTGCAAAGCATCCGGCATGATGGAAGCAGGTAGCTGACCATCCTGGTCCAGGAATACTTCTCCTATGTCCATATAGTGTATATGTGTTCCATCAGCATATCTTCGAATGATTTGATTGATGCCTTGATTGGTGATTCTTCCTGCATCGTGAGGGGTTCGGCCCCTTGGGAACACTCCAAGTAGAAGGACTTTCGTGGATGGTGATTTTTCTTGTATGATATCAAGAATGCGGCCAATTCCTTCAGCTGTTTCTGCGGGCGCCTGCATTTTGTGCCCTGTGTTGTTGGTGCCGATCATGACCACTGCAACTTTTGGAGTGATGTTGAATTGACCTTTGTTGAGACGCCAGATCACATGTTCAGTGCGATCACCACTAAAACCGAGGTTAACCGGTTTGCGATCGGCATAATATTTTTCCCATATTTTTTTCCCATTTCCCTCCCAACCCTGGGTGATGGAATCTCCAATGAATGCCAGATCAACATTGCCTTTTTTGACAGCAGCTCTCTTGGCTTGGTCACGCTCTCTCCACCAATCCTCATCACCTCGGGTATTGGGAATCACTGCTGAATTCACGTCGTAAAAATGTCGTATGTCATTGTATCTGCGTTGAAGTGCTGCAAGGACTTTTTCATAAGCGGGTTCCTGATGCACGCTTTTCATCTCATTCGGATCCTTCATGAGATCATAGAGGTTCCACTCTCGATTTCGTGGAAAATACATCAGCTTGTGGCGCTCCGTGCGTACCCCATCGTGAATCGGGACTTCATGCACCGCTGCATTCTCATAGTAAGCATAGTAGATGGCATCTCTCCAATCGGGTGTTTTGTTGCCACCGTTCATAAATAGAGGTTTCAAGCTGCGACCTTGCATCTCTTCAGGAACATCGACTCCTGCAATATCCAGAAAAGTTGGGCCGTAGTCGATATTTTGGATCAGTGCTTTTGATCTTGTTCCAGGATTGATTTTACCTGGCCAACGAACCAGAAAAGGCATCTTCAAAGATTCTTCAAACATCCACCGCTTGTCATACCAACCATGTTCCCCAAGATAAAAGCCCTGGTCCGACGAGTAGATGACCAATGTGTTTTCCGAAAGTCCGTTTTGGTCCAAATAGTCCAAAATGCGGCCGACACTGTCATCAACCGCCTGCACGGATCCCAGATAATCGTGCATATAACGTTGATATTTCCACTGAGTGATTTCTTTGTCTGACAACTCACCTGCCTTCATTCGGTGGATGAAGGATTGGTTTTCTGGTTCGTAGTAAGAGTCCCAGGTTGCTTTCTGTTCTGCGGACATGCGGCGATACTCGCCATTTGGAAGGTTTTGAAAATGTTCCGTAAACTGGTTCTCGCCGTGGAACTTGGTGTCATGTCCCCAATGGAAATGATCCTTCAAGGTCATCTCATTTTCCTTGAGCAGTTTGGATCGGCCGGAATAGTCGTCGAACAGAGAGTCGGGTTCGGGAATTGTGCCCATTTTGTATCGTCCAAAATGCCGTGGATGCGGGGACCAATTACGATGGGGAGCCTTGTGCTGGCACATCAGCATGAAGGGTTCTCCTTTTTCCTTTTGCTCTTTCATCCAGTCCAGAGCAAGGTCAGTGATCAAATCGGTGCAATATCCTTGGTACCGTTTCCGGGTGCCATCCATTTGGATTAGATCAGGATTGTAATAACTCCCTTGGCCGGGAAGGATTTCCCAGTAGTCAAATCCGGTTGGGTTTGTACCGAGGTGCCATTTGCCGATCAATGCCGTTTTGTAGCCAGAATGTTGCAGGAGTTTTGCGAACGTTGTCTGTGTTCCGTCAAATCGGTCTCCATTACGCAGAAAGCCATTCAGATGACTGTGTTTTCCGGTCAGGATGCAGGCACGTGAAGGTCCGCAGATGGAATTGGCGCAAAATGAATTTACATAAAGCGCACCTTCATGAGCCAATCGGTCGATATGTGGAGTTTGATTGACCTTGGATCCGTAAGCCCCTATCGCCTGGACCGCATGGTCATCGCTGAAGATGAATACGATATTAGGACGTTTTGTTTGAGCCGCCTGCAAATGGCAGATGATGAAGAGTCCCAAGACCAAAAGTCCGGAAAGTTCTTTCAACTTGAGTAAGAAATGACGTTGATATCGAGAGCTGTGAATTCGGCCTTGCATGACCAAAGACTCTAAAAGACAGAGCTGCTAGTCAAGCCAGTCCTTTTAAGTGTGATGACACTCGTCTTTTTCCGTTTGATGCCATATAACCACAGCAAGTGAAAGGCATTGGCGCCATTTTTCAGACTTTGTTGCATTCCTGGCATCTGTTTGTGCGTAGGCACTGGCAGGGCTTTTTGGCATGGAGGCAGCGATTTCGTTTCACCGAGGAAGCCTTGCATTTGGCGATCGCGGGTTGCATTGGAATCATCGGTGGCGTTGTGAATGTGGTTTTCGTCAAGGTCATTGTTGGGCTTCAAGATTGGGTTTGGATGGGAGAGGAAGGGCCCACTCTCACCCCTTTTCAAGGGAATCAGTGGGAGCGAATGTTGATCCCTGTGGCGGGAGGTTTGATCGCGGGCATATTGCTTTACCTGGGGCTGAAATGGTCGGGTAAGAAAGGTAGCAACAATTTGTTGGAAGCCGTTTCCATGGGGGATGGAAAACTACCTTTTCGAACGGCCGTGAGCCAGGCCGTGTCTTCCATTGTTAGCATCGTTTCTGGTGCGACGATCGGACGCGAGGGCTCGATCACCCAGTTTACCAGTACGCTGGCATCGAAGTGGGGGGCTTTGGCTCGTTGGCATCCGTATCGCTTACGCTTGATGGTGGCATGTGGTGCCGCCTCGGGGATGGCTGCAGCATATAATGCCCCGATTGCTGGTGCGGTTTTCGCCGCACACATTGTGCTGGGAAATTTTTCGATGCACTTGTTCGCTCCACTGGTTTTTTCCTCAGTGATTGCATCAATGGTTTCTCGAAGTTTTTTTGGAATGGTGCCGCTATACGACGTCACGTCAGATATGGATCTTACCTTGTTGCAACTTCCTTCCTTTTTGGTGCTTGGAGTAGTTTGCGGATTAATAGGAGGTTTTTTTCTCAAATCAATGCAATGGTTTCGAGCAACCATGCAGCGGTTTCCTTTGGCTTTGCCATTAAAATTGGCTCTGGGAGGTTTAGCTATCGGGGTGTTGGCTTTCAGATTTCCTCAGGTATTGGGAAATGGCTATTCCGGGGTGAATCTAATTCTGGCGCATCGATTGGATCTTGCAGCGGTTTCCACATTGTTTTTGTTACGTTGGTTGGCGACCCTATTTGCAGTAGGTTCCGGAGCGGTGGGAGGGGTGATGACGCCCACTCTTTTCCTGGGGGCAGGTTTAGGGGGCATCTTTGGGCTTTATGCCATCCAGGAGCAGTGGCATCTGAATATACCGGTGGCAGTTTTCGCACTTGTCGGGATGAGCAGTATGTTGGCTGCGACCACCCATAGTCCATTGTTGGCCATGATCATGGTTTTTGAAATCTCTTTAAGTTACAACCTCATGCCTGCATTGATGATCTCATCCGCCATCGCTACTTTGGTCGCACGGCAGGTGCATCATACCAACATTTATAGCGAGGCATTATATGCCAAGGGAATGGATGCTTCATGGGAATCGGATCAGGTGGGAGAAGCCTCTCGTCAAAGGGTTGGAGATTTGATGCGGCACCCTGTACCTCCGCTGCGCGATAATGATCTTTTCCAGGATATCGCAGATCGGTTTATCACCAGTTCCTATCATTTTCTTCCGGTGGTTGATGATCGTATGCGTTTGTTGGGGGTCGTTGCGTTGGGGGATTTGAAAGAATACCTGCACATGGGAGATCAATTGAAGAGTGTCATTGCCTTCGATATCATGCGGCCCATCCCGAAATGCCTGACTCCGGGGCAGAGGCTGGATGAGGCACTGCCTGTTTTGCTCGAATCCGAAATGCGCAACGTCCCGGTCATCAATAATCGATCTGAAAAGAAACTCATTGGTGCGGTGAGTCGTGGGGAAGCCTTGGGACAACTTGCCGAAGCGATGGCTGCTCCAAGTCTGAAATTGAATACTGAAAAAGGTGATCCCAAAAAAATTAAAACATGAACCTGATTTCAAATTTAAGCGATTCGCTTTCGATTCCCGTTTGGAGCACTTGGTGTTTCTTGCTTCTTCAACTCCAGGCTGACGAGCCCCTTGCCAGACCAGGCGAGTTGCCAAGGATCCCTGCAACTGAACTGAATCAAGTGATGTCCACTTTTGAGGTTCGTGATGGATTCAAAATGGAACTGGTTGCCGCCGAACCATTGGTTTTGGATCCGGTGGCCATGGATTTTGACGAATGGGGAAAAGCATTTGTGGTTGAGATGCGAGGGTATTCAGAGAGGAGACATGATTTGATGGGGCGAATCAGGTTGTTGGAGGATAGTGATCAAGACGGGAGTTTTGAGGATAGCAGTATTTTTGCAAAAGATTTACCATGGCCGACTGCTGTGACTTGTTATGACGGAGGTGTATTTGTTGGAGCAACCCCTGATATTTTCTATTTAAAAGATACCGATGACGATGGTGTTGCCGATGTTAAAAAGCTTGTTTTCACCGGGTTTGCTTCTGCCAGTGCGCCTTACCGTGCCGATCAACTTAACATGCAGGCCATGCTGAATTCCTTTCACTGGGGACCTGACAACCGTATTCATGGAGCAACAGGCTTGGCTGGAGGGGAAGTTTATTCACCGCTTCGCCCTGATTTGAAACCGGTACAACTAAGGGGCAAAGACTTTTCCTTCGATCCTCGAACCTTTGAAATTCGAGCGGAAAGTGGAGGGGCACAAAATGGCATGTCTTTTGACTCTCACGGACGCAAGTTTGTTTGCAGCAATAGCGACCACCTGCAATACATCGTTTACGATCAAGTTTTCGCAGGATTTAATCCGTGGATTCAGTCTCGATCACCGCGAGTCAGCATTGCAGAAGACGGACCTGCTGCTCCAGTATTCCGGATCAGTCCCGATGAACCCTGGAGGATTATTCGAACCAAATGGCGGGTGGCTGGGGCAGTGAGCGGGCCAATTGAAGGAGGAGGAACCCCATCGGGTTATTTCACAGGAGCAACTGGAGCCACGCTTTATACAGGCGATGCTTGGGGTAGTGAATTTTTGGATCATGCCTTTATTGCCGATTGCGGAAGTAACTTGATTCATCGGAAACTGGTCTATCCCAAGGGCCATAGCATGAGCGCCAGGAGAGCCCCTGATGAATCAACTATTGAATTTGTCAGATCCACCGACAATTGGTTTCGTCCGGTACAATTTCGAAATGGACCGGATGGCAATTTGTATGTCATGGACATGTATCGCGAGGTTATAGAACACCCCTGGTCCCTGCCGCATGGAATCAAGCAACACCTGGACCTTAACAGTGGCAATGATCGTGGCCGGATTTACCGCATTCGCTCTGATCGCAATCGAAATATCGAAAGCAGACTGCCCGGCGATGCAAATGCCAATCAGCTGGTTGAAATGTTGGGGCATGCAAATCAGTGGCATCGCACCACCGCCAACCGATTGATACACCAAAGCCAAAGGATTCACTTAGCTGGAAAAATTCGTGAAATGCTTCATGGATCCACCAATCCATTCGCACGTCTTCATGCCTTGAGGGCATTGATTGGATTGGGGGTGTTAAGCGCTGATGATGCAGAGCGAGCCATCAGTGATGATTCTGCTGTGGTTCGGAAAGCCATGCTGGAATTTTTTATTCATCGAAGTCCCGGAACAAAGTTTACCACCATATTTCATGATCACTTGCCTTCCTTGATCCTTGATGACCAGACACGATTTCAAACTGTGTTGTTACTTGCCAAGCATCCATTGAAAGCTCACAAACAGGCCGAAATTCTTCATCAAGCCATGTCACTAGAAAAGCACGACAAAGGTTGGATGCAGTTTGCGGTATTAAATGCCATGCACCCATGTAGCGGTGAGTTCTTGGACTTGTTGATTTCTAAAGAAATTTATGAAGCTAAATTGTTCGATGATGCTTCAGAGTTTTTCTATATGATGGGTGCATCAGGGAATAAAATCGAAATGACCAAAGCTTTTCGATTTTTGCTCAATCAGCCAATTATGTCGGAAACCATGGATGCCATGAATGCTTTGGGAGAGGGAGCACAACGAAGAGATAAACGATTATTATCTCTGATTCCCACAGCAGAAATGAATCAGGCTCAGAGTAAGTTTCTCAATTGGTTGCAGGTTAACGGGCTCAATCAAATCGGTCTCTCTCAGAAAGTCATTCAGGCTTCAAGTCAACTGATGAGTGAGGAATTAAAACAACATTGGATGGATTGGTTGAGTCAGCCTGAGTGGATTGAGCTTCATGCTGATTTGATGGCTTCGTTGATTTCTGATTTTGCGGTGACTGATCTTGATTGGGCCTTGTCTCAATGGGGTAACTGGAGCCCCTCTACACGACAGATCACGTTGAACTTGATTTTCTCAAGGGACGACCTGTTGATCACCTTCCTTCGCGCAGCCCGAACCGATTCTGCCTTATTGTCCGACCTTACTTTCTCACAGCGCCAATTGTTAGTGAAAAGCCGTTCCATCGACGCGAAGCAATTGGCCGAAGAATTACTAGGCGATGTTAAAAATTCAAATGAAAGAACATCGATCAAAGAATATGAAAGTGCCTTGCTGTTGGAAGCAGATGTTTCCAATGGACATCGACTTTTTTCTGAAAGGTGCGCTGCTTGCCACCGCGCAAACGGAGAGGGGTATCCCTTGGGGCCTAACCTTGTCACCGTTAAAACTTCGGGAAAGAATCGTATTTTGGATAGTATTTTGTTTCCAAACAGAGAAGTGCAACCCCAGTTCATGGCCTATGATGTGACTTCCGTGGACGGTGAAATCGTAACAGGACTGATCCGTGATGAAAACCCCGCCGCAATGACCATTCAACAAGCTGGTGGTGTTCAGCAAACCATTTTAAGAACCGAAATGGAATCACTTCAAGGTACCGGGAAATCCATGATGCCCCAAGGACTGCTGGACGGACTAACCCGGCAGGATGTGGCGGATTTATTGGAGTTTATAGTGCAATTATCACGTTGATAAAAATCAGAGAGCGGAATCATCATCATGACTCGGATCCTCGTGGTCACAGATATTCACTACGCAAGCAATGCTGAGAAAGAGCGTGGTGATTATGAATCCCGCACCGTTTCCAATCCCTTATTGCGACTTTTGCTCAAACAATATCGACGATGGTTTTGGCGAAGGGATAATTTCGGATGGAATCACTTTTTGAATCAATTCATCGAAAAGGCCGGTGAAGCTGATTGGATCATAGGAAATGGTGATTATTGTTGTGACTCCGGCTTCATAGGAGTTGCGGACGATCCTTCCTTTTTGAGTGCGCAAATTTGTATCCAGCGATTGCGTGAATCATTTGGGGATAAATTCATCGGAATCATCGGGGATCATGATTTAGGAAAGAAAAGCATGTTCGGTGGCTTTGGTGGCATGCGCTTAGCAAGTTGGGACCGATGCATTCATGAACTGGGACTTCGTTCATTTTTTCGGTTGGACCTCGGTTTGTATATTTTGATTGGAATGAATTCCACCCTCATCGGTTTACCGGAATTTATCCCTGATTGTCCTCAGGAAGAAATTGAGAAATGGAACCAATTAAGAATTGAACACTTGGCCCAGATAAGAGCTTCGTTGGAAACGATACGTCATGATCAACGGATTTTGCTCTTTCTTCATGACCCTTCAGCTATCCCTCATCTCGCAGAATTACCCTGGATACAGGGAAAGATGGATCAGCTGGATGGGACTATTATTGGGCACCTGCACTCACCTTTCATTTTAAAGACGAGTCGAATGCTGGCAGGGATGCCGCGTATTCATGGCCTGGGACATACAGCGCTTAAAATGTCAACTGCCCTCCAGAAAGCAAAATCCTGGAAACCATTCAAAGTTCAACTCGTTCCTGCACCCGGCGGTATTGAGATCTCGAAAAAGGGAGGATTCGGGGAGATAATTCTTGATTCAAATGGTGAACCTGGAATGCGGTTTCTGATCAGGCCTTTGAAACACGCGCGGTGAAGAGGGAATGATTGAGATCTTTTGTGGATTGTAGCCCCAAGTTACTTAACTGACTTACAGACTGTGAGGTTTTGATGTTATCCTTTTTAAAAGTCACTTACCCGGCCTCTTTTGATCCGTAGCATTTCGTTTCCGCCTCGCTGTAATTCATATCCAACTTTTTCGATGGTCACCCTGTAATTCTCTCTTTCGAAATATTGAAGTAATTCAGCGAGAAAGACCGGCTGCTTGAGATCTAGCTGAATCATTGGAAAGATGCGTGCCTCGGGTGCGACACGTAACATTTCCAGGATTGATGCAACATGAAAATCCAGAGAGAAATGCTCTCCGTATAGGAACAAAAAATGGGAGCAGAGTGCCAGGTCAAACTCGTCATCTGCAAACGGCAATGAAGGGAGTGAACCTGTCACATACCTGTCTGTGTTGATTGCCCCCGAGAAATCCTGAACAAATCTTTTTGTTACTTCGACGCGTCTCTGGCGTAATTGATCTGGAGAGGAGTGGTATTTCCAGACCCAATCATTCGGTGTGGCTTCAACTTGCTTAATGATCTCCGGCAAGACTTGATCAAACCTCTGCTGGATGGATTGAGGAGTCAGTTCGTATATGGGATCCAAGGATACTACGGAACCCTTCAAGTCAGTCAGTTCTGCATTAAAACTTGCCGGTCCGTCTGCCACGCCGAGAATGCGATTTTTTAGGTCTGCATCAGACAAATGAAACATGTGTCTATATTCATCCAATGACCTCCCAAATGGGACCACTTCGTTCAACTTCATGACCATGATCTTTCGATTCAATTCATAATCTTGCTTTACATGCAAATCTGCACAGCTCCTGGCCGGATTTCAATATCCCCTTTACTGCCAGAATAAACCTCTCCGTCCAGATTCCAAAGTGAGGGGTGGGGTGATTGAATTGTGTATGACTTGGTCTGGACGTAATTGATCTTGGTTTCCTGTATATGTGTTCCCTTTGGTAGTTTCAGGAACATACGCAACAAAGAGACACGGTTCGTTTTTTTAAGGAAAGTCAGGTCTAATTTTCCATCATTCCAGGATGCCTTCGGTGATATCAGCATTGCCCTTCCGACACAACGCGTGTTGCTGGCAACGATCAATGAGAATCGGCCTTCCCGGCTCTCATTGGCAAAAGTCAGTGTGGCATTTTGTGATTTATTCCGGATGATTTCCCATATTCCGGCAACATGATATCTTTGTTTTTTTAAACAGCGCAATGATTCTGCCGATGCATTTCCAGAAGCAAACAACCCCCAGCCACATACATTAAAAACATAGCATAATTGGTTGTCCAATCGGACCCTAAGTAAATCCACCGGTCTCACTTGGAAAAGGCAGACCTGATTCAACGCTTTTTCAAAATGCAACAAACCTAAGTCATCCAGGAACGAGTTTCCTGTCCCCCCGGGTAGGATGGCAATGGGCATACGCTCGGTCTCTGGTCGTTGCATGTTCCCATTGATGATTTCGTGAATGGTTCCGTCACCTCCCAATCCGCAAATCATTGTTTCAGATTGAACAGGTATTGATTGAGCGATCGTTCTTGCGTGTCCTTTATGTGCAGTAAAGGTGGAACTGACTTGGATCTTGCGGCTTTTGAAGTGCTCCTGAGCCCTCTGAGCCAGAGCACGATTATCCAGAGTGCCCCCTTTGGGATTTACAATGAGATGGATCAATCTGGACATGACATCGACATCTAAACGGTGCTTCCACAGTGATCAAGGTGCATTTGGATTCAATATTGACTTGTTAAAGTTCTAATTCACCATGCAGGGATGCAAAAGGCGTCTGGCATCATCAAGAAAATCATTCTGGTTTTGGTGCTCCTCCTAGTAGGGGGAGTTGGTTTCTTCATATACAGCAATCCTGAAGCACGCGCCGCCATCGAGGATGCCAAATGGATTTATGACAATAGAGATCCACAGTTGTATCAAGGAGAGGAATGGTTGGACGGGGAAATTGTCAAGGTCCTTGATGGAAATTGGGTTTATATCAAAATACCTGAAGGCTTTGTTTATGCTTTGCGCATTCGAGGGCTGGAAGCTCCCACACTTGCGGTTTTGTTGGGAGACGACACCTTGAAGATGGGGAAGAAATCCCAGGAGTTTTTGGAAGAGCTTGTTCTCAGAAAGAAAGTTCGATTCCAGGCCATTGACATGAATGATTCAAGGTACGGGCATGGTTACATTGAGTATCAGGGCAAATCCCTTGTTCTACCGATGGTCGAAGCTGGTATGGCCAAACTCAAGCGTTCTGAAATTACTCATCTTAGCAAAGAAGAACTCTGGGAATTGCTTCAAACCGAGCGCGAAGCAAAAAATGCCGAAACAGGTATCTGGGATCCTTCTCTCAACTTGGATTGGACCATGGGTGACTACAGTGACCAAGGTGGTGCACCAGGCCTTTAAGTCCCAGCAGCTAAATCCACCTGGAATGTTGGTGATTCTATTTTAGTTCATTCCACAGGAAAGTGTGGATCATGGCTTCGACGAATGCTCGTTGGGGATTGTCTGATGCTCCTCCGTGTCCACCTTCCATGTTTTCAAAATAAAGGACATCATGTCCTTGATCCTTCATTTTTGCGACCATTTTACGAGCGTGACCTGGGTGCACACGATCATCTCGTGTTGAAGTGGTGAACAATGCACGTGGATATTCAACGTCTTTTTTTACCAGTTGATATGGCGAATACTTTCGTAAGAAATCCCACTCCTCAGGAATATCAGGGTTGCCATATTCGCCCATCCAGCTGGCTCCTGCCAACAGTTTGTTGAAGCGTTTCATGTCCAGGAGTGGGACCTGGCAAACCACTGCACCAAATAAGTCGGGGCGCTGAACCAGCATGTTCCCCATGAGTAAACCTCCATTGGATCCGCCGCGAATCCCAAGGTTTTTTGGTGAGGTAACTTTTCTTTCAATCAAGTGCTCGGCGATTGCGATGAAGTCATCATAAGCTCGTTGACGGTTTTCCTTAAGGGCAGACTGATGCCAGCGTGGTCCAAATTCTCCGCCTCCGCGAATATTTGCCAAAACATAGACTCCTCCTTGTTCAAGCCATCCGATGCCGGTGATGGCTCGATAGCTGGAGAGCATTGATATTTCAAAACCACCGTATCCATAAAGTAGAGTCGGATTGGTTCCATTGAGCACCAGATCTTTTCTACTGATCATGAAATAAGGAACCCGAGTCCCATCTTTTGACGTTACTTCCAGTTGTTCAATCTTTAAACCATCAGTATCGAAAAATCCTGGTTGAGATTTAACTTCCTTCAGTTCACCTGTTTCGAGGCTCCCCAGATACAGGCTGGCAGGAGTCAAGAAATCAGTCACCGTCATCCAGTATTGATCTGAATTCTCCGAATCGACACCCCATGCACTCACCGTCCCCAATCCTGGGGATTCGAGATCCTTTTGAATCCAGTGGTCGCCTTTTTTACGGGTTAGGATCAAGCGGTTGCGAACATTGTCCAATACATTGATGATCAGCCAGTTTTTCGTGGATGAATACCCATCCAATGAAGTTCGCTCAGTGGGCTCAAAGAGAACGTCGAGATTTCGAGCGCCATTTAGAAAATCAGGTAAATTTTTTGCAAGCAGCGAACCGGCTTTATAGTTGTGATTTGCGACTTTCCAATCCTTGCGCAAAGTCAGTAATAAATGGTTGTTGAAGAAACTGATTTCTGCACCCTCTGGCTTATCTATCCGCACCCATTCCTCTCCCTGTTTGATAAAAGTTTCATTGGTCCAGAAGGTATCTGATCTTTCAATGATTTCGTGTCGGAACCCATGATCGTGTGATACGTAAGCTCCAACGGAGACATCCGTTTTTTTACCAACGAATATCAATTTAGCCTCTTCAATCGGGGTGTTTCTTTTCCACGTTTTAACCAGACGCGGGTAACCCGAATCGGTCATGGTATCAGGTCCAAAATCGGTTCCTACAAAAAGGGTGTCTTGATCGATCCAGCTGATTCTGGACTTTGATTCTGCCAGGGTAAATCCGTCCTGAACGAAGGATTTGGTTTCCAGATCGAATTCTCGAACCACGGTCGCATCGGCTCCTCCGCGTGAGAGGCGCATCAAACAACGTTTGAAATCTGGACGTCGAATGGTGGCTCCTTTCCAGACCCAGTTTTCCTTCTCTTTTTCACTCAAACTGTCCAGATCCAGGACTGTTTCCCATTTTGGATGAGGCTTGATGTATTCTTCAAAAGTCGTGCGACGCCAGAGTCCCTTCGGATTGGAATCGTCTCTCCAAAAATTATAGAGCCTGTTACCATAGAGCGAAACGCTTGGGATACGTTCCTTGGAATCCAAAGCCTCAAGCATTCTACTTTTCATGGCAGCAAATTCACTATCAGTAGTCAGCTCCTCCTGGCTGATCTGGTTCAGCGATTTCGCCCAATCAAGCGCTTTTGGGGACTCTACTTCCTCCAACCAAAGATATGGATCTAGATCTGAATCACTCATAGTCAGAGGATGCTGGATGGCAGTCATCTGTCAATTGAACATTGATGAATAAAATTCATCTTCAATATTTTGTCCCATTGACTCCACTTTTATCTGGTGTTCATTAGGGTTAATTTTTATTTCTTTTCTTAGAGTGATGGATATGACGGATTCGACAGACACCTTGGATGAGTTGTTAACCTGCAGACTTAATGTAGGCAAAAGAGATGTGCAACCCTGCACCATTGTCATTTTCGGGGCAAGTGGTGACCTGACTTCTCGCAAACTAATTCCTGCCTTGTATCATTTGTTCAAGGAGAATCAATTGCCACAGCCTTTCAGAATCATGGGGTTTGCCAGACGTGATAAATCCGATGAATCCTGGCGCTCAGAGCTCCTGGACGACTTAAAGAAATACTCCCGAACCAAATCGGTGGACATAGAGGTATGGTCAAAGTTTTCCGAAATGATCTTTTATCACCGAGGAGATCTGAGTGATTCCGAAGCCTACAGATCCCTCAAAGGTGCATTGGATCAAGCGGAAGATGAAAGACTCAGAAAGAACTTGTTGTTCTACCTTGCCATTTCCCCGAGTCAGTTTGCTGAAGCCGTCAAGAATCTCAGCGAATCTCAGTTGCTGTCCAAGGAAGAGTCAGATCAACACTGGCAGCGCATCGTTGTCGAGAAACCATTCGGACATGATGGCCCCTCCGCACATGAGCTGAACGATAGTCTGACCCACTACGCCCATGAACGTCAAATCTACCGTATTGACCATTACCTTGGTAAAGAAACCGTTCAAAACATCATGGTTTTCCGCTTTTCAAATGCCATTTTTGAGGAGCTTTGGACACGGCAGTCCATAGACCATGTTCAAATCACCGTCAGCGAAAAACTTGGCGTTGGATCCAGAGGTGGATATTACGAAGAAGCGGGTGCCTTGAGGGATATGGTGCAGAACCACCTGCTGCAGGTTCTTTCCCTGATTGCCATGGAACCTCCCGTGTCGCTGGATGACGAATCCATTCGAGATGAAAAAGTCAAATTGCTCCAGAGCATCCGCCCCATGACTGAGGAGGATGTTGCCAGACGTGTTGTCCGCGGGCAATATTTCGCGGGCATGGTAGACGGTGACATGCGTCCAGCATACCGACAGGAGGAGAAAGTCTCCCCAACCTCCAACGTTGAAACGTATGCGGCCATGAAATTGTTCGTGGATAATTGGCGGTGGTCAGGGGTCCCATTTTACCTTCGAACCGGAAAGAACCTCCCATTAAGCGCCAGTGAAGTGCGAGTCCAGTTCCGGCCAGTGCCGAATGTGCTTTTTGCCGCCCAATGTCATAACAAACTCGATTCCAATGCAATCACCCTAAGGTTGCAGCCCAATGAAGGTATCAGTTTGAGATTCAATGGAAAAGTGCCCGGCAATAGTTCTGAATTACGCCCTGTTCGCATGCATTTCAGTTATGACACCGAATTCGGAGCCTATACTCCAGAGGCTTATGAACGTTTGTTGCTGGAAGCGGCAGCAGGTGATGCAACCCTTTTCATTCGACGGGATGAAGTTGAGGCGGCCTGGAAAGTGGTGGATACGATTCGCAACGCATGGAAAGACAAGCCACTCAGCAACCGTGAATTTTATTCCGCTGGAACATGGGGGCCCGAAGCTGCCGATGAGTTGCTTGGACGTTCCGGCCACGTTTGGAGAAACCCGGTGATACACTGATTTAGGTCGAATGATTAGAAATTTCCGGTAATTTGAAAATCTGTCATGAGCAACGGACATTACCATCTTCAATGTTTTGATGAACCTGCCAAACTGGCTTCGACAGCAGCCCACGAATGGGTATCTGCGGTTGGAGTGCTTTCCAAGGATCAGAAGTTCAACGTCGCACTTTCGGGAGGTCGCATTACCGTCCCATTTCTTAAAGAAGCAGCGGTATTATTCGCCAAATCACCGGTTTACTTGAACCGTTTGAATGTCTTCTGGGCAGATGAGCGTTGTGTGGGACCTGAACATGCAGATAGTAATTACGCGATGTTCAAGCAGTATTTTGCCGATCCAGTTTCTCTTCCTGAATCTCAGATACATCGTTATAGTGGAGAATCAGAGCCCGCCCAAGCTGCTCTCAGTATGGTTTCCACACTTTCTGAATATTTGCCTGTTAACAAAGAAGGTGTACCGGTTTTTGATTTGATTTTCCTGGGAATGGGGGAGGATGGTCACGTTGCTTCACTTTTCCCCGAAAATATGGACGAAGATTTATCGCGTTCAAATCAGGTGGTCTTTGATGTGATTGCCTCGAAGCCGCCACCCAAAAGACTGACCCTGTCGTATCAGGTCCTTCAGGCCGCAAGGCATGTTTGGGCTTTGGTCAGCGGGGCAGGCAAGGAAGGTGCTCTCCGTGAGTCTCTCAAACGTCAGGGCGACACTCCTTTTGCTCATGTGATTCAAGGTAGGGAACACACGGAAATATTTACCGATATTGTCATCTAGTCTTCTCGATTAATGGTCTAATTCGGGCTGCTTGACGTTCCACTGGGAGGTAACCACCCTCATCGTGCCCCTCTAAACATTTCATGTTTGAGGTCTGGTCAGGTGCAAAACTGCTTTGCAACAATTTGGTTTTGACCTAATTTGCATCTTTCAGAATTCAGCACCATGGAACCATTGATCATAGCATTGCTTGCAGGGATAGGGTTTATCGTCGCCTATCACACTTATGGACGTTGGTTGGGGCACAAGATTTTTGCTTTGTCGGCAAAAACAATTTGCCCGTCTTGCAGATTGCAGGATGGCGTTGATTATGTGCCCACCTCCAAAGGAGTCGTCTTTGGACACCATTTTACTTCGATTGCCGGAACCGGTCCTATCGTGGGGCCTGCCATCGCGGTGATGTGGGGCTGGTTGCCTGCTCTGCTTTGGGTCGTCTTGGGTTCCATCTTCATTGGTGCCGTGCACGATTTTGGGGCATTGGTTGTATCATTGAGAAATAATGGTCAAACGGTGGGAGATATTGCTGGTCGCGTGATGAACCGCAGGGTGCGATTGTTGTTTCTGTTCGTTTTATTTATGGCATTGACCATTGTCCTGGCCATTTTTGGATTGGTCATTGCCTCTGTTTTCAAAATGTATCCCGCTGCCATTTTCCCCTGTTTGGTACAGATTCCATTGGCTGTATTGATTGGGGTCTGGTTGCATCAAAGGGGAGTGAATTTGTTACTCCCTTCTTTGTTGGCTCTGGGGATTATGTATTTCACCGTGGTGTTTGGAGATGTGGGAATCCTGAATCGTATCAATGTCTCCTTGCAATCTCAGACCATCTTTACATGGGTGGTGATCCTTTTGGTGTATTCCTACATTGCTTCGGTGCTTCCAGTGTGGACGCTGTTGCAGCCACGGGATTTCATTAACTCACTTCAACTTATATCTGCTTTGGGTTTGATTGTATTGGGATTGTTTGGCGCTGCTTTCATGGGGGGGGCTCCTTTGCCGGGGCAGACGGATAGGCCTGCTCTTGAAATTGTAGCACCAGCTTTGAATTGGGCTCCTGAGGGTGCTCCATTCATTTTTCCTTTCCTTTTTATCACCATTGCATGCGGTGCCATCAGTGGATTTCATTGTCTGGTCAGCAGCGGCACCAGCAGTAAACAAATTAAAAATGAGCCCGACGCCAGATTTGTTGGTTACGGGAGCATGTTAACTGAGGGGTTTCTGGCAACGCTGGTGATTATCGCCTGCACAGCCGGACTAGGACTAGGAGCGGAGGTAAAAGGTGAATTGCTCACCGGGGAAAGTGCCTGGTCGGCACGATATGCTTCATGGGGAGCCGCGGGTGCCCTGGGTGCAAAAGTCGGGGCATTTGTCGATGGTTCTGCCAATTTTTTGAAATCCATCGGAATTCCCTCAAAGGTGGCGTTGGCGTTGATGGGAGTGCTGGTTGCCTCGTTTGCCGGTACGACACTGGATACGGCCTGTCGCTTGCAACGTTATGTGGTGCAAGAGCTGGCTGGAACTTTTAAACCCGATCAACCCGGAGCATCCAATCCTCTCGCATTCCTACAAAATAAACACGGTGCAACCTTATTCGCCATTGTCATCGCAGCCCTCGTTGCCACAGCACCTGCTCCCGGCCAAGCTGATTGGTCCCTGGAAACCGCAGGGAAGGGGGGCATGATCCTTTGGCCTTTATTTGGTGCGACCAATCAACTCCTTGCCGGTTTGGCTTTTCTGGTCATCACTTTCCATCTATGGCGTCGAGGAAAGCCCATTTGGTTTCTGGCTTTACCAATGGTATTCATGTTGATCATGCCAATGTGGGCGATGATCGTGCAGTTGTTTTTCGGAAGCGGAGGTTCAAAAAGCTGGATCGAAAGCGGTAACGGAATCGTGGTGATTGTTGGCTTGGCGACCATTGCGCTTGAAATCTGGATGCTCGTTGAGGCTGCCTTCATGTTTCCCAAAGCCAAAGGTGTCCTGGAGGCAAAGGCAATGGACCAAACGGTTTCCCAACCCGCCAAAGCTTCCTGAAGTTCGATGGCTTACAAACGCATAGGCTTGTTTGGAGGAACCTTCGATCCAATCCATCTGGGGCATTTACTGGTTGCTCAGGCAGCTATGGAAGAAGCAGGATTGGATCGACTATTCTTTATTCCAGCTGCACGTTCACCCTTTAAAGAAGCTTCTCAACCGAGTTCGGGTGCAGATCGATTGCGTTGGTTACGATTGTCTCTTTGTGGAATTCCGGAATACGAAGTGGATGAGCTTGAGGTTTTACGGGGCGGGATTTCTTATGCGGTAGATACCGTCATCTCCTATACCGAGAGGTTTCCTGCGGCACAATTGTGTTATTTGATAGGAGCCGATCATGTGGCAAAACTCCCGCTCTGGCGTGAAGCAGAGAAGCTTGCCAGTGCTGTCGAGTTTCTGGTGGTGCCGCGTCCCGGAGAAAAAGAGACACCTTTCCCCGAACCATTTAAGGGAAAATATTTGTCAGGGTTTCCATGCCAAATTTCCGCCTCTGCCATCAGAGAGCGTGTTCGAAACAAGCTTTCCATTTCAGGTTTGGTTTCATCATTTGTTGAAGAGGATATTGTCAATCGAAGGATTTACCGGTAGGAATAAGTCGTCGGGTATATTGAATGCCCTTGTTAAATAATGGATTCCAAACAACTTGCTCAATATTGCTGTGCCTACGCGGATGATCGCAAGGCAGAGAATCCCGTGATCATGGACCTCAGTTCGATTTCCTCCATCACGGATTATTTCATTGTCTTAACAGGTAGCAGTGCTCCGCATCTGCGTGCGATTGCCGAGGAAATCATGGATAAGGTGCGCGAAAATCATGACACTCGACCCCGACAGCTGGACGGTAAAGGTTCGGGAAGTTGGGTTGTCATCGATTATTACGATGTGATTGTGCATATCATGAGTGACGATATGCGCCGAAGGTATGATTTGGAGAGTCTTTGGGGCGACGCGCCAAGAGTGAAGCCCAGAAAGCCAAAAGGAATGGGGCCGAAGAGTCGAGCTAAGCGACCTAATCAGGTCTAATGCCCAGACGGCAGACTCTGGGGCTTGCTTTGGGTGAAGCCATTCTTTGGCGAGTCATTCGTCGTTGCAAAATGATCCTACCTTGGCCAGCACTCAGGGATTGCCACCGAAACTGACGTAGTCATCAAGGTCGAGTAGCTCGAACCAGGTCATGATATCGGTGCGGTGGGGGGCGGCTTGTGCGTGAATTTCGTTGAAATACTTTCTGGATTCCACATCCACTGGCGCACGTTTTTCTTCAAGAGCAGACCACCCGTCAATTTCCTGTGAATTGCGCTTATGCGTGGACGTTTTGAGTATCCATGCAAGCACTGCTCCGTCGGATTTTCCACATGCCAGTTGATTCATCAAGGTGTTGGCATTGATACCCACATACTCGAAGAACCTCCTGTCCATAGGGCAATTGAAAATATATGAACCATTCTTGGCAGCGATGGTGGCTCTCCCCTTATCCAAAAGGCGCGGAAGTATCACAAAACCACCCAATCTGACTCTGGGGCTTCGCGGCGGAGATTTGGTTAAATCTGGACCTGTAATTACCATTCTTTATTCGTTCGTCCCCATGTGATGGGCAAATTGGGCTTGTGATTCAAGGAAAAACTCAATTTTATCCAAAAATTGAAAACAGGCTTAAATCAGTTTTGATTGAGCTTTTTCTTTTTCAATTAAGTCTCCAAAACTCTGAACTTCAAACTTGCGACGCTCAATGATGTCTTTGCCAATTTTTGGGTCATAAGGAACAGGATAGTCACCGTTGTAGCAGGCCATGCAGAAATTTTCCTTCGGCTGGTTGGTTGAGTGAACAAGGCCATCTTCGCTCAAATAACCAACACTATCCGCATCAAGATGTTCCTTGATTTCATCGATGCTGGCCTGGGCTGCCAATAATTTATTGCGATCTGGAAAATCGATACCGTAAACACAGGAATACTTGTGCGGAGGGCAACTGATCAATACGTGCACTTCCTTGGCTCCCGCTTCCTTAAGCGTACGGATTCTGCTTTGGCTCGTCGTGCCTCGGACGATGGAATCATCAACAATGATCACCTTTTTACCATCGACCAATCCTGAAACCAAATTCAGCTTGACCCTGACGTTGAGACTGCGAGAAGTCTGGGTCGGCTGCAGAAAACTGCGGCCCACATAGTGATTTCTAACAAAGGCCATTTGATAAGGGATCCCTGATTCGAGGGAATAACCCAATGCCGCATAATTACCGCTATCCGGAACCGGGACGACCATATCCGCGTCTATTTCGTGTTCGCGAGCTAATTGACGTCCCATTTCAATGCGTGACTGATATACTTCCAGGCCAGAAATCGTGCTGTCTGGTCTTGCGAAATAAACATATTCAAATATGCAGAAGGATCTTTTTTTCTGCTCAGGAAAAGCATCGATACTTCGGAGGCCGTTTTTGTCGATGATCACCACTTCACCGGGCCGCACATCTCGCACAAACTCGGCCTTGATCAGGTCAAAAGCGCAGGTTTCGCTGGAAAGAACCCATTTTCCATCGACCTTACCGAGGCTTAATGGACGGAATCCATGTGGATCCCTCACTCCGATCATTTCCTTCTCGGTCAACATCACCAGGGAATAGGCCCCTTGTATTCTGCGGATGGCATCCAACAAGGGATTCGCATCGGGTGAATCGGATGGACGGGCAATGAGATGGAGAATGATTTCACTATCCACCGTGGTCTGGAATATATTACCCCCGGCTTCCAGTTCATCTCTCAACTCCGCTGCATTGGTCAGGTTCCCATTGTGGGCTATGGCAATGTTGCCTTGATTGCAATCTACAATCAGAGGTTGAACATTTTGAACATGAGATGAACCGGTCGTGGAGTATCGGGTATGGCCAATGGCATTCTCCCCTTTCAATTCGGTCAAAGCGTTGCCTTTGAACACTTGAGGGACAAGCCCCATGTCTCTGTGTGAGTAGAATTCCTCGCCATCGCAGGACACAATACCGGCACTTTCCTGCCCTCGATGTTGAAGCGCGTATAGTCCGTAGTACGAGATTTCTGCCGCGTTCGGATGGCCGAAAACGCCAAACACCCCGCAGTAATGCTTGGGATAATCCTGCATGCCTTTCACCGCGGCCAAGCCTGTCTGATTAGGTGATGTCTTGTCAAACGTCGAGTCACTTGAATTCACTTTTTCTGAGGGCACTGGAAAACTTCCCTGACCTATAAAACCGAATTCTTTACACCAGGTTTCCAGCGTGTTCCACCGACAGCCAGTAAAAATGGGATAATTGCGATTCCAAAGGATCCCGTGCCAGTTGCGATTAACGCGTATTCTCTGAGAGTGAGTCCTTTGAAGGGATCATTGGAGGAGGCCTGGGTCATTCGTTCCAGCACTTCGGAACTGATATGTCGGGTATTTCCATCGTGGTAAACACCTCTTAATCGAGTGGCAAGCTGCCTCAGGGTGCTGGACTCTTGTTTGGATTGATAGCCGTTGATGAAGGAGCCTGACCGTGGATCTCCGACACCGACGATGAGAACGTCTGAAACCGATGGTGGCATTTGGGGCAGTCCGGTTGAAGGGACCGTATCTCCGTCGCTCAGAACAACGACGGTCGTGCTGTTTTTTCTCCATTTCTTGGCGACTTTACCAGCTTCTTCAAGACCGCTGAATAATTCCGTTTTCCCTGGTTCGAAAGCCTGGGACATGGGGAGATCATTCAAGATGTTACGGACAACCTCCACATCTCGGGTGTCCACAACCACGGGTTTTGCTCCGGTATAGACTGCAACGACGCTGAGTCGAACTTGTTCCATAATTACCCTGCGAAAAAAGGATTGCATCAGCTCACCTGCACGCTTCCTCCTGCTGGTATTTTTTTCCAGTCCCGCATCTTCAAGCTGCATGCTGGGGGAGACGTCCAGAACGATGATCACATGTCGAATATCCTCTTCTGGTACCTGGTCGGGTTGATAAACTTTGGGCTGGATGGAAATCAGAGTGATGAGTCCCCAAGCCAAAAGGCCGGATGCAATAGGTCTGAGCCAGGGTAGAATCTTTCCTGGAGCGGCGGGTTTTCCTTGAGGGCCAAAGGCCAGGTGTGCGACCCGTCGAACCCTTTTCGCGTGGAGTGATTCGGCAACCAGGCAAAACAACAAGATGAGGATGGCTCCCAGAACGGCTACCATGGCGTATACCTCAATCCAAATGAGCAAGTGGTGAACAGACCCAGTAAAATTAATCCAGCCATACAATAGGGATAAAAATCATCCATCGTTTCTGCGGAAGTTTTCTCAAGCCTCGATTTTTGCATCGCATCAATATTCCTGAAAATTGCCTTTAAACCTTCAGGATCTCCAGCTGCAAAAACCTCTCCACTGGTGTATGAAGTGATGTTGACCAGTGGAGCAGGAGGACTTCCAGGACCTATATGGATGGCATAAACGGTGATGTTTTCGTTTCTGAACTCACGAGCCAGTTTTTCATCCTCACCGTTATTAAGGTCAAAGCTGTATCCATCTGAAAGGAGTATAATTAAACGATCTCCCTCTTCACGCTGCATCATCAGTTTTCGGCATTCCTTTAATGCTCGTCCGATAGAGGTGCCTTGACTGAACCATCTGGGAAGGGTTCGAGGATTGAGAAAAGGAGGGGCATACTTCAAAGCCGTGGTGTCGTCTGTCAAGGGAACCCAATGGATAAAATGATCCCCGAACACGGTCAAACCAAAGGCATCTCCTTCACGGTAATCAATAAATTCATTGATGGATTCCATCGCAGCCTCATAGCGGTCACCCTCTCCAAACTGGCTCATCATACTGCCTGAAACATCCATGCAGAATTGGATATTGGTTAGCACTCGTTTGGTCTTAGGGTCCGAAAGCTTTTGCGGACCTGCCAAAATCCAGATCACAATACCAAGTATCAGATAAGGCAGGCATTGCGCTGCGTTGAGCGTCCAACGCCACCAGGAACCTTTCTTAAAGTGGGAAGGGCGATGGTCCAAAGGCAGCACCAATTGCATGTCGCGCCTTTGGCATTCCCATACTATCAATGCCAGGGGAAGAATCAGGAAAAATAGGACCCAGGGGTAGGCAAAGGACATGGGGGGTTATTCTTTCTCCTCGGCTGAATGTCTATCGAATTCTTCATCCCATTGAATGTCTCGATAAGGTTTCAGGATGTTCTGTATTTCGGTTTCACTGGCAGAATCCGGACTGTGCAACCATTTTTCGATGGCACCAATTAAAACTCCCGCTTCTGAATGTTTTTTCAAAGCCTGAATTCGTTCGGAAGGTTTGGTGTTTTCAAGTTTCAGTCGTTTATTCCAATAGGTCAGCAAAAGTCTTTCCAGCTCTGCTTTTTCTTTGCCTGACATGGCGCCCGAGGCTGCCAGCTTTACCAATGGCTCGAGTTTTTCTCCCAGGCTGAGTTTGATATTCTTGTCGATAATTGCGCCTTCGATTTTCTTTTGCTTGCGCATGGACCAAAGGATTCCAGCCAGGCCCAGTACCCACAGTGTCCCGACAACTTTCATCCAACCTTTGTAACCGCCCGGTACTGGTATGGGGTGATGTTTCAACGGAGCTGGTTCCGCTTTCTCATCTTTTAGTATGGATTTGATTTCTATTGGGATGGGATGGATTCCCTCCATGGTAGAACCGTCTTTGCGTTTCAGAAGTGTTCGAAGATCGAAACTGCCCGGTTCAAGTCCGTAAAAGGAAAAGTCATATCTAAAATCTGTTCCATGCGGCCAAACGGATTCGATACGCAGCACCACAGGTTGTTTTTCATCAGTGATAGGTAGAACCTCCAGTTCCGGACCGCTGATCACATACTGTTCCAGAGTCAATGGCATCCCCACATTCCCTGAAACCAGAGGTGCGAGAGCAGGCTCTGCAGCATGGATTGGGTTCACTGTCTCCAAGGCGAACATCTGACAAGCCACAATGGGTATCGCCCAGCGAAGTCGACAGAATCCCATGTGTCTAAAGAAATGTTTTATGGATGCACACATTTTGTCCAAGTCTCTTCCACACGAGTGGAGACTGTTCAGCCAACTGAATCTGGCATACGATGTTACACATCTGAATGCATGAGTGCCACGAATTTTTGAAGCGAAAACAATATTCTCCGATTAGACACTTAAAGGAATGATAGCATTTTTCATCAAAGTTGGCTTTACATGTCTGGCGTTCCTCTGAACGGTGTTGGGGACGGCAGATTTTCTTATTCGTGAACATTTTCCTGATACAAAATGTGCCCCAGACAGTCAATGAACCCGGTCGCTTTGTGCTTGTTTGCTGATTGATTATAAAGCAGTTTCCTTTCAACCCCCTTTTAAACGTATGAAAAAAGTTACCATTCCGGCTTCATTCGAAAATAAAGTCTATCATGCCGCGGCCTCGGCCGTTAAAGATGCGCAGAAAACTCCAGAAACCCCTCAGACTCTTTCGCATGCCTACAGATTAGCATTCCAGGACCCTGAGTTTTTGCTGACGGATGAGATGCGCAGTGTGCGATTGCAGTTGGAATTTCAGAAACCGGAAATTATCCAGCAGTGGCATCGAATTGAGTCGACCATTGTTATGTTTGGTGGCTCCAGGATTCTGGATAAAGAAGTGGCCCAGGCGCGGGTTGATGAGGTTCAGTCCAGGCTGGATAAAACGCCCGACGATCCGTCCATCAACAAGGAATTAGTTCGAGCTCAGCATTCTCTCAAATGGTCCAAGTACTACGATGTTGCCCGCAATCTTGGACGTATTGTTTCATCATGCTGCCAAATTTCGGGCGTTTGCAATTTCGTCGTTTCGACCGGTGGCGGACCGGGTATCATGGAGGCAGCCAACCGCGGCGCCCACGATGTTCAAGCAAAGAGCATAGGGCACAACATCGTTTTACCGCATGAACAGGCACCCAATCCCTACATCACACCCGAGCTTTGTTTTCAATTTCACTATTTTGCGATTCGTAAAATGCATTTTCTGATGCGTGCCAAGGCTCTGGTTTGCTTTCCTGGAGGCTACGGTACCTTAGATGAACTGTTCGAAGCATTAACTTTGATCCAGACCAAAAAGGTAGATCCGATTCCTGTGATCCTGGTTGGACGTGAATTCTGGGAGAGATTAATCGACTTTGATTTTCTGGTTGAAGTTGGAACTATTGCTGAAGAGGACTTGGATATTTTTCATTATGCCGAAGATGCGGATGAGATTTGGAACTTTCTCTGTGATTACTACGATTTGCAAGTGACCGAATCATCGTAGTTCAAGTTGACGTGCCCATTCTAAAGTCTAGACTTTTCCCATCATGAGAAAGCACTTGAAATTCACTCGTCGTCGATTCCTGGGCTCGCTGCCCGCAATGGCAGCCACCGTTCAAATTGTCCCCCGCCGTATTCTGGGTGGCCAGGGTAACCTCAGCCCCAACGAAACTCCCACTAAAGCCGTGATTGGTGTCGGTGGTATGGGCCGTGGGCATTTGAAGAATGTCAACCCAGGTGCAAAACTTGTTGCTGTCTGTGATGTGGACAAGGGGCATCTGAAGACCGCCCTGGACAAATCTGGTCCCGATGTGAAGGGTTATCACGATTTTAGAGACGTATTGAGTCGAAAGGATGTCGACATTGTTCACATACCCACGCCTCCACATTGGCATGCCTTGATATCGATTGCCGCAGCAGAAGCGGGCAAGGACATTTGGTGCGAAAAACCCATGACACGCACCATTTACGAGGGGGAAAAAGTCGTCGAGGCTGTTCAAAGGAATCAACGAATTTTCCGATTGAATACCTGGTTCCGTTTTCGATCAGGTTTTTATGGAATGGGAACCACTGTGGAGCCCATCAAAAAGGCCGTTCAAAGTGGATTGCTCGGATGGCCATTGAAGGTCACGCTGAATCAAGCGACTGGATTTAATTGGAAGCATGGATGGAGTGGGCGTACCGACTTGACACCTCAACCCGTTCCCGAAGCTTTGGATTATGATTTTTGGCTTGGGCCTGCTCCTTTTAAACCCTACCACCCGCATCGAGTGCATGCCACTTTCCGTGGTTACTGGGATTATGATGGGGGCGGTTTAGGCGACATGGGGCAACATTACATCGACCCCACTCAATACATTCTCGGAAAAGACAATGAAAGTCCGATAGAAATAGAGGCTGATACCGATCCTCAAGATGAAGATGCGGTCAGCGCCTGGAGATGGATTCGATTCAAGTATGCCGATGGATGTGAAATCCTTTTAGACGGAGAAAATAAACTCAAGGAGGCGGCCTATATCGAAGGTCCCAACGGCAAATTATTCAAAGGATTCAAATCAGATATACCTGATTTTGAGAAAAAACTGGCAGAATTTCCTGATCCGGAGCCGCAGGTAACGGATTTTCTTGAGGCCGTTCGCGAAAGAAAGCCTTTTGCATTGAACGATCAAAATGGTCACCGTTCCTGCACCATAGTCAATCTGGGCAAAATCGCACTGCGAACAGGGCGCGTACTTCGCTTTGATGACAAAACACAACGAATCATCAATGACGACGATGCCAATTCTTACATCAAACAACCCATGCGAGCCCCTTGGGTCATTTGAGATTTGAGATTCTAACACAGCTGGGTTTCGCCTCACGCAAGATCTCTGGTTTCCTCTGTTAATGGGAGCACAGGAAACCATTGAATCAAATTAAATGGATTTCAAGGAATTGCACGAAACTGAATTCGGTGCCATGGGAGTCCTTGGTGCTTACCTTGTGTGGTTATTAGGCAATGAAGGTTACCGAGGGGTGATCCATGGCAGCCTGCTTGAATTAGTCGTCAAGGCATCACGTTTATTTTTTTATCATTATCATGTCTGAACACGTTCTCACTCAAGTCACATTGATTCTATTTCTTGGAATCGGATCTCAGTGGCTTGCATGGCGCTTAAAGCTGCCTTCCATCCTAATGCTGCTTCTGGCCGGGTTCATTGTCGGACCTGTAATGGGGCATCAATGGTTGGATCCAGACGCCTTGTTTGGAGATTTATTGATGCCGCTTGTATCTGTCAGTGTCGGCTTGATTCTTTTTGAAGGCGGCCTGACGCTCAAGTTCAGAGAACTGGATGAAGTAGGTACGGTAGTGATCAAACTGGTAACCGTCGGTGCGGTGGTTACGTGGGGATTATCGATATTGTTGGCCAGGTGGTGTCTGGGGTGGGATTGGGCTTTGTGCGCATTGCTCGGAGCGATCCTTGTTGTCACCGGGCCAACCGTCATCATGCCACTGCTGAGATACCTTCAGCCTAACAGGCAAGTATCATTTGCGCTGAAGTGGGAGGGGATCATGATCGATCCCGTAGGTGCCTTGCTGGCATTGCTGGTCTTTGAAGCCATACATCACGGTCTTAGCGATCAGGGGATCCAGTGGACAGAGTTTCCTTTGCAGGTAGCCCTTGGATTTCTCAAGACGTTTTTAGCCGGAGGGATCACAGGTGTCATTGGTGCTTTGTGGATATACTTTTTTTATAAGCATCACTGGGTTCCTGAATACCTTCAAAGTCCATTTGCGTTGATGGTCGCTGTGCTCTCGTTTGCTGGTGCAAATCACATTTATGATGAAGCAGGATTATTGGCCACAACATTGATGGGAATAATTTTAGCCAATCAAAAGCGTGTCCACATCCGTCATGTACTGGAGTTCAAAGAAAACATTCGAGTTCTTCTGATTGCCGTTCTATTCATCGTTTTATCAGCTCGTTTGAGTTTGGATGATTTTAAGGTGCTTCCTGTTGGAGGGGTTTTGATGTTTCTTGCCGGGTTATTATTTATCGTTCGGCCAGCAACTGTATGGGTTTCCTGCGCCGGATCCTCGCTCAAGAATCCCGAGCGCTGGTTCCTTTCTTGGATGGCTCCCAGGGGGATTGTCGCGGCGGCGGTGGCTTCGGTGTTTTCTATGCGACTGGTTGAACAGGGAATGGCGGGAGCAGAGATGTTAACGCCCGTTATTTTTGTCGTGATTGTCGGAACCGTGCTTGTATACGGATTAACCTCCGCACCCGTTGCCCGACGTTTAAAGGTTTCTAATCCGGATCCCCAAGGTGTGCTCATTGCCGGTGCACATCCTTTGGGCTGCCAAATCGGAGCGGCACTCAAGGCGGAGGGATTTCGAACATTGATGGTTGATAATAACCGTCAACACATAAACCAGGCACGGATGGCCGGCCTTCCTGTTCATTATGGCAGTATTTTAGCTGACGATGCGATGGATGATCTGGATCTTGCAGGCATCGGGCGCTTGATTGCCTTAACGCCTAATCACCGGATCAATTCACTTGCCGCCATTCACTTTTCGGAATTGTTCGGTCGGACGGGCGTTTTTCAGTTGCCTGATGTGGCAAATAAGTCTCAGAGAACCGAAGCTTTTGCGGAGGGATTGCAAGGCCGCACACTCTTCTGCAAAGAGGCGAATTACGATTCGCTGGAGCACAAAATATACCAAGGCTTTCAGATTAAGCGCACCCCCATTACGGACGAATTTGACTTTAAATCATTTCAAAATGAACATGGAGAAGAAGCACTGCCCATGTTCATTGTGACCGAGACCAAGAAACTTCAAATTGTGACCACCGAAAAACCCTTGGAACCCAAGGATGGACAGGTCCTCATTAGTCTGGTGCCAGGAGATCCTGTTGCGTAGAGTGTACGAATATTCATCAAGAAATTTCCATTTACCTTGCCAAAAAGGGTTTCCATCGAAGATTTGGATTCCCCAGCTTTCCTCTGTTTTCCCTGAAATCCCAGTACTCGGTATTTGGAAATCTTCGTGAATGTCCATCCAGGAAAGTAAACTGGGCTCCGCGACTGTGAATATTGGTATGCACATTGTTGTGTTGAGCTACGGCCGCTCTTTTCCCATTGTCAAACAGCCAGATCGTGTAAACAGGTTCGGGTATACTCGTGAGTTTGACCTGGTTTCCGGTTCCTGAACCGTTGACGTGGGCATTTAAGCAATAGTGAAAAAGGTTGTTTCCATTGCTCCGGTTTTTATTGGCAGGACAGATCCAAATGCTTTTTGTCAGGGGATGGGAAGAATTTGTACGCCATGGCATTTGGTGATAATCCGGAACGTCCAATAATCGCGGTAAATCAATATACCATCCACTGTTCCTGGAAATCCCATTGGGAGAACCGTCTCGTGGAAGCCAATCTTCGTGATCGAGAGCATAGAGCTGAGTGGCGAGACCCCACTGTCTGAGGTTGTTTAGGCAGACTGCCCCATGGACTTTTTGTTTAGCCTGAACAAGTGCCGAAAAAAGCACCGCGGCCAGAATCCCCATGATGGCAATGACCACCATGAGTTCTATCAATGTAAATCCAGAAGTTCCTTTTCTACTCTCGATCCTGTTGAGCATGATGTCGTTCTCCATTCATGCTTCCAGGTGGGGGTGCGTTTCTTAGTCTTGTGGGAAAACGAATTTTGTCAAAATAAAAACGAATGGATTAAGATGGGCACCTCTCCCACAAAGTGATGGCGGATCAAAGTTGTTTTTCAAAGGTATTGAGTTCTCTTCTGTGTTTTTATTTGAGTGGATTTTTGATTTAAAAAGTTTATGCCTCCTTTTGGTTGTCCTAGTCTGTGCCTCATCCAATGAAGTAACGGTTGCTTCGTTGATATCTAATACGTCTAAATTGAAATGAAGGCAGATTTTTTATCGGGTGTGATTGAGGGGTTTTACGGGCCACCGTGGAGTAGTCAGGAGCGGTTGATGGTGCTGGATTGGATGCGTTCGTTTCAGATGAATACCTACCTTTACGCGCCTAAGGACGACCTGAAACAACGGCTGTTATGGCGTGAAAATTACACGCCAGATGAGTTAGCCGTTATCCGAGTCTTGATTGATGCCTGCCATGCCCGCGGCATCAAATTTATTTACGCCATCAGTCCTGGATTGGATATCCAATATTCCAATCCAAGTGAATTAGATATTTTACAACGACGGCTGGAACAAATGGAACAATTGGGAGTCATGGATTTTGCCCTTTTGCTGGACGATATTCCTGACAAGATGGGCGAGAAGGACCGTCAAAAATTTGGCGCTTTTGCTTCGGCACATAGTTTCGTCGCCAATCAGTTGTTCCGTTGGTTGAAGACTCGACATACCGTCAAACCTCGTTTCCTCTTTTGCCCCACACCGTATTGCGGTCGCATGCAGCGAGCGGGTTTAGGTGGAGACAATTATTTGGAAGAGATAGGTAAGCAGTTGGACGAAGGAATCGATGTTTTTTGGACCGGACCGGAAATCATTTCTCCGCAGATTGGAGTTGATCACGTCCAGGAGCTTACCAATCTATTGAGACGACCTCCGCTGATTTGGGATAATTTGCATGCCAACGACTATGATGGTCAGCGATTTTATTGCGGACCCTATGCTGGTCGGCCGCTGCAGCTTCGTGATAGGATTAATGGCATATTACATAATCCCAATAATGAAGCACCCTTGAATTATGTTCCTTGGAAAACCTTGTCCGATTACCTTCACTTTAAGGGAGTGGATTGGGATCCCAGAGAATCATATCTCGAGGCGATGAAAACATGGCATGCTCATTTTCAATCTGCCGCCTCTCCTGTTTCATATGAAGACTTGATCCTGCTGGGGGATTGTTATTATTTGCCGCAAGAAGAGGGGATTGAAGCGGCTCAACTTTATGATGCCGCCAGAAAATGGTTAGCAGACCATAATCCACAAAAACAAAATATATCCGAAATGTTCCTTAATCGCGTAACCCGACTTCGCAATGTCTGTGCTGAACTGGTCAATCTGAAAGATCGAAACCTTTTCTTTGCTCTGCATAGAAGAACCTGGGACCTGCGGGAGGAGATGGATTTATTGCTGACCTGTGCAAAACAATTGGAGTCTGATCCCACGGCAAAGCCACGATCCGACTATCACCTTCCAGGAACCTACCGAGGAGGTATGGTTGCCAAACTTCGTGGACTTCTGAGACAGAGTCCAGATGGAACCTTCACACCAAATCCAACTGAATCATGAACACCTTTCGGGTCAGGCAAGGAACGATGGATGATTTACAAGCGGCCTACTATATCTGCCTGAAAACAGGTAATCATGGGGCTGATGGTGAACTCTTGTATCAGGATGATCCGGATGCCCTTGGCAGAATTTTTGTAGGCCCTTATCTGGCTTTCGAAGCTGAATTTAGTCTGATTCTTGAGGACGACGAAGGGGTCTGCGGGTATGCCTTTGCGGCTCTTGATTCCAGAAAGTTTTATGATCGATACGAAAGGGAGTGGCGGCCAAATCTCTGCTCTAAATTTCCCATGCCAGGCGGAGATAAGGAAGATTGGAGTCCTTCTCAGGAGGTGCACTCCTGGTATCATAGTCCCGATTATTACTGTCCCGAACCTTATGAACAGTATCCATCACATCTACACATCGATTTTTTGGAGAGGGGACGAGGACGAGGGTTTGGTCGGCAATTGATGGAAAATCTCATGCAACAACTGAAACAAAAAGGATCCCCTGGCGCGCATTTAGGGGTGAGTATTCGAAACACTCCGGCATTTGGTTTTTATCATCAACTTGGATTCAAAGAACTGGCCCGGGTGGGTGGCGAAAGTGACGGCTGTGTTTATTTAGGGAAAAAATTGTGAAAGCATTGACTCAATTTCTGGATCGCTATCTGGTTCCCCCTCTGACCGCGATGAGCGAAAATACATACTTGTCTGCTATCAGAGCGGGCATGGTAGCCATCGTTCCGCTGACAATCATCGGTGGCCTGTTCCTGGTGATTTCCGAAATGCCCTGGCCATGGTGGCAGACTTTGGTGACGCCATACAAGGGGTTGTTGGAAATTCCAGTTGCCGCCACTTTTGGTTTGCTGGCCGTGTTTGTCTGCTTCGCCATCGCCTATGATCTTGCAAAAAATTTAAAACTAGAGGCCTCGGTCAGTGCCAGCATGGCCACACTGATTTTTCTCATGGTTCAACTTCAGAGAGGGGACTCTGTCGATGGTGAACTGGGGGCACTTTCTCTGAATATGGACGGCTTGGCTTCAGGCGGACTATTCACCGCCATCCTGATTTCTTTAGTTTCCGTCAGGATTCAAAAAGCCTTAAACGATTATCATCTGGTGATCAAATTGCCCAGAAGTGTTCCTGAAGTGGTTTACGAATCCTTCCTTAGTCTGGTCCCCATGTTTTGTTTGATGATCGGGTTTTTCACTTTGAGATTTGTGTTGGGAGTGGATATCAATCAGACACTTCAAACGATCTTTTCTCCACTGCTCGTTGCCTTAAATACCTTGCCAGGTATTCTTGTGTTTACGTTCTTGCTGACCTTGCTGTGGTCGATTGGCATCAATGGGGATAACACATTGGACGCTGTGGTAGCCCCTATTTTCTTAATGTTCCTTGCCGCAAATGTGGAGGCAGCTCAAGCCAATGAACCGTTGCCCTACATCACTGCTCTTGGGTTTATCACCAGCTTTGTCAATGTGGGAGGAACCGGAGCAACCATTGCTCTGGCATTGGTGATGGTTCGTTCCAAAGATGCAGGGTATCGCCAGATCAGCCGGGTTTCATTGCCAACCCAAATATTCCAAATCAATGAACCCATCTTCTTTGGTTTTCCTATCGTGTTGAATCCGGTTTTCATGATTCCTTATGTCGTTAGTGCCATGTCTCTGACGACCGTGACTTATTTGCTGATGGACTTCGGATTCATAGGCAAACCCGTCATTCATGTTCCCTGGACTACACCTCCTGTCATCGGACATTTCCTGGTGTCGGGTGGCGATTGGCGTGCCGCTATTTGGGGCGCTGTTTCCATTCCAATGTGCATGGCCATTTATTACCCCTTTGCGAAAACCGCCGAGCGCCAGCGCTTGAGGATGAAAAAGAGTGATTTGCCGGATTCCAAGGTTTAATGAGTTTATTAATGGATATTATGAAGATGAAATCAAATTGCCCCATCACACTTACTCAGCCCGAGAATCAACCCTTGAAAGCAGATGACTTTTCTCATTTGTTTTTTCCAACCAGGGCATTGGGTATTTGTTTTGCTCTGATGAGAATTTTTCTGGTGTCATACATGAGCGGGTATTCTTTGGCGCGACTGACATCTGATGAACTGAACGAAGTGCATCAGTTGAAATTTCTGACAACAAAGCAGATTTTCGAACATCTGGGTGCTCAACTGGAGTTCGGCCTGAGTTTTGAAAAACACCTGGATTACTTGAGACACTTTGATCGTGTCGATACGGATTCCAATGGCAACCTTACCAAATGGGAGTTTGTGGAGAATGGATTTTACCTTACCCCTCAAGCGCGTCGGGGAATATTCCATGCATCGGACGAAAATAAGGATGGGTTGGTGAGTCAGGAGGAATATGTTTTGAACAGGGTCATCACTGATGAAGCCAAGTGGATATTGCAAGGGATGGATGATGATCAAAATTGCCACATCAATCGCGCCGAATTTTTTGCACATACCTCTACTGTTGGTAGTGATTCTTTGTCCAAAGTTGCTTTTGAAAAACTGGATACCGATCAGGATGGAATCCTAAGAATGCCCGAGTATTTGAGAGCATGGGGTGCTTTAGCCAGGGAAGGGCAGCAACCTGCCAAAGCTCGTATGGATGTCCTCCGGCAACATTCATTGGACAACTTTTGGAGCGAAGTTTCGAGAACGGTGCGGGAAGGAGATTTTGAAGGATATGCTGCGACTTGTCACCCGGAGGGTGTGCTTGTTTCCGGTGTTTCCAACACCAGTTACCCGTTGACAAGAGCCTTGGCTCGCTGGAAACAGGGATTCACGGATACCAAGTCAGGCCTCATGGATGCTTCAGTTGAATTTCGATTTGGTCACCGACGTGGAGATGCAACTTCCGCCCACGAACAGGGAATCTTTCGATACAAATCAAAGAAAGAAGATGGTGAGGTTCAGATTTCACTTATTCATTTTGAAGCATTACTGGTCCGAAAAGATGCCGGTTGGAAAGTTTTGATGGAATACCAGAAATCAGCGGCATCGGGGGCAGAATGGGAAGCCCTCGCAAGCACTCGCAGTGCGTCTGAATGATCGGTAACTTGAACCAAATACTAGAAGACACTATCAACCGACCACACCATGACTCACCCGAAATTTAATTTATATCGATCGATTAAATTCAACATCCTGTCTCAACTGGCATTCATTCTTCTGATCATTGGAAGTTCATCGGGATCGGCTGGTCAGCAGAAGAATGTTCTTTTTATAGCGGTGGATGATCTGACCGACACTCTTGGGTGCTACGGTGATTTATTGGCTCAAACGCCCTTTATTGATGAATTAGCTGCTTCGGGCGTGATGTTTTCCAGAGCTTACAACCAACTCCCGTTATGCAATCCCACCAGAGCTTCCGTCATGACGGGACGACGTCCAGATGAGATTCAGGTTTACGATTTGGACAGGCATTTTCGCGATACACTTCCTGATGTCATTACTTTATCGCAGGCATTCATGAATCAGGGATGGAAAGCGGCTCGTGCGGGGAAGATCTATCATTACAACGTGCCGGCCAGTATTGGGACCAATGGCCATGATGATCCACTCAGTTGGGAGGAAGTTTTCAATCCAAAGGGTAGGGACAAGGCAGAGGAACGCCTGATTTTTAATGCTGAACCTCATCGCAAAATCAGTGCTGCATTGAGTTGGTTGGCTGCCGATGGTACGGATGAAGAACAGACGGATGGCATGATTGCAACTGAAGCCATTCGGTATATGGAGCGAAATCGGGATAAGCCTTTTTTTCTTGGGGTTGGATTTTTTCGTCCACATACACCTTATGTCGCCCCCAAAAAGTATTTCGATTTGTACCCATTGGAAGACATACGAATACCATATGCACCAGCGGATGATCGCGAAGACATCCCTGTAGCAGCATTCGCTCATAACTGTCCGGTCCCTCATTATGGTTTGGATGACTTGACGCTTAGAAAAGCGATTCAGGCCTATTATGCCTGTGTTTCTTTCATTGATGCACAGATAGGGCGAATGACAAACGCCTTGAAAAGACTGGGTTTGGAGGACAATACCATCATCGTTTTTTGGAGTGATCATGGGTATCATTTGGGTGAACATGGGGGTATTTGGCAAAAGCGTACTCTGTTTGAAAAATCCGCCAAAGCCCCACTGATCATCAGGGCGCCAGGTTTTGAGGGAAATGGGACTCCTTGTTCCAGCATTGTCGAATTCGTTGATATATATCCAACATTACTTGAGCTGGCGGACCTGGGACATGCGCAGAAACTCTCGGGTCGCAGTCTGGTTCCGTTATTGAAGAACCCCCTGACCGAATGGGATGGAAATGCGGTGACTCAAATTCTGCGCCCAGCGGATGATCGCTTGGCGCAACCGGTGATGGGCATCAGTATTCGAACCCACCGATGGCGATACACCGAATGGGGGGAGGAAGGTGAACATGGTGTGGAATTATACGATTATCAAAATGACCCAGGGGAGTTTGAGAATTTGGCCATGGATCCTCCTGCAGAATTAAAGAAAGTGATGCGTGATTTACGGTCAAAGCTCTATAAAAAAGCAAGTGCGAGCACTCCCAAGACTCCGTTTAATCCTGCCCGCCTTTGAATGGATTTTATTTTGCTGATCCGATCTTCAAAAGTTCTGTTTTGCAGACTTTGAATGATTATCGTTCCTGGTGAAAACTGATTGAGTCCCGCCTGGGCTGTTGATACCTTCTCAACTTCTTGAACATATTATGAGCGAAATCAGGATTGCTATTGTAGGTTGCGGCGGGATTACGTTGCAGAATCATTTGCCCGGAATTGAGATGTGCCAGGATGCGAGGTTGGTGGCTCTGTGCGACAATAATCAGGCGACACTTGAACGTGCTCAATCAGAAACGGGAATTCAGATTGGATCCACTGATTATGAAGAAATCGTATCTCGTGATGATGTCGATGCTGTGATTATTGCCACACCCAACCTTTTCCATGCTCCCATCGCTCACGCGGCAATTCAGGCAGGCAAACATGTGCTATGTGAGAAACCCGTTGCCATGAGTTATCCTGAGGCCAAGGCCATGGCTGAGGCGGCCGATGCCGCGAATGTCCGCCACATGACCGCTTTTACTTACCGATTTGTTCCCGCCATGCGGTATTTGAATCATTTGGTGCAGGGAGGTTTTCTTGGGCAGCCCTATCATTTTCGTTGCTGTCGTTTGCAGGACTGGGGAGATCGGGATCTTGGTTGGCGTCAGGAATCCAAATTGGCAGGAACCGGTGAGTTGGGAGATATGCTCTCGCACAGAATTGATTTTTCACATCTGCTCTACGGTAAAATGAATCGCCTTTGTGCAGGCTTGAAACGATTTATCGATGACCGTCAGGGTCATGCCAGCGATTTGGATGATTGGTCCACTATTTTGGCTGATTTTAAAAACGGGGCAACAGGGGTTCTCGAAAGCAGTAAACTGGCGACCGGACGAAATGAAAGTTGGAAAAGTCAGGATTACCTGGAATTGAATGGTAGTGAAGGATCGGTCGTTTTCTACACCGGAAAATGGAATGAGCTGCAAATTGGAAAACCCGGAGGTGACGGTCTTGAGACACATACCATTCCTAGAGAATTCTGGACCTGGGCAGGTTCTCCTCGAAATCCTGATGAAGGTGATCCCTTGATTACATTTCGTTATGACCAAGCCTTTGAATTCCTGGATGCGATCCGCAATCAGAGAGCTTGTGTACCTTCTTTTTGGGATGGAGCCGAGGCTTTGCGAATCATGGACGCGGCTGTCTTATCAGCCAGGGAAAGCCGTTGGGTTGAGCTTGGTTAGCCGAGCCCGATCTGATTTACCGTAGAATTTGCATCGTTTCCGTGGACCTATCATTGTTGGCACACGGTGGTCCCTCATGGTAGTGAAGGGTACACTGATTTTTGTTCAGTTCAATTTCAGTGTAGCTGACTGTTTCGGCATCTTCGCGATGCATGCAGATACTATTTGCACCCTTTTGGGGATGATGGGATCGGTGAAAATCCAGCAGTTCTTTGTTTTGGCCACTTTGATTGAACTTTATCCATTGATTCCACGTCTCTGTACGTATTTTTTGAGCTTCTGTTTCACAAAAACCTGAAGACGCCCATAACTGGTTTTTCCATGGATGATCCAGTCGTTCCAAAGTGATTCCGTCATATCTCCATTCAATACATCTTTGCTTGGTCGACATAAAAGTGATCAAACGAAATGGTTGAAAAGATTTTTTCAAACAAGTTTTGAAACCCTCTTCCAACTGGGGAATTGAGGTGCAATGGATCAGGGAAGGGATAATCTGGCCACGTGACGTTAAAGTGGAGTGGGTTTTGGATTGGACGGAATACCAGTTCAGAAGGGCGAACACGTGACCGTTTTGGCCTGCTGCGATCCACATGCCTCCACCTGGTTCCGTAGGCCCCAGGCATTTGAATTTGTTGTCGAGTTCCAGCTTTCTTGGGGGAAGGGCGGTGGCGCGTGATTTTTGTTCATCCCGGTTCATGCCGATTCTCAAACCTTCACACGTCGGAAGAAAACTTAAAGTACACATATCTTTGAGCATCTGCTGATGGTTTAATCCGCCATTGGATGTGACTGGCTGGTTAACCGGTAATCCCACCAACGCTTTAATAGGCTTAGGCCGGAAACTGGATTCGAAGGATAGCGTGTTCGACAATCATGACCAATCCGAAAGATCATTTCCCATTGTCGAAACAAGGTTTGATACGCATTCCAAAGTGAATTCGTTGGATCGTAAATCTGGGTCGCTTCCGAAGCAGCACCGTTTAATTCGACAATCTTGAAATCCCTGCCGGCCATCAAAGTCTCCCTGCTGCTGTACCGAATATCGTATCTCCCAACGAAGAAGCCTGGAATGGCTCGTGAAATGGTGTCGATTTGGTCCCTCAATGCCTCTGAGTACAAATGAAGCCCATCTTTAAACAGACACCCTTGAGCGTGATTTCCAGATTGTACCAGGTGAAAGGGTTTACCTTTTGAAGGTATCTCTTTGAGTTGTTTTTGGAATCGACGGAAATAGACACTTTTCATGTGGATTGCTCTGGGATCCTTCAGAATGAGCTGCTCCAGACTCGAAACTCCATCCCCTGTTAGCAAGGGAAAATGTTTATCTGTGATGGCAAAGATATGGCCTTTGGTTTCGTTGGGATACCTATAGTAAAACACTCCCGCCTCAAGTGGACCTTGAACATACTGTTGCAGTACGATGGGGTTCGAACAATGACTCAGATAGCGATCTGCCTGATCCTCGTTTCGAATGAGTTTGACTCCACTTCCACGCTGCCCTGTGTCAGGTTTCAAGATAAACGGGTAATGGATCTCTCTGTTTTTAAGTAAGTTTTGGATGAAGCTTTTGGTCTGTTCTCGATCGTGATTCTTCAGTAACCAGCTTTGAGCCGTATATTCCGGAAATGCTTTTTGCAATTGGTGAAGAACTTCCATCTTCGATTCTCCAACAAGTCCTCCTGCCTCAATTCCTGGATTGGCAAGAGCGGGTATGCCGAATCCCCTGTATTTCCACGCCAGAGCTGCATAGTAGAATGCCACTGGTAAATAAAATATCCAGGCGGGCCAGAATTCCCAATAGGTCCAATGTCGAATTTCAGTCTCTGATTTATCCTTCATGGCGAGACTTTGTGTTAATCCATTTCCAGCCTTGTCGGACCATGAGCCATAGGACAACAAGCCCCAGTAAACCGATCCATGCCCCCCAACGAAATCGTTCCAGCCATGGTATCAATTCTTTTCCAATCCGATGGGTTAACCAAAACAGGATGGTGGTCCAAAGCAGAGCGGCCAAACCTGTGATGAATAGGAATAGCCACGCATTCATGCGAAGATAGCCTGCAGCAAGGTAGGTTGGTAGTCTCGTTCCCGGGATAAATCGCGTGATCCATAGGCATTTGGAGCCATGTTTACGTATCCAGTCTTCTGCACTTTTTATAGACTCGCCCTGACTCCAGCTTGCAGGAAGCCATTTTTCAGTAAAAGGACGCCCTGCCAGACGTGCCAGTAAATATAAACCCGCATCCCCAAGCCAAATCCCGGCAAAACAACCTGACCATGCAATATTCATGGCCAGTTGACCATCAGCACTCAGCCAGGCGCATCCAAGACAGGTCAAATCTTCGGAGATAAATGTCCCTGTGACAATTGCCATCCATTGTGCCACCGGTTCTTTACTGAGGATGTCTGAAACAGAACCGAACTGTGCAAGAATATTGATAGGGAAAGCATCCATCTCAAATGGCTTGAAATGCCTTAAACAGCTGCTTGTGATTGCTATTCCTGGTGGTTTTTAGGAAGTGAGGATCGGTGATTCAGTGTTGAAGGGGCCACGCCAAAATCCTCCGGAAGATCAATTTTGAGGTAGGATGCCATTACCGCAATCAGCGCATAATGATGAATGGCATGTGCCACTCCGTACATCATTTCTCTTTTTATGGTTGAATCAGCTGTGTTCAGACATGTCGTTTCATACTGGGTTTGGCAGGTGACTGAAACTGGCTGCTCGAGTAGCTCGTCACCAAGGTCTTCCAAACGTCCAATCAAGTCCATCGTCATTTGGCGTGAAATCGAAATGTCGTTTTCAATGAATTCGTTCCGCTCTCGCAACTCGTAATTGATCGATTTGACCTTTGTGCCGTCGAGCAGCAGTTTGAAATGCTCCAGGCAGTGTCTGTAATGTCCTCCTATGGTCGCATGAAATGCCAGTGGGACTTTTGTGGTGTATTCTTCAGCCGATAAACGTGCCAACAGGTCCAGGCCCTGATGGAGGATCTGGACAGCCGATTTCGCAACGGATCTCTCCGTCACGCGATGGCGTTCTTGTAATTGGGCTATGCTCACTTCCGGTTTGTACTGCTGTAAAGATTGAATCTTTCAGCGCCTGTGGACAAGCTATTTGTGCTTGTGCCTTGACATCACTCGCTTCTATCTGAAATAAAACGGCCCATCTGAGAGACTTAACGGGGAATATTTATTCCAAGGTATTTCCCTTTCGAGAAGCAGCTTGAGTTGTCTTGGACTGGTTTAAGGTGAAAATTCATTGAATTGAAAAGAACACTTAAAGGTGAAATTCCGCGCCAGGCAGTTTATCGACTGTCTGTCTACATGCGCTGCCTGATGCGCCTCAAGGCCAATGGCCTGGAAACGGTTTCGAGTCAGGCATTGTCGAGCGCAGCAGGAGTCAAACCAACACAACTTCGTAAAGACCTCACCTATTTCGGGCAGTTTGGTACACGTGGATTGGGTTATGATGTGAATCAACTGACAGGCATGATTGCCGAAGTGTTGGGAACAAATACATTACAACCTGTCGTTTTGGTCGGGGTCGGAAATCTTGGTAAGGCACTGATCTCCTATCGTGGTTTTGAACGGGAAGGTTTTGAGATTGTTGCTGCCTTTGATGCGGATCCAAGTGTTGTGAATGCCGACTCCAAAATTGGAATGCCTGTGCGGCCCATGAGCGCACTGCCCGAAGTTGTAGCCAAGCATCAGGTCAGAATGGCTATTTTGTGTGTGCCCATCGGGGCTGCTCAATCTACTGTGGATGGTTTAATTCAGGCGGGCATCACCGGCATTTTGAATTTTGCCCCCATGGTTCTCCATGTGCCTGATGGCGTCACAGTGAACAATGTCAATCTTGCTATTGAATTGGAAAATCTCAGTTATTTCATCCAAGAACACGCACCTGAATCGACTGACGAGGCAGAATCTCCCATGGAGGATTGATTCATCATAAACCCGACCATTCAGTTGCTTATGCTTCGTTTTCTTTCGCTTTGGAGCGACAGATCTCTTTGCCGATCATTTGATACCAATTCAAAAATGCCTCTGAACTGGCCATGGAATTCAAAATGGGAATCCCTCCCAGTTTCTTGATCCTTTCTCCATCACCAGGCTCAAATACACGGGCAAAAACTGGAGCGGTTCCGTCAACATACTTTATGACGCTCACAGCTTCCTCGGGGCGGCGCATGGATGCAAGGATCACCTTGCACCGTCGAGCATGCAGTTGGTCCAGTAAAACTCTATCCACGCCGTCGCCGCGAATGGCTGTCACATTGCCCTTTGCCTGAAGTTTGGCAACCACAGCCGGATCCTCATCCACCACCACAACCTGATCTCCACGCTCAACAAAGGGCTGAATGACATAATCTCCGGCACTTCCAAACCCAAGTATCAACACATGATCCGTCCAATCTGATTTCACCGAATGACGATTTCTGAACGGATGAAACCTAAGCAGCCAATGAGTGACCCGATCATTCGATAACATGGGCGTTATGGTCATCGTCATGATGGATAAAAGTGCGATTTGACTGATTCTTTCAACCGGAAGACTGCTTTCCGACAGGTGTCCGGCGAGACCAAGCACCAGCGCGAATTCACTGGTTTGAGCCAGGAGGATTCCTCCTTCAATCGCATGCCTGGCAGTCAATCCTGCTCGTTCTGCAATGAGGGCGACCAATATTGGAGTGACGACAACCACCAGGCCGGCAAAGACCGCGGCCTGGATCCAATAATGAATCGAGAGCGGTATTCCTGCATAAAGCCCCAAAGCCGTGAAAAATAAGGCGAAGAAAAAATCGGATAAGGATGTCATGACTCCTTTCGCCAAACCCTGAATAGGAAAAGAACTCAGGCTCAAGCCTCCAAAGAAGGCTCCGACAATTAATGGCAGATCAAAATGGAAAGATCCGCTGACAAACAAGAACATCGTCGAAAGCAAGATCAGCAGAAAAGATTCTTCGTCTGAGTCGAAGTGCCGCAGAAAGAAAGCCCAAAAATATTGTCGGACCATCCAGGCGATTGCACCTAATGCGGCAGTCCCTCCCAGGCCTTTCATCACTTCAGTCAATCCCAAATCTGATTTCACCAAAACGACCACCAGCAGGATCATCAACAAGTCCTGGATCAAAAGTACACCAATGACCATTCGGGCAAACGGTTCATACATTTTACGTCCCTGGATCAGGAGTCTGATTGCTAGCAAAGTGGAACTGGTTCCCATCGCAACTGCTGGATAACAGGCCTCCCGTTGAGTGAATCCCATTCCTACCGCCACCAGCCAACCTACGCCCACCAGTATGCTGAATTGTAACAAGCTTACCCGCCAGACAATCGACCATTGATGTTTGAAGCGGCTTGGGTTGAGTTCCATTCCAGAGGCAAACACCAGAAAGATCAGCCCCATTTCCAGCAGTTGCTCCAAATGGGTCGTTTTAACTGTCCAGCTCAACTGGCCGGCAATGAGCCCCCCCAGAATCCAAAAAGGGATCGCAGGTAGCTGGAGCTTGCGAGCAAGTCCGAGTCCGGTCCCGGCGATGACCAATAATAGAAGCAGTTCAGTCATTTCTCGATTAACCCTCTCTCTGCCAGTTCGGTTCGTTGACGTTTGATTCCATCTGCAAAGGGAGTCATGAAATAGCTGACATCCAATTCCAAAAGGGCGGGCATGACTAAAGTATCCGGTGCCATCACGCAGCAGGGAATACCCGCAGCGTGAGATCTGAAGGCTAGAAGCTGATTGGCTTCCTCAATTTGTAAAGCGGAAACGATCAGTTTAGCGTGTGAAAATCCAGCGGACTCCAACAAATCCCAATCGTGGATGTTCCCGTGCAATGTTTCACACGGCAATTCCTGCAACTTTCTGGGATCTGAATCAATCGCTGTTACGGCTTCACCCGAAGCGACCAATCGCTTGACGATGTCCCTTCCCATAGCATTCATACCGATCACCAGGATGGGAGTCGAAATCTCTGTTGGTCTGGAGTCACTGTCTGTTTCATGGTTGGTCCATTGAAACAAGGAGCCCAATCGTTGGTTGTTTTGAATCCATTGAAGAATTCTTTTTCGAAAGAAAACACCATAAGAGGAGATGGCGATGGTGATGATCCCGGTCCACGCCACCATCGTCTGGATTTCCTCGGAAACCAAACCCTGTCTTCCTGCAAGGGCAATCAGAATGAGTGAAAATTCACTGATCTGTGAAAGGTGAAGTGCCGCCAGGAGTGAGCCCTCCTTCCGGCGTCCGAGTTTCCACAGGACTCCAACGATGATCAAAAATTTTAGGACCATGACACAGGCTGAAAGCGTCAAGACTTGTGCCCACATGGATGCACTCAGATCGAATTTGGTTTCGACTCCAAGATCGACAAAAAAGATCACCACAAAGAAATTCATCAAGGGGTGAACCCGTCGCTTTAACTCTGCTGAATATTTCGACTGAGCCAGGCTGAGTCCTGCCAGAAAAGCTCCAATTTCATGGGATAGGCCGAACACGTGAGCCAGAGCGACAAACATAAAACACCAGCCCAGGCTCCAGATAAACATCATTCCGGGTATTGGCAGTGACCAGTTCAGCGCGGGGTTTACCACGAACTTGGAAGCAATCCAGGATATTCCGATGAGTAAAGCCATTCCTCCCAGTGAGGTGACTATGATTGTAATGACTGAATTGTCTTGGGTTTCGCCTGTAGCTCCCAGGCTTGAAACCAAAGTGATCGCTGCCAGCGCGGCTACATCCTGAAGTAGCAAAATTCCAACCGAAACCCGCCCATGCATCGTCCTCATGGCACGGTTTTCCTGCAAAAGTTTAACCACCACCACCGTGCTGCTGAACATGAATGCCAACCCGATGATGATGGAAGTCTGCAGTGAATGGCGAAAGAGGAAGGCCAGTGAAAAAATAAACCCGCAGGTTATGGACATTTGCCAAAGTCCTGTCCAAAGGACTTCCTTACCGGCATGCTTGAAATGTTGGATGTTCAGCTCAATGCCTACCAGAAACAGCAGCAAAACAATGCCGGTTTCCGCGATGAGATCCAGGTGGGAGGTTTCATGCATCAACCCCAGCACAGGCCCGACAACCAATCCTGCGAGAAGGTAGTTGACAATGGCAGGAGTCTTCAGCTTGCGGGTGACAAGCATCATGATGCTCGCTGCCACAAGCATCATTCCTAAATCTTCAATCAGATAAATATGATTCATTTCATGGTTGATCCTCAGGCCATTCGGCGGGAAATCATATGGCCACGATCCTGCCACTCAATGTCTCAAACTTCAATTGCCTATATTTCCATGGATTTTGATTGAAATTTGTAAAATCTCCTTTGACCACTGACCTGAACGTTTTAAATTAAGGTAGAGGAAAGAATGTGACTTTCTACGAAACAGTTTGTCGTCTCAGCTCAATCATTAGTAAGCATATTAAGAAGAGTTTATGCAGTTAGATAAATTTACCATCAAAGCACAGGAAGCGGTTCAGGCGATGCAGACCATTGCGAAGGAGCGTGGCCATCAGGAGATTGACTGTGAGCACCTGCTTTCTGCGTTGCTGGACCAGGAGGATAGCCTGGTGCTTTCTGTTCTTCAAAAATTGGGTGTTCATACCGGTGCGCTCAAGCAAACCCTGGAATCCGTCTTAAACCAGCGCGCCAAAGTTTCAGGGGGCGGCGACCAGTATCTCAGCCAGTCCTTGCGCAAGGCATTTGACAAAGCTGAAGCGGAAACCAAGCAGCTGAGGGATGAATACACCAGCACAGAGCATCTGCTGCTTGGTATCAATCAGGAATGCAGTGATTCACTGGCCAATGTTTTCAAGCGCGAGGGAGTCAACAGGGATCATTTATTGAAAGCTCTCATGGAATTGCGAGGCAATCAAAGGGTTACAGATCAGAATCCGGAGGATAAATTTAAAACTCTTGAAAAATACGGTAAAGATCTTACCGCACTGGCCAGGGCTGGGAAAATTGACCCTGTCATTGGCAGGGATGAAGAAATTCGCCGTGTCATGCAGGTGTTGAGTCGGCGCACCAAAAACAATCCTGTTTTAATCGGTGAGCCAGGAGTTGGGAAAACCGCGATTGTCGAAGGGCTGGCGCGTCGAATGATCAGCGGTGACGTTCCGGATTCTTTGAAAAACAAGAAGCTGGTTGCCATGGATATCGGAGCCATGATTGCGGGTGCCAAATATCGGGGTGAGTTTGAAGATCGGCTCAAGGCTTTCTTGAAAGAAGTCACCAGCAGTGATGGCAAAATTATATTATTCATCGACGAACTTCACACCATCGTCGGGGCCGGCAAGACAGAAGGTTCCGCCGACGCCGCCAACATGTTGAAACCTCAGTTGGCTCGCGGGGAATTGCGCTGTATCGGAGCCACCACCCTTGATGAATACCGAAAGTATATCGAAAAGGATCCCGCCCTGGAGCGTCGATTCCAACCGGTATCCGTTCAGGAGCCCACAGTAGAGGCAACCATTGCGATTCTGCGGGGATTGAAGGAGAGGTATGAAAATCATCACGGCATTCGCATTCAGGATGCCGCTCTTGTATCGGCGGCCACTCTTTCCAATCGGTACATCGCCGATCGCTTTTTGCCTGACAAGGCGGTGGACTTGATGGACGAGGCAGCTTCAAGGTTGCGTATCGAATTGGATTCCATGCCGACCGAAATCGATCAGTTGGAGAGGCAGATTATGCAGCTTGAGATCGAGCAAACTGCCCTCAAAAAGGAAAAAGATGCTGCATCCATGGAAAGACTGGCCAAATTGGAGAAAGAGTTGGCCAACCTCAAGGAATCAGCCTCGGAATTGAAGGCGCAGTGGCAGAACGAAAAGGCAGCCATCAACGCAACCAGCTTGATCAATAGTCAGTTGGAAGAGGCGCGTCTGGAGATGGAGAAAGCCGAACGTGAGGGTGACCTGAATGAGGCTTCTCAGATCAAATATGGTAAAATTCCCAGACTAGAAGCACAACTTGCCGCTGCGGAAAAGGCTTTGAAGGAACAGCATGCCCAAAGCCGCATTCTGAATGAGGAAGTCACCGATGAAGACATTGCCCAGGTTGTGGCTTCCTGGACTGGTGTGCCTGTTTCTAAAATGCTGGAATCGGATCGTGAAAAGCTGGTTCAGATGGAATCCCGCCTGCATCAGAGAGTTGTCGGGCAGGATGCGGCGGTCAAGGCTGTTGCCAATGCAGTTAGACGTGCCCGTAGTGGTTTACAGGACCCCAATCGTCCGGTCGGTTCCTTTATTTTCCTCGGCCCAACAGGGGTAGGGAAGACAGAAATGGCCAGGGCACTTGCCGAATTTCTCTTTGATGATGAGCAGTCCATGGTTCGGATTGATATGACCGAATACATGGAAAAACACGCTGTAGCCCGACTCATCGGAGCCCCTCCAGGCTATGTTGGGTTTGAAGAGGGGGGGCAACTGACTGAGACCGTTCGACGCAAGCCTTATTCCGTTGTTTTGTTCGATGAGATTGAAAAAGCTCATCCGGACGTCTTCAATATACTCCTTCAGGTGTTGGATGATGGTCGATTAACCGATGGCCAGGGGCGCAAGGTTGATTTCAAAAATACGGTGATTATCCTGACGAGCAACATAGGTTCGCCCCTGATCCAGGAATTTTACGGCAAGGGTAAACACGAACCCGATGCTTTGAATGAGCTGGAAAATCGTATCCATGAGGAAATGAAACGATATTTTAGGCCAGAATTTTTAAATCGACTGGATGACACTATCATATTCCACAGCCTCAGTGAGGAAGATCTTGCTGTCATTGTTGATATTCAACTGCAAACTCTTGCTCGACGATTAGAACAACAAAAGCTGTCCCTGGAACTCACCGATGATGCTAAAAAGCTATTGGGCAAGGAGGGATATGATCCTCAATTTGGGGCCCGCCCATTGAAGCGAGCCATTCAAGAGCGCATCCTTGATCCCATGGCCATGCGATTGCTGGAGGGTGAGATTCAACCTGGAGATCAGATACGGATAGATGCCCAGGATGGACAATTGATTTGGCAAAACTGATTCCATCTGAATGGATTTGCCAGATCACCTGGTATCAGTTCCAGGCATATTTTTTCACGGATTGAAGCCCAATGCTTGCTTTCGTGTCCCTCGTAGCTTTAACTAGGCTTCTAAACGGGTGACCGAAAAAAAGCATGAATTCAGAATTAATCGCCAAAGCTAAATCTCTCGGGTTTTCAGACAAACAAATTGCTCATCTTGCCGGTAAATCAGAGCAGGAGGTCCGTGAGTTTCGTCAACAGAATGGTTTGACTCCAAGTTATCGACTGGTGGACACCTGCGCAGCTGAATTTGAAGCTTACACGCCTTACTATTATTCTTCCTATGACCGTGGTGATGATGAAATCCGCGAATCAGATACCCGAAAGGTCATGATTCTGGGTGGCGGCCCGAACCGAATTGGGCAGGGGATTGAGTTTGACTACTGTTGTGTGCATGCATCTTTTGCCCTCAAGGAGACGGGTATTGAGACCATCATGGTGAATTCCAATCCAGAAACGGTTTCAACAGACTACGATACCAGTGACAAACTTTTCTTCGAGCCCCTGACATTGGAAGACGTTCTCAATATTTATCACACCGAAAAATGCTGGGGCGCGATAGTCCAGTTCGGAGGTCAAACTCCGTTAAACCTGGCCATTGGCTTGCAGGAAAATGGTGTCAACATTATCGGAACCTCACCTCGCAGTATTGAAATTGCCGAGGACCGTAAGCTTTTTGCAGCCATGCTTCGGAAGTTGGACATTCCTCAGCCCAAGAATGGCCTCGCTGTGAATGAAGAAGAGGCGATTGAGGCTTCCAAAGAGGTGGGTTATCCGGTGCTGGTACGCCCCAGTTTCGTATTGGGTGGTCGTGCCATGCAAATCGTTTATTCTGACTCGGAACTCCGAGAATACATGCGCTACGCCGTTGAAGCCTCACCCGAGCGTCCTGTTCTGGTGGATAAATTCCTGGAGGATGCAACCGAGGTGGACGTGGATTGCATCTGCGACGTTGGTCATTTCGATAATCCGGACGAAGGGACCATTGTGATCGGGGGTATGTTGGAGCATATCGAATTCGCAGGTGTTCACAGCGGTGACGCCGCCATGGTGCTGCCTCCTCACACCTTGAGCAAGGAAACGATCGATACCATACGCAATTACACCCATGCCATGGCCAAGGAGTTGAAAGTGGTTGGTTTGATGAATGTTCAGTATGCAGTCAAGGACGGTGTGGTTTATGTTCTGGAGGTCAATCCACGGGCATCCCGGACGGTTCCCTTTACCAGCAAAACCATTGGTGTGCCCATGGCTAAAATGGCGGCCAAAGTGATGGCTGGTGCCAAACTGAAGGATCTGGGTTTTACTGGGGAAATTTGGCCGGATTACTGGGCAATCAAGGAATCGGTGTTCCCCTTCAACCGGTTTCATGGTCAGGACATTTTGCTTTCACCCGAAATGAAGTCGACTGGAGAGGTCATGGGTTTGGATTCGGATTTGGGGACAGCCTATGCCAAATCTCAGATGGCTGCCAATGCTCCACTTCCCCTTGAAGGCAGAGTTTTTATCAGCGTCAACCGGTCCGATAAATCGCAAATCGCCGAATTGGCCAAGCAGTTTGCGGATCTGGGGTTTGAACTGGTCTGTACGGAGGGCACTGCCAAGGTGCTCAAGGACGCCGGCTTAACTGTGCGTGAGGTTCACAAACTTTCGGAGGGGCGCCCCAATTCGCTCGACTTGCTCAAGAACGGCGAAATTCAGTTAGTGATCAACACTCCATCAGGACAGGCTCCTCGAGCTGATGAAGTGAAAATTCGAACCACTGCTGTTTATAGTCGGGTACCCATTATGACGACTTTGAGCAGTGCCAAAGCCGCAGCTTCCGCGATCGCTGCTCTGAAAGAAAATGGTTATAAAGTGAAACCAATTCAGGAGTACCACTGAATAATAAGTTCAAATCAATTGTCAGGAAACTTGTGTTAATTCTGCTGGAGTAATCGGATGAATAATGCATAGTCCCTGCTTGACCCTTTGCTCGAATATAAAGAGATGAATCAATCGAATAATAAAAACATGATTGCACTTGCCTGTGTGACTCTGGTTCTTGGCTTGTTGACCTTCGGCCCACAGATGCACGCCCAGTCGGAGGTGCGGGCCATGTCGTTGGAAGAATGCTTTCAGACCGCCTTGGAAAACAACCTGACCGTTCAGATCGAAAGGGTAAATCCTGAATTGTCGCTCTATGATTTGAGGATTTCTGAAGGTGCTTACGATCCAAACTTTTTCTTCTCCTATAGGCAACAACACCGTCAGGAGCCAGGACGATTCGATCCTACCATTGGTCAGATCCCCGGATCTTCGACAGATACCGATTCATTCAGCACCGGGATATCAGGACAGTTGCCCACTGGGACACAATATTCCTTCCAAACTTTCGTTTCAGAAACCGAGGTCAATAATCTCGCCTTTTCATTCAATCAGTTTTCAGGAAACTCTGCTTTCTCTCAGTTGCGCCAACCTTTGTTGAAGAACTTTTGGATCGATGGAGCCAGATACAACATCCGATTGTCCAAGAATCGGCTGACCCAGTCTGAGCTTGGTTTGCAGTGGCAAATCATGAATACCCTGACTCAGGTGGAGCTGGCCTATTATGACCTCATTGCTGCTCAGGAAAATGTGAAGGTCCAGGAAAAGGCTGTTCAACTGGCCGAACGTCTGTTGGCTGAAAACAAGAAAAGGGTTGAGATTGGGACGATGGCTCCTCTTGATGAGAAACAGGCTCAATCCCAGGTTGCTTCGCGTCGGGCCGACTTGCTCAGCGCCAATAGAACCCTTGTGGTCCGGCAGAACGCCCTCAAAAATTTACTCAGTCAGGAATACAGTGAATGGGCCACCGTTTCTATTCAACCTACGGAAGGTCTAAGAGCAGTCCCCGTCGTCACTGATTTGCAGGACAGCTGGCACAAGGGGCTCACCCAGAGACCCGATTTATTGCAATCTCGCAAAGGTCTGGAGAATCAGGGGATACTTGTTAAGTTTCGCCGAAACCAACTTTACCCTCAGTTGGATCTGGTGGGAAGTATCGGCTACGCGGCTCAGGCCCGCGATGGTAGCTATGGCGATGTCTTTGATCAACTTGTCGGCAGAGACAATCCTGTTTGGTCAGTGGGTGCTGAATTGAGTGTGCCTCTAACTCGACGTCAGGATCGATATAACTATAAATCCGCCAAAGCTCAGGCGGAGCAACTCAAGTTGACCTTCAAACGAACCGAACAACAGATCATGGTCGACATCGAGAACGCTGTTTCCCTGGCCAAGATTAATTTGCAGCGCGTCGAGGCAACCCGTCAGGAGCGTGAATTTGCCGAAGCTGCATTGGACGCTGAAGAGAAAAAGCTCGAGGTGGGGAAGAGTACCAGTTTTATTGTTCTCCAACTGCAGAGGGATCTGACCGCTGCTCGTTCCAACGAAATCAATGCGCTTGCTGAATATAATAAAGCCATCTCTCAACTTTCTCTGAACGAGGGTTCTGTTTTTGATCGCCACTCAATCAATGTAGGAGTGGTTGAATCAGAGACGGAAACCAACCCGCTTCTGGAGCCCGTTTACTCTGAATAGATCCTGTTGATGGTTGATCAGTGAACTCTGAAAATGCCAGACAGCTTTGCACTTCCTGTGGGTTTTGCTGCTCTGGGGTCCTTTTTGTTGATGTTCATATCCAGAACAAAAAGGAGCTGAACCGCGTCTCTTGCTGTAGGGTTGAACTTGAAAAGCAGGATCACAACCATTACCTGATCCAACCGTGTTCCTGTCTCGACGAATCCAATCATTGTAAGATATACGATCAGAGACCTCAAATGTGTGCCTCTTTTGAGTGCGGAGTACTTAAGCGACTTTTGTCGAAGGAGTGGGATCAGGAAAAATGTGAGAAAACGATTCAAGAAGCCCAAAAGCGTGTGGATGCTCTAACCAGCACACTCTTGAAATTAGGCAATCTAGACTTTGATGTTCCGCTTTTTCTTCGGACCGAGGAAGTCCTTTCCCAACCCTGGGACCTGAATGGTTCCGATGCGGTCCTCAAGCTGAGAGAAAAACTGTTTCAGCAATCCGCCGAATTAAGCTCATTCCTGGAAACGCACTTTCTGGATGAAACACAGGAGGATGGCCTCGAAGAATGAGGTCCAACCATCACCTGTCGTTGAGCGTGAGGAGAGCCTCGAGTGATCAAAAATTTTTAAACAAGCTCTAAAGACTTTGATGGATCAACATATGCGGTGCGTTTGATGAGTTGCCACATCCTTCGATGGAGCAAAGTGCCCAGGAAATGCTTGGATTGCTAGTTGGGTTTATATGACTTTTATCCTCCTGAAATCCTTCAGGCTTCCGAAAACCATGCGATAAAAGTCGCTCCCTGATTGGGATGACTTTCACACCAAACCCTGCCTTTCATGGTTTCCATCATGCGCTTGACAATGGAAAGGCCTAAACCAACGGCTTGTTCTCCTCCAGTTGGTTTGGCACTTAATCGAGCGAATTTTCCGAATAGTTTCTTTTGATCGGCCTCACTGATTCCCGGACCTTCGTCTTTGACTTCAAATTGGATGCCGTCGTCTTTTTCCTCAAGGCGAATGTAAATACTCTTTCCAGTCGGTGAATATTTTATGGCATTGGAGATAAGGTTTTCCATCACCTGCTCTGTTATCTCCGCATCAACCATGACATGCTTGCTGATTTGGGAATCGAAGTTGAGTGTTTGATTTTTTGCCTTTGCTCGCGCAATCAGTGATTCTATAACTCGATGGACAATTGGGGTGAGCTTTGTTGGAGTTGGTTTCCAATTGATCTCACCTCTTTCAATCCTGTTGACATCAAGAAGGTTCTTCAGCATTTCACTCATCCGATCAACACCTGTGTGAATGCGTTGCACTAGCTCTTTGTTTTCAGGGCTGACCTCATCGTCTTCCAGAATCATCTCAGTATAGCCCTTGATGGCGTTGAGTGGGCTTCGCAAATCGTGCGCAGCAATCCCCATAAATTCATTTTTCTCTTCGTTCAACTCACGCAATCGCTCACGGGCATGCTTTAATTCGAGATGTGTGCGAACTCGAGCCAGTAACTCTGGAGGGTTGAAAGGTTTTGTTACGTAGTCCACAGCGCCCGATTCAAAACCTTGCACCAAGTGTTCCATTTCGTTGCTTGCAGTCAGAAATATTACCGGAATTTGTGCGGTTGCCATATCCGCCTTAAGCCGTCGACAGACCTCGAGTCCATCCATTTCCGGCATCATTAAATCGAGCAAGATGAGATCGGGGGCTTTTTGTTTCAATCCTTCAAGTGCTTCACTACCGTTCATCGCCGCCGTCACACCGTAGCCCTGTTGACGCAAAATGGTACCCACAACTTGCAGGTTTTTGGGTACGTCATCGACAATTAGAATATTGGATTTCATGGGTGCAATAGTAGAGTCTATTCGAGTGTGTCAATGATCGAAGGAAACTGTTCCAAAGTTTTGGGCATTCGCTCAAGATCGAACTCCTGAACCTGCTGCGCGAGTGTCGCTGCGTATTTTTCGAGTTCTTTCCATTTCCCTTTTTCAGCGATGCCCAGTAATGAGTCAGCAAAGATTTCAATTTCATCCATGTCCTTTCGTTTTAAAAGCCCCGGCCATGTATGAGTATAAGCCTCTTTCAGTTCAATTTTGAGAGCTGGACGCAAAGCCATCTCTTCAGGGGAGATTTTGTCGTCAAGATTTGTCCTTACTTTAACGGTTGGACCTGATGCTTTCTCTGTTGATCCCGGTTTTGTTTTCTGAGGAAGAAAGTTTTTCAATTCCAGAACAAGTTCCTCTTGTTTGAATGGTTTTCGAATGAATCCGTCGCAGGTTTTCCGCGCTTTGGTCTCCTGATCGTGAAAGGAAGATGCGGTGACTGCGATCACTGGAATATGTTTTAAAGTGTCGTTCGACTTCAGCAGAGATGTGGCTTGGTATCCATCCATTTCCGGCATGCGCATATCCATGAGTATGACGTCCGGCAGGTGCTTGGTTGCGAGTTGCAGAGCCTCGCGGCCATTGTTGGCGGTCCATACTTTGTGATCAGTTGACTCAAATAATCCTTTGAGTAAATCTCGATTCAATTCTATATCGTCCACCACCAGGATTTTTGATGGAGCAAATTGAGTCAGATCACCTTCACTATCCATCACTGGTAAGGATTCGTTGACCAGGTTTGTGACTTTGGTGTCAGGAAATTTGAATCGAAAAGTGGTTCCTTGATCCTGTTCACTTTCGATTTCAATGCTGCCCTTCATCATCTCGGTCAGACGCCTGGTGATGGCCAGTCCCAGTCCCGTACCACCAAACTGGCGAGTGGATTGGCCGGCTACTTGTGTGAATGCCTGAAAGACAAGTTCACGTTGGTTTTCAGGTATGCCTATGCCAGTGTCAGAGACTTCAAGCATCAGGCTCACGGATTTTGTTTCTGGTTCTCCTTTCTCAAAACGTTTCTGTGAATTCGGCCCTGTTTCGGTCCAGGCTCGAATGCCAACATGACCTTTTTCAGTGAACTTGATGGCGTTTCCAACCACATTGAACAATACCTGCCGTAGCCGTACCTCGTCGAGCATCAGGCCGTAGGGCATCTTTGGGTCCACCTCGATCTTGATCTGGATTCCTTTTTCTTTTGCCTTGATAGAAAACAAGTTCTCAATTTCGCTTAGTAGTCGGGATACGGATATTGCTTCATATTGTAATTCCAATTTACCTGCCTCGATCTTGGACAAATCAAGAATGTCATTGATCAGAGCCAGTAGAGTACGTCCGCTGGAAAGGATTGCCTCAAGGTAACGACGATCCTTGGATGCAGCCATCTGGTTTCGGAGCAGTTCTGAAAATCCCAGGATTGCGTTCATTGGTGTTCGGATTTCATGGCTCATATTTGCCAGGAATTCGCTTTTTGCCGAATTCGCCCTCTCTGCCTGTTCCTTTGCTTCATGAAGTTTTTCCACCGTTTGAACCAGTTCCAGGTTTTTCTCCTCTAATTTCTCGCGAGCCTGATGTTCTTGTTCATACATCTTGGCTCGAAGTCTTCGAGTTTCCCTGCGTTGTCGAATGGCCTGCGTCCGGGAAGTTGCCAACCATCCCATGAGGATTAGGAATGCACTAGCGGAGGGAACAACAATGGAAGGATTGGTGTACCATAATCGATGGACAAGGAAGTTTGCGGTTGCTGTTTGAGAAATGTTTTCAGTTGGATCTCTAAACTGTACTTCCAAACGATGCAGTCCTGTCTGCCGGGGTTGCCATTCCATTTCATTCTGTGTTTGCCAGTCTGACCATGTGGTTTCATTATGATCTATCATGAATCGATGACGATATTGCAGCGAATTGTGAAGGGTGTAATGCGCTGATCCATGAAACCTAAGTGCGATTCGATCACTCAAAGTCAGTTTTAATTTGCCGTCTTCATCAAAGTTTGCGGAAGGACCCTGGATATCTATGGACGGTTTCGGAAGGTTCAGTTTCGACAGATTGAGTCTGAATAATCTGTTTTCACCTCCAAACCAAAGATTGTTTTGTTTGTCCTTTAACATGGCAACTATGGGTTGTTCATAGAATGATTCCGAGTATTCGAGTTCGATCCAGTCACCATTTCTGTATCGCAGTATGCCACCGTCTTTTAATCCTGCCCAAATCACTCCATTGTCCTCGGCATACAATGAATAAATCGTTTGTTGGAGCAGGGGGTGTTCCACAGATTCAATTTTAGATTCATTCCCGTTGTCATGTGTCAGTAATCCAAACTCAGAGGCGAACCAAACACTTCCTTCAGGGCCGTCACAAATAGAAAATACGGAACCCAATTGAGAAATGGTCGTTTCAACCGGTATCAATTCCTGGTTGATGACCCGGTACACATTGCTTGGTCGGGATTCTGGAATTTGGGTTGAGTTGGGTATCAATGTTCCGACCCAAATACCTCCCTTTGAATCGATGTGCAGTCTGGTTGCTCCCAGCTGCCTTCTTCCGTCGTAGGAAATTACCGTGGGTTGAGCTTCTTCCTTGGTGATGTCATAAAAGGCCACACCCTGGAAATAATCCGTCATCCAGACAATACCGTTCGAATCCAATTTCGCTGAAACAAGTTGAGTGAGTTCACTTGCCGCCTTGAATTCCGGAGAATAGATTTTTCTTAATCCATATTCCGATGTCGCTGCCCACAATTCGTTATTAAATTGAAAGAAATCATAAACAGGCATTTTTTTCTGCAGAGTTTCAGGTGCTGAAAATTTTCTTCCATCAAAAAAATTCAATCCAGATTGTGCAGGCTCGCCATCATCGTATTGCCCGGAGCCTATGATTAGTTTTCCATCCTCCTCAGCATGCAGGGCAGTAATACTATCCGCAGTGAGACCGTGTTCAGGCCCGTAAGCGTCCAGGATATGAGTATCCAATATCGAAAGGCCGGAATCTGTTCCAAACCAAAGCAATCCGGATGCATCCATCCTGACACAATGAATATTCTGGGTGCCAAGACCGAGACTTTTTGTCACCTGCATGATGGAATTGTCTTTCAGGCGATACGCCACATCATCGGGACCTACAAACCAGTGTGCGCCAAGTCGATCAGTCATCATGTGGCCTGCATTCATTTTAATATCATCCGTTAGATCTTTAATGGCTGGCAGTGTCTGGATAATCGACGGTTCCAGGGCAGTGTCACTCTTTACCATTCGATGCATTTTGTACTCTTGGTTGCCCTTTTTTTCGAAAGCCCACAAATCACCATTTTGATCATATCCTATCGGTGAGAATGCATAAGGTGTTGCCCCATCATCGGTGATTTTGAAGCATTTCTCTAGCTGCTTGTAAAATAGCTGTCCTGTTCGATCCACAAACAAGGTTGCCGTGTCACCTCGGCGGGTCCTGGTATCCTCTGGTATGGGGTGTTTGAGAATTTGATCTCCTTTCTTTTGGTACAGACTTGTTAAAGTGGCAAACCACATTTTACCGTCCGGAGTTTCTGCAATGTCTGTGATGCCGCCTTCTTTACGGGCATCCTCAATAGGGTAGCGATCCCATTCGATACGCGTTCTTCCCAGTGGCGATGGGGTGAGTCGAGTGGCTCCATCCGCCGAGCCGATCCAGAGTTTGCCGTCGGTGGAAAATTCCAGCGATTTAGTGGAGACATCAAGCAGTCCGTCCTCAGCCGTAAAGTTGACAAAATTGGCACCATCAAAGCGTGAAAGACCGTGCGAGGTTGCCATCCAAGCCCGGCCGTTGTCATCAAAGGTCAAATCGAGAACAACATTGCCTGCAAGCCCGTTTCGCTTTTTTAAGTGCGTCCATGTTCCCCTTGATTCAGAAGGGATATTTATTTCAACGATGTTATCCTCCGTCTCACCGCTCAAATTAATGGAGACTTCCGGTTTGGTGTTTTCTTGTATCGAGTATTGATTGATAAAAAAATCAATATTTGCGTTGGGAAGACCGGAAAAACCCGCCTCTCCCTCGCTGTTGGTAACTCCGTAAATTAGGCTGTCATCAATGCGTTCGGTGGACCCATCTTGTTCAAGATCCCAAGTCAGTCTCAGGGATTTCTCAACAGACCAATTGAATAAAAATCTCGATTGTTTGATCCTGATGTCGTGCTCGCCTTTTGTGAGTTTGTGTTTGAACGATTGTTTCTGATTTGCTCCGCCCCTGAATGACGCGGTATGTATGCGCTGGTCATCGACGAATATCTCGAATGCGCCAGTGCTTTCGGTTCTGAACAGGTATTCTCTCTCCGATGGAGCGATTATTTTTGCCTTCCAGATTTTTTGTAGAATTCGTTGTTTCGGGAATTCTGAATCACCGGAACCATTTCTCGTACTCGTTTCCGTATCAATGAACTCGTGGGGGCCCGAAATTTCCTTAAAAGGTTTCCCCCAATGATTTTTACCTTCCTCATTGGTGATTAAATTTTGTATGGTGCTTTCGAGTTGGAATCCTGATATCGAACGAACAGGAACAAAGGACCGATTTGTTTTGGCTGATACAAGAATGCCTTCCATGGGCGTGCCCATATAGTCTCTGACGACGACATTGATATCCCAGGGTTCGCTTAAAATCAGCGCTCGGTTAAGGAGTGTTCCAGGTTGATGATTGATGGTGATTTTGGATTTGGTGCTCAACTGTTGCTCCATGGCCAGCAGCATGCACTCGCCGCTCATCGAGAATGTTTCATTTGCCTCGCCATAAACGGCCAGGTATTTCTTGTGCCCGATAGTCCATCTCCAATGGGATACAATATCAGATTCCTTCCACACCTCGATCGAAGCAACTCCCATCCTTCCTTCGATGTCATTCATTGAACCACCACGGACCAGTTGAGGTTTGATCACCATCGGCAGTTCATTGATCTTGGGGACTGGGATTTTTTCCGGGGTAAACTCTGTGTTTCCATGAAGGGTTCCGTGACGGTTGTGTGTGGAGGCATCGCTTGCATCTTTCTTGTTAAAATTCCAGTAGGCCATCAAATCTTCCTCATTTCCTGTGAGCATTTGATTCATCGTAGCCTGAATATCGCTTTGTCGCCTTGCCTTGGACCAGATTCTGATTTCATCCAGGCTGCCTTCAAATCCAAATCCTCCTTCCGGGGAATCCAAAACAGACTTTCCAATGTAAATTTTGCCTGAGGGAACTGCGAATACAGGCCCCTCAGGTCCGTATTCAACCGACGTGGATATTTTGCGGTAAGAGCCTGAGGTGGGGGTGAAAAAACGAACTTTATCAGACTTGCCACCTTGGCCTTCAAAATATTTGGTCAGCGCCTCGCCAGCATCATTCTCAAAAATCTTCATTCCATTCAAATAAAGCGCTGTTTTATCCGGCTGAATTGTTGCAGCCACATGTTGCCATCTATCCGGGACCAGTGCCATGGAGACGTATGGTGATTCAGTATCAGATTCCAACAAATCGAGAACAATTCCTTGTGTGTCGATAGGGTTTCCACACAATTCCAAGGTGGAGTTCGAGCGCCCCATACTGATAATGGGGGCTGGTGTTTGGGTGTTTTTCCAGCGCACCCAGCATTCGATGGTGATCTCCTCAAGTCCTTCCAGCAAGTCATTGGACAGTTCGATGTAGGCTCCGTCTGATAAACGCAGGACCTGATTGGCATCTTCTTGGAGTATGTCATTCACATTTTGCGACCATGTGACATGACCCACCAAGAGCACCAGGACCATGATCGTGGCAGTGGTGATTTTTGAATGGCAGGGATTGGTGCTATTTGAATGTATCTTCATTGCGGGTCAAAAAACTGGGATGCCTGCGATCAGCGACCTTTGTTCGCATCTTATGTCAAACTTCAACTTTGGACTAAATCGAACCATAACATAGCTCTATCCGCATCTTTTGTTTGATGGGGATAAGTGTGAGTTTTATGGAATGTGGGCATGAGGGCAAGCGCTTAGAATTTTGGTTAATTAATGCATACTCTCATGTGGTATTCTGATTTAGCATATTTGTCTGGCCAATCTACCTTTTGTGCCTTCCTTATGAGCCAAATTTCCCCAAAATTTTCATTTGCTGAGCATGGGGTTTAAGAATCTGGAAAATGGTGCTTTTACCCTCAGACTGGATTGTCGGAGGTGCCCTCATTCTGCTTTGGGGTGAGTTTTTTTGCGAGTTCTTCCAATCGTCCCATTTTGGCTAGATGGATGACAGCTCTGGCATGATTTTGGTAAAGCGGATCTTCATGTTTCAAAAAGCTTTCCCCAAGTCGAACGATTTCGGAGACTGCACAGTTTTCGGCAAGTTCCCGAAAATGTTGGTTGGTCTCGGCATCGAAGAACATTTCTTCCATGTCAGAAATGTCTTTGTGCTCGATTTCCGACGCTCGGAAATGGTCGGGAAACCATTCCAGCAACAGTCGGTTCAGGACGGGTAGGCGTACTGGTTTTGCAATGAATCCATCGAAGCCCGCTTCCAGGCAACTTTCCTTCTCTTGATTTATGACACCTGCGCTGACGGCAAAGATGGTCATCGGTTTTTTGGGGGACGATCCCATGGCACGCAGATGCTCCAAGGTTTTGAAGCCATCCATTTCCGGCATGGCGATATCCAGGAATACGAGATCAGGTCGGTTGGCCCGGGCCTTTTCCAGTGTTTCCACACCGTTTTCTGCTTCCTCGGCAATCACGCCGATTCCACGCAGCATGAGGTACAGTACTTCGCGGTTGGCGGCGATGTCGTCTGCGATAAGGACCTTTAGTGGGCGTATGGTTTGAAGGTTCAGATGGCCTGCTTGTTTTTGGGGGGGCGTGATGCCTCTGCTCTGAAGTCTCAGGTTCACAGTGAAAAAGAAGCGGCTGCCTTCTCCGGGAGTAGAATCGAGATCAATGCTGCCACCGAAGAATTCGACCAGTTTTCTGGAGATGGCTAGCCCGAGCCCGACACCTCCATGAAGCTGCGTGACATCGCGTCCCTGACTGAAGGGATTCATGATTGTTTCCTTTTCCTCGATAGCGATGCCTTTTCCGGTGTCGCTGACTTCAAAGTAAACCAGTGATGCCGTCTCCCTTTCTCCGATGTTCTTCCAGTGCGATGGCAGTCCTACTTCCAATCGTATCCCGCCCTGTTGGGTGAATTTCACAGCATTTGATAGAAGGTTGAGAAGGATTTGCTTGAGCTTTGATTCATCCTCGTTGGCCCAAAGCATCTGAGGCATTTCATCAAGGTAATTGCGGGGTTTGTTGTTGTCAGGCGGAAACACCGACGTTTCGAACCATTCAAGGCTCCATTGGATACCCTTTTGCTCACAGTTTACTTGTATGATGTCTGCGAGCGAATGGGTCATTTCCGGCAGATTGAACAAAATGGGTTTGGCCTCCAGGCGGCCCGATTCGATGCGGGAAAGCTCAAGGATGTCGTCTATCAAATGAAGAAGATGTTCGCCGCTTTTCTCGATGGAATTAACGGCGTGTAAAGGCGAGTCAGAGAGATTATGGTCCCGTTTCAGGATTTGTGCATATCCAAGCACAGCGTTGAGGGGTGACCGGATTTCATGGCTCATGTTGGCAACAAAAAAACTCTTGGCGCGATTCGCCTCATCAGCTTGTTTTGCCGCGCTGAGCGCCAGTTCTTTCATTTTGTTGATCTCGCAATTCTTTCGCTCCATGGCTGTGCGCAGGTTGCGCTCCTCGTTCAGCATTTCCGCCATGATACGGTTAGATTTGCGCCGGTGCAGATGCCCTTTGACCAGAAATGCGATCATGCCGCCTAGAAGCAGTAGCAGCAGCACGCCGGTGGGCACTAGCTTGTAGGGATCTTTGTGCCAGGGCAATGCCACATCAAATTTCAGGATCGCCGGTTCGCTTCGGTTAAAATCCGGGTCACGTAGGGTTATTTCCATTGTGTAGTCACCCTTCTTTTGAGGATTCCAGTCCAAGGGGGAGGAGACATGCGAGGAAGAAACCAGTAATTCTTGGTATCCGGATGTGTCGTGGGTTGCCTTCGTCACAAGGCTCAACTCCCCGGCAGGGATTGCGATATTTGTCCAATCGAATTCGATCTTAATGGGTGCGCCTGCTAATATATTTAATTTTCCACCGATCGACCTGACGCGATCGCCCGCGCTGTAGACTCTCAGGTTTGTGAGTTTTTGAGTTCGCAATTTTCGCGTCAGTCTTGCTGCGCCGCCGTTCGTGGCGAACCATATCTCACGATTCCAGCCTTCCTTCACATCGTAAACTACATTGCTGGGAAGTCCTTGTCGCATTGAAAGAAATGTAAACCCGTCGCCATCGAACCCAATGGCACCATATGCGTCGGTGGCTATCCAAAGAATGTCTGCTGAATCTACCAAAACATTCCAGGTCATGAAATCGTCGGGCAGACCTGGGATGCTCAACTTGAAAGACCCTTTTTCATTTATACCGTAAATTCCCTTGGAGGTCGCCACCCAAATATTTCCATTTGGCAGCGATTCAATCCCGTAGACATCCAAATTGCTCAATTCGCCGACCTTGTCCGGGTGGCGAAATGCTTTTCCGTCGTACTCGAATAGACCCCGCTCGGTCCCTACAAGCAGCCTGCCGTCCTTGCCCACATCGACGGCCCAAACGTTTTCGTGTTCAAGGCCGTCCTTTTTCCCGAAAATTTTGTGATGATACTTTTCCGCTTCAAGGCGAATAAGTCCGCCCCCGGCCCACCCTCTGCCAATCCATGCCTCCCCGTCGGGTCCAATTGCGCATGTTGTGAAGTGATCATTGAGGTTGAAAGGGTGGGGCGGCTCTACTGGGATGATGTCGAAATTTCTTACGAAGGATAATCCAAAATTACTGCACATCCATGGTTCGCCCTCAGGTGTCAATCCCATGGACCGTATATAGCTTTTGCCAAAAAGATGATTTTTAGGCAGGCTTTTAAACTGGCGTCCATCGAAGAATTGCGGTCCATGCCAGGCTGTACCCAGGATCACTTGCTTGGAATCTCCTGATACACTTATCGAGAGTGTTGGAACGTCGGTTGGAAGTCCGTTTGCTTCATCAAATCTCTGCAATCGATTGGGTCGGTAGCGTCTCAGTGCGCCTGAACTGGACACGAACAATGTTTGGTCCGGTCCCCGGGCGATACCATATATTCTGTCATTGATGGGAAATGTTGCGTCATCTATTTTGGAGATCCCGCTTTTTGAGACTTTCAGGAGCCCCATGGATACCGTCCCCAACCAGGCCTCTTCACTTATTCCCAGCTCCAGTGCGTTTAAATCGGTCCACGGCTTACTGTCGTCCAGTATCCACTGAAAATGTCCGTCTTGCAATTTCCCAAGTCCGCGCGTGGTGGCAATCCAAACGGTTCCATCCATGGAGATTTTCAGATCATTGATTCTTGCGTTAACCAGGCCATTGGCTGCATCGTATCGTTGGTTCCTGGTGTCTGTGATGAGGGTTAATCCGCCAGTCCCGGCGGTCCATACCTCTCCATTTGGTCCTGTTGCCAGAAGATGCGATGAAGGTACCTTCAAAGATTTCCATTGAATGGGTTCCGAAGGGTGGGTTTTGACGGCGGATTTCCAATCACTCAGCCAAAATACTTGATCTCCACCCAACACATACAATTCATTTCCTTTCCCAAAAGCCACTTTATTGGGAGTCTCGTTTTCTGGCGCAGGGAGTTGACCTGTTTTTCCTTTCGCATTGAAAAAGTGGAGTGCCGGAGGTATACCGTCGGTACCCTGAGTTCCGACGCACAATCCCCCTCCGGGAATAGCCGCTCCACCTGCAAAATTACCCCACTCATCCGGGATTTTTACAACTTCCTTGAATGACATTCCCGTAAACAGTCGCAACCACCGATGGGAGTAGGTCCACAGCCCGTTGGGATCATCCATAATGAGAGAGAGCGCATAACCTGGAATCCCATCGGTATTGTCAAAATAGTCCCAGTTTCCGGAAGCTATTGGCGGACACTTCAAATCAACTCTCTGGTGAATGGAGGAATTCTTAATCGAAATGTTGCGGCGGTGCTCCATGAGTCCGGCATCCTTGCTTGAGCTTGGAAGGTCATCATCACTCACCTGAAGCAAATAATCCCCTTGTGGCAAGTCGTGGAATTTATAAGAACCCCTTTGATCTGTAAGGTCTCTGTCAAATACGGGGCCTGCCTCTCCATTCTCGTGTAATTCCCTGGCTTCGACGAACACACCGGCCACGGGCATGCGTTCGTCCATAGTCATGACGTTGCCACTTACAGAAACATGGGCGGGCGGCAGCTGGATCTGAAAACCGACTTCTTTGCTGAAATCATCCGGCTCCATCACAACGCGTTTTCTGGAAGTTCCATGTTCGAACAAAAGGTTTCGACCAGTGGGTTCGCCCTCGAAAAACAGTTCAAACCCACCCGCCGGGCTGGTGGACCCTGCTCGCTGCCATCCGCGGCCCATATTCCAGTAGATGGAACATCCGCCGATCGGTTCCCCTTTCATGTTTTGGACGACACCCGAGAGGCGATGCCAGTCACCCCACTTCCACGAAACGGGGGTTGGAAGATTCTGTATGTGCGCATTTCCTTCAAAAACTACTTTGTAGGAGTGAGGTTCTTTTTCAAACTCCCAAGCCGCAGCCAACGAAGTCTCATTCTCGATGCTCTCCCCCTCCTGTGACTGCCGAATCTGGTCCGCTGTCAGAGGTTGATCCCATAATCGTATGCTGTCAACTTGGCCGTCGAAGTCGCGCTTTCCGATGCCATCAAAGCCCCCCAGGTATAAATTGAAGTGGTCTCTCGGCAAACCCAGTGGTACCTCCAGAAGGGTCTGTGCAGCAATCGATCCATTGTAGTAAACAATGAGTTCGGATTCATTCCAGACGATGGCGAGATGAAACCATTTTTCGATTTCGATTTGCAGGTCCAGACTGCCGATGCGCTTCCAATCTGATCCAAATGCCAATATCGTCATTCCATTTCGCTCTGGACTGTATCCGATTGAAGCCTCCAGGAATGGCTCCAGGAACCTGAACAGGCATGAAGCTTCATCCGCCCGGGAGGCTCGGCACCAAAATTCCAAGGCCCCTTGTTTCAGCGCACCTTCCAGAGAAGAATGTGACAAAATCGCGCGGTCTGAATACCCGTCCAGCACAAGGACATGGTTTTCTGTTTCCTGTGCGTTCATGCCGCAACACCATGCAGTCATGCAGAGCGTTAGCGCCATGAAACAGCGCTTTAGCGGGCTCATGGCTTCCATGGAGGATTCATGTAAATGGCGTTTCGGTTGGATCCCGCCCTTGAAAGGTGACCACTTTTCACAAGCCGGTTGAGCAGGTAGTTGGCACGTCTCAAATTGACTCCCAACAGCTGACGACAAATTTTGTTGGTGATATGTCCCCGCTCCCTCACATGCAAAACAATCGTGGATTCTTCCTCGGAAAGGATTTCCGTATTCGCTTCCTCCACTGCAAGGCGGAGTTTTGGGTTCGCCATGGGCTTTGCGGGCAGACTGGTATCGGTTTGACGATTTAAAAAGTGTAAGTCCGAGGCCTGAATGAAGCCATCCGAGGATTCCAGTACAGCACGTTCAATCAGGTTTTTTAATTCTCGAACATTACCGGGAAAGGTATGCTCTTCAAGATCCTTTATTGCTTCCGGCGTAAACTTCGGAGAGGGCTGTCCCATTTCGAAAGCGAATTTTTTTGCGAAGTGCTCGGCTAGAACCAAAATATCCTCTTTGCGCTCCCTCAGAGGTGGTATGTGGATGCAAAACCTTGATAAACGGTAAAAAAGATCCTCACGAAACCGACCCGCTTCGATTTCCTTTATCAGGGAACGATGAGTCGCAGCGATGATACGTACATCCGAATCGACAGCCTGGAGCCCTCCGACAGGCGTGACACTGTTTTCTTCCAGGGCACGTAACATTTTGGCTTGAACATCGAGCGGAAGTTCCCCGAGTTCATCCAGAAACAAAGTGCCTCCACGGGCTTTCTGAAACAGGCCGCTTTGATCACGGATCGCTCCTGAAAAAGCACCCTTGACATGTCCAAAGAGCATCGACTCCGCCAGGTCCCTTGGGATCGCAGAGCAGTTAATAGGCACGAAGGCTTCCCCCTTCCGCGGGCTCTGAAAATGAATGGCACGGGCGACCAATTCCTTGCCCACACCACTTTCCCCGGTGACCACAACGCTGATGTTGGCCGAGTCTGCCAGTTTGCTGACATCTTTGGAAATGATCTCCAAAGCCGAACTTCGTCCGATTAAACCATCGATGCCCCAGCGGCTCGCCTCACTTTGAGTTAAGCGCGACAAGCGCTCTGCGCTGATGGATAAATCCCTTTTGGCGGACTCTGTTTCGGCTTCCGCTTTTTCGCGCCTCTTGATTTCAGTTTCCAATGCGCGAAGAGTTCGATGGAGTTTTACGTGGGTCTTCAGTCGCGCCTTGACCTCTTCCTTGAGGAAGGGGGTGACAATGTAGTCGGCGACCCCGGCATCGAAGGCCCTTACCAAAAGGTCTACGTCATTGCTTGCAGTGATAAAGACAACGGGAATGGAAGCGGTAGCTGCAGAAGTTCTAAGTGCTTTGAGGGCTTCAAATCCCCCCATGCCCGGCATTGAAATATCCAACAATATCAAGTCCGGAATCAGCTTCTTTGCCAGATTCATGGCCACCTCTCCGGAAGGCGCCAGATAACAGTCAAAGCCGATGGGTTCAATGGTTTCTCGCAAAAGTTCTCTGTTTTCGAGTAAATCATCTGCAATGACTACTCGGTAACGGTTTCCCTGTCTCTGGGGTTTGTCTGCATGGGAACTCATCATAACGCTTTCTCACTATGGGGGCGTCCAGGCGGTCGGGCGTCTGCATTTATTATACCAGAGGGCAATTTTTGCGGAGAGTTTTCATTCTCTGTTCTCCTGTTTATGCAATATCCACACGTTCTTTGTCATACAAGGTAAATCCTGGGTCAGGTACCTTAAACAACAGGGCCAGCCTATCTTTGTAGATAAACGTAATCAACTGGAAATAATTGTAAACAAATGTAAATAAAAGTGATTCCTTCCACTTGGATCCCTTGATGCACTTTCCTGTTTTTAAAGAAGTCGAATATGCCGGATATCATCGAACGGGATTAGCTTTATCCCGCGAGATCTGCATTTTAGGAATGCTTTTGGATTTCTTGGCCCTTTATCAGCATGGCTTCATCCACCATCCTTACGCATGATAGTTGTGGACTTTATTGTTTTGGCACACCAGTTGCTCGGAACTTTATATCTCCATGCACAGCGCTTTCCCCATGGGGGATCGGGTGTCATCGGGTGAGCCATGTGCGAAGCCTGGTTAGATGCCGACTCAGTGCTCAAAATGGAGAAATGACCGGCTTCCTGTGTCGTTTTAACAGGTGCACGAATGATTCGGTGAAATCACGCAGTATATCAACCAATTTGAAATGTTGAATCACACAAGATGTGTATCCTATCTTGCTGATCTTCCAGCTCGACGATGTTTAACCATTCTGGTTTTCATTTGTCTTTTGAACTTTTGCCCTTTTTCAAACTGGTTTGTTAGTGCACAGGTTCCGGGACTGCTGAACTATCAGGGTCGCATTGCAGTTGGCTCAACCGCATTCGACGGTATGGGTCAGTTCAAGCTGGCACTGGTCAATAACGACGCCTCTCAGATCTTTTGGGCCAACGCGCCTGATAACAACAACGACGGTCAGCCGGATTCAGCTGTAGAGATTGCGGTGACACAGGGGCTTTACTCACTTCCTTTGGGTGACACAAGTATCCCCAACATGTCGGGATTACCCGCCAGTGTTTTTTCCAACACCGAAGTATATCTGCGTGTCTGGTTCAATGACGGGACCAATGGATTTCAGCTTCTTAGTCCAGACCAACGCATCACCAGCGTCGGCTACGCCATGATGTCCGGCAACGTGGTTGATGGGGCCATTGGGGAGCAAAATCTCAATCCAGGACTCACGTCGATCATTTCCACATTGAACCAGCAAATCACCATACTCACCGACCGTTTGCAGCAACTCGAAAACAGGGCAGGGGAAGGTTTGACGGTTGTCTCACCAATGGCTCAGGATCCGGATCTGATTGCCAAGGGGTTTCAATCTTTTTACTCCCTGCCTCCCACATCCTGGGAGTCGCCGGTGAGCAATGGACAACCGAGTGGAAGGTGGGCTCACAGTGTTGTTTGGACCGGGCAATCCGTGGCCGTCTGGGGCGGTTTTTTTGGGGGGAACCAGTACTCAAACACCGGAGGACTATTTGATCCCGGTCAAAATGCCTGGACGACGATCACTACTTTTAATGCTCCCAGCTCCAGGCAATCCCACGGTGCGGTTTGGTCAGGTGCTGAGATGATCATCTGGGGAGGATTAGGTTCCGGTGGTTATCTGAGAACGGGGGCGCGTTTCATACCTTCCTCTCAATCCTGGAGTGCTGTCACCACGGGTGGTGCTCCCTCAGCCCGCAGCGATCATGCCTGTCTTTGGACCGGTTCCCGCATGCTGGTCTGGGGAGGACGGAGTACAAGTGGTTTTTTGAATGATGGAGGTCTCTACAACCCAACTGCCAATCAATGGACGGTGCTTCCCGTCGAAAACGCACCCGCTGGCAGACATTCGGCGGGTTCTGTGTGGACCCGTGGAGGTTTGATCGTTTGGGGAGGACATGCTGCAACCGGTCCTACCCGAACAGGTGGTTTTTTGAGTTTCGATTTGAACGGTGACCCTCAAAATTGGACTCCAACCGCCACGGCTAATGCACCTTCGGCAAGGGTGGGGCACACCGCCGTCTGGACAGGAGAAAAATTGATCATCTGGGGTGGTCGCAACGGGAGCACCTTTTTCAGCGACGGGGCGATCTATGATCCTTCGTCGAATACCTGGACACCCCTTCCTGCCGAAGGCGCCCCATCAGAGCGATCGGGTCACACCGCTGTCTGGACAGGTCAGGAAATGTTGGTGTTTTTCGGTGAAACCGCCTCTGGTCCTCTCGCTTCAGGGGGGGCTTACGATCCGGTTACCAACTTATGGCGCCCCTTGAGTGGCGCAGGCAACCCTGCTGCCCGAAGCCTGGCCAAAGGTGTGTGGTCGAACAATGAATGGATTGTTTTCGGTGGAAGGACCCCAGGCGGTCCGGTTGCCTCACTCCAAATTCTGGATCCACGCCCCAATTGGTTCTTTTACCGTAAACTTTGAAACAAATGATGAAGCCCGCTTTTCAACTCTCGAGCCAGATCATCTTTTCGATCGCGCGCTCTGCAATCCTGCTCGCAACCTTTCTTCTTGCTCTCACCGGGGTGCAGGCACAATGGCAGACCCAGCACGTGATGCTCAAACCAGGGTGGAATGCCGTTTTCCTGCATGTGGACGCTTCACATACGGGCATTGCGGACGTCGCTCCGTCTCCCATCGACGCAGTCTGGCTGTGGCAGCCCGTGCATGCCCCGGACCGATTCCTGAATGATCCCCAGCAACCCATGGCTGGAAATGATTGGGCCAACTGGCATCGCCCCGAGGTCTTTCCGGGGCAGGAAAACACCCTGGCACGCCTGATAGGAAACGCGGCTTACCTGGTTTTAAATGGCAGTAATAACGATCTCCTTTGGTCCATCGTGGGTAAACCCGTTCCACCCAGTTATCGATGGACCAGTCGAGGGGTGAATTTTATCGGATTCTCAACTCCTTCGGATACTCCGCCGCTGTTCAACGACTTTCTCAGCCCCGCGCAACGCCTGGCAAGCGGGGGCGAGTTCTTCCGTTATGATGATGGCGACAACGATCTGACTCCCAGTCTGTTCAATGCCTTGTTCCACACCGTGCCAGTTCGACGTGGTCAGGCCTTCTGGATCCGTCATCCTGACCTGTTCAACCGCTATTTCGGCGCCTTCGACCTGGTGCTACAAAATCCTTCGGGTGTGCACTTCGGCGCCTCGGGCTCTCAATACTCGGTGCGTATCCGCAACGCGACCTCCCAGGACCTGGAACTGACCCTGAGTCTGCTCGATTCGGAAGCAGCGCCTGCGAACCAGCGTGTGATCGTTGGAAAACCGCCCCTCATCGTCCGGGGTGACCGTCATCCGCAAAACCTGACCTACGCCTACCACAATCTCGCCGGCGATAACGACACTCGCACGATCTTTCTCAAACCCCAGGGCCAGGCGGGCTCCGAAACCGAAGTGATCCTCGGGGTGAACCGTTCGGCCATGAACGGCAATCCCGGCGATCTCTTTGCCGGCATCCTGCGCATCACCGACGCCCTGGGCTACACTCAAATGGACCTGCCGGTCAGCGCCAACCAGGCCTCCAAGTCGGGGCTTTGGGTGGGCAATGTCCTGGTGAACCAGGTCCGGCATTACCTGAAAAACTACCAGCGCGACGCGGACAAAAAGCCGGTGACCGACGCCAATGGCGCCTACCAGTTGTTAAACACCGACACCAGCCTGGGATCGGTGGCGCGGCCCTTCAACCTGCGCCTGATCGTCCACAAGAGCGCCGACAAGACGCGGCTTTACCAGCGCCTCTACCACGGCATCGGACTGGAGAATCAGCTCGTGATTACGACAAGGGAAAACCTCCTCAATCCCGACGAACTGGACAGCGCACGCCGGATCAGCGCGACGCACCTGCCCTTCTCCGAAGACAACAGCGGCTGGCCCATCACGGGCACCTTCGCGCAGGGAGGGTCGGTGACCGCCCGGGTGGATCTGGAATTTGGGGACTACACCTCCAACCCCTTCCTGCACGCCTTCCATCCGGACCACGACAATCTCAACGCGACCTTCGGTGTCCCTTCTCTGGTCCGGGGCTTCGAATCCTACGACGTGGATCGGACCATCAAGCTGACCTTTGCCGCACCAGCGGACGATTTCGACAGCCTGACCTCGGGTGGTAACCAATTGAATGGTAATTACGAGGAAACCATTACTTTCAAAGGCCTTGATCAGGAGAAACCTGACAAAGATGATCCCAAGAAAAAAATTGTGGTGACAGAGTCCCTGGCCATCGGCACGGCCGGCGCCTTCATCATGCGGCGGGTCAGCGAAATCGACACCGTCACCCTGCCTTAAGAGATCAACTGGATTTAAAGAAAACGACCCATTTACTAGAACAAAAACACAAACCATCCCAAAGATGCCCATGAAAAAAAACCTCCACATCCAATGGCCGCTTCTGGCGGTCCTGACGACCTTGATGGCCTTCCTGGCGGCGCAGCCGCTTCAGGCAGCGACTTCCAACCCGCCTGGGAAGATGACGTTCCAGGGTTTTTTGACTGATGCTGGGACGCCGCCTGCGCCGCTCGGCAATGACGCCCCGGTGAACGTGTCCATTACCTTCAAGATTTACGACAATGGCACGGGAGGCGCCGTGAAATGGGCGGAAAGCCAGATCGTCACCGTGGACAAGGGCCATTTCAGTGTCCTTCTGGGCGAGGGCAGCGCCGTCGCCGGTTCTCCGCACAGCGCGGATTTGTCGGGTGTGTTTATTGCACCGGATGCCTCGGATCGTTGGCTCGGCATCACCCTGAACGGGGAAGAAATCACGCCGCGCATCCAGTTCTTCACCTCGCCCTACGCCCATCTGGCCGGGGCGGCGAACAAGCTGACCGGAAACGCACAGACGGAGAACTTTACCGCAAACGGACAGGTGACGGTCAATGGTAACGTGTCTAGCTCCGGAAATGTTTCGGCGACGGGGAATGTATCCGCGACGGGCTCTGTCACGGGTTCCACGTTAAATGTGACGGGTAATGGCGTTATAGGTGGCAATCTAAGTGTGACAGGAGATTTTACTTCCAGCAAAAACATCATATCCAATCGGCAAATTCAATCTAAAGGAAGCGAATCGGGACTTTATTTTGAGGATAGGACCAGCGCTCAAAATACATGGGCGTGGTATAGCAGTGGTGGCAATGCAAAACTTTTTTATGCGACAAGTGAGGCTGGGAAATCAGGGGATAAACTTACGGTGACAAAGGATGGAACAGTCAATATGGGAACTTCCCTTGGGAATACAAAATTAGCCCTTTGGGATAATGGCACGACTTCTTTTGGGCTGGGTGTCGCGGATGGTCAATTCAGGCTTCATCTTGCTAAATCAGGTGATAAATATTCCTTTTTTGATTCGAAATCTGATGGCACCGAAATCATGACACTGAAAGGAAATGGATTCCTAGGAATTGGCGTGACTAACCCAAGGGCTTTATTGCATGTAAAAAAACCTGAACTGTCTGATATCAAATTTGAAGCAGGTGGTGAAGGACCGATACCGGAATTTCAATTAAATCAACTTATAGAGCAAGGTTTTTTAGTAGATGATACTTTAAGCTATATTGACTATAGAGAACATCCAGCTTCAATTAAACGTATAACAACTAGTCGGATAAGCCCAAAAGTCCTCAGTGCTATTTTTGAAGGAGAAGTTCATGTTAACGGTGCCGTTTATTCAGGTTTAGGAACAAGGTTTTCCGACGCTAGAGCAAAGAACATATTGGGAATCAGCGACTCCAGCAATGATTTAGAACGTCTCCGCGACCTCGAAATCCGTGATTACACTTGGATCGATCGCAGCGTGGATCAACATGCGCCACACAAAAAACTCATCGCTCAGCAGGTTGAGGGAGTTTTCCCGCAGGCGGTGAAGATCGCGCCCAAACCCACGGCCATTCCAAACGTCTACCAGCTCGCCGAATCCATTTCCTTCGACGCCGAGAAGCAGGAACTGCGGGTCACCGTCGGCAAGGCGCATGAATTTCAGGCCGGAGACCGGATCGATCTCTACACGAACGACACATCCCTGCAGGACGTGGAGGTACTTTCCATCTCGGGAGACCACACATTCACCGTGTCCTGCGAAAAGGCGCCCGAGAGCGTTTTTGTATACGGCAAATACGTTTCCGACTTTCGTTCGGTGGACTACGACGCCATCGCCATGCTGAATGTCAGCGCGACTCAGGAACTGGCGCGTCAAAACGAGGCCCTGCAAACGCGTGTCAGCGAACTCGAGGCGCGCGTTCAGGAGTTGGAAGGCATGGAAAAACGGATGGCCGAACTGCAAAAAGCCGTCGCGGCCCTGGCCAAAGCTCAGGAAGCCCCGGACGCCCTGGCCTCCTTGACGATTGCCCCAGCCCCATGAGCTTCCCCGCCTCTTTGGGAGTGTTAACCGGAGGTGTCGATCGGATGGGTAACGTACTTATTATGAACCGATCCCCAGAAGAAATTGAGAAACTTTGAAGTCTGACTGATGGAACGAATGCGCCTATGAAACGGTGGAATCTTATCAACCCTCGAATCGCCTGCCTTGCCGCCTGTCTGCTTGGCTCCTGGATGGTGAATGCGGCGACGCTCTTCGACCAGGACTCCGTGCTCTACAGCACGGACAAGGGACGCGGCGTCAACTGGCAGTCCAAGGGGGGCGTGCCCCTCTCCGCCACCGCCGGCAATCCGGCCGGCTCCAACGGAACCGCTCCCGCGAATCCCGTGCCCACCGCCGGACAGTTTCGCGGCATCGTATCCTTTGGCGCGGTCACGTTTCAGAAGGGGACCAACCTCGACGCCTCGAAGAGCTTCGAGGAGAACGCCTCCAACCTGGACTGGCCCCGCACGGAAAACGCGGATCCAAAGCAGGCCCGCGTGCTCCGCGCCCAGATCGGCGCACCGTACATCCGGCAGCAGATTTCCTTTTTCCTGGGCTCGGTCATCTCTGCGCCGATTACCAATGAAAATGACGGCGAATTGACCGAGGCACAGGTCGGCCAATACTGGCGTGCGGAACCTTTCACGGAAGACGATCATGAAACTGGCGGCTATTATTGGAGTCCACACGCTGAAAGAGTATATGCCGTCCAGCCCGGCCGGGTCGATGTCACCTGGCTGAAGGCAGCTCCCGAAGCGAATGATCCGCCAGCGGGTCAAGAAGGGAATTATGCCTCAATTGGCGGTCAGTTTTTTCGGAAGTTCACGAAATCCTACACCGTGTCTGGCGCCACGGTGAAGACCCCGAAGAAAATTTATTGGACCGAAAAAACTTTCCAATCCATAGGAAAACCGGTTCGAGTGCCTGCAGCCCGCGTGGGTGCCGTCAATATTGTTTACTCGGAACCCTCCTTTCCAGAACGCGTCGCTCAAGAGGTCGAAGTCTTGGGGCAGTCTGAAATCGTCGTTGACGATAATGACCGCCTTCAAGAACTCAGGACTCTCTGGTACGATCGTACTGATGGCCAGATCCACGCCTACAACAAGGAAGGCCGCGTGTTCATGGAACTGCTGGGAGATGTCCGTTCGGGAGAAGTGCGTAATCAGCTGGGCTTCGAAATTGTGGATGTCATCCGTCAAGCCACACCCACGGACGTGACCACAGAGCTGGGTGATGAACTGTTACCTCCTTCCCAATTGCTAAGCGATGGTGGTAATGTTTATCCTGAGCCGGTTTTGTCCGAATTGGGGAAGGAATATGCTTATCGACATGGCGTGCAGGGCAGTGATGAACTCACCTTGTATGCCATCCGGGAAACCGTCAATCTGAACGACTATCAGGTGTATTGGATGGAGGATGGCGTGGCGGGGCTGCGTTGGCCTGCCAGTCTGGCACGCTACGCGTTTGTGTGGCCGACGGCGGCCGAGAAATACAGCCATTACCTGAGGCCTGATGCCAATCGGGAACAATCCAAGGCAACGGCTGTGCAACTTCCCACGGCGCATGTGCCCATCATCGAATGGCAGGACCTCGACCACGCTGGAAAGCCCAGGGCGTTTCTGACCGAAGATTTCCGGTTTTACACCTATCTGGACAAGGATTTTCCCGCGCACCGGTCGCTGATTCGGTTCACCTCGGGTGACAACGTTGCTTTCGAGCGAGTTTTTTCATGGTGGGATACCGGTCAGTCCGCTGAAGGCGATGGCGGCGCCGTCCCTGGATTCGCCGTCATTCTCAGGAAATCCTCAGTGGACATCCGCAGCCTGGCTGCCGCGCGGAATTTGATTAACACGCCTTCTCTCCAGCGTGGATCGCACCGCGAAACAAGCCGTGTGATCAACTATCTCGATGGCGGGAATGCCGGTCGATTCGGCAACGACAATCCATTCCCAGGCGCCAGCGGCGTCAATGTCGGCGAAGACCGGTTCGTAGTCGAGATCGAAGGCATCGTCCGGATTCCCGGTCCCGGCGTGTACACCTTCGGCGTCAACAGCGATGATGGGTTTTCTCTCAGCATTGAAGGCACTACTGTCGCGTTCTTTGATGATCTGCGTGGCGCGACAGACACCTTGGGTACCTATAATTTTCCAAGTGCGGGGGATTACCGGGTCCAAATGATTTACTTCGAAAACGGATCGGCGGCTTCGGTGGAGTTCTGGGCGGCACAGGGAAGCCATACAACTTTCAACGGGCATTTCAGGCTCGTGGGAGACACCGCCAACGGCGGCCTGGCCGTTCGCATGAACAACGGGCCCAACGACGGTCCCGATGCGGTGTTTGCAAAAAGCGTGGCCGCCAAGCTGGACATTTGGAGCGCCGTCGGCGGCTCATTGGCAATTGGCGACTCAAATTTGCTCAACGCGCCACGACATGTATCCGGCAGTATCCAGGTGGGACAGCGCTTGAACGCTCCAAGCCGGGAGATGGCCTCATTTTCAGAAGATGACCTTTATCTCGCAGGATGGATTCGTCAATCCGAAGGCACCGCCTTCAATGTGAATGCCTATCTGGATCCCTTCAGTGTCGGTTTTGAAGAAGCCGCCCGTGGTGCCATCATTCCCATCAATGCACGCCCCAACCACAACCGACTTCAGGTCTGGTGGTTTCGCAAAGGAAAACTGGATGCAGCCGCGGGATTCGAGTCCATCTACTGGCCTTCGGTGATCGGCGATTACACCATCTCTTGGCCCATGGGGACGCGCCAGATCGTCCTTGCCAGCAATGATGGGAGTGGACCGCTATCAAGTCTCGAGGCTGAAGGCGGCATTTACTACCAGAACGACCGCAGCAAACCCGGATATAATCCCAACGAAGAGCACGCCCTCATGCAGGGCGGCCAGGCCTATGCCTTGCGCGACGATCTGAACGTGACTTCGGGCGACCATTACTCATCACATCCTTACGTGCTTCTCGATTATACCGATGCAGATGGCCGTCCCGGCATGAGCGTTTTTCATGTCCTCCGGGAAACGGACACCATTCGATTCGATTACCAGGTCGCCGCCGGCACGGTACTGCAGCCGCCCATGCCTCTGCCTCTTATGGAGAAGCCCTTTGGGCCGCGCGTTATCGGTGCCCCTGCGCCCAATTTGAACTTCGAAGCGGGCGGAACTGATTTTACCTTCAAGGATCGCAAAGGCGATGTGTGGGTTTATCGTGGTCCCCATCACGCGGGAGAAACACCCGAAATGAAAATGCAGTTTTATTATAAAACCTTGCCGGGATTCTTTTTCCCCAGCCTCAGCTTAGCCCAGCAGCCGCCGGAGGGAACCATCACCCCCTATCTCCGTGGCTTTGATTTACAGAATGCTTACAAGGGAGATGCCGTATTAGGTAACGCCGACAATGATGGAGCTGGGGATGGAAATCCATTGGAGATCCTCTACCGTCCTTACTGGCCTGAAGGCACTCCTGTCCTTCAAATGGCCGAAACCTTGACGATGCCAAAACGAGGTCTGCCTGCCGTTAGAGGGCAATTGAGCCTGGAGCTCTTGTACCAGCAATCCCAGAACCAACCCGGCAAGGGCGTGGCTGACCGTTCCGTGGTGCTGCACGATCCTACTCGGGAAAAGCAGTTCCATTTGGCACCGAAGGAAAGTACGACCAAGCTGGGCGCGATCCCGGATTCGGTAAGTACTTCCACATTTCGTGGCCGAACTTATTTCCCTAACCTTCCGCCTCACCTGAGTGAGAGGTTCTTTATGGATCCGAATCGTGGCGAACATGGCGCGCTTGTTTTCTTGGGAGAGTTTATCGATGAACCTCTGGGCGACGATTATCTGCTGCTTAATGTCATTGGACAAAAAGACCGGGCCGACTTAAAAGGGCTCTGCATCAACTCCGATTCCAAGAAGGCGCTTTGGGACGCCGCCATCGATGGTCTCCAGACGGCCATGGAAAAATTCGTGGAAAATCCCTCCCGGCCGGGAACCTTCATGCCCTCTTCATCGCCTGAGACTATCGGGGCTGGTGCCTTGGCCGAAGTGAAGGATGACGACGTGGCTGTGGACTCCTATGCCTTGACCGCCGTGGGACCGGGGACGGGTTATGTGACTCTGCTGGCGGGCAACGGATTCAACACCGATGTCCAGCCCGCCGAAGAACCGGTTGCAGTGCAAATTATCCGCGTGGTGGATAAGCTCTACCGGGGCGAACTGAAAATCGTCCAGTCCTCCAATCCCCTTGCCGAAAAGCTCACCCTCCAGCAGGTCGTCGATCTGGCGGGGAAAGTGGAAGACTTCGAGTTCGAATGGAGGATCAGCGCGCCTGTCGATGGACAGCCGCCCGCGGTTTTTCAGAGCACGCGCCAACTCCTGCTTGGCGATGGCGCCTGGAATCATATCCCCTTCCCATTGGCGAGTGATTCACCCGGAGGCGTGAGCGAAAATTCAGTGCCGGCCCACCGGCGCGCCGCCGATGTCAATGGCAACGTCTCGGCCATCAGCCGCGTGCCGTTCCAATCCGTTGCGACGGTCGATGGCAAGCTGCATTTCCAGAATGCCTCGGCCAGCCCGGTCCCCGGGAACAAGCTGGTGGTGCGATACGAAAATGGCGTTGAACGGAACGTCACCGTCCTGCCCCAGGCCCCCGGCTTAGCGCTTGGAACTTTGGTGGCGGGCTTCGACGCCGGACAGGATACCCCTCCAGCCAATGACGGGATCATCGATCTCTATGAACGCGCCCTGCCCGAATTGCCTCAAAGCATCGCGTTCCGCGGATTCGATATAGACGGATCCAAAAATTATTCCCAGTTTTACCTCAGTCTCGACCTCGATCCGGCCCTGGGCGCGAAGGTCTACATTGACGGCAGCCTCGCGGTGAGCGCGAATCTGGAAGAAGGCAACAGTGTTCCTACCAGCGTCCCCGACGCCTTCAACGCATTGTCCATGGTTTATCGCCTGGGACCGGACGCCTTCGCAGGAGGAGCGCCGAGCGGACCTAACACCACGCATCGCATTGCCGTGGAACTGTTCTCCCAGGCCTTGCCCAACACGCCGCAGACCTTCAACCTCCGGTTGGAAGCCTACGAAGTCGTGGACCAGGCCGTGCGGCCGGGAACGGTCTGGCTGCCGCTCGATCCCGACAAGTACGTGGACCAGGTTCGGGCTATCATTGGGGAAGGCGCTGACGTGCGTGCCCTGTCGGACAATTACCTGATCGCGCGTTATCGTGCGACCAAAACCACTCACGCTTCCTATCGTCCGGACCTCAACGGCGTCAAGCAGGGCTGGTCCTTGTGGACCGAACCGCAACTGGCTGAAGGATGGATCAAGCGCGTGCTGGCCGGCATCAACCCGTTCAATCAACGGGTGACCGATCTGTTCAATAACCGCATCAACAGCGATGTCAGTATCCTTACCCAGGCTGGGCAGCGTTGGGAAGGAGATGTCGCGCTGAATTTGGATGCGATCAATGACTATGGGTTGATCGAGATTTACGAAACCGTGCTGCGTCGTGGTAAGTCACTCAGCATCGAAAGCGGCATCAACTACGGCCCCGCCAACGACGCACTCTTGTTGGCGGCCGGTTATCTGAACGATCTTTACATGATGCTCGGCAACGAAGCCTGGGCCGATGCTGCCAACCCGACCATCGGCATCGGCACCAAGGACCGAACTTATGGCGACATCGCCACCGCGCTTTTCGCCTTCAAGGGGCAGGTGTCCTCGTTATTGGAAGAGGAATTGACGCTGTTGCGCGGAAGGGACGACTTCCTCGTTCCCGGAGTGGAAACCCGGCCCGTTTACAACCGGCTTTTCTGGAATTACACACGAGGCATTGATTCCGGCGAAGTCATTTATGCCCTCAATTATAACATTCAAGAAAACAATGACACGGGCGTCGATGGTGTCATCAACGCCGACGACGCACGTAAGATGTTCCCGCAGGGACACGGGGATGCTTACGGACATTACTTGACGGCGATCAAGGGCTACTATGCCTTGTTGTTGGACGGCGATTTCGACTGGGTGCCTCGCAGCGAAGCGGTCACGGTCCTTGGGAAGCCCGTCTCCGTGGATTACCAGGATGAACGCAAATTCGCCGCCGCCGCCGCCGCATTGCTTCGTGCGGGGAGACAGGTGTTCGATCTCACATGGCGCAAGGATTATGTTCCTGGCGATGACGCGGGCTGGAGTCATTTCTCGGAGAGCCGAACAAACGAGAGACGTCTGAATCCTGTTCCCCGGAAGTGGGGCGTGGATCACTGGGCCTCGCGCGTAGGCCAGGGAGCCTACTTGAATTGGGCCATGGGCAACGCGATTTTACCCGATGTGGACACGGATCCCACGCATGAGGGCATACAAAAAGTAGATCGCACCACTGTACCTGAATTAACCGAATTGGCGACCATGGCGGACGATTTGCAGACAGCCCTGGATAATGCAGAGGGCCATCTGACCCCCTTGGGCATCGCCCAGGGAAGCCTGGCATTTGACGTGAGCCCTTCACTTGTCACCGGTCCTGATCATGAAACGCATTTCGAACAGATATACGAGCGCGCTAAAATGGCTTTGGGCAATGCGCTGGCGGCCTTCGACGATGCCAAGGATGTCACGCGACTGCTGCGATCCGAACAGGATTCCCTCGCGGAACTTCAAACATCGATCGATCAACAGGAATTTGCTTACACCGGGGCCTTGATCGAACTGTATGGCACGCCTTACACCGATGACATCGGGCCTGGTAAGACATACACTCAGAGCTATGAAGGACCAGATTTTCTGCATTATGCATATGTGGACCTGCCCGAACGATCCTTCCTGACAGATGAAAATCGAGAAAGTGGACTTTGGAGTTACACCGAATCGAATACATTTGAATTAGAAATTAATGATTTACCCAGAACGTTTGACAGGAATGTGTTGGACAGTACCGATGATTTCCAGAGTAATGTTCAAAAGTTGGAATTTAATATTAATACCCATGGTTTTCTTCAGAAGCCCTCCTCTTGGAAAGGACGTCGCGCTTATCCCGGAAAACTTCAGCAAGCCGCCTCGGAGATCATCATGGTGCATACGCGTCTGAGGCAAGTGATCAACGATGCGGTGGGAGCACGAAATGACTGGAAGGTTTCATTGAATCACTTGAATGCCAAAAATAAAACCTTGGATGAAATTGAGGACTACCAGCGTGATTTACTCATCGCTGAGGAAGTTTTGGAGAAATCCATGGTCGCCAGCGAACTGGTCGGATATGTCAATGAGGCAACTCAGGAGGGACTTTCAGATGCAACGGAAATTGCGATAAAAAGTCTACCTCGAAACCTGATCGCTGGTCTTGCCGCAGGAGGTGATTTAGCCGCACCAGCCAGAGCAGCTTTGGGGCTTCCTGCCCTGGCAACCGACAAAGTTTTCGAGGGAATCGAAATTGCCAGGCAGGCCGTGATTCAAGCACTCGAACTGGCCACTTCCTCTGCGCAGCGTTGGGTTGAGTTTTCCGATATCGCTTCAAGGGAGCGTCTTCTTGAAAAGCGGGATGATTTTCTTGAGCTTGCCAACCAACTCGGTGACTCCCAGGCGCATCTTTGGACGATTAACCAAACACTGCGTGAGCTCGATGATGCCTGGCGTGCCTACCGCGCCCTCGAAGCCGAGGGCGACCGCATCCAGGCCGAACGCGAGGTTTTTCGCCAACGCTCCGCGGCCCTGGTGCAGGGATTTCGTACGCGTGACGCGGCCTTCCGCGTTTTCCGCAACGAGAAACTGGAACGTTACAAGACGCTGTTCGATCTGTCGGCGCGTTACGCCTTTCTGGCGGCCAATGCCTTCGATTACGAAACCGGCCTGTTGAACACCCAGCAGGGCAAGGAATTCATCAACCGCATCGTGAACGCGCGCGCGCTGGGCGTCATGCGTGATGGCGAACCCCAATTCGCCGGCAGCAACACCGGCGATCCCGGTTTGTCCAGCGTGCTGGCCGAGATGAAGGCCGACTTCGACGTGCTCAAGGGGCGGCTTGGATTGAACAATCCCGATGGTTACGGCACGACCGTTTCCCTGCGTATGGAGAGGGAACGCATCATTCCCGCCGCCGATGGGGATGCAGCCTGGCAGGACGTTCTTGAGAGAGGGCGGCGTACCAATTTACTCGATGACGCGGACGTGCGCCGCTATTGCATGCAGTTGGATCGCGGTAACGGTCTCCCGGTGCCCGGTCTTGTGCTGGAGTTCTCCACGACCATCGAGGATGCCGTCAATCTGTTCGGTAAGCAATTGGCGGGTGGCGACCATTACTTCGACACCAGTTCCTTCGCAACTAAGATCTTTTCGGTTGGGGTCGCATTGGAAGGCTATGTTGGGATGGATAACCCGGTGGCCAACACGTCCGCGATCGGCGCCGTGGGCGGGTATTCGCCGCCCGATCCTTCCACCACTTTCCTGGGATCGAAATCCCTGGCCGCCACACCGGGCATCTATCTGATTCCAGTGGGCGTCGATTCCATGCGCAGTCCTCCTTTGGGTGACTCGAGTCGCACCCGGTCGTGGAAGGTGAATGACGTGGCGATTCCTTTGCCGTTCAACATCGGGGGATCGGATTTCTCCACCAAGGCCCTTTGGCAGTCGAGCGAATCCTTGACGGAACCTTTGTTTGAACTGCGCAAGCATCAGGCTTTCCGTCCGGTATCCACCACCGCCGCGTTCCATAGTGATATTTATGGTGGTTTTGGCAACCTGCGCCTTTCACAATTCACCAACAACCGCCTGATCGGAAGATCAGTCTGGAATACCAAATGGAAACTGGTCATACCAGGTCACAAGCTGTTGGGGGACCCGCTGGAAGGACTGGATCGCTTCATTGACACGGTCAAGGATGTGAAGATTCATTTCGTGACCTATTCCTATGCCGGAAATTAAGTCCGTGGGCCGAAGGTAGAAGCCATGACAAACCAACTTAGAAAACGTTCATGAACACTTTGACAAGACAACTCATCACGAAACAACCGGACCTCTCTCGAGGATGTTCATTATGGATCGCAATGGTCCTGTCCCTTTTGATATTTGTTCCAGTGAATGCCTTTCCACCCGCACCTCCTTTTGTAATTTATGGAACCGTGCGCGACGAAATGGGGAACCCGCTCATTCTCCAGGGGGCTACCGTGATCTTCGAAACTCCTTCCTCGGCTCCGATCACTGCAAGCGTTTTTCCAGGCCTGGAGCCAGGTGTTAATTACCGCATGACAGTGCCGATGGACTCGGGGGTGACGGTGGACAAGTATCGTTCCAACATGGCCAATGCCGGTGCACCGTTTTTACTGCGCGTGCGGATTGGTCAGACGGACTATCTGCCCATTGAGATGTCCGGGGATTTCGCTACGCTCGGCGAACCTGCTCAATCGAGACGATTGGATCTCACTTTGGGGGAAGACCGCGATGGTGATGGTTTGCCTGATGCGTGGGAGCGTGCATTGGCCGCCGCCTCCCAGGGGGCCTTGGGGGAGATAGATCCCAACGGTGATTCGGACAACGACGGACTTACCAATCTGGAAGAATACCTGGCCGGTACCTTCGCCTATGACGCAAATAATGGTTTCTCGATGAAGATCGTTGAAGTGCGGGCGGAGGATATGTCTCTGGAATTCATGTCCGTTCGTGGGCGCAGCTATCAGGTGTTTGTTTCGTCGGATCTCAATGAATGGAATGAGGCCCCGTTTCGCCTCGAGGGTGATAGTGTGACCGATTCCAAGCGCTTCAGCTACCTGGCCGAGACTTCGGCGGTGGTGCGTGTGAAAATGGACACAGAGGATGACCGCTTTGTTCCGCGTTTTTTCAAGCTTCGAGTCGAGTAAATTTGGGCAACTGTAAGGATGGCGTGCGATCATTTGGCGCTTCCATGGGATTACTCCAATGTCAACAACCCGCAATCGAAAGTCTGCGTTGAAATGGAAAGCCTCGGTATTTCTTTTGTTGATCATTGTGCTGTGGTCCGTTTTTCGTGATCGTCCTGCGATTTCTTCTGAACCATTGGAGGTAATGCGGGAGGATTTGGTGTTGCGCAACGGGCGACTTTACCTTGGAGATGCCGTCGAACCCTTCAGTGGCAGCATGGTCGAATACTACGATAATGAAGTCCTGAAATCTCGGACTTCGGTGATTGATGGACAGCTCGAAGGTCTATCCGAGGGGTGGCACCCTAATGGTCAGTTGCAGGTGCGAGAGCACTTTAAAGCGAACGTATCGCACGGACTTCGTTTGAAATGGTCCGAAAACGGAACCAAAGTATCGGAATCCAACATTGAAAACGGTGAACATCATGGCCTGTTTCGCCGCTGGCATGAGAATGGTCAACTTGCCGAAAGTGTGAATCTGGTGAGAGGTAAAGCCGATGGCCTCTCATTCTCTTACTATCCGAGTGGATACCTCCAGGCGAGTGTGAAAATCGAGATGGGGGAAGTAGTGGAACAACAGTTCTGGGAGGATGGTGAAATGCAGGCTGATACCACTGAGGACCCGTTATGAAAACTGGTTTCCCCGTTTCCCTTTGTTTCAGGATCTTGGTGTTGGGCACCTTGGCTTTTCTGTGTTCTTTCACAAAGGGCATGGCTTCCTCCAGCAGATCCACGGATTACTCCATTGCCCATCAGACTTTGGGGTCTGGTGGAGGACGTTCCGCTTCCGTCGCTTATGAATTCGAATCTACTATCGGACCGCCTGCAGGGACTTCACAGTCCCCTGGCGCCATCTACAACGTCCAGTGGGGGAATGCGGCGCAGATTAATCGACCGCCCGTCATTGGGGAATCAATCTTTGCGTTGCCCGAAAACGCCTCCCTGGAATTCGTTTTGGATGCTTCCGACAAGGAGGCTGACAACCTGAGTTATCAGATTCTTCAAGAGCCCGAGCATGGAACCCTGGAAGGCAATCCCCCCGACCTGACCTATACTCCGGAACTTGATTTTTTCGGTACGGATCAATTTGTCGTAGTGGCCTCCGACGGATTGCTTCAATCGTTGCCGGCTACCATTGAACTGCAGGTGATATCCAGGGAACACAGTCCGGTCGCCCAGGGGCTTTCGGTTTCCCTCAATGAAGACGAGAACTCAGGTCCGTTCGAACTTAAGGGAACGGACCCGAATGGTGATGCCCTGACCTTTCAAATCACGCAGGGCCCCTCCTTTGGAACACTTTCCGGGGAGCCACCCAACCTGACCTATCAACCTAACTCCGACTTTTTCGGTCAAGACAGTTTTCGCTTTCGAGTCAATGATGGCGTTCTTGTTTCTGCGGATGCAACGGTCCTACTGAATGTGATTGGGGTCAACGATCCTCCGTTGCTCATTTCTGGACAACTGGCCCTTGATGAAGATACAGAAATCAATTTCAACCTCACCGCCCGGGATATCGACGGTGACCCATTGACTTATCATTTTGAATCGGAGCCGCTCCATGGTGAACTTATTGGAACCCCTCCATTCCTGCGTTATCGCCCCAATCCGAATTTCCACGGACAGGATTCCTTTCAAATGAGGGTGAGAGACAGTTCCTTGGTTTTCTCCGAGGTGGCCACTTTTTCTATCAGCGTCAGACCTGTGAACGATCTTCCCATCGCAACTGATCAACAGCTTACTATCCCTGAAGACACGCCTTTGGACCTTGTGCTTCAAGGGGAGGATCCTGATGGCGGTGAAATTGTCTTTACCGTGCTTGAACCGCCACAGCTCGGCAGCCTGGAAGGTCAGGCTCCAGCTATGCGTTACACCCCTCAACCCAATCGCCACGGGAACGATTCTTTTACGTTCAGCGTGAGCGATGCCGAGGGGGTCACCGTTCAGGCAACCGTCCGCATTGACGTCACACCGGTGAATGATCCGCCCCAAGCCAGCGATCGTCAATTGAGCTTGCTGAGTTTCGACAGGATTGAACTTCCTCAACTGGGAAACGACCCTGATCAGGACGTTCTGACTGTGGAAATTCTCACGCCGCCTGAACACGGTCAGTTGACCTCATCGGGGGCCGTTTATTACTACGATCATGACGGCGATGGATCGACCATCGATTCGTTTACCTACCGAGTTGGTGATGGTACCGATTTTTCCCCTCCAGCCAGGGTTGATTTCGATATCACCGTTGCTAAATTCACATTCTTTTCAACCAGGGAGATCATCAGTGAATTGGATGGAAGCACTCAACTCGTCATTTCACGCTCAACCCATTTAGACAAGGACCTTACCTTTGAATTGAAGGCCAATCCCCCTGATCGCCTGATTCTGCCTTCTACAGTGGTCTTGCCCAGAGGCAAGGAACGGATCGAACTGATTGTTACTAGCGAAGACAACTTGGTTTTCGACGGCGATGCCAATGTGCAACTGAATGTTGTCAGTCAGGGCTTTGCTTCGCGTCAAGCGGTTATCCAGGTCATTGACAATGAAGAACTGCGACTCACCCTGACTTCTACCTTTCTGCGTATCGCTGAAGCAGACGGAGCCACTGAACTCAAAGTTTCGCTCAACACCCCTCCTCTGGATACCCCTCGAGTGATTCAGTTAAGCAACTCGGAACCTGAGCATCTGATCGCACCCTCCCAGGTGACCATTCCGGCCGGTGCGACCTCGGTCAAATTCGCGGCCAATTCCGTCGACAATGATGTGGTGGATGGATTTATTGAAGCCAGGATTGGGGCCTCAACCGATCCCGATTTGCAGACTCAAATTTTCATTGAAGTTCTGGATGACGATGGAACCCACACCGGAACAGTCTCTGACGGGCTCATTGCTGGTGCCCTCATTTTCTTTGATATCAACGAAAATTATCAGTTGGACGAAGGAGAGCCCTACACCATCACCAACGAAGAGGGACGTTACTGGTTGAATCTTCCTTTGGAAGACTTTGACATCAACGGTGACGGTGTTCTGAATTTCCAGGATGGACGCTTTGTCACTCAGGGAGGAGTGGATATTTCAACCGGCGCACCCCAGAGAACGCCACTGTTCTCCTCGCCAACGGCTGCCGTTGTGACCCCTTTAACCACTTTGGTGGTTGCACTTTTGGAAAACGACGACTCGTTACAGGAATCCGAAGCCGCCTTTTTGGTAAGAGAATCCCTGGGCATCGGTGGCGGGATTGATCTACTCCAGTTCGATACCTTTGAGGAAACCAAAAGTGGGAATCCAATCGCGGTGGATTTGGCTCATGCCACTTCGAATGTTCAGGACACGATCCTCAAGGCGAGTAGTTTTCTCAGCGGGGTTAGCCAGGGCTCAGCCGCCGAACATGCCGGTCAAATCCAACAAGCATTGGTCGACCGAATCCTTAATGGTCAACCCATGGAACTTCAAGACGTCGGCTTTATCCAAGATATCCTACGGGAAGTATCCGAGGATTTAACGGTGTCCGAGGAAGTTCTCAGACTTGTCGGCGACACTATCTCTGCTGGGAACCGTTTGAAAAGAGAATTGGCACTGAATGCCGATGATCCGCAGGATGCGGTCCGGGAGATAGCCCGTGTTCAAACTTTCATCCACGAAGAATTGCGATTGGAGCTGCACCAGCTAGGTGCTCAAAACCATGACTTGGACGAATTTCTCCTGAAATACGAAGGCCAGGGTTTTTGGCAGCAGGTTCAGTCCGTTGGAGTGGGAGTCACCAGTGCCCTGGACTCCCGCCCGGGAACCTTTTCATTTGGACAGCCTGAATACCTGGTCCAGGAAGACGGTAAGACACGTGTCTCCATCAGGATCATCCGCAGTGAAGGCGTGTTGGGTGAGGTGGATCTGGAAGTGATTCCTTCACTGATCAGTGCATCGAACGCGGATTTTCGCCCCACTCCAATTCCTGTTCATTTCGACAGTTTTGAGATCAATCAAACGGTGCCTATGGGTGAGATTCTGATTGACGATCAGGTGATTGAGGAAAATGAGCATATCCAGCTTGCGCTGAGAGTCAGTGGACCCGAAAATTCCGAAGCCCTCATTGGAGCCCAGGGGCAAACGATCGTCGAAATCGCGGACAACGATCGGCCGGGAATTTTTCAATTTACCTCCTCCTCCCTGGTGGTCCGAGAACCTGATCAGGAAAGGCGCCAGATCTTCATCGAACGAACCCATGGGGCGACAGGTGAAGTGTCATTGAATCTCGAAATTGTTGATGTGGAGACCACCGCCCAGCATGGAACGGACTTCATCCTCGGGCAAACAGAGGTGATTTTTCCTCATGGTGTTCTGGCTCGAAAGATCACCATCCAGATCCTTGATGACGAACATGTAGAATCCAACGAACGTATTGGGATTCGTCTGTTGCCCCATCCGACCAATGGAAACGGAGCGACATTGGGGGAACGCTCCCTTTTTACAATTACCATTTTGAACGACGATTTGAGCCTGCCACCCACCATCGACTTGCCGGGTGATCAGCAGACAGAGGAGGATTTTCCGCTGGGTCCCATCTTTTTTGGTATCGATGATGATTTGACCCCCGTATCCGATCTTCAGGTTTCTGTCGAATCATCCAATGCCTTTCTGATTCCTGAGGACGCGATCATCATTGAAGAAACGCAGGATCCTGCCGTTTGGTCATTGACGGCTAATCCTGCCGCCAACGCCTTTGGTGAAACAGTGATCACCATCCATGTCAGCGATGGAACCCTGACCACCAGCGCTAGTTTCAATTTATTGGTATCAGAGCAGAATGATCTGCCATTGATCCTGGGAATCCCCCAGGTGGTCCATGTCAGGGACGAACCCGTTGTGGTCGAACTTGAGTTGCGTGATGTGGAAACGTCACCGGAAGATTTGTTTGTTTATTTTACAGGTCAACTGGAAGGGATCAATATCGCCAACTTCATCGAAATAAGCGGCTCAGGCGCATTGCGCAGGATGACCATCCGTAGGCCCCCGGGTCTGGATCATGAAGTGCCCATGCAGTTGTTCGTGCTCGACTCGGGCGGTTTGGGTTATGGTGAAGGCTTTCGCATTATCTTCGGAGATCCTGCCCCAGAGATCCCGCCGATTGTTGCTGAAATTATCAATGGGGCCTCGATTCGGCTCACTTGGGAAGGGGATTTTCAACTCTATACCACGGGTAACTTAAGCCAGCCCTTTGATCTGCTTCCAGAGGCGGTCAGTCCTTTCGAGGTCGCCCTTGAACAAATGGGGTTCTACCTCCTTCGCCCCAACAACGCTCCTCCAGAGCAAGCTCCGTAATTGATCATATCTCCGAAGTGTTCGGAGGGATTCCCCTCAGAATGATCCCTGACACCGTAACTGAAGGTAGTCTCTGAATCTATGCCGATAAGCTTGCTTACCTCTTTTTGATTCAAGCAAGGATGTCGTGCAACACCTTGCCGTGCACATCGGTTAGTCGGAAGTCCCGGCCTTGATATCGATAGGTCAGGCGTTCATGGTTGAATCCCAGAAGGTGGAGCAGGGTGGCATTGAGGTCGTGAACGTGCACGGGATCTCTGGCGATATTGAATCCAAGATCATCCGTTTCTCCATAGGTCATTCCTTTTTTCACGCCGCCTCCGGCAAGCCACATGGAAAAGCATCTGTTGTGATGATCGCGCCCATCGTTGCCACCTTGAACCATGGGGGTGCGTCCGAATTCACCACCCCAGATCACCAGTGTGTCATCCAGAAGTCCTCGGCGTTTCAAATCCATGACCAGCGCTGCCGTGCCCTGGTCGGTTTCCTCGCAATTTCTCTTGATGTCTTTGGTGAGGTTCCCGTGCTGATCCCATGCTTCGTGAAACAATTGAACGAAACGAACTCCACGCTCGAGCAAACGACGGGCCAGGAGGCAATTGCGCGCGTAATTGGACTGCTTGGGATTCTTTATTCCGTAGAGATCCAGTGTTTCTTGTGATTCCTGATCCAGGTCCATGAGTTCCGGAGCACTTGTTTGAAGTCGGTAGGCGGTTTCATAAGCTTGAATTCGGGCCTGAACTGCCGGATCACCTGATGCATTCAATCCAATTTCATTCAGTCGACTCAAGGTGTCCAGTGCATCGCGTTGCGACTGGGCATCGTAGCCGTTGGGATTCGAAAGATACAGGACCGGATCCCCTTCGCCGCGAAATGGAATGCCCCCGAACTCGGTTGGAAGAAATCCACTCCCATAGTTGCTTGCTCCACCACTGGTGCCTTTTGCACTCGTCAGGACGACATAGCCCGGCAAGTTTTGACTTTCGCTGCCCAGGCCATAAAGAGTCCAGGCACCCAGGCTCGGCCTTCCGAACTGCTGTGAACCGGTGTTCAGCATGATTTGCGCCGGAGCGTGGTTGACTGCCTCAGTGTGCAGGGAACGGATCAGACAAATTTCATCTGCCAGTTTTGAAGAGTTGGGCAGCAATTCGCTGAGTTCGATACCGCTTTGACCGTGAGGTTGAAATTTATATTTGGGTCCCAGGAGTTTTGAGTTGGGGTTGATGAACGCTGCCCGATAATCTTTCAGCAACTCGGAAGGTGGCAGTTGGCCGTCGCGTTTTGTTAACTCAGGTTTGGGATCGAATAATTCCAGGTGACTGGGAGCACCTGCGTGAAACAGGTAGACAACGCGTTTGGCTCTAGGGGCGAACTGGGCTTTTCCTGTGGGGATTTGCCTGTCCTGAGCCAATAGCGAGGTGAGGGCTGAAGCACCCAGTCCCACGCCACAATCCCGCAAAAACCAGCGGCGACTTAGTTCGCGAGCAAAACAGGCCCTTGTGTTATTTATTGGAATCATTTTTTCCATTTCAATACTTGGTTAAAGTCTCGTCCATATTCAAAAGAACCCGGGCAGCCATGGACCATGCTGCTGCGTCCTGCGGAGTGGTTCCCTGAGGTAGTTCGGGTCTTGATTCACGGTTGCCGAAAGCAATGCGATCAATGGAAAGCCATCCTTGCGCCAGTCGAGATCTTTGTTGAGAGATCATTTCCAACAAAATGCGACGTTCCTTTTCCTTGCTGGGGCGGGCCATGCACAACCTGATGCCATAATCTGCCCGCGCTTCATCGGTATTCCCTCCTTCTTTCAAAATCCTCAATGCCAGTGCACGCGATGCTTCCACAAAAATCGGTTCATTCAGTGGCACCAGCGCTGCCAACGGGGTATTGGATCTCATGCGTCGTGCGCATGCGAAATCGGCGTTCGGTGCGTCAAAACTGGTCAAAACAGGATCCGGCATCGATCTTTTACGAAACATGTAGAGTGATCTGCGGTAACGTTCCGGCGCTTCCGCTTCTTGCCAGTCGACCTTGAAGTAATTGTAATCCAGCATGCTCTTGGGGACTGGAGGATAAAAGCTCGGTCCACCCACTTGTGAATGAAGCAAACCGGAGACAGACAATGCAATGTCCCGAATCATTTCCGCTTCGACACGAAATCGAGGGCCGCGGGCCAACAGCTGGTTCTTCGGGTCCAGTTCTGCCAGTCCGGGAGTGATTCGAGAGTCTTGCTGGTAAACACGGCTGGTGACCAAGGTTTGAATCAATGATTTCAAACTCCAATCTTTTTCGACGAAATCAACCGCCAACCAATCCAACAGCTTTTGATATTCCGGGCGGGGTGCCCGTGTTCCAAAGTCTTCGGCAGTTTCAACCAGACCCGCACCAAAAACGGATTGCCACACTCGGTTGACCTGGACTCTCGAAGTCAGTGGCGAGTTTTCGCTTGCCAGCCAGTATGCGAAATCAAGCCGTGTCTCCGGTGTTTTTTGCATATCGTGCATGGCCGCGGGAGTATGGGGTGCCACCTGGTTTTTGGGGCGATCCCAGGTTCCACGGTCGAGTAGATAAGTCACGCGCTGAAGTTCGGGAGACGATGGTTGTGAAAGATGCAGAACACTGGTGTCTGCTTCAGGATATCTACTCTCTTCCAGGGCGATTTTTTCGTTGATGTCCTTGCAATCCGGGAGACTGTTTCGCCAGGCTCTGAAAATCTTTTGATGATCAGACTCAGTGCGTTCCGGGTTTGGTTTTTGCATGGCAAGCCATGCAGAGTGATCGATCAAAGGCGCACCTGCGTGCTTGCCATTCGAAAAAGAACAACGGAGTCGCCCCAGTTGAAGGTTGTCTCGACCATTGGAGTTTTTGCCCTGGTGGAGTTTCAACTTGATTTTCAGTTCGCTTTCATCCGTCAGTTGAATCGGTTTGTCTAAAGTGACGACTGCCGCCGAATCCGTATTGCGCAGCATGGGGCCACGGTCAGGCATCCAACCGGTTTTGATGTTCTCATCGATCAAGAAGCTGGCCGGGCCAATGCGGGCTCGATCTTCTTTTTTGGATTCATCACTCAGGTCTCTTTCCTCCGTGGCGAAATCGGCGCGAGCTTCCTTGAGTTTGATTTTTTCCCAATCGGTTTCCTCGGAACCCAGGTGATAAACCTCAATTTCAGCGATAGAGAACAAACCTTTGCGACCACGGCCGGGCCCTCCAAACGGGTGATCCCCGTGGCGCAATGCCTCCAGTCTGATCTCCGAAACCGTGACTTCTCCGGGACGCGCGGTCATATACATGCTGCCACCCACGGTTGGGTGACCGAGAACCAGGATACTTAAATCCTCCAGCTTGGTTGGATGATTCAATCCGCCTTCCCAGACATGTTCATGGAAATCGAGCACACTCCAATAAGGTTGCTCGGCTTTTTGATCCACTTCCCAAACGAGTATTTCATTCTTCCAATCCGGACGTTTCGCTTTGATCTCACTTTCAAGGGTTTTTACTTTGTTTTTTATCTGCTCAATCTTTTCCAGTTGTGCATCGGAATAGACCCATGATTGTGCTTCGTGAGTATTGTTGAGATATGCGAACATGCCATAATACTCCTCCTGGGAAATGGGATCGAATTTATGGGAGTGGCATTGGGCACATTGCAAGGATATGCCCAGGACTGCTTTTCCAATACAATCCATCCGGTCAAACATTCCTTCGAGTCGGAATTGCTCTGGAACAATGGCTCCTTCTTCGTTGACCATGCCATTTCGAAGGAATCCTGTGGCGATGATCTGGTCTTGAGTGGGATTCGGGAGCAAATCACCGGCGATTTGTTCGATCAAAAATTCATTGTAAGGTTTGTCTTCATTGATTGCCTGAATCACCCAATCTCGCCAGGCCCATTGCTCACGAGCCAGGTCTTTTTCAAAACCGTTGCTGTCTGCATAACGAGCAACATCCAGCCATGGTTGAGCCCAGCGTTCACCAAACTGTGGGGTGTCCATGAGTCGCTTTGATAATTCATACACCGCTTGATCTCGGCTAGATTGATCGGCTGCCACGAACGCTTCTATTTCGGAAGGAGAAGGTGGAAGACCGGTCAAATCCAGGTAGAGACGGCGGCAAAGAATCTCAGCACTTGCCGGTGGTGAAAGATTCAAATTTTCACGCTTCAATCGATCTCTGACAAAAGCATCGATGGGATGGCCGGCTTGCGGTAGCTCAGTTTTTTGCGGAGCGATGAAAGCCCAGTGGGTTTCATAATGGGCGCCTTCCTTGATCCAATCGCGCAGCACCTGCTTTTCTTTCGTGCTTAAAGACAGTTCCGATTCAGGCGGTGGCATGACCGCATCAGGGTCGTCATGATCGATCCGTTGAATCAATTCACTTTCCTCAGGATGACCTGGAACCACGGCAGCGTATCCATCCAGGTCTTTCGTTGCACCTTCCAGAGTATCCAATCGCAATCCTCCCTTGCGCTCGTTTTCGTCCGGACCGTGACACTGGAAACATTTTTCCGAAAAAATGGGCAACACGTCCTTGCCGAAATCGGCTGCCTTCAAACCGACCGAGAAGCTTGATGCGAAGAGGGCAATGCCAACACAAACAACTCCCGCAAGCTGAAAACGTTGGTTCATTGAAAAACTCTTCATGAAAGTTTCAGGATGCATGCCACTGTGACTCGGACTTGTAGACTGTGATTGCTTGACCATAACAAAGCTAAGAATTCTCAATCTTCAAAAAGTTGTTGATGGATGCGTCTCAGTTCGCTGGATGGTATTTTGTGAACTGCTCTGTCGTAAGTTAGCAGTCCATTGATCTCACCCTCCACATCCGTTGTTTGTGTGTACACTCCGCCCGCGATACCTTGATTCTTCAGTTGAACCAAGCGTGCGATCGATTCTCGATAGCGTTCCTTATACTCTTCCAGGGACTTGGGCAATCCTCCGTAGCCCCAGTTCCTTTTCTGATGATCCCAGAGGTGATCTTTGACGGGCCAGCCATGACCGCCAAATTCTCCCATGACTTTGATGAACCCCTCGTCGTAACGATCCGCGTCAAAGGGGAATTCCGGATGAGGGTAGGCGTGAGCGTCTACAATGTGTCCAATGGGCCAGAAGTTACCACCGCTTGCAATATTGACATGTCGCGTCCAGTCACGATTCATGGTCCAGGCTCCCACTTCCATGGTGCGGTGTTGTCCCCATGCCTCATTAAATGGGACCCATACCACGATGGAAGGATGGTTTTCCAGGGTATTGATCATGGCCTCCAGCTCGGACAGGTATTGTTGATGTTCATCATCGGTCCACTCGGCATCCACTGGATCCGGTTTGAGTCGGGTCCAGGGTGGGTTTTTGATGGCACTCACCTGATCTTGCCAAACCATCATTCCGAGTCGGTCACAATGGTAATAGAACCTGCGAGGTTCTATCTTGATGTGCTTGCGGATCATGTTAAATCCTGCATCACGCAGATAAAGGATATCAGAGACCAAAGCCTCATCGGAGGGTGGGGTGAGCAGTCCATCAGGCCACCATCCCTGATCCAGAGGGCCCCAATGAAAAATAGGTTCATCATTCAGAGTGAATCGTAAATGGCCTTCATCATCTCTCACTTTCCCAACTTTTCGGAGTGCCACATAAGATTCTATCTGGTCCATTTTATGGCCACCCGCATCGCTCAATATTAATTTGATCGGGTAAAGCTGGGGAGTCGCTGGAGACCAGTGGACTGCATCGGGAATGGTGAGGACCAATTGATTGTAAGGTCCCAACTCACATTGAACACGGGGTGTCTCGGCAATCACCTGTCCGTTGTCGAACGCGATTGCCTGGATGTAAGATTTAAATCCTTCGAGGTTGTGTAGGCGAGGGGTGATAATGACTTTGTTTTCATCCAAAACGGAGAAATATTTGAAATCGGAAATATGGGCCCCTGGCACTTGTTCCATCCAGACGGTCTGCCAGATTCCAGAAACCCTGGTGTACCAGATGCCTTTTGGATTTAATCTCTGTTTTCCTCTCAACTGAGTGCCTGAAGTCGTATCATTGACCTTAACCTTGATCTCGTTTTGCCCGGTTTTGACCAGAGGAGTGATATCCAGAGTGAAAGGGGAGTTGCCACCTTTGTGGGATCCAGCCATCACTCCATTGATCCATACAGAGCATTCGTAATCGACTGCCTCAAATTTCAGTTTTGACAAATGCCCCTCCTTGGGATGCCACTCGAACGAGCGTCGGTACCACAGAGTTTCTTCAGGTTCGAGCAACCTTTGAACACCTGACAACTTGGATTCGATGCAAAATGGCACCAGGATCTTACCCTCCCAGACGTTTGGTTGAGTACTCGGATCGGAAACGACTGCATAATCCCAATGGCCATTCAAATTGAGCCATTGATCCCGTTTGAAAGCCGGGCGAGGGTAATCCTGCCACGCGTTTTCAGCGTTTACCTTCTGGCCCCATTGAGTGATCAGGCGTGATTCGAAAGGTTGACTGGACCTTTTGGGCCGCGGCAATTTTGGGACATGGTTCGCATCGATCACGTGAGCATCAATAAATTGCCCTCCCGCCGTTTGTTGACAGTGAATGGCTATCAGGTTCTCTCCCTTCTTTAGATGCTCGATGTCTGATACAGTTAATGGGTGAATCACATAATCGGTCGTGTAACCCATGAACGTTTTAATGAGTGTACCGTTGAGGTAAACGGTTGCGTCTTCATCGTGATGAATCATCAATGCCGGATTTTTCGGTAACTCATCCAAATCGAAATGACGTCGGATCCAGATATTTTCGGTGAACCACTCCGTACCCACCCGGGCACCAGGCGTGTCAGTATCCCCAAAACCACCGTGACCCTTCTTCCAGGCTGAGTCATCGAAATCGAGAGAATACCAATCTGGATTGGGCGAGGATGAGGTGTATTTCCAAGCCGGGTCCTTCAACGTCGCACCGAGGGCAAGAAAAGGTTCCAAGATGAGGATCCAGACAAGCAATAACAGCGGGGGTATCGTTTTTCTCATAAACCCCCAATTTATTAAATTAGCATCACAATGGCAATTTGGATTTGGTGAACTTGAGGGCCTTGAGTAAGGGCTTCTTGGAAGCTTTCTGTTGTTCGTTTAGTCAGAATTGGCTACTTGCCTCGACTCAGATACTTCTTAGCTTTTTCTAACCTTCCTAATTACAAAACGTTCCGGAGATTTCGAGATGTTAAGAGTTGCTTTTTGGTTCAGGAATGATACGTGTAGGTATTAATTCATGATGAATTTTAAAGCGATGAGGGTTATGAATCGATTGATGGAAAGATGGTTTCGGCAACGGCGGTTGATTTTTTTCCGGTGTTGTGCTCCTCTTGCGCCACTTTTGTGTTGTCTGATGTTGAATTCGTTTCAAGCTCAGTCATCGGAAGGTGTCGCCTCCAAAACTTCCTGGCCGATGTATCGAGGCAAACCCTCGCTTGACGGCCTTTCACCCGCAACGTTGGGTGGCAATCTGCGTGAAGCCTGGGTTTTCAAGGCAGGTTCTTCCATTAAATCATCTGCTGCTATTGTCGAGGATCGGGTTTACATTGGTTCAGACGATGGTTTTCTTTACTCTCTCAATCTGAAGGATGGAACCGAGGTTTGGAAGTTTGAAACCGACGGCAACATCGAAAGCTCTCCTCTGGTGCTGAGGGATTCTGTTTACATCGGTTCAGGCGATGGATTTGTTTATAAACTGTCTGCCAAGGACGGTGGCCTGGAGTGGAAATATGAAACCGAAGACCAGGTCCTGGGGGCCCCTAATTGGATCAAGTCTCCCGATGGAAGTGAAACCTGGATTCTGGCCGGTAGTTACGATTTCAGACTTCATTGCATCCGTGCAAAAGATGGATCGAAGGTATGGGACTACGAGACCGGCAATTATATCAATGGCACACCGGCTGTGTCCAACGGACAGACAGTGTTCGGGGGCTGTGATGCCTTGTTGCATGTCATTCAGTTATCGGATGGCAAGAAGGTTAAAGAGATCGAAGCCGGTGCCTATATCGCTGGCTCTGTTGCGATGACCGGATCCCAGGTTTATGTGGGGCATTATGAAAGCGAGTTCCTTTGTTTTGATTTGGAGCAGGGAGGGCTCAAATGGAAATATCGCGATCGAAATTTTCCGTACTATTCATCCCCCGCGATTGTCGGTGACAAAGTGATGATTGGGGGCAGGGACAGGCAATTGCATTGCTTGAACCGGGAGTCAGGTGAAAGGCTCTGGAGGTTTCCAACGCGAGGCAAGGTGGACAGTTCGCCTGTGGTCGTGGGAACCGAAGTCGTCTTTGGATCCGAAGACGGTCGTCTATATCGAGTTAATATTGAAGACGGCAAAGAGATCCAGTCGATTGACGTAGGTCAGCCACTGACCAGTTCACCCGCGGTGATCAATGATTGGGTCGTGATTGGTAGTGAAGACGGCAATGTCTATGGATTTCATTCTGGAAAGAACCCTTGAACATATCACACATGCAATTGAGGGAACACGATAAGGGCTAGGATAAAATATTATGAGCGAAGTAGCGAATTCAAATTTACAGACACAAACCAAGCAGGCAGCCGAGAAAAAGCCGACCACAGCCGGTAATTATTTTGTCTCCAATTATCCTCCTTATTCCTTCTGGAAACCTGATCATGTCGGTGAATTCCTTGTGGCCATTGAACGACCTCCCGCGCCGGATACCAAGTTGGGACTTTATCTCCATGTTCCTTTTTGCCGAAAGCGTTGTCACTTTTGTTATTTCAAGGTTTACACAGACAAAAACGCCACCGCGATCAATGGTTACCTGGAATCCGCCGTCAAGGAGCTGGAAGTTTATGCCTCCAAACCCTTCATCGGAGGACGCAAACCCAATTTTGTTTATTTCGGAGGCGGAACGCCATCCTACCTTTCCGTTCCGCAACTCACTTCATTGACGGATCGGATGAAGGCTCTGCTTCCGTGGGATGAAGCCGAGGAAGTTGCTTTCGAATGCGAACCCGGAACACTGACAGATCAAAAGCTGAAAGCGATTCGCGACATCGGTGTGACTCGGTTGAGTCTGGGTGTTGAACATTTTGATGACCATATCCTGGAGACCAACGGTCGTGCCCACCGCTCCAAAGAAATCGGCAGAGCCTATCAGTATGCTCGGGAGATTGAATTTCCACAGATCAACATCGACCTCATTGCCGGTATGCTGGAGGAAACCGAAGATAAGTGGAAAATGGCGGTCGAACGAACTTTGGAGCTGGAGCCTGACAGCGTGACGATTTATCAAATGGAAGTTCCCTTCAACACCGGTATCTATCGTCAGATGAAGGAATCCGGTCAATTGACCGCTCCCGTGGCTGATTGGGAAACCAAACGCCGATGGGTGAATGATGCTTTCAGTGAACTGGAGAAGGAAGGCTACACCGTCACCAGTGCCTATACGGCGGTAAAAGACAAGGAGCGCACCAAATTTATTTATCGTGACCGACTATGGGAGGGAGCTGATTTGCTTTCTGTTGGGGTGGCTTCGTTTGGGCATATTGGTGGAACGCATTATCAAAACAACGCCGATTTCGAACCGTATGTGAATGCCATTCTCGATGGCGAACTTCCCGTCTTTCGAGCCCTGACTCCCTCCAATGAAGAGCGATTGATTCGTGAGTTTATCCTTCAGCTCAAACTGGGGCACACTCGCTGCAGTTATTTCGATCAAAAGTTTGGGGTCAATGTGAAAGAAAAATTTGCTGCCCCTCTGCAGAAGATTGCCGACTGGGGTTTCCTCAAAATCGAAGGGGATGAGATCCGGTTGAACCGCGACGGTCTGTTGCAGGTGGATCGATTGCTTCATGAATTTTTCCTTCCTCAGCATCTAACTCAAAGACTGGTTTAAGTATGGGCGACGCTCAAAGCGATCCAACATTGTCTCTGGTGGCCGAAACAACCTCGTTTTGGTATCCGCTTGATTACTGCTACCAGAGGCAAAACATGGTGCTGCCCAAGCTGGAGCAGGTAGATCCAGAACAAATCCCGGAGCCTTACAAAAGTCTGGTCGTGCATCAAAAGGACATGACCCCGACTCTGGAAAAATTTTACGATGACCAGATCTATATCGAAATACTCCATCGTGATTACTCGGATTTGCATTACTTCCGGGAAGTGGTATTGAAATTGGAGAAGAGTCATCGTCCGGTCGAATTCGGTGCCATTCGTATCTATCTTGAACGGTTCCCGAAAGACGCGCGTGAAGTCATTTTGAATGAGCACATTCCACTTGGGCATATTTTGGGTACGTTTGATGTGGAACATACCAGCAGTCCCATTGGCTACTTGAGAATGGTGCCGGACGAATTGATCACCAAGACCTTGGGGAACGCCCGAAATACCTGGCTCTATGGGCGTCGAAATCGACTCTCCAATCCAGAGGGAGAATCGTTGGCTGAGATTGTGGAAATCTTGCCTGAGGTAAAAGAATGAGGCCTGAGGTCCGAATTTAACTGACTTAATTGAAATGCAAAAAGATTACGATGTCGTCATTATTGGTGCCGGCCCTTCCGGTCTGAGTGCTGCAAGTATCCTTGCCGAGGAGGGACATCGGGTTTTGATTCTTGAACGCGAAAAGTTCCCGCGCTACCGGATTGGTGAGTCCATGATTCCATTCACCTACTTTCCGCTCAAACGCCTGGGGTTGATTGATCGCATGCGGCAATCTCATTTCGTCAAGAAACACAGTGTCCAGTTTGTGGCACCTTCCGGCAAAACCTCGCAGCCGTTTTATTTTTCAACCCGCTACGATGAAAATGTCTCCCAAACCTGGCAAGTGGTGCGGTCCGAGTTCGATCAGATGATGTTGGATCACGCTCTGGACAAGGGAGCCGAGGTCATTCAGGAAGTCGATGTCAAAGATCTCCTGCGAGGTGAAGATCAGTCGGTTGTGGGTGTCAAGTATCAGGATAAGAATGGGCAGATTGCCGAAGTGCATGCCTCGATCACCCTGGATGGATCGGGCAAGGAAGCGTTTTCCGTGGCTAAAAACCAATGGCGTGAGCGCGATCCTTATCTCAACAAAGTGGCGGTTTGGACCTACTACAAAAATGCCAAAAGAGATGAAGGCATTGATGCCGGTGCCACCACGGTTGCTTTTGTTCCGGAGAAGGGCTGGTTTTGGTTTATTCCACAGCATGATAACATCACTTCAGTGGGAGTGGTTGCTGAAGCCAAGTATCTGACCAGGGACGGAGTGAAGCTTCCTGAAGAAATCTTCAAACGGGAAATCGAGCAGAACAAGTGGATCCATCAATATCTGAACGAAGGCGAACAGTTCGGCCCCTATCGAGCCACCAGTGAATATACTTTCCGTTCCAGATACTCCGCTGAAAAAGGACTGCTGCTGATTGGTGATGCGTTTGGTTTTCTGGATCCTGTCTTCTCTTCAGGTTTATTGATCGCTTTGAAAAGCGGTGTGCTGGCTGGTGAAACGGTGAGTGCATGTCTCAAGGAAAACGACCTCTCACCGACCCGATTCACCGAATACAGTCGGGTCATGTGCGAAGGCATCGAGAACATGCGCAAGCTGGTGTATGCCTTCTACAATGAAAAATTCAGTTTCAAGGATTTGATTGATAAGTATCCCGAAGTTGGGGGAGATGTGACCGATTGTTTATCCGGAGATGTGAACAAGGATTTTTCCGGGCTTTGGGACAAGATTCGTGATTTTGCCGACATCCCCGACGAGCTTCCATTTGGTCAACCTTTGATGGAATCTTCCTCCGAAGCATTGCCTGCATGAAGATCGTTCAGATCACTCCCGGAGCAGGTGGGATGTATTGCGGAGGCTGTTTTCGCGACAACTCCCTCGTCAAATGTTTGCGGGACGAAGGACACGATGTGTTGATGGTGCCTCTGTACCTTCCCCTGACGCTTGAAGACGCCGATCAAAGCTCTGAAACTCCCATTTTCTTTGGCGGGATCAATGTCTTCCTGGATCAATCCCTTGGGCTCTTCAGGAAATTACCCGCGGGTTGGACTTCTTGGCTCAACCGTCGCAGCATCCTGAAACGTATTTCTAAATACGCAGCTCGAACACGACCCGAGGATGTGGGGGATTTAACCGTTTCCATGTTGATGGGTGAAGATGGTCGTCAGCAAAAGGAATTGGATCAACTCATCCATTGGTTGAAGGAACAGATCCAACCGGAGATCATCTGTCTGTCCAATGCACTCCTCATAGGCATGGTTTCCCAGCTGAAAACCCAACTGAAATGTCCGGTGGTTTGCACGCTTCAGGGGGAGGACACTTTTTTGGATGCGCTCCCTGAGAAAAATCGACAGCAGGCTTGGGACATTTTACAACAAAGGGCCAGGGAAGTAGACGCCTTCATCGCTCCAAGTCGCTATTTTGGTGATCTCATGCAGAAACGTCTTGGGTTTGGCGAGGGGCGACTGCATGTCATACCCAATGGCATCCCTGTGGAAGGGTATCAACGCAGTCCGTTGCCAGGCAATCCTCCGGTCCTGGGTTATTTTGCCAGGATGTGTCACGAGAAAGGCCTGCCCATGTTGGTGGATGCCTTTATTCAATTGAAAAACCAACCTGATCATCAAACTTTAAAGCTCATGGTGGGAGGGGGCATGGGGCCGTCAGATGAATCAGTGGTCGAGGATCAGAAAAAGAAATTGGATCAGGCTGGTTTTCTGAAGGACGTCAGTTGGCACCCCAACCTGGATCGCGAACAAAAACTCGATTTCTTTTCAAAGCTGACCGTGTTTTCAGTTCCTGCCCTCTACGGCGAAACTTTCGGTCTGTATCTACTGGAAGCCATGGCGGCAGGAGTACCGGTCGTCCAACCCCCTCATGCCGCATTTCCTGAAATTATAGAAGCTACCGGAGGTGGTGTGATTGCATCCGGATTGGAGGTTACCGATTTGGCCGAGTCCATTGGCCATTTATTGAAGGATAGGAATCAATTGCAGATGCTGTCAGACAAGGCCCACGATTCAGTGCAAAAAGCCCTCCAATCGAAACATATGGCTGAAAGGGTGCTGGGGGTTTATCAAAGGATTTTTAATGGTCTTTGAATTGTCAATCTGTCAGGGTTCCCAACGAATGATATCATGTAATCATTGAAATTCATTATAGATGGTAACAACTAATATGAATCTTATTAAACCCGTTCAATTCTTAATGTGTCTGGTATTTTCTATTGTTCTGTGCGGATGCCAATCGACAAAAAGTATCAAGAAAACGCCTTATCCGGAAATTACCCAGGCGATTCGCGAATTCCACCTAGGAACGCTTAGCCCTGGACAACCAAAACCACCCACTCGCGGCAATGATCTGAAGGAGTTGCACATCATGAAAGTGTCATGGAGCCAGAACGGATTATTACTTCCTGCCAACATTGGACAAGCAGGTAGTGCGGACGCAACCATAATTGCATTCGGTACCCCTGTCCCCAATACCAAAGGTGGGTTTTACAGAGCCAATCTTCTATTCTTCGATCCACAAGAACAGCCCAACATTAATCAAGTCAAATATGACGATGGTATGGCATGGATTTACCTTCCGTTTTCTGATTTTGAAGTCACCCACGATTTGCTGAATGAAAACTCAAACAGAATTTACGTCTCATGTGCGAAATGGGATGATGATGTTTGGGAAGCAGCGATCCTGCATTATTGAAGGCCAAATACTTCATTAAAACTGGATCTTTTGAGGTAGTTCGATCCCTCAATAAG
>CAYFHO010000009.1:0-109025 GCA_964342825.1 uncultured Verrucomicrobiota bacterium
TGATGTTATGGCGGGCGGCCTTGGAGGGGTAGCGATTCATTTGGGCATCCTTTGAAGATTTTGCAAAATTTGCTATTTCGTATTGCTGGAACCCATGAGAAGCAGCATGATCCACCAGAGTCACATACATTTGATCTGCAAGATCTTCGTCCACGTCAAATTCACCTGCTTTGAGTTGTTGATACAACGCTGTGTCTTCTTCGTAGATGACTTCATAACAGGATAGATGATCACTTTCCATGGAGGTAATCTCACTTAATGTGGATTGCCATTGCTCCATCGTCTGTGAAGGGATCGCAAACATCAGATCAAGATTGATGTTCTCAAATCCTGCTGAGCGAAGAATATCGTAGGACTTGAATACCTGCTCCCTGCTGTGGATACGTCCAAGTCTGTTTAAGAGATCAGAGTCGAGCGATTGAACTCCCATCGAGATTCGGTTGACCCCGAACTCTTTGAGTAGTTTTGCCTTTTCCACAGAAACAGTGGCCGGATTACACTCTACAGTCCATTCATAGATTGGGTGCCAGTTTCGATCTCTGATTAAGGTCAGGATCTTTTCCAGTTGCTTGATTGGAAGCAGTGAAGGTGTTCCGCCTCCGAAGAAAATGGTATCAGGATCCAGTCGATCACCAATCATCTGAAGCTCCTTGCAGACTGCTTCAGTGTAGCCTTGGACTACATCGGCATTGAGGAGCTCAGAATAGAACGCGCAATACTCGCATTTGTGCGAGCAGAAGGGAACATGAACGTAGAGGGATCGAATCGGAACACACTCCCGACCGGGTTTGCTCATGTCATGTTAAATGGCAACAGGTATTGACTGAATGGATATACGCGAAAAGGATGACTACATCATCAGTCCGCGCTGGACATTCTGGGCTTTCAGTCCCTTGTCACCCTGAATGAGTTCGAAGTTTACCACTTCCCCCTCGTTGAGAGTTTTGAACCCGTCACCGCTGATGGCACTGTGATGAACGAAGATGTCCTCTCCAGATGCGTCTTGTACGATGAATCCAAAACCTTTTTTATTATCAAACCATTTAACACGACCGCTCGCCATATGAAAAATCTCCTACTCCAAAAAAATTAAAATCCAGTAATAAAAATCTCGAATTCCTAATCCAAAACAAAAACCACCAGTCACAAAGCATTACATGCGATGTGCACCCAAGTTTTTCCATGATCAGGATTGATGGGAGATTAAAGAATGGAAATGCACCGTCAAGAGATACTTTGCTCAAAAATAATAACTAGTGCTTAAGAATGGGATTGAATGAATTTGGAGAGTGGTGCGGCTAGCAGGACTTGAACCTGCACGGGATATTATCCCACTACCACCTCAAGGTAGCGCGTCTGCCAATTCCGCCATAGCCGCGCGGAAGAAGAGGATTGGTATACGATACCGATGTCGGGTGCAAGTGGTTTTTTGTGTTTTAAGTTCTTCTGTTTTTTGAGTGCTTTGGATTTGCCTTCCACGATGCCCGAGGTTTGGTCATATTAACGACATGTCGCAAGTTATTGCCATCGTCGGACGTCCGAATGTGGGGAAGTCCGCCCTTTTTAACCGCATCGTCCGCAAGAGAATTGCTATCGTTCACGATGAACCTGGTGTCACTCGAGATCGAGTGTTGGTTGATGCTGAATGGCGCGGACGCCCATTTACCCTTGTGGATACCGGGGGGATCGGATTACGGCGCGGGGAGAAGAGTGCGGATGTGATTACCGGCGCAGCGATGGACCAGGTAGAACTGGCTTTAGAGTCTGCCTCTGTGATTCTATTTGTGGTCAATATTCAGGAAGGACTGATGCCTTTGGATTATGAAGTTTCCAGCAAACTTCATGCATCCGGCAAGACGATCCTGCTCGTTGCGAATAAGGCGGATCACGCGGGATTCGATCCGGAAGCCGAAGTGCTGAATGAATTGGGTTTTGAGGATATTTTTCCTGTCTCAGCCATTCACGGTCGAGGGATGGACAATTTGATGAAGAAGGCCATCGGATCTTTACCGCTTGATGAGCATCCAGCTGTGAGCCCGATTGCCACCGAGGAATCAAAAGACAATTCAGATCTTCAAGTAGAGCCACTTAAATTGGCGATTGTGGGGCGGCCGAATGTGGGTAAATCGAGCATCATTAATTCCTTTGCCAATTCGGACCGTGTGATCGTGAGTCCTATCGCCGGGACCACCCGAGATTCGGTTGATGTCCCCATTGAGATAGAGGCAGAAGGAAAGCGCCATGCATATGTTCTGATTGATACAGCGGGTATTCGGAAAAAGCGTCGTATCGATGATTCTGTGGAATTTTTCAGTGTGAAGAGGGCTGAAGATTCCATTGAGAGATGTGACATTGCAGTCCACGTCATGGACGCTCAATGCGGAGTAACCATGCAGGACAAAAAGATCGGGGGTAAAATTTCTGAAGCTAAAAAAGCCTGCATCCTTGTGGTGAACAAATGGGACCTTTATGAAAAATCTGTTGAAGCCGCTCGTGAAGAAATCCACGAATCGCCAGATAAAATGCGAAGTAAATCCTCCTGGCTGACGACGTTGAGCGACTTCGGAGAGTGGGTTCAGAAACAGCTGTTTTTCCTGGATTATGCACCAGTGATCTTCACTAGTGCTCAATCAGGTTTCCATTTGGATCGTTTACTTGAAGCCATCCGTTTTGTGGCCGGTCAATTGAAGCAAAAAATTCCAACGTCTTTGCTCAATCGAACGATTCAGGATGCGGTATCGGAAAGACAGCCCGTTTCCAAGCAAGGGACCCGTTTGAAATTTTATTATGCCACACAAGTGAAGCTGTCGCCCCCAACTTTTCGATTGTTTGTTAATCGCAGGGACTTGTTTACCGATCAGTATGCCAAGTATTTGGGAGGGCGCATACGGAAGGCATTTGGATATGAAGGATGTCCGATCATTTTTGAACCACGTAATCGTCCTAAAAAGGTAGAATCCATACGCGGAGCACGAAAGATAAGGCCCACGAAAAAGAAGATTGAAGAACCCAAAAAAACAAGATCGAAGCACCCCACAAAAAGAAAACAGTCCAAGAGACCTGTACCTGCTTCCAGAAAAGCCAAGGCAGCGAGAAAGGCAGCGAAATGATGTTTGCATTAGGTCAATCACCTCGAATTTAAATGCTTTATAGTTCATTCAAAACGAGCCATTGCTTTTTAAAATAAGGACCCAATGAACTTGAACTGAAAGTCACCTGGATTTAGAAGGTGGTTCATCTATCATCGACTGAGACTTATGAAAAACAACGCCACCGTAGCTTCCTTTGTTTTAGGTATTTCACTTGTCATCTCCTCGGGATTGATTGCATCCGCCATCAAGTCCTATGGTAAAAGCCTGGAAAAGGCTGCTTCAGTGAAAAGAACCCCCTCCATTCACATCCCATCCAGCTTGGACATAGACTTCAGTGGCGGCAACCGACCCGTCCGAATAGACATTACCGAAAAATAATCAAATTGCCTGAACTGAAAACGGTGAACCGCGTCTGGTTCCACCGAATCAACTCAGGCACAGTGGGCTATCTTGAGAGTATTTCGCCGTACCGAAACTGGTCAATTCTTGATGTCCCAAGCCATGGGCAAGAGACAACCACAATAAATTATGGGGAGCACCGTTAAAATCCAATGCCCTACCCGTTTTGAATCCTGCACCGCCACCAATTAGGACGAAGGGGATGTTGGATAAAGTATGTGAATTGCCTTTACCCAGCTCATTCAGCCACACAATCTGGGTGTGATCCAGCATACTGCCTCCCCTCCCCCCTGGTTCAGGTGTCTCGGCAAGGCGTTGCGCCAGGTAGGCCAATTCAGAAGCGAACCAGAAGTTGATGCGCCTTAGTTTGTCTTTCGCATCTTCATTGCTGTCGGGTTCATGTGAGAGAGAATGATGACCTTCCTGGATATCCAGCCACCTCATGCGAGCTTGCCCCACCGATCTCATATACTGAAGTGAGGCTACTCTCGCCATGTCGTTGGCAAGCGCATTGACAAGCAGGTCAATTTGCATCCGACTGATTTCCGGAGTGTTGTCATTAACCAGCTCAATGTCTGGATCAATTTCTGGTTCGGGGTGTACTAAATCACTTTGCGCTTCTGCTGCAGCAATGTCAGTTTCCAGTTTGCGGACCATTTCCATGTGTTCTTCCAGTAGTCGCTTATCTTCTGGGCTTAGTTTCTTGGAAACTTTCCTTAAATCCGCACGAACATGGTCCAATACGCTGGATAAATGTTTACGATCTTGAGCCCCACCATATAGTTTCTCGAACATTTGACCGGGGTCGTCGATGGGGGCGACGGGTTTGTTGCTACCGGCATAGCACATACGAGTCCACGGATCGGCTCGATTCGGCACAGCGACTCCAAATTCGAGGGAACCAAAGCGTGTACGACTTGAGGGCTGGGACTGGAAGTGATTCTTGATCTCCTGGTCAATGGATATTCCTCCTGCCCATCCTGCCGGAGAATCACTGCCACCTTGGATATTTCCCGGAAGGAGTTCGGTGGCAGTCAAGAGGCAAGACATGCCTCTCATGTGATTGTCTCCATCCCCTCGGATTTTGTTATGAACACCTTTCAGAATCAGCATCCGGTCGGAGAAAGCCTCGAGTGGTTTGAGAATTGAATTGAGTTTTAATGGAACCTCATCCCCAAACTGATCAGGCCAGAACTCCTCAGGCAGGGTGCCATTCGGCGAAAACATGACAATCAGGCGTTTCGGTGCATCCTGAGTTACGGCTTGAGAAGCCTTTAAACTTGGGAGTCCTGATATGAACGGGAGCGAAGCTGCCCCGAGTCCGAGTTCACGAAGAAATTGCCTGCGATTGTGCATGAGGTTAGGCATGGGGTTATTTAGGTTTTGGGTTCGAAGCTCAAATCAAAGGTCGTTGCCAATTCGGCAATCTGAGCGAGCAACTTGTGAATATTAAAATCGTCTTTCTCGAATTGCAACCTCAAGGTTTGAAGTGCGGTTGGTTCAAATGCTGCAGGAGGTTGTTTGACAAAATGGTGAAATAGCTGGGAGATGAATGCGGTGTGAGCGGATTCATTGTTAACGGCAAACTCCGCGATATCGCGCGCGCGCTTCACTTCGACGCTCTCACCATCCTCGGTGAGATATTCACTCAATGTGTCCACCGGTTTCTCTTTCTCATGAGTTCTCCATCTTCCGACTGCATCAAAGTTTTCCAACGCAAACCCAAGGGGATTGATGATGGAATGGCACGCCATGCAGGCCGTGTCGCTGGTGAGTTGGGTTACTTTCTCACGCATCGTGATGTCTTCAGGAAAATCGCTATCTTTGAAGGCGACTGCCATCGGAGGTGGATTCAATGCTCGTCCCACGATGTTCCTTGTCAAAAACACACCCCGGTGAATTGGAGAAGTATTGTTGTGATATGCCAAGGCACTCAGGAGGTAAGGATGTGTCAGGATGCCTGATCTTTGCTCTTCGGGAAATGTGACCTTCACAAATTCGTTTCCCACAGACTCCTCGGAATGATTCTCCGATGGATTCTCAAAATAGAAATCTTTAAGAAATGGATTCAGCATTAAGTGATCTGCCAGCAGTAACTGTCGGTAATCGGAGGATTCGCTCCATACTATTTCTTCAATGAAAAGATCCAAAGATTTCCTTAAATCCACAATCAGTGTTTCATCGAAATCTGGAAACATTTTTTCATCCTTATTCAAGTCACGCTCCTCAATTTCAAGCCAGCGATTAAAAAACGAACGTACTTTCGCTTTGGTCAGGGGGTGATGCATCATCCTCTGAATCTGCGAGAATATCTGTTCCCTGGTCGATAATTCCTTATTTGCAGCAGCTTCCAAAAGAATTTGATCCGGCATGGAATCCCATAAAGTTAGTGCCAGTCGGGATGCGATTTGGTGGGCGTTGGGTGGGTTTTCCCCTGAGTCCCAGGGAGTATACAAGAAGGAAGGTGAAATTAAGGCCAGCATCACTCCTCTTCTCACCGCGATTTCTGGATTTTCCGCCTCTGCGAACAATGCGTGTCGATAGAGTAAATCCTCATCCTCGCTTAAAGTTCGACGAAAAGCCAACTGGGCAAATCGAGGTAAAAAGTTCTGAAGTTTGGCGGTTCTGTTTTTATCTCCCGCGTTGTAACCTGCCAGTAAAGGCAAGCGTCCCACGATTTCAGAGGCGGTTTTAACTGCCGCTTGTGTCGCAGCTTCAAACCAACTCCATGAAACCGAACTTCCTCTTTCATAACCCAAACTTCGGTCATCGGCAGGAAAAGAAGTCTCCACAACGAAGGTTCGTGGGGGTCTGTGAGTTCTTAGGGTTTCCTGATCCATGACCCGCCAAATCCCGTGCGGTTTTCTCCATTCCAATTTGATCGAGCCAGTCTTTTCGAGATATTTGAAATACTCAAGGCGGATGGGATAATACCTTCCACCCAGTAAATAAACCCTCGCATCGAGTGTGCGCATTTCACCGGAACTAACCCATCCGTCAATCAGCGCCTGCTGGCCTGCCACGGAACTGTCGTCTCTCAGTTTCCCTCTGGCTCGCCCGGGGTCGTTGTTGACATATAATCGTGCCCCATTTTGCGTGGAAACGCGAAACTCGTAATAACCAGTTGATTCAGCAAACATGCCGCCCTCCCAAATGATGGCAAATTGGTCAGGTTCAATATCTTTTTGCGGGCTTCCTTCCTTGAAATCAAAATCGATTCGGCTGTCAACACGTTCCAGTTTCTGCTCGTTAGCCTTGTTCATGCCCTTCGATTGAAAATAGGTGCCCTTTAATCCGGGTTCCCCCGACTTGGAGGCCTTCAGCAAATGGTCTACTGGCTGTTTCCCGTTCACGGCAGGAGTCAGCATGGCCAACAAATCAGCCACCGAATTTTGATATTGCGGAACTGTCAACCTGGCCATTTCGATACGTGGAGCAATGCCCATTTTATGTCGTGCCTCGGCGGAATAGAAGGCATTGAAAACGTAGTAAGATACGGCGGAGGCTTCTTCACCAACACAGAGGTCCGGATCGTCCTCAGGCATGGTTCTCACAATGCGCCTTGTCAGGCTTTTCAGAGATCGGTCACCGTAAAGTGGCTCATCATACTCATCTTCAACTCCTTCTCCCTGATCGCCATGGCAACTGGCACACTGGTCGTTGTAAATTTTTTGACCTTTGAGAAAAAGTTCTTCTTCAGTGCCATTATCTTGATGAGCCAAAAGAGCAGGAAAGTAGATGGATATGGCGCAGAGAGCTGCCGTCAGTCTCTGAAAATACTTAAAATTCGATGTGGAACAGATCAAGTTCATGATTTTCGTATCTGGTTCAAAAATATCACGATCCTTGAATGGCTGCAAACCTTCGAAACTTTTCAAGTCGCCTTCATTTTGATAAGGGTGTCATGAACGATCAAGATTATGATTTCATTTGCCCCCCTACACTCGGCCCTGTTGTTTTTAGCTCTATGCTTGTCAGCTCAACCTCTGATCCAAAGCCAGGAAAAATCTCAGGCTAAACCTCCAAATATCGTCGTCATATTGTCAGATGATCAAGGTTGGGGCGACTTGAGTCTTAATGGAAACAAGAATCTATCCACACCACGCATTGATTCGCTGGCCCGTGATGGAGCCATGATGGACAGTTTTTATGTCTGCCCCGTTTGCTCCCCTACCCGGGCTGAATTTCTGACGGGCAGGTATCATCCGCGTGGTGGGGTGTACAGCACATCCGCTGGAGGAGAACGATTGAACGCTGACGAGCTGACGATTGCAGAAGTATTTAAGGATGCTGGGTATGCCACTGGTGCTTTCGGGAAATGGCACAATGGCATGCAGGCTCCTTACCACCCAAACGCTCGTGGTTTTGATGAGTTTTACGGGTTTTGTTCCGGTCATTGGGGGAATTACTTTAGTCCGCCATTGGAGCACAACGGAAGGCAGGTTCAGGGGGAAGGGTTTGTCATCGATGATTTTACTCAAAAAGCGATTTCCTTCATTGAAAAGAATAAGGATAAACCCTTTTTCTGCTACCTGCCCTACAATACTCCCCATTCTCCCATGCAAGTTCCAGATGCTTACTGGGATCGATTTAAAAACAAGGAACTGTCGCAGCGCCATATGGAGGCAGAAAAAGAAAATCTTCAACATACCAGGGCAGCTCTGGCCATGTGCGAGAATATAGACTGGAATGTTGGACGCATCCTGGACCATTTAGATCAGCTGGCACTGAGTGACAATACGATCATCTTATACTTCTGCGATAATGGCCCGAATGGCAAGCGGTGGAATGGGCGAATGAAGGGGCGTAAGGGATCAACAGACGAAGGTGGAGTAAGGAGCCCACTTCTGATCCGATGGCCGTCAAAGATTAAACCAGGTACCGTGGTTGATGAAATTGGTGGCGCCATCGATCTTCTCCCCACTTTAGCATCTCTAGCAGATATTAAATTAAATCCAAAAAAACCGATGGATGGGATCAATTTAAGCCCATTGCTGACAGGTGGGAACTATGGCGGCATGGATCGTTTGATCTTTTCTCATTGGAATGGAAGGGTGAGTGTTCGTAACCAAAAGTATCGCCTGGACCATCAAGGAGGCTTGTTTGACATCACTCAAGACAGAGAACAGGTCCATGAAATCTCGAATCAATTTCCCGATGTAACTTCCAGTCTCAAGAGGGCCGTTTCCAAATGGAGACAAGATGTCTTAAAAAATTTCCGAGATGAGATGAGACCCTTCACGGTTGGCCATCCGAAATTTCCAGTGACCCAATTGCCGGCACGTGATGCAACGGTGACCGGTGACATCAAGCGTTCCAATCGGTTTCCCAATGATTCCTACTTCACGGATTGGAAATCATCCGAGGATCAACTGACCTGGGAAATTGAAGTTCTGCAATCCGGAACCTTTGAGGTGGTTATCTACCAAACTTGTGCCACTGAAGATTTAAATGCACTTATGGAATTGGAATTTCAGGATAGTGTATTAAGGGCCAGGTTCAATGAAGTATGGAATCCTCCTGTAAAGGGAGGGGAAAATGACCGTGTTCTTCGGCAGGAATCATACGTTAAAGATTTTCGACCTTTCAAAATGGGGCGCATTAAACTGAATAAGGCTCAAGGCACTTTGCGATTAAAGGCGATTGAACTTCCGGGTGAGAAAGCACCTGAATTCAGGTTGATGGAATTGATTCGAATTCAACCTTAAGGCACTAAAAAAGCCCCGGAAATTTCCGGGGCTTTCTCTTTCTTAAAGGTTTCGTAGTTTATTCAACTACTTTCATGATACCTCGCATCAATAGATGGTGCCCAGGAAAGGTGCATAGGAAATCGTAGTCGCCTGGTTTCTCAGGAGCCGTAAATTCCAACAGTTCCTCCTGTTTGTTCTGAAGTAATTTGGAAGCAATAATGATTTTGTCACTGTCAGGAATGAATCCTTTGGCAAAACCGGCACCTCCAAGCTGAATCGCTGCCATTCCAATTTCATCCGCGGATTTTGGTTGGGCAAATACGATGTTGTGAGGCATGAAGTCGTAATTCACGAAAGTGACCTTTACCTTGGCTCCTGCCTTCACTTCAAAATCCTTGATATCATACTTCATCTTCTCGGGAACGGTGCCTATGCGTACCTCCACTAAATCCGCACTCGAGGATGTCACACCAGAGGCCTTGGATGCACCACCCAGTTCCTCGTGATCTGCCAGTGTTGGGGGTGCCTGTTCCATCCCAAACCAGTGGTGCTGGACAGTGCGAGCGGCATTGCGAGCGTGAGCAACTGGGGACTGGAGTAGCGAGGTGAGTAGTTCGGTGTTACGAACATTGTGCTGTTGATGCAGCCAGAGTGCCTCCAATAAATGATGCGCATGATCAGGATTGGAAGTATCAAAGTGTTTGACCCAATTGTTTGCAGCTTCAATGACATCGTTTGTATCACGCCCACTCAGTTCAATGCGCGTGCGATAGCGGACTCCGTCAATCGGGTGTTCCAGATTTTTCATCAACTGCTCAAGAGAGGCCCCGGCAATCTTCACAGGAGCCTGTAATGGGCGGTCTTTGTAAGTCATTCGGTAAACGCGTCCGTAGGTGTGATCGCGATTAGGGTCTCGGACGTTGTGTTGCATGTGACCGATGATGACATTGTGCCAGTCAGAGATATAAAGTGCCCCGTCTTCACCAAATTCAAGATCACTTGGACGGAAGTTTTTATCACTGGATGAAAGCAAATCCCCCAGTGGTTGTCCCCATACATCTCCGGTGGATTCATCCCTCTCAAGTTCATATTGCTTGATACCAAGGAAACCGATCGTGTTGGCAATCATGAAGTCTCCCTGGTAGGATGCAGGGAAATTTTCACTCGAGATGACTCCATTGGCAGGAACAGGTCGAACCTGCATATCCAACAGCTTTTGCATCTTGAAACCTTTTTCAGCAGGGACGACCTGGTAGGCTCGTCCGCCGGTTCCGTCGGTCGCGTAATGGTACCCCCATTTATCAAAGCTGATTCCATGAGGGTTCGGGCTGTTGTTTGCGTGGTAGCTGATGTGGTATCTGCGTGGGTCAAAACGAAACATGCCCGATGATCCGGTGTTCAGCGACGGTGAATAGGGATGCTCAATGTTGTTCACCAGGAATATTCCGCTTTGCCAATAAATGGCTCCATCGGGTCCATAGACAAAAGCATTGGCGGCATGGTGTGTGTCCGCTGATCCAATACCTTCCAAAAAGACAATACGCTCGTCGGCGACGTCATCCCCGTCCGTATCCTTGAGGAACAGGATGTCGGGTTGTGAAGCCACGAGGACACCCCCGTTCCAAAATTCAAATCCAGTTGGGTTGTGCACCTTGGCAAATGTGATAGCCTTGTCGGCAACCCCATCTCGATTTTCATCAGGAAGAATGATCAATCGATCATCCATTTCTTTCAAAGGTTCCCATTTGGGATAAGTTTTCCACGCTGCAACCCACAGGCGGCCTTTGGTGTCGACCGACAACTGCACCGGGTTGACCAGTTCAGGAAAACGCTTTTCATCAGCGAACAGGTTGACCTCAAATCCATCCGGAACCGTCATTTTGCTGATCCCCTCTTCACCACCGATGTAGTTCAAATTTCCTTCTTTTTGGGCATTTGAACTTGGACTTCCACCGCCTACATTGGAAATCACATCAACCGGAGGCGGCACATTGCTGTCGTCAATTTCCATGTCACGCCCCTCAAGCAATGTCCAAATGCGAAGGTCGCGATTGGCTGTCATGATATCGAACATGATCAACTCATGCATGAGTACTTCACGGTTTGTTTGACCCTGGACAAATTTCAAGTGGGAACGTCCACCCCAAACATCATTACCATCCGTTGCGCGATAACGATTGAACCAGTGCCAGTTTTTATCCAGAACAGCCTCTCGAAGGGATTCCAACTCTGAAGTCGCAACAAAAGTTTGGTTAAGCAATGTGGAAGCGATGAACTGGCCAATGAGTCGGTTTCCTTCATCATTCAAATGGATGCCATTCAATGTCAGCGGTGCGTCTGATGCCTGGTAAAGGGCCTGACTTGCCGCAAACAAATCGACAAAGGTCACATTTTTCTCAACCGCAACCTGGCGTGTGGCTGCTGTGTAGAGAGCCAGTCGGGCGTTGTTTTCGCTTCCATCAGGCATATTTCGATCATTCAAATCCTCATGAGCAATGGGAGAAAAAAGTACGATACGTGGAGCGGATTTCCCGTTGGGCTTCAGTTCCCTGTAAGAATCAATCATTTCCCGTAAATTCTTCTGAAACTCCGGCAGCCCTTCTTCACCGGCAAAGGATTCGTTATAGCCGAACATAGAAAAAATAACATCAGCTTCGCAATGAGTCAGATACTCCTCAGGAGTCATGAATCCTTTGTTTCGAGGCCTTTTCGCGACCTGATCGCCAGGAAAACCAAGATTTCGGAAGGTTAGATGCTTTCCTTCCGACCTACTCTGTATCAAGGTTTCAAGCCAACCACTGTATTGCAGTCGACTGGCGAGCGAGTTCCCAATGATGCAGACCCGGTCTCCATCCTGGAAATTGAGTTGTGCTTCGGCTCTTGTGTGCCCCAACCCGACCATGACACCCGAAATGGCCATCGTCAGTGCAATAGATTTTAAAGATTTTTTCCACATAATCTGATTAAAGGAGTAAGACGATATTTCATCGCGATCCTATTCAAACCGCAACTGAAAAGATGAAAAGATATTCGTTTATCGTTCAACAATATTCTTGTTCATATTCATCTTGCCGAGGGCCTCAATTCTCATTAGTCTCTACCGCTCAGGCTTTATGGCAGCTATTGGTAGATTCCAGAAGGGTGATGACATTTTCTATGCGAAAGTGGTTGACGGCGAACTTTTTAAGCTAAAGGGCGACGTTTTCGGGTCTCCTTCTTTTCAGAAACGTGCAACCAATCCAAAAGGGATCAAGACACTGACACCTGTGGCACCTTCCAAAGTCATAGCTGTTGGACTCAATTACGCTGACCACGCACGTGAATCAGGAAAACCCCTGCCCAAAACCCCTCTTTTCTGGCTTAAAGCACCAACTTCACTGCTGCCGGATGGAGGGAAGATCGAAATTCCATTTCAAGAGAATCGAGTGGATTACGAGGCGGAATTGGCCATTGTGATTGGACGCAGAATGCGCAATGTGACTGCAAACGCCGCCGCTCGTTACATTTTTGGATATACCTCTGCGCAAGATATCAGTGACCGAACGATTCAGAAATCTGAAAGCCAGTGGGCTCGAGCCAAGTCATTTGACACATTCACCCCACTCGGTCCTTACGTGGAAACAAAAATTGATCCACACAAATTAACCATCCAGCTCTTTCAAAACGGGCAACTGAGACAGAACTCGCTCACTGGACAATTGATTTTCAATTGCTTTGAGCTGGTAAGTTTCATCTCTACCAACATCACCCTACTCCCAGGTGATGTTATACTCACTGGAACCCCCAGCGGAGTGGGCCCCATCCAATCCGGAGACAAACTTGAAGTTCGAATTCAAGGCATGGCTCCACTGGTGAACACCGTTAAATAGTGTTGACCATTCACCTTCAATTTTAATTTTTATAGACTCTGCAAGAATATGCGTTGGACTCAATCATTTGTACCCACACTTAAAGAAACTCCCTCGGAAGCTGAAATCGCTTCTCACAAACTTCTGTTGCGAGCTGGTTTGATCAGAAAACTTACCGGTGGACTCTACACATTCCTCCCCATGGGGCTGAGATCTCTTCAAAAGATTTCACAAATAATCCGAGAAGAAATGGATCGAGCCGGAGCCCTTGAAATTTTGATGCCAGCATTGCAACCACCAGAGATATGGAAAGAAAGCGGCAGATATGAAACCGCCAGTGATGTTCTATTCAAAGCAAAGGATCGATCTCAAAGGGAATGGGTGCTGGGGCCAACTCACGAAGAAGTCGTAACTACACTGGCTGCTTCCGAGGTGAGTTCATACCGTCAATTACCCAAGAATTTTTATCAGATTCAAACTAAATTCCGTGATGAAATCCGCCCTCGCTTCGGGCTCATGCGTGCTCGCGAGTTCATCATGAAGGACGCCTACAGTTTTGATGTTTCTGACGATGCGGCACAGACCAGTTATCAATCCATGTTTGATGCTTATGTTCGAATTTTTGAGCGATGCGGACTAAAAGCGCTTCCAGTTGAAGCGGATACAGGGGTGATTGGCGGCAAGTTTTCACACGAATTCATGGTTCCGGCTGAAGTCGGAGAGAACGATGTTGTGTATGTCGAAACAGGTGAATATGCGGCCAATGTGGAAAAAGCGACCAGTGGTTTGAAAAGTCCTCTGGATGATTTGGAACCAGTTGAAATATCGAGTTTACCTGCTGTTGAGAAGTTTGAGACTCCTGGGGTCAAGACGATCGATGCGTTGGCCAAGGAACCCTACAATGTTCCATCCAATCGCCAGATCAAGACGATGGTCTATGTGGTGGAAGACAAACCGGTTATCTTTCTGTTGTTGGGAAATGATCAGTTGAATGAAGCCAAAATCGCTGGAGTTTTGGGAACGACTCAGTTCCGACAGGCAGAAGCAGAGGAAATCAATCAGTGGCTTGGAGCCTACCCTGGTAGTCTGGGAGCTGTGGGAGTCAACGATATTCCAGTTTATGCAGACCGTTTCCTGGAAGGAGGATACGGTTTGACCACCGGTGCCAATGAAAATGGCTTTCACGTGCGCAATGTATCGGTCGCTCGAGATATCCAGGTCAAAAAGTTTGCCGACCTGCGAACTGTTCAAAAGGGAGAACCCTGCCCTGTTACCGGCAAGCCATTAAAGATCCAGACCGCGATTGAAGTTGGGCATGTTTTTAAGTTGGGCTCAAAATATAGCGAAGCCATGAACGCGACCTATTTGGATGAATCCGGCAAATCCAACCCCTGTATCATGGGGTGCTACGGTATAGGGGTCACCCGCACTCTTCAAGCGGTCATTGAACAATGCCATGATGAACAAGGCATCCATTGGCCTGTATCCGTGGCTCCTTATGTAGTCTGCATCACCCAATTGGGCAACAAGCCTGAAAGTGAAGTGATGAAAGTGGCAGAATCCCTTTATGCACAGTTAACTGATGCTGGTGTTGACGTCATGCTTGATGACCGTGATGAACGCCCTGGAGTGAAATTTAAAGATTCAGAGCTTGTTGGTTTTCCGATAAGGATCGGAATCGGAGACCGTTCCCTGGCCAGCGGAGAGATTGAAGTCAAACCCCGAGGTGGAGAACTTATAAAAGTGAAGGTCGAGAAAGCCGTTGCTCACGTGCTCGATTGGATCAAATCTCAGTAAATTGAAATTACATTCCATCCCTGCCAGATCGTTAAAAATCTAGCAGGGATATTTTTTATCTCACCGACCAACGTAGCGAATTCGGTAAATCTTGTGTTTGTTGTCGTCGGTAAAGAGGATGGAACCGTCGGGTGCCTGTTCACAGTCGGTGGGGCGCCCGAGAACTTCAGTGCCATCTTTCAAGAAGTTCACAATTTTCTGCTCTCCATAAGGGTGTCCAAACTCAAACAGAATTCTCGAAACGCAATAACCCACTTTCTGACTCGCATTCCAACCACCTTTGTATGCGACAAATGCATCCCCATGAGCACCAGGAATGCCATTTCCTTCATAAAACAACATTCCATTGCCGGAGCAGTGTGCAGGCATCACCCATTCAGGGATAATCGTTTTTGAGGCCATCTCGATGAGGTCAGGATGGTCGAGGAAATTCAGGTTTGGCATGTTTTTGCCCAGGATATAGGGATGTCCATAGAATCCGCCTTTGACGTAATGATTCAATTCGGCTGGAGGATTGTGGTCGGTAATGGGTTGGCCAAATTGTGGGTGCTTTGATTCGAGCTTAAGTGCGAGAGTATCAATGTCGTGATCCACACCCCATACCTCATCGGTACCTGGTCGGATGCAAAGTTCTTCTGTATTCCGAATGCCAGTGGCAAAAAGAGATTTTCCTGAACCATCCAGGTTGAATGTCCAGATTTTCTTACGATCATTCTCTAAAATAGGCTCATCGGTGGCGTTCGTCTGATCTCCAACATGTGTGTAGATCACATCATTATGAATCAGGAGAGCACGCCATTTGTGCCCTCCTCCCGTAATTGGCAATAAATCTTCACCTATGACTTTGATAACTTCATCCGCCCGTCCGTCATGATCTGTATCTCGGGATTTATAAATGGATGCCATATCGGCAAACCAAAGCCAACCTTTGTAAAACTGCATGGCTTGCAATATTTTACCTGACTCATATCCCTCGACATAAGTCGTTAATTTTTCATAACGCCCATCTCCATCTTCATCACGACAGGCCTTGATCATCCCTTTACTTGGAACACTTACATATAGGGTGTCCTTGTTATCAAACTCCATGAATCTTGGTTTTTTGATCGTGCTTTCGACAACCGTTAATTCAAAGCCGGGCCGAACCCACACTCCCTCAGGCACACCATTCTGACCAGTTGTCACATTAGTGAGCAACAAAGTCAGAATCATTGAGGAATGAAGCCAATATTTCGATTTGGTACGGGGAATTTGCATGATGGAAATGTTAGGGAAACCTTTTGGAAAATCAAGAGAGATGCTTTATCAAACGAAATACCCTAATCACTTGGTTGGGTAAAGGCACTCAACGACAATCTAATGAATCAGTCACCTTATCTGTTTGTCTACGGGACTTTGATGTCTGGGATGCAAAATCCCTATGCAAAGACCATTGCGCAATCATCCGATTGCCTGGGCGACGCAACAGCTCAAGGCTTGCTTTTTGACTACAAGGGAGAATACCCCTGTGCGGTTTCAAGTCCTCGGAAAGAAGATACAATAGTAGGTGAACTCTATCGTTTACACAGCCCGTCAGATGTTTTCGGTGATCTGGATTATTACGAAGACTGTGTTTTTGAAGAACCTCATCATTCCTTGTTTGTCAGGTGCATTGTACCAGTGAAACTTGCCACTGATGGATCGTCACATTTTGCCTGGATGTATTTCTGGAATCGATCCGTTGAAGGGATGAAACAGATCTTTGGAGGCGATTTCCGCAATCATTGTCGCTAAACGGTTGATTGGCTTTGGTAATCCAATTATAAAGCCCTGCAATTTGAACATAACTGAAATGGCATGAGTATACTTATCGTTGGTACCACCGCATTGGACTCCATCAAAACACCACACAGCGAAAACCCTCGTCTTCTGGGAGGATCGGCAAGCCACGCAGCGGTTGCCGCAAGCTTTTTCTCGCCTGTAAGTCTCTTAGGTGTGGTAGGCGATGATTTCCCTGAAGAATATATCGAGCTTTATAAAAAGCATGGAATTGACCTGACTGGTTTGGAAAAAGCAGCCGGAAATACCTTTCACTGGGAAGGTGAGTATGAGGTCAATATGAATAACAGGCAGACACTCGAAACCGATCTGGGTGTCATTGAAGACTGGATGCCTGCTGTGTCGTCTCCTCTGGATGAGAAAGAATTTATCCTTCTGGCCAATTGTGCCCCCCAACTTCAGCATCATGTGTTGAAGCAGATGAAACGGCCCAAATTTGTGGTGGCAGACACGATGGATTTGTGGCTCAACATTGCCCGCCATGAATTGGAACAGTTACTCAAGGATGTCGATTGCCTGGTGCTCAATGATAGTGAGGCTCGGCAGTTCATGGAAGAAGACAATGTGGTCGTGGCCGCTCAAGCCATGCATAAATTCGGCCCCAAATATGTCATCGTCAAAAAGGGTGAACATGGTGCCATTCTCTCAGGTCCCAAAGGGCTCTTTATTGCACCAGCATTTCCGCTGGATAAAGTGATCGACCCAACTGGTGCCGGAGATTCATTCGTGGGTGGTTTGGTGGGTTACCTTGCGAGCCACGGAGGTGACATCGAAACCAATTTACGCCAGGGAATCATTCACGGTTCGGTTACCGCTTCATTTTGCTGTGAAGGATTCGGCCTGGCATCCACCACAACGACGACTCGTGATGGCATCAACAAAAGGGTTGAAGCATTACGAAATTTGGTTGCTTTCTGATATTAAATCACTCGCTTCTGCTTCAATGCTGGAGAAACGGTGATGATCAACTATGATTTAAGGTTTAACAACTCAGCTGGGTGATCGGTCAACCCCAGGTTGCGCCCGCCTTCCCAGGCAGGTTGCAATTGTTGATTCTCCCAATAACTGGCCCGATACAGGGTGGCAAATGAGTAATCCGGAGCGGCTTCCCCCTGCCCTCCCACCAGTTCGGAACCTCTGCGGACATTGTCCTGCATCCATGCCGGATGCAGGAGGTGGAAGGGGTTGCGGGTTACTTCACCGATATGAAAAGAAGTTCCGGTCACCATCTCGGTGACATCTTCTTCGCTGGAGGCCACCATCAAATTGGGATTTGCCATGGCACCCCAATACTCGGTTTCAATAACACATGTCCTGAAATCAGATGGTGCCTTCGCCAATGCATCCATTACCAGCCAGTGGACTCCAATATGTGTTGAATTCCAGTCGGTCAAATGAGGAACAAAAATTACGGCTGGCTGTTGTGCAGATAGAATCTGCCAAATGGTCTCCACATCATTCGCCCAGGAATCAGGATCATTGGTACGCCTTTGATCATTGACGCCTTCCAGACCTCGATCTCCAATTTGAACCAGTCCGAACCCCATGTAATCACAAGCGGCTCGCAGTTCCTCCAGACGTGCCTCCTGGCGATCTCGATTACTACCCTGGGTTACCGCTACATTGATCACTCGAATCCCAGCCTCCTTCAGTAGCCTCAAAGCCAAACCGCCAATGATACATTCATCATCCGGGTGTGGTGAAAAAATCAAGGCTCGGGGAGCACTCTCGGAAATCGCTGGCCTGGGTGGCCGATCATATCCACCATTTGGAAATGTTTTGCCTTCCCGAAAGGCCTTGGCATAGCCCGAAACCATGGTTGCATAGGGATTTGTGCTCATGCGTTTAAACTTTCTGTGGAAAAAAGATTTCTGGGTTATTTCCGATAATGCGAGAGGAAACCGGGCTCGGATCCGACCAGATCCGCCTTCCTCTGTTCCGCTAACAATTGGCCGAAGACATGCAGGTCTCTAGCCATTCCTTTGAGACGCTCTTTCAATTTTTCGGATGATACCAAATCATTGTCGACATCCGTTTTATCTTCAAAACTCACACCATAAGGCAGTGACCAGGCATAGCACTGCCGCATGACAGTTCGCATCTGATCATGCACCGTCAAACCTTTTTCATGAGAACCAACGATACTACCAAACAACTTGCCTGCGAATTCGGTCCAAAAGTGATCCAGAAAATTCTTCAATGCGCTACTCATGCTTCCGTGATAATCGGGAGTTCCCAGGACAATAACATCGGCAGCTTTGACTTTTGATTTCAGCGAAGAATAAATGTCTCCACCAAAAGCAGTCTGAACATCAAACAGCGGTAGATTTTCCTCCGCATAGTCAAAGCGCTGGACTTGACAGCCTCGTTCTGACAGTAGATCTCCAAGATGATTCACAACGGTTCTGGTGGTAGATTTTGCACTTCGGTTGCCAATTACCAATAGAACATTCAAGACACTGGAAGTTTTTTGATCAGTCATATTTCACTGCATTCCATCATGTCGTTAAAAGTCATTCAAGAAAGTTCATTGACCTCCAGCAGCGCTTTATTCAATCTCAAATCAATTCATGATGAAACTCGACCAGTCAATCATCGAACAACTTCGAGCATTGGTGGGAAAAAGGGAAGTTCTCGATCAAAAAGAGGATCTGATCCCCTACTCCTTTGATGGCACAGCCGCCCTGAAAGAATATCCAGGGTGTGTCGTGTTTGCTCAAACCACCGAACAGGTCTCAGAGGTGTTGAAGCTTGCAAATCGAGAAGGAGTTTCAGTTGTCACAAGGGGATCGGGTACCGGTTTGAGCGGGGGGAGTTTGCCTACGGAAAAATGCATTGTCCTATGTACGGTTAAAATGAACCAGATTCTAGAGCTTGATCAAGCCAACCTGACCTTATTGACCGAGCCCGGCGCAACGACATTGGCTATAGCTGAAGCAACTGAAAAAGCAGGGCTGTTTTATCCGCCGGATCCAGGTTCCATGAAAATATCCACCATAGGGGGAAATGTCGCAGAGAATTCGGGAGGTCTCAGAGGCTTAAAATACGGAGTGACTCGCAATTATGTCATGGGTATGGAAGTGGTTTTGCCCGATGGAGAGATTTGCTGGATGGGTAATAAATGTGTAAAGGATGTAGCGGGTTATTCTCTGAAAGACCTGTTCATTGGATCCGAAGGCACCCTTGGAGTCATCACCAAAGTCCTGCTCAGGCTGATACCCAAACCTCAGGCGAAAAAAACGATGGTGGCAACCTTTCAGCAGATGGATCGGGCAGCTGAAACGGTTTCGGCCATCATTGCCGCTCAGATCATACCCTGTACCCTAGAGTTTCTGGACCGCACCACGATTCATTGTGTCGAGGATTTTGCAAAAATCGGCCTCCCCCTGGACTGTGAAGCTCTCCTTTTAATTGAAACAGACGGGCATCCCGCGGTGGTTCAGGAGGAAGCGGAAAAAATGGAAGCCATTTGCAGAGAATATGGCTGTATGGAAATTCGTGTTGCCAAAGATGATGTTGAAGCTTCCAAGCTGGCCAGTGCTCGGCGAAGTGCTTTTTCGGCATTGGCTCGCCTTTCCCCTACGACGATACTAGAGGATGCAACCGTTCCCAGAAGTGAGCTTGGGCATATGATCAGATATGTGGCATCCGTCGCTGAGAAATACAATTTGAGAGTAGGAACTTTTGGTCACATGGGTGATGGAAATTTGCATCCGACTTTTTTAACGGATGAACGAAATTCCGATGAAATGCACCGAATAGAGGAAGCATTCGAAGAAATATTCAAGGAAGCCATTCGCCTGGGAGGAACCATCACTGGAGAACATGGCATAGGCATCGCCAAGAAAAGGTTCCTACCTGAATTTGCAGGTCAGGCTCAAATGAAAATCTTACATGAAGTTCGAAAGGCTCTGGATCCAAAGGGAATTTTGAATCCTGGAAAAATTTTTGATCCAGCATAAAACAAGTTTCTTAATGTCATGACAACCCGACCATTAACACCGTCCCCGACCCATGCCCAATTTGATCGATTGGCCGGCTTTGCCTCTTCCTTCTCCATGGGAGCCGTGGCCGCGTTCATTGCATCCTTGAAGCAGATCAATCCAACTTTGGAATTCCATGTAGGCCTGATGACCCTTCTAAGCTTCATTGCTTGTTTTGGCATCACATGGTGGGTGCATCACGTTATATTTGATGACAAACGAGCTTCTATCGACCCTAAACGTCGCCAGAAAACTTTACTCTTTTTTGGGGTTTCTTCCATGATGGCGGTGTTGAGTTGTATGGGATTTGCTTTGAAAGGTATTTCACACACCAAACTCAAGGACGTTGGATTTGGGGTCGTGATTGCTGCGTTCTTTATCGCCATAGCGGCATTTTTCTTTTTCAAAGTGGTAGGTTTTCTGCAACGAGACGAACAAAACAATTCTTTAAACCGAGATTCTTGAATCGTTGAGATTTTGACATGTCCAACATCACACCCGTAACAACTCAAGAAAGTCCAATTGATTCACACCTGAAAGGATTGGATTATTCGGTTGTGCAACAATGTATGCATTGCGGGTTGTGTTTGCCCACTTGTCCCACCTATGAATTGACAAAACTTGAAAGGCATAGCCCAAGGGGACGAATCTCTTTGATGCGGGCGATTGCTGATGATGAATTGGAAGTATCCGAGAGTTTTGCTGATGAGATGTATTATTGCCTTGGATGCCTTGCATGCATGACTGCTTGTCCTGCCGGAGTCAATTACGCCGAACTTTTTGAACACGCTCGGGCTGAGGTTGAATCTGCGAACATCCTGCGATCTCCAAAACGCTCCCTCATCCGAAGACTGACCATCCATTGGCTGTTTACAGATCAGAGAAGACTTCAATTCCTTGGTGCCCTGATAAGACTCTACCAGATATCGGGAATACAGGGATTCATTCGGACAACAAGGTTGACTCGGTTCCTTCCCAAAAGGTTGCAAGACCTGGAAAAAATGACTCCGAGTATTCAATCAAAATTTTCTCATGAACTGGTGGACACGGTCACTCACCCCAAGGGCGAAAAAAAATATCGTGTCGCCCTGCTCACGGGGTGTGCGCAGGACCTGATCTTCAGCGATGTCAATCTCGATTCCGCCGAAGTTCTCTCACGCAATGGTTGTGAGGTCATTACTCCGCCTGAACAAAATTGTTGTGGCTCGCTGCATGCCCACAATGGAGAGTGGAGTCTGGCTCAAATGATGGCCCGAAAGATGATCGACCAATTTCCCCCGGAATCATTTGATGCGATTATCACCAATGCCGCCGGCTGTGGGTCTCATCTCAAACATTTTAAAGGACTACTAAAAGATGATCCAGCCTACGCATCAAAAGCAGTACTTTGGGATCAGAAGATAAAAGATATACACGAATGGATGGTGATGACAGGCTGGGATTCGCCTCAATTTCAAACTGACCAGGAGCAGATCGTCACCTATCACGAAGCCTGTCACCTGGTGCACGGTCAAAAAATCAGCTCGCAGCCCAGACAAATTCTGCAATCCATTCCGGGTTTAAAATTAAAGGAGTTGCCTGAGAGTACCTGGTGCTGTGGAAGTGCTGGCGTGTATAACATCGTCCAGCCGGAGACCGCCGAACTCCTTTTGCAAAGGAAGTTGGATCATATCGAGTCCACAAAAGCCGAGATCATCGCCACAGGAAATCCGGGATGTCTGCTGCAAATTTTAAACGGTGCCCGTGAACGAGGACTTTCAATTAAAGTCAAACATCCAATCACATTGCTTGCAGAGGCATACCGATGCGAAACTCATAAAAACCCCAAAAAGCCATGTCCTGAATCCCTATGAAACGGGTTGTAAATCCGGTTCATACTCTAAAGAAATTGGCCTTGTGTGCAGGCCTGGGATTTCTTTGGACGCTTTCTTATCCGCAATGGCAAATGGTTGGTTTTGCCTGGATCATTCCTGCATGCCTGATTGCATTAAGCGCCAATTTAAAATTGAAGGCTGTTTTTGGTTGGTGCTACCTGGCTTCGTGGATTCATTCCGCGACTACTTTATACTGGTTGCTCAACATGCCCCATTTCGCCGGGGCTATTGCAGGCTGGCTGTCATTGACTCTCTATACCGCCATTTATCCGGCATTGTGGGCATGCTTGTTTTGGGGACTCCTTCTTCGATCGCAGATCCTGTGCCAAAAAGCAGTCCAGAAACGTAAAGGGACTTTGGAGTGGTTCCGGTCTTTGACCTTGATTGAATCTCAGAGAATAGCCCTCGTCGGGGCCATGCTATGGGTGGGGGCAGAATGGATGATGTCGCACCTGTTGACAGGGTTTCCCTGGCTGATTTTGGGAGCCACTCAATTGACCTGGGGCCCCCTTGCGCAGACGGCTTCCTTGGGCGGTGTCTCTATGATATCATTCGTCATGGTGTGGACTTCGCTTTCGGTGGGAATGGGGCTGATACGCACCCAGTTAACAAACCCACATCCGTGGAAATGGATCCCCGATTCAATCCTTCCGCTGGGAGTAGTTTTATTACTGAACGTTTATGGATATCAGAGAATTCAATTGATAGAATCACTGCGTTCTGAAGAAACCATTAGAGTGGGCCTGGTTCAACCGGCTTTCCCTCAAACGTTGATTTGGGATGCTGAAGAAGATCAAACCAGATTTGAGGAATTGCTAAAACTTTCCGAAGCTGCCTTACAGTTGTCTCCAGATCTACTCCTGTGGCCAGAGGGTGCATTTCCTGGCAATGTAAATACCGTTGAGCCTTTATGGGAACTTCTCAATAAATACAAAGCCTGGCTGTGTTTCAATGGGACTGATGTGGATGTTAAGTCACAGGAAACAGATAACCCAAGAATTTACAATTCAGCCTTTCTCATGGATCCGTCAGGTCGTTTGAAGGGAACATACCACAAGCGACATTTGGTGATGTTTGGTGAGTTTGTACCTTTCTCGGATCAATTACCTTTTCTTAAAATGCTGACCCCCATTCAAAATCTTTTTACCGCAGGTGTTGAAGCGCAGGTTTTCCATCTACCTGATATGGGAGTGGCTTTATATCCTTTAATTTGCTTCGAAGACGTGATGCCGTATCTGTGTGACCAGACAAGGCAAAAGAAAGCGGATATTCTGATTAATCTGACCAACGACGGGTGGTTTAAAGAAAGCGCTGCGCAGATCCAGCACGCCTCCTTGGCAGCTTTTCGCTCGATTGAAACCGGGCTTCCTATGATTCGGTGCGGTAACAATGGATTAAGTTGTTGGATTGATCCTGCCGGGAAAATACGAGCCACAGATTCTGGCGGAGATCCAAGTGATGTTTACGATCAAGGTTTTCGAATAGTGGAAATACCAAAAAATTGGGAAATGAAACCAACCGTGTACCAAAAAGTAGGTAGATTTTTTCCTGCGGTTTGTTTCTGGGCAGGCTTGTTGCCCAGCTTATTTCTTATTCTAAAATCTCGAAGATCCCGCGAAATAAAGTCCAAAAATTGAGCAGATGTGATTGGGTTTTTTGGGGCTAAACCAGTTCCGCTTTGCCGGAGCCTTTTGTTACTTCCCCAATGATCCAAGCCTGGTGTTCGGTTCTACGAATGGCTCTTAAAATCTCATCCGCCTTGTCAGCTCGGACGGTCATGGTTAATCCAATGCCCATGTTAAAAACATGAAACATTTCGTTTTCACTGATCTTGCCGGTTGTCTGCAAATACTGAAATATGGGGAGTATTTCCCAAGAATTTCTCCGGATTTTCACATCGAGATGTGCAGGTAAATTTCTTGGAATATTATCCTGAAATCCTCCACCGGTAATATGTGCCATCGCTTGAATTGCGGAAGGCTTTCCTTTTTGATTGAAACGTTTGAGTAATCGCTGAACAACTTTTTGGTAACTCAGATGCACTGCCATCAAGGCATCTCCCACTTTGCCGCCCAATTCAGTTGATTTGGAGGATGGCTTGAGTCCGGCTTTATCAAATAAAATTTTTCTAGCCAAAGAATAGCCATTTGTGTGCAATCCATTCGAAGCCAGCCCGATCACAACATCACCGGATTTTGTTTTCTTTCCACCCAACATCCGAGGCCGATCCACCACTCCGACGATTGTGCCGCTTACATCATATTCGCCGGCTTGATAGAACCCGGGCATTTGTGCTGTTTCCCCACCTATCAAAGCACAACCGTTCGCTTTGCAGCCTCGAGCGAAACCACGAATAATAGCATCAAAATCTTTCGGTCTGAGTTTGCCTGCACCTATGTAATCCAGAAAAAACAAAGGAGTGGCCCCCAATACCAGAATGTCATTCACGCAATGATTGACCAAGTCTTCACCAATGGTGTCGTGCTTTTTGGTCATGAAAGCCACTTTGAGCTTGGTTCCAACTCCATCAACACTCGAAACTAAAACGGGTTTTTCGTAGCCCTTAAAGTCAGCAGAAAATAGTCCGCCAAATCCCCCAACCTTACCTAGAACCTCTCTACGATGTGTGGAAGCAAGCAGCTCCGGCAAGGTTTGTTTAACCTGGTTACCAAGTTCCAAGTCCACACCCGCTTTGGCATATGCACTCTTACCCGCCATGGTCAGCTATCAGAAGGTTTGGGTTTTTCTTCTGATTCGTTGGCAGATGCTTCAGCTTGAGTATCATCGGCACCTTCTTGGGTTTCTGGCGTAGAAACTTCAACCGCAGGATTTTCACCATTGTCAGGAGATTTCACCAAGCTTTCGCTTTCATTGCCAGTTGATGAATCGGCAGGCTCGTTGGCCTTTGCAGGTTCTACTTTTTCCTCATCCTGTGCTTCAGGCGCTTTCACTGTGTTTTCTGTTTTGTCGGCCTTAGGCTCAGTTTCCTTTACAGGAACTTCAGAAGTGCTCGTGGATGATTCAGTAGTTGAACCTTGATCAGCCTTTGGTGCCTCAGCGGCATTCGAGTCTTGATTCGACTTTGCCTTTTCCTGAGGCGCTTTGGCCGATTTTTTCTTGGGTTGTTCTTTAGGCTTCTTTGCTGTCTCCAGCTTGCCATTTGAAAACTCAATCACGTGCCCTTGATGGATCAACCAATGTAAGTCAGTGGTGACAGCTGCTTGTTCAGGAGTGAGAGTAGGCTCGGATTTGGCCTGTTCCTCTGTGGTAGACTCATTTTGAGAAGCTTCTGAGGTGGGTAAGGCATCACTCTTGTCGGTTTCAGTTTTACTTTCCTCTGAAACTTCTGCTTGAGTGTCTTGATTTTCGGTCTCAGCTGCCTTTTCATCATTCCCGCTTGCAACTTGGGTTGAATCCTCAACCTTTGGTTGACCAGGGGCCAGATTTTCCATGACCTTGACTCGGGTGCAATCTGGAGTTTCCTCAATGAACTGCACGATTCGCTTCACCATGTCTGAGACAGGTGTGGTTTCCAGGTCCAGGTAATGTGGGCGGGAAACCGAGACGTGCGTCACGGTCTTGTTGACTTTGAAAAATTGTAATCCCTGACGTGTAAATTGTTGACTGAGTTCAGTCGCCAACTGGAGAGGGAATCTTGTTTGATCATCGACATGGAACCGGATCAAATCACGGATCGGGCGTGAGAGCTGAGTCTTGGGATCTCCTGCGACTTGAGCTGATTGGACACATTCGATGCTGTCTTTGAAATAATTTTCGCGGAAGTGGGCTTCCACTTCATCCAGCGAGTGCAGTTTATCAGATTCGGGATTTTTCTTATCTGCGTATTCAGTGGTCCAACTTTGTTCATCCAACCATTTCTTCACCACTTCTTCATCCTGGACAATCTTTACCTTGGACTTGAAATGTTCAAAATCCATCCGTGAGAAACGCTCCTCGTGAAGTTCGCGCAAGCGAGCCTGGTATCCATGGTAGTTGGGAGGGCCCAGAACGATCCCGGATATTCCGCATTGGGCTACAAAATTGAAGGCACCTTTAGGAGGTTCTGTTTCTGTCCGTTCTGCTGAATAGAAGTCGTCTAGATGCTTTTGCAGGACATGTTGAACCGCTTCAGCTTCGTCCAGCCAAACGGTTTGATCCAATTTACAGATCCAAATTTTCTGCTGTTCCTGATCCTTAGGGGGAGTTTGTGAGGTGAAACGAATGTGATACCTCTCCGGGCTTTGAAGAATCAAGCCGGCAATATCGAACAAAGGATAAGCTCTGCCTTGCAACCGGATCCTTTTAGCAAGCAAAGCAACACCTTTGGATTCGGGGATGATTTGAGTTTTAAGTTGTGGCAATGATGCCAGAATTTCCTGACGGCTGCGTCGCGGTCTGTCGCGGTGCTGACCTCTGCCATGAAACCCGCGCCCCTCGCCTCTCCCTTGGCTTCGGTTACGTCCTCCACCGCGCTCGGAATTACCTCCACTTCTTCCGGAAGAGCGTCCCTGGCTTGCGCCTCCTCGCTGGCCACCTCCACCTTGTCGATTGCCATCGCGACCACCAGGCTCCTGGCGGCGATCTTTATTACGGGGATCTCGGTTTCGTTGACGAGGGGGTCTACCGCCACCTTCTCCACGATTCCTTCCCCGCCCATCGCGGTTGGTAAAGTCTTTATCCCTTCCTTCAAATTTAGCATAGGGATTTTCTTCAGAAGATTTCTGAGCCCATGCTGGTAAGAAGGCCGATTCCAAATCCAAATCTAGCTTTGGTTTTGCGTCCGAGTTGCTCATGTTCAGTAAGGTCTTTGTAGTGGAGCATTAATGAAACGCGCCACTGAGTTGGAGAATGGCGGCTTGCTTCATTGAATGCAAGCACGCGTGCTGCTTTTTGAGAAAAAAATTATGAACCCATCGCGTATCCAAATGCTGGGAGTATGCAGAGACTAATAGCGATGCCTGCCAGAAAGTTCTGAATGTGTAATTGAGGGCAGCTGATTTCCAGAGGAATTGCAGGTTTTGAAGGCCCACACTTTAATCAGCTCGCATCATCGAGACTCCGAAATGTCAGCTGTTAAGATTTTCCGAGCAAATATTTATCCATTCGCACAGACACATCTTTTATCCGATTTCGGTCTCCACCAGCAACTTCGGCCGTAGCCCAGCCAGTGTAACCAATTTCATTCAGTGCTTCCCTGACATCAGGCCAGTCGACGTCACCCTCCCCTATCTTGCAAAATCCGTTGTCAATCCCCCAATCTTTCACGTCTAATTTCACAATCCGTGAGCCCAGGGTACGAATCCAATCTGCAGGTTTTCCAAAACGCTGATGATTTCCAATATCGAAATAGGATCCAACCCAAGGACTGTTAATTTCATCCAGATAGGCAGCCAGCAAGGAGGCGGATTGGTTGTTATCGCCCTTGGGGTCATACAGAAAATTGTTCCAGACATTTTCTATGAGGATGCGAACGCCTAGCTTTGAAGCTGTTGGAAGTGCTTTTCGGATCTGTAGAATCGACCGAGTCCAAACATGCCCGTGGGACTCCTTTTCTGGATCACGGGCTGCACCGGGGACCAACAAAACGGCATTGCCACCAACATAATGGGTATCCTTCATTGCCTTCAGGAGACCTTGGAGTCCTTTTTCCCTGACTTCAGGATCGGGGTCTGACAACCGGGTTCCCCAGTGTATGGAGTCCACCACTCCATGAATAGGGAATCCAAGTTCACGGCTGGCCTCGAGTGCCTCCTGTTTGTTGACTCCACCTGGGCTATTCAATTCAGCTCCGTCAAACCCCATCTCTTTCATGAGGCGAAATTTTTCGAGAATCGATATCTTCTCGTTGAACATCCCCATCTTGATGGATTTGTAGATCCGTTGTTCGCCTTCTTTGTGATGATCTGCTTTTACACTCAACAAATTGAGCCCTCCGGCCCCCGACAACAGTATTCCGGCAATACCTGATCCAGAATGGGAAAGAAAACGTCTTCTGCTTAACGATGGTAATTTGGTCATCATATATAAATCACGGTTTTAGCCAGAACAGCTTGGAGGTTATTTAATAAAATTATATAAGCGGGGTAGCGCCGGGAATAGACATGGGACGGATTGGTAGATCCATATTTGGCTCAAAAAATTCGGGTACTAGTCGTTCCTGCGAATTCATAGCCTGCTCCCAGGAAACTTCTTTGCCTGTATATGCAGCCATGCGCCCCATCAGTCCCATCATCGTGCTGCTGCTCATCCAGTCTCCGTCGTTGATTGGATTTCCGTCACGAATGGAAGCAAAAAGCTCATCGTGTTCGGTTTGGTACATGTCGTTGTTAGGGCCACGGTACCTCCAGGTTTCCTCTCCACGGATCTGGACACGGCTCCAACCCAAGATTTCGGCTATACCTTTGGCTCCATGGACGTAGTCATTGTTCTCGTTGTAACAACCTGCAATCTGCCGGCTTCCAACGTAAGCCCTTAAACCATTTGCGTATTCATAGTAAACAGCAAAGTGATCAAAAATATTTCCGCTGTGATTGGGAACCTGGCGTCCTCCTGTAGCAACGCACTTGACCGGAGGTTCATCTTTCATGCACCAGGCAACCTTATCAACGCTGTGGATAGCCTGCTCCACCAAACTATCACCGCTCAGCCAAGTAAAATTATACCAGTTACGTACTTGCCAATCCAGATCAGACATACCAGGGGGACGGGTGTCATCAGCTGGCATAGGCTTAACAGGGCCGGTGTAATAGGTGGCATAAATAGACCGCACATCCCCGATATCACCGTTGTGGATTTTGTCATATAGGGCCCTTCGGGCGTAATTGTATCTCCAGCAGAATCCAGCGACCAAAGCCAGTTTTTTTGCTTTAGCATCGTTGGCAGAAGCGATCACAGATCTTAAACCCGGAGCGTCTGTTGCCATCGGTTTTTCGCAAAAGATATGTTTACCGGCATCGACGGCCGCTCTCAGGTGCATTGGCCGAAAACCTGGAGGGGTGGCAAGAATGACCAAATCCACTCCGCTTTCAAGCACCTTCTTGTAGGCATCGAAACCGGTGAATTTGTTATCGGGAGTCACTTGGATTTTGTCTTCAGCTGCCTTCTTGAGAGCGTTGTAACTGACATCCAGTCGGTCAGGGTACATGTCCCCCATTGAGGTCAGCATCACATTGGAGTCCGCCTTCATTGCCTGGCTGGCAGCACCAGTTCCACGTCCTCCACAACCGATCAATCCCACGCGAATGGTATCGTCGTTAGCGGCAAACGCCTTTTCTTTGATCGCAAAGCTTGGAATCGCAACACCAGCAGCGACGGCTGCAGAGGAAGACTTGATAAATTGTCGGCGATTGGGTTTTTCAGGCGATGCGGTTGCGTTGGAACCAGCATTTGAATTGGAATTTTGTATTTGGTGATGAGTCATTGCGATGATTTGGTTATTGGATGAGGGATTATTGAAATTTTGAATTGTCTTTGTCGAGCACGTAATCAAGGTGTTTAGACTGGAGGTAACAGTTATTAATTCAATAGTTGAAACTCTCTCTACAGTCGTTTGCTTACGACTTTTTTCCAAATTTCGTAACCTGCTGCGTTTAGGTGCAGACCATCTTCAATGAACAAATCAGGGCGGGGTTTTCCATCTTTTCCTATCATTGGATTCCACACGTCTGCAAAAACAACACGACGGTGTTTCCTTGCATAGGTTTTGATCATCTTGTTTGCCTCTTTCATTTTGGGAGCCAAATTCCATCTTTTTATACTTGGTTTGATGGCAATAAAAACGAGCTTCGCTTTGGGAAGGCGTTTTTTCAATAAATCGGCAAACATTTTGAAGTTCTCGAAAACCTGGCTGGGGGTATGTCCTCCACCTATGTCGTTATCTCCTGCATAGAGGACGACTGTCGAAGGCTCATAGGGACGAACAATGCGCTCAAAAAAATGAATGGCATCTGGGATTTTTGAACCTCCAAATCCCCGGTTGATGACATCGTGATCTGGAAAGTCCTCAGACAAGGTGTCCCATTTACGTATACTGGAACTACCAATAAACAATACACCTCCTTTGGGTGGATGGCTTTTTCGGTCTTCAACTTCAAATGCTTTGATTGCCTGTTCCCATCGCTCCGAGTTTTGCGACAGGGCAGAAAAACCAGCTGTGAAATAAAAACATAAAGCGCAAAATAAAATTGCGGACCGACCCAGGGTGGTTTTTGTGTGATTGGCTGCAAACATAAAGTTAATATTTAAGTCCATGATTCTCTGATAATCCACTCAGTGCGTCAATTCTTCTAAAGATTGTGATCACGCTGGGTTTTGAATACCTTTATGGCAATTACTGATCGATTACCAAATGAATCTGGACTCCTACCTCAAAAGATTTAATGGCCGCCCCCCCATCATTTCAGTCAAGCCCGCCAGAAATTTATCGGGAATTATTGTCATACCTTGTTACCGGGAACCCGATTGGAAAACGACGCTGGACTGCTTGGCTCAATGTGAATCTCCAACGAATCCCATTGAGGTATTAGTGATTCTTAATCATTCCGAGGTGGATTGTGATGCGGTAAAGGCAGAACAGCACATTGCGCTTCAATCTATTCGAGAATGGTCCATCCAACACGGTTCGCATCAAATGCAATTCCATGCCATTGATGCTTCCAATCTTCCTAAAAAGCATGCGGGAGTAGGGCTTGCTCGAAAAATTGGAATGGATGAAGGATTGCATCGATTAAATGGTGCTGGAAATTTAAGAGATGGGTTTATCGCCTGCCTTGATGCTGATTGCCGATGCCAAGCCAATTATCTGTTAGCCCTTGAAGATCATTTCCAACAACACCCCAAAACGCCAGGCTGCAGTCTGTATTTTGAGCACCCCATGGACGGAGATTTAACACCTGAAACCTATGATGCTGTCATAAAGTATGAGCTGCACCTGAGATATTACGTCGAAGCACTAAGATTTGCTTCATTTCCTTATGCCTACCATACCGTCGGATCTTCAATGGCAGTCCGCCCTTTTGCTTACATGTCGCAGGGAGGGATGAATCGAAAGAAGGCAGGTGAAGATTTTTATTTTTTAAACAAGATCATTCCAATGGGGAATTTTACAGAAATCAACGATAGCGTGGTCATACCATCTCCGCGAACATCGGATCGAGTCCCCTTTGGAACTGGAAGGGCTGTGGCAAAATACTACGGTCAATCCCATTTCCCCACTTATGCTTGGTCGTCCATACTTGAGCTGAAAAGTTTTTTTACATGGGTACATCAACATGATCCCTTTACGGACAAGTCAAATAGAATTCCCGATTCCAGACATTTGCCCGGAATCATGAGTGAATATATGGACGCTACGAATGGTTGGGATCAATGGCAAAAATGCATTGCCAGCACCTGCGATTTGAAAACGTATCGGCGTCGATTTTTCCAGTGGTTCGATGCATTTCAGTGCATGAAGTGCCTTCACTTCATGAGAGATAAACATCACGGTGAAATGGAAGTTACTTCAGCTACAAAAAACTTGTTCTCGGCAATTGGTTTAGAGTCAAAGAACGAGGGCATGGACACAATTTTCATGCTTAAAAAAATGAGAAGCCATCAAAGAAAAGGATGGAGCTTTTCAATACAACGCAAGCAGATTTCTGGATTAACAAAATGATGGAATACCATGCTTTACATTCCGGTTGGCTTGATGGTTTGATTCACTACAGCGATCCGCATCAGAACGAAACGCATTGAAATCCCAAAGTCATGTTTTCACGATTGAATTTAATTTCTAGCCAGGTACTTCAGATCCTTTTGCTGTTTTTAATCTTAAAACCAACGGCAAGGTCTGAGGTTTATGAAGGTTTTCTTCCCAAAAACATCACTGGGGTATCCTCATTTTTAGAACAATACCCGAATTTTGATGGACGAGGTATCAAGATCGCGGTTCTGGACTCCGGCATCGATCCAGGTGCTCCCGGGTTAGCTCTCACAAGCAATGGATTACCCAAAGTCATTGATGTTTTGGATGCGACTGGCAGTGGAGATGTCAATACCACTCATGTTGCACGGGCTGATTCAAAATCAGAGGTCAAGGGGCTCAGTGGTCGCACACTGCATCTAAATCCAGAATGGACAGCAGCAAATCCAGATCTGCATTTGGGTGTCGTTAGTGGATTCGACATTTTTCCGGGCAATGTGATCTCCCAATATAAGAAACACGCAAAGATCCAAATGACGGAAACCAACAAGGTTTACATCAAGAAAACCGAACAGGCACTTGAAACACTGGAGGAAACAGCCCCTGAAGATGCAGTCAAAATCCAGGACCTGAAGGATCAACTGGATTTATTGAGCGAAATGGAAGGTTCATTTGAAGCTCAGAGCCCAGTTTATGACTGTGCAGTGTTTTTATTAGATGGCTTGTGGCGTGCAGTGATCGACACGGATGAAGATGGAGATTTAGAAGATGAAGTGTTGCTCGAAGATTATTCTCTCCATCAAAAGTACACAGATTTTGGAGATCATACCCTAGTTAACTTTGGGGTTCACATCTATGACGAAGGAAATTTGCTTTCGATTGTCATTCCTTCCAGTGCGCACGGAACGCATGTGGCTGGGATCATAGGCGCCCATTTTCCAGATTCACCTGAACGCAGCGGAATAGCGCCGGGTGTGCAGTTGGTTTCCATCAAAATTGGGGATACGCGGCTGGACGGAATGGAAACTGGAATCGCACTTCAGCGGGCTTTGAGGATGGTAAAGGATTTGGATTGTGACATGATCAATATGAGCTACGGAGAACCTACCTCCACACCTAACCACGGATGGTTCATCGATCAAGTGAATGAGCTTGTCCGCGAACAAAATGTGGTCTTTGTTGCGTCAGCCGGCAACTCAGGGCCGGCACTCTCAACAGTTGGCGCTCCAGGCGGCACCAGTACATCCATCCTGGCGGTAGGTGCCTATGTCCACTCAACGATGATGCCTCTTCAATATGGGATGGCCCATGCTCCGCAAGATAATCTATATACCTGGTCATCCAGAGGCCCAACCACTGACGGAGATATTGGTGTGAACTTTTGTGCTCCAGGAGGCGCCATTGCTCCCGTTCCGACCTCAAGTATTGTTCCCGCGATGCAAATGAACGGCACGTCCATGGCATCCCCCTATGCGTGCGGTTCAGTTGCGCTTATTTTGAGTGGGCTTAAGATAGAGAGGATCCCCTACTCTTATTATGATGTGCGAATAGCCATTGAGGAGGGGGCGAAAATTCAGAACCACCTGGATCAATTTTCTCAAGGTTACGGATTGATTCAGGTTGGTACATCCTTTGATTGGTTTAAAAGTTCCAGTTTTGTGACACCAAAAATTGGATTTGAAATTCGCAATACCAGCCAGGAAAACGGGAGGGGCATTTTACTGCGCGAACCTTCGGAGACTAAGGCACAAAACTCCCATTCCATTCGAATCGAACCCGTTTTCCCTGAATCCGTTGATACAAAAACCAAGGCATCTTTTGAGATCTGGGCTCAGTTAAGTTCGGATGTTTCCTGGATTCAATACCCTGATTCAGTGCTTATTCATCAGAATGGTGGAAAAGTAAATGTTATCATCGATCCCAGTAAACTTTCAGAAGGTGCCCATTTCGCTGTGATTAAAGGTAAAAACCAAATGGATGGACAAACGCTGTTTAAAATTCCGGTAACCGTGATCATTGGGAAAAAATTCAGTGAAAATAAGAAATCTCAGTGGCAAGAGCGCATAACTCTTGAACCTGGTGGAATACAGCGCGTGTTTTTGAGACCTCCTTCCTGGGCGCAGTGGGCTGAGTTCACGATAGATTCTACCCAAGCAATATCGACTGATCGTTTGGCCCTACATACGGTTCAATTATTGGATGACCAGCGTTTTAATGCGGTAGAGTGGAAAAGGTATATTTCAGGAGAATCACTTACAGATTATCAATCTTGGATACCCGTAAATGGAAATCCTTTGATGGAGTGGGCGTTTGCGTCTTATTGGTCCAATCGCGAAACGTTAAAATTAGATGTCCAAATCACCTTTAAAGGTGTGGAAGGGATTCAAGAATCATACTCGTTGTCAGCTGCAAAAACTCCTATCAGAGGAAATGTTCAAGGAATACAAGATACTATCCATCTAAAACCTCGCGGACAGCTCACACATGCTGAGTTTAGCTTGCACCCCAAGAGCGCCTCCATTCAAAAGTCAAGTGATCCCAGAGATATACTTGTCGACGACAGGGAATTACATGAATTAAATCTGATTTATGAGTGGAACAATACTGGATTCAAGTCGGTAAGGGTAAGTTGGAATGCTCTTTCAGAAGTTTTATATGATTCACCTTATTCTTCACTCCTGTGGAAAATTACTAATCCAAACGGAAAAGTCATTGTTTATGATGATGCCTGGTCAGAGCCTGTCAGTTTGGGGGATGGATTACATCAAATATCACTGACTGTTTGGCATGACGACCACTCGAGTCTTGAATCACTGAAAAAGCTTCCCCTGAATATTCAGAGTCCGCTGAGCAAGCCAAGCCCAATTTGGATTGGATCCAACGTTCAATCTGCCGCGTTCCTTAAATCCTCAAGTTTAAAGTTCAACACCATTCATGCAGATGAGAATCATTCTTTTTTGATCTCTTCCGGATCGAATCCCTTGCCTGGGGATAAGACTGACAAGTCCAATATGACTTTTACGGGGACATTACAATGGACCAACGATGAATTTCACCATGGGGCTAAGCTTAAATCTAAAGTCTTTCTTCATCCATCACGGACTACTCACCAAAAAAATGATCTGGATAAAACGCCATTAGGAGAAGATTCCAATCAGGGAATGGAAGAGAGTTGGTGGAACTTCAGGCTAAATCGATTAAAGGCCTTATCCAAAATGGAAGGCAAATCAGAAGCATTTGATGTTCTTTACGATCAGTTGATTCATGAAAAGCCAGGTTCCATCGAAGTTCAAAAGGCCTTGTTGGAGCGTTTAGACAGTGATGAAAATCGGAAACAACACCTTGATTCAATCCTGCCTCTTTTAGGTCAGATCATTGAACAGCTTCCAGTCCAGCGGATTCGGGATTATTTTGCCGTCAGACATGCTCCCGACTCTTCTGACGAACGCAAAACAGATTCAGAAAAAAAGAAACAGAAAGCCCTGCTCCTGGATTTGATATATCGAAAAGCCCGAGCTTTGGCATATCAGGAAACCCTTAAAGGAGAACAAACAAAAGCTTTTGAAGAAGCCTTGCAGGAACTTCGAAGTTGGGTTGATACGAGTCAGTCTCCTTATCATTTGTTGGATGTTCGTGAGCTGCGAAGGAAGAAAGCCTTCGGTTCGGCAATTAAGTTATTGAACCATTCCATAGAGCAAGAACCTGATAATTTGAAATTACTGAACAAGAGGATCAAACTCTTTCGTTCTCTTTCATGGCCGTATTGGGCTCATCATGAACATGTAAGAAACTTTCATCAGCTTCCAAAACTGGTATCATCTCTTGATTCTAAAGATAACTGATTCGATTAAAGCCCTGAAAACAACAGGCAATTAATGTTCAATGAGGCATTTTTCTCGAACTAGAGCTTGCAGCGCCTCCGTATTTTCTCTATTTATCAACATTTCGTTTGAAAAAGTCAGCGATCTGGTTACTTTAAAATAGCGAAAAGCTGCAGGCGTCAAGGCGATAGGAATGGCAAATAATTGATCTGACGGTGCCGTAGGACTCGGATTACTCCTGATCTTTACGAGAAACCACCGCAAAGTCCCGTTTTCGGGAATACCTGTCCACTGCCTTTGGCCTAATTAAACGGTTGGAGATTCGTTCAAGAAATTAAACGAATCCTTTTTCATTTATTAAGGCGAAACATAAGGAACAAGGCTCGAAACGGGAAATCATCCACCTATGAATCTGGTGGGAAAAAGAATTATTTGTAAACCATATGGTCAAGAAATCTAAGAAATCAACTGCCAAGTCCAAACCATCAGCAAACACTAAAAAAGCTACTGCGAAAAAAACTGCCTCGGCAAAGAAGACTTCCAGCACCAAGGCTTCCTCAAAGAAAGCTTCTGCCAAAAAAACCGTTTCAAAACCCAAGGCAGTAGCTTCCAAAAAGAAAACAGCCAGCAAAGCAGCTCCCGCAAAAAAAGCAGCCAAGGCGGTGAAGAAAGCTCCAGCCAAAAAGGCTGCGTCCGCCAAAAAAACGTCAGCCTCTAAAAAGGTGGCTACCAAAACGGCTAGCAGCGCGGTAACAACCCCCAGGAAACCAGCTTCAAGTAAGGCTAAATCGGCTACCAAATCAGGTAAAAAGCAAACCAAGAAGGAAGCCGTTGCACGAACGAAAGAGATTTTGGAAGAGATTCAGCGTCAAGCTAAAGCCAAAGCTAAGACCAAATCTGGGGAAGAATTGGATGCTCTAACTCCGCCTACTGGTAAATCCGGAGTTAACCTGACCGAATATGTCAAGGAGTTGCTCAGTCTGGCTCAAGAACAGGGTTACCTCACCTATGGGGATATTAATGAGGTGCTGCCCGAAGAAGTGATCACACCCGAGGATCTCGAGGAGGTTTATAATCGACTCAGAAACCTGGATGTTGAAATCGTTGATCAAGCAGAAGTCGAACGCATCAAAAAGAATGATCAAAACGACGAGGAAGATGCGGGACGCTTGGACATTTTGGACGATCCTGTCCGAATGTACATGAAACAAATGGGGAAAGTTCCCCTTTTGACACGCGAGCAAGAAGTTGAAATCTGTAAGCGCATCGAGGATGCTGAGATCGCCCAAAGGAAAATTGTTTACAGCATGGGGTTTGCCGGTAAGGAGCACATCGCTCTTGCTGAAAAACTCATTGCCGAGCCTCCCAAGGAGCGATTTGACAGGGTCATATTAGACAAAAAGATCGACAGTCGAGACAAGCATCTGAAATACCTTCGTCGATTGGTAAAACAGGTGCGTGAACAAGATCAGTTAGTCGACCAAAAATATGCTGCCTGGCAAAAGGTGAGCAGCAAAAAATCTCAGCAGAAAAATCATGATGAGTTTCTGAAGGCAGATAAAAAGCTTCAGAACATGTTTTCGAAATTTTACTTCAAGCAAAAAGTCATCGAAGAGATGACTCTGGTGACTGAAAACATTTTTGAAAAAATTCACGCCAGCCTGAATCTGATCAAGGATCTGGAAAAGCAGAAAGCTTCATCCCATCAACAGTCTTACATCCAGATGGAGGAGCAAAAGATTCATGCTTTGGAAGCGTTCGTCCGAATGCCTCATAATGACTATCTGGAATCCTATGATCGCTTGAAAGAATTTGCTGCCAAGGCACACCAGGCCAAAACCGAAATGGTTGAAGCAAACCTGCGTTTGGTGATCTCCATTGCCAAGAAGTACACCAACCGTGGACTTTCATTTCTCGATCTAATCCAGGAAGGCAACATGGGTTTGATGAAGGGCGTTGAAAAGTTTGAATACCGTCGTGGTTACAAATTTTCCACCTATGCCACCTGGTGGATCCGCCAGGCCATCACCCGCTCTGTAGCCGATCAGGCACGAACGATTCGTATTCCTGTGCACATGATCGAAATCATTAACAAGTTGATGCGCGTTCAAAAGCAGCTTCTTCAAGAATTTGGCAGAGAGCCAACTGCCGAGGAAATTGCGGATGAAATGAATCTTCCTGTTGATCGTGTCAGTGCCGTACTCAAAATGGCCCAGCAACCCATCTCGCTGGAATCTCCTGTGGGTGACAGTGGAGATGCTAATTTTGGTGATTTTATTGAGGATAAATCCGCTGAGAATCCTTCGGATATGACGAGCCATCTCCTCCTCAGGGAACGTCTCAACGATGTGTTGACAACCTTGACGGAACGAGAAAGAAAGATTTTGGAGCTAAGGTTTGGATTGCACGACGGCTATGCCCGCACCTTGGAAGAAGTGGGTAAACAATTCAAAGTAACTCGAGAACGTATCCGACAGATTGAGGCCAAGGGGCTGCGTAAACTGCGGCACCCAACGCGAATTCGACAATTGCAGGGATTCCTGGAATCCGATGCAGCTGTTTAAGCCTTTGCATTATCCTTGAATTTACGACTCCCCCGAAACACTGATTCTTTTGAGTGTTTCGGGGTTTTTTACAGCGGATGAAGCTCCGACACTATTTTACACATTACTCCAGTTTGGGAGGAGTCCAGTCCATTCTTGGAACTCACTTGAAGTATGACGGGACTGCCGGACTCACACCAACCCTTCTTGCCTTCTTTGATTCTAATGTGAATCGCTCCGGTAATGAAAAAGTGAAAGGTCTGAACTGGCATGGACTTTCCAGTATTCAGGGAGCTCGGGCATCTTTCCGGCAACATGAATTTGACAATCAATATGATTGTTGCGTTTACCACGATTTATGGGGACTAGCTTTTTTGGCTGATTTGGATCACTGCCATTATCGAATAGGAGCAATCCATTCTCATTGGCCTCATCTTGAATTTCAACTCAAGCAGTTGGATGGATTCGTGGACGGAGTTTTTTGTGACAGTCAAGCATTGGCTGATTTGGCCATAAAATGCATCCCAGGACTCACTCCAGATCGCGCGATTCATTTGCCAGTCCCAATCAAAACTTGCCCCCCAAAATACCGTCAAACCCGCACTCCGTTGAAAGGAAGGCCGCTTAAGTTAGGTTTTGTGGGAAGGTTGGATCACCTGCAAAAAAGGGTAGAACGATTCATCCCAATGGTGGAATGTCTCGATCAAAGGGGAATCCAATATGAATTAGAATTTCTTGGGGATGGCACTGCACGCCGTACGCTTGAAAACGCTTTCAAGGGTAAAGACCATATACGGATGCATGGAAAAAAATCAGGGGATGATTACTGGCGTATTTTGGGAACCTGGGATTTTGTTATCTATACGAGTGATTTTGAGGGATCTCCCTTGGCTATGCAGGAAGCATTAAATGCAGGGTGCATCCCCATCTTTCCCAGGATCAATTGTGGAGGTGATTTGGTGGTTGAGGAACTGCATTCTAGCTTGCTTTATCCTCAGGAGGATTACCCAGCCGTCGCAAGCATCCTGATGGATTGGTCCAAGCGTTCAAATGAATTCGTAGAACAGATTCGCAAGCAGGCAATCATTTTGAGCTCTGAATACGCCGAGGAAAAATATCACGCAAAATTCATGAACTTTTTAACTCACATAACTTCACAACCTGCCATCTCCCTGCATCCAGTGCCAAGCCGGTCACAAACTTGGACAGATTATCTTCCATTTTCAGCAATACGACGCTGGTGCCCAAAAGCATTTTTCAAATACCAAACCAAGCAACTTGTTACTAATCCAGACCGCTGAACCTTCTATAGTCTGCCCTCTTCCAAATCATACACATCGAACCACACATACACAGGTCGGTGATCGGGGACGTGTTCAGGTATGTAGGTCTCCAGGAAGACTTGATTCGCTTCCGGTAATTCGCTGATTCTCAATTCGCGCATTTGGTTGTTCCATTGAATGATCTCAAAATCGGATCTTTTCTTTGCATTTGCTTGGATCCAATTGGCTACCTCATCATCCGAAGCTCCGGTCGATACAAAGTCCTTGAAGGAATCCGCGTTGATTTCTGCGAATTTTAGAAATTGGTTATCCAGAGGGCAATCGAAGTGATAATCACCTTGCGTCTCGGCAAGCACAGCCCTGCATTTATCCAACATTCTGGCGGCAACGACATATCCACCCAGGACTGACCTTGGGCTGCGTGGAAAAGTCTTCGTTAAATCCAAAGCGATATGATCTAATTTTGAGTGGCTCATGATTTAAAAGAAATCTAAATGACCATGAAATTCCAGAAGAATCGAAATACTTAGGTATGGAATCATCACGTTGTTTTCTGCCGGGCTGATTTTTTAAGCTGAATCTTTTTCCGAGAATGCTTTTTTTTGGTTCGATAGCTGACCTTGGTAGGAGTTGGTTTATTGATAACAGCCACTTCCATCCCGGCACTGCGTTTCAATTCTCGAATTTGATCGCGCAGCAAAGCAGCTTTTTCAAATTCAAGATTAACGGACGCTTGCTGCATTTCGATTTCCAAATCTTTGATCGTTTCGGTGACGTCCAGGTTGTCAGCGGTTTCCTGAAGGATTTGATCAGCTTGTTTCTTACCTTGCATTCGATACACCAAACCATCCTCAACCGCCCGGCTGACACTTCTTGGAGTGATTCCGTGCTTTTTGTTATGCTCTAATTGTTTTTGGCGACGATATTTTGAAATCGCAAGAAATGCCTTGATACTGCGTGTCATGACGTCCGCATATAGAAAGACCTTTCCGTTCAAATGGCGCGCAGCGCGTCCTGCGGTTTGAACCAGGCTGGTAGTTGAACGCAAGTACCCTTCTTTGTCAGCATCCAAGATCGCAACCATGGACACCTCTGGTAAATCCAGCCCCTCTCGCAGCAGGTTGATTCCTACCAAGACATCAAATTCTCCCTGTCTAAGTGCCCTCAATATTTCAACTCGTTCGATAGCATCGATCTCACTATGTAAATAACGAACCTCAATGCCTATTTCGCTCAAGTAATCGGTTAATTCTTCAGCTGTTCGTTTGGTCAGAGTAGTGACAAGCACGCGTTCCTTGAGTTCCACCCTTTTACGGGCTTCTTCTATGAGATCATCAATCTGCCCCTTGAGGGGTTTGACAATAATTTCAGGATCGACCAAACCTGTAGGACGCACAATTTGCTCGACCACCTTGTGTTGAGCCCAGTCTAGCTCGCGATCAGCCGGGGTCGCACTCACGTAAATGGTTTGTTTTTGATGAGCCTGAAATTCTTCAAATCCAAGCGGTCGGTTGTCCAGTGCGCTGGGTAGTCTAAATCCATGTTCCACCAAAACGGTCTTGCGAGAACGGTCTCCAGCATACATCCCACCAACTTGAGGCACAGTGGCATGAGATTCGTCGATGACCAGTAGATAATCTTCGGGAAAAAAATCCAGAAGCGTGTAGGGTTTTGATCCTGGAGGTCTACCTGAAATGTGGCGAGAGTAGTTTTCTATTCCTGAGCAAAAACCCATTTCTTCCATCATTTCCAGGTCATATTCAGTACGCATTTTGATGCGTTGAGCTTCCAGTAATTTCCCCTCTTTTTCAAACTCGGCAATTCGATCTGTTAATTCCTCGCGTATCGACAGGATCGCTTTCTTCATTTTGGCGCGAGGTGTGACAAATTGTTTGCTGGGGTAAAATGTAACATAGTCCAATGATTCGATTCGGTTACCTGTCAGCGGGTCAAAGCGAGAAATGCGATCCAGTTCGTCTCCAAAGAATTCAAGCCGGATTCCTTCTTCGATGTAGGCTGGGGTCACTTCTACCGTATCCCCCCTCACTCGGAATTTACCTGGTATCAGCGCCACATCATTGCGTTCATATTGCAAATCCACGAGGCGATGAAGAAACTGATCGCGTGAGATCGATTCACCGACCTTCAGTGGTATCATCATGGCCTCATAATCTTCTTTGCTTCCCAAACCATAGATGCATGAAACACTGGCTACTACAATGACATCACGCCTGGATACAAGCGAGCTGGTGGTCGACAGCCGCAGCCTTTCGATTTCGTCATTAATGCTGGAATCTTTTTCAATGAAGGTATCTGTTTGGGGTAAATATGCTTCAGGTTGATAATAATCAAAGTAACTCACAAAATATTCCACGGCGTTATTCGGGAAGAATGACTTAAACTCCGCATAGAGTTGTGCAGCCAGTGTTTTGTTGTGAGAAATGATTAGAGTTGGACGTTGTATCTCGGCAATGACATTGGCAATGGTAAATGTCTTACCTGATCCGGTGACCCCCAAAAGTACCTGATGTGCCTTAGACTCCTTGACTCCGGCAGTTAATTGTCGGATGGCTTCGGGCTGATCTCCTGCAGGAGGAAAAGGTGCTTCCAGTTGAAACATCAGAAAAACCTAGGTCACAATTCCTTCATCGTCAACAGGGGCCGAGTGTTGGTTTTCAGTTTATGTGACTTTTAGATCTGGAAACATTTTACCACGCGATTATGAATTGTGGATTCAGCAGTCATAGTGATAAAAAGAGCTTGTTAAGAATGAATGCAAAGACGTATTCCAGAGCCAGTCGATGTAAGACACGTTGATTTCAACGGAGCGCGCCTGTTGTATTTTGGCGGATGTGATTACCTCAGATTTGGACATTTACCCGAGGTCCGTAATGCGGCCATCGAGTCCCTAAAAAACGAACCTTCATTATCCATTGGGGCTTCAAGAGCCACTACCGGAGATCACCAGGTATACCGAGAACTTGAATCCCAATTGGCTATCCTAACTGATTCGGAAGATGCCTTGCTCACTGGTGCTGGGTATTTGGCAAATCTTTGCCTGATACCATTTCTGCAGCAATCAGCCGATTTATTGCTTATGGATGACCATTGCCATCCAAGCCTGAACGATTTAGCGCACTTTTCCGGAGTTCCAACAGAGAGATACCGTCATTGTGATCCAAATTCCGCTTCAAAATTATTGAGGAAACGTCAGAAAGGGGAACGTTGTTTCCTGTTGAGTGAAACCATGTTTGGATTGGATGGATCAGTCATGCCTCTGCTGGAATTTCATGAGGCACTTCCAGTCGATGTCTGTTTCCTTCTGGATGAGGCGCATGGATTGGGGATTCTCAATTCGGATTTTTATAAAACTATCCGTAACTCAAGAGTGCTCGTTAAAAGCCTTTCGCTGGCAAAAACGATAGGATGCCACGGAGGAGCCATTGCCGGACCTTCAGATCTTGTGTATTCCATCGAACAAAATGCATCCATTTGGGCAGGCCATACTCCAATCCCCATTCACATAGCACGGGCGGCCCTGAAAAGTATTGAACATTGGTCCATCCATCCTGAATCAAGAATTGAATTGAGTTTAAACATCAAAAGATTGTCGAATGCTCTTTCGGACTTAAGGTTATTGTCCGGTGATCCCATGATGACACCTGTTTGTTCATTCAGTATTGGTACTTTTGTGAATCAGGCAGAATCAATCCTTCAAGAATCGGGTATTTTTCCATCGATTATCCGTTACCCAGGAAGTAAGACGCAGCAGTTATTAAGAATCGCTATCAGTTCAAAGCACACCAACGAGGACATTCAAATCCTAAAATCAGCGTTGAGCAAATTAAAGAAAGAGCTGCAAATCGAGTCTTTTAAGTTCAGGTAGGAAAGAAAGAAACCGGTAAGTCCTCAGGTCTCAGTTTGGTTAAATGGATTTTCGGAACGCTGTTGTCCACTGCTTTCTTCGCTTGATCCAAAAGGGTTTTTTCCTCTTTTGTTGGGTTCGGCAGATTTGTTAGATGCTGGTTTGGTTATTTCCAGCTTGCGTGATGATAACAGCATGATTCCCCACCCCATGGGTATATGGATCAAATTAGCCACCAATAATTCCTGCAGGTTCAACTGCCCTGCACCATATAACGCCAGAGCAACCGTCATGAAAAGAGCGGGTGGCATTAAGGAAAGCAATATTAAACGATAAATAACTTCGAAGGAAGAGCGACGCCCCCATAAGTAGGCAGCGATAAAAATGGGTACAAAATAAATGATTGAAAGCGCTCGCCATAAGATGGAAAACGCAAACCAGATCAGCACAAACCCTCCCAAATAGAAAAAGAAACTTCTGGAAAGCCACCAGGGTTGAACCTTGTCAGGATCAAGTTCAATGATGTACCCCGAAGGATACGGCATTGAGATAAATCCAAAAAGCGAACCAATTCGGATATTATCGATATCCAAGATTAAATTAAGATCTGAAGTAGTGGAGATTTCAGATTGAAGGTCCGTACGAATGGAAATGGAAATAAATCGATTTTCAGCCAGACTTGCACTGGTGGGACTGAGTGTGACCAAGCGTTGATCCTTGATAAACGTTCCCGGAGGTAACTTGATCAAAGCGGATTCCCAAACAGGCAGCCAATGGATCCAGATAAACCATCCGATCACGCTGGCAACGGCAAATCCCACTGCCAGCGTGTACACAAACACACCTGTCTTGGACCGGGCAGCCCAGTTGGCAATCCCTCGAAAGGTGAAAGGAAAGCTCATTCGGACAGGGAATCAGGATTCATGCCTGATTAGTCAATGATTATGCTTTAGGTGGAGGTGATTGAGAGGGTGGTTGCTCTCCCCCACCTTTCTGCTGTTGTTGAGGTGCCAGCACCACATTGAGCGGGTAACGAAGCTTCATCACTTCATCAACCAATACTTCGATGTAATGCACTCCCGCCTCCTTGAACTCTACCTGACCGAATAGGGAAACATTGGTGGCGTGAGTATTGACGTCTTTCAATGCAAATTTGACTGTGCTTTTACGAATCACAGTGGTTTGATCCGGAGCCAGCAGTCTGACTTCTTCGTTAAATTGTCCAAAACCTGCAGTCCAACGGTTGAACACACAAAGCTTGAGAGCGGTGACAGGAAGTCGTGGGACACGTACGAGTCCGATCACACCAATAAGGATGAAGTTCCCATTGGATTCCTGTTTGACGTCCTCACAAAGCAAGGAAGTCTGAAGATCCGGTAATATTCTTGATGGTTCCATATATAATAAAATTCAAATTAATCTTGATTCATTGCATTGCAATGAAAGATCGGTAACTCTGAGGGATTCAGCGAACAATAAGAAGCAATTCCTTGGAATTTTTTTAATGATCAGCAGAAAACGATTGCTCGGCAGCTTGAACCGTGTTTTTGAGTAACATGGCAATCGTCATTGGGCCAACCCCACCTGGATTAGGCGTGATCGCTTTGGCTTTAGGTTGAACAGTGTCAAATTCGACATCACCAACCAGTCGTGTTCCGGATTTAGTATTGGCATCTGGTATGCGGTTCACCCCCACGTCCATAATGACAACTCCATCCTTTACCATATCCGCCTTCACGAAGTGTGGCATTCCTATGGCCGCTACGATGATATCTGCACGTCGACAATGTTCAGCAATGTTTTTTGTGCGCGAGTGACATACTGTTACCGTGGCGTTGGCATCTTTCGCTTTTTGAATCAGGATGGCGGCCATAGGTTTTCCTACAATGTTACCGCGCCCCAGCACGACGACTTCCGCTCCCTCCATAGGGATACCAGAACGTATGAGAAGCTCATGAACTCCTGCTGGTGTACAGGGAAGGAATCCCCCAGGCTGATTCAACATCAACTTACCGACATTAACCGGATGGAATCCATCGACATCCTTATGCGGTGAAACAGCGGAATAGATCGTGGTTTCATCGATGTGCCTGGGCAATGGAGCTTGGACGAGAATTCCGTGAATGGTTGGATCAGCGTTATGTGCAGCGATGATTTCCAACAACTGGTCTTGTGTCGTTTGTTCATCAAGAACCAAGGTTTTGGAATCAATCCCAATTTCCTGGCTCTTTTTTTCCTTCATGCCCACATAAACGCGTGAAGCTGGATCTTCGCCAACCCGAATAAAAACCAATCCCGGGGTAATCCCCTTTGATTTGAGTTTCTGGACCCGGACTGAGGTTTCGGCATGTATCTCAGCAGCTATCGCTCGGCCATCGATCAAGTTATCCATGGAACTGCTCAATCTGAAACTTTCAGTTCTTCAATTTCGATGACCGGAATCTTGGGCCATCTTGGATCCACGGATTCTTGTCCTGTGACCCGTATTTTGTATCCCTCATAGGGCTTGAGATCGGAACGACTTGGAGCTGTATGAAGGTGGAGTCTGCCTGTATAAAGATAATTCATCGTGCGATGGGTGACCGGATCTTCAAGTCGGTGGTAAGTTGGTGATTGAATGCTGCGACTGCGACGAACAATGCCTTCACGGGTTACAATGCGACGCAGCTCCTCAAGTGGATCTGTCGGATTCTCAGCAACCACCACCTCAGCTGGCAGCCTGTCCTGGTTCTGAGAATTCGAAACCACTTCTCCATTATTCAAAGGCTTGAGGCCCGTTTCTTCGGCTGGTGATTGGGGAGGTGTATTTTCGACCTGTTCAAACAAGGAAGGTTCCTGCGTTAATGGATTAATCTCCTGGTTTGTGGCGACTTCGGCCGTTTCAGGTTCAGCAATGATTTCAACCACTTCATTTGAAGTGGTTTCAACAGGAACTGGGGGTGTTTGTGCTTCCTCATTCTGGGCGACAGGAATTTCATCATTATCCGGTTGATTACCTTCAATGGTACTTTTGAGAATTTTTGTTTCACCCGATTTGGGATCGTCCACAATCAGAACAGGGGTTTCCTCTTTCTGGTTTGGCTCGCTGGATTTGGTCTCAGTAACAGGCGGAACCGATGGGGTTTCGGTTTCCACGGGATCCTTCACAATATCCACCAAACTGCTGGCAACATACGCAAAGGCGTTGGCCGGTGGTTTGATGGAAATCCAACCTGCCGTTTCTTTGATACGCTCGACCTGATCCCCTCGGTTCAGACGAGCTACAATGGTGTAAGATTCGCTTGGTCCTGCACGCACATTCAAGCGTCCTGCCGTGACGGTGTTGTTGGTTGAGTCAATGTAATCACCAGCCACCCATAATACGGCCTCGGTCGGGAGCCCAATGCGATACCATTCGCGAGGGTTGCCTGGAATGGGATTGTCATGAACAATCGTTTCCAGGACCTGCACCTTATCTCCGGTATTCACCTGTGATACAACCTCACTGAGGATGTTGGGCTGAGTCCGAACATTAACCCGCTCGGCGTTCACCACCCCAGATTGAGCTGCCCCATGTAAAGAAGACAAACTCAAGGCAAACACCGTAACGGCAAAGAATATCCATGCAGACAATTTCTTCATATACACCAATAGAAATCTATCGCTCAATAATGTCAATCTTGGACCGGCACCGAAAGCCTGGAATGTGATATTATTTGCGAAGAGCTCATTCCCATGATCATGATTACCTAGCATGGACGACTTCCGAGCGTTGTGAAATGCCATTTTCATTGAACGCTTCAATTTGAAAATAGTAAGCATCTGCTCGATCCATGCCCGTAAAATAATATTCATTTGCGTTGTAGACCATCATGCTCCCATAAAGTTTGTCTGGGTGCTTGCCAAAATAAATATGATATCCGTCTGCCAGATGGTTCTGCTTCCACTTCAGCCAGGAAGAAAGTCGATTGCCCGCCTTTTCTGGGGGCGTACGGAGTACGGTAAAATCCTCTACCTCTCCGGGCGGAAGACCAGGTCCCTTGCCAAATATCCTAAATCCACTGATCGCGAATTTACCTGTAGGAATGGAAATATTTTCCAATTTCAGGTATCGATAATGAACAGGACTTTCTAATTCACTGTAGTCGTGAGGCCTGTCCGCTTGTTGTTGACTCTTGTCCACTAGCAACTTCCAATTAAGCCCATCATCGGAGCCATGGATCCTGTATTGGTGAGTTTTACCCAAAGTTTTGCCCATAAACTCAGCCTCTTGGTCCGCATAATTGATTTGAATCGCATGAATGGTACTACGCGCCCCCAGGTCTGTTTGTATCCATTCACCCGAATTCGAAGTCTTTGCCGACCAATAGGTTTTTATATTCTCATCGACTGCAAAATTGGCTTTGAATCCGCCCAGGGTTGAGGAAACCTGCACTGGTTTTTGATAATTCAAAAGCATCCATCCTGTGAATAAACCCCTGGTAAAATCCTTATCTTTTGCTTCCTCAGGAAGATAGGTCGGGTAATCACCATAGGCAGTGTTGCAAAACATGACATCATCCTGATCGAATCCCGCGGGCCAGATTCCAATCCGCCTTTCAAAATTATTTTTGACGGAAATAACCATCGTTGAAACGTGCCAGTAGTTGTCGTGAAGATCTTGAAAAGTCGAGCCATGACCGGCGCCGCGGGCAAAGCCTCCTGGTTTATAAGAGAACGGGTTATGTTTTTGATATCGAAACCCTCCCAATGGTTGTTCGCTGACCAACACACCATCGGCATAACCACTGAATTCGGTTCCTGGTGCCGCATACTGGAAATAGTATTTTCCATGATACTTGGTCACCCAGGCTCCCTCTAAAAAAGGATTCAAAAAAGTGTTGTCATTATATTCTCCAAAACGCTCCCATCCGTGCTCCTCCGGGTGTAATTGCATGATCGGACGTGTTTTGCCAGTGGTCTGGAAATCCTGTGTTCGAATCTCGGTTCCTAATAACGGGTATTCATTGCTGGATCCCCAATACAGAAAAAGTTGATCTTCCTCTTCCTCGTAATGAAAAGCTGGGTCCCAGGCACCCACATTTAAAATATCAACCGCTATTTCCCACTTATTGTTTACCGGATCAGAACTTTTCCAAACAGGGAAATCAAGTTCCCAGGTTGATCCGTAAACATACAAGGCATCCTTCATCACCCAGCCGCCGGCGCGTTAAGATCGTGTATGTATTTGTCATCTCTCAGAAATTTTCGGGAGACAAAACTCCATTGCAGCATGTCCTCACTGTGCCAATAACCTTCCTGGTTGGTGGAAAACAAAAATAAACGATCCTTGAAACGGACAATCACAGGATCCGCGGTCGTTCGATGCTTTCCCTTCGTCGCAAACCTTTCAAAAGGTGTGTAGCCATAATCAATGTTGATCGGATTACAATAGGTCTTCTGCTCGGCCCAACTGCATTCGACACCAAGAATGGCCAGCACCAGAGGACAAAAGCACAGGAGTCTTTTCATGACTGATATGATCATCAGTTTATGTTGTTTTCGCAAAGTTAAACTTTCTGATGCAAGAGGAATGATCCGTGAGGATTTACAAGATGCAGCATTTGCCGTCGAAGTTAGAACGCTCAACCTCATTTACGATAAGTTTAATAATGCATCCAACCAGCAGCATCAGTTGTTGAGGATTATCTCCGTCTCAATATCACAAATCTGTCCATGTAGGTGATCAGTTCACCCAATAGCCGATGGATGATGGTTGTCCTGACATGGGTTTTAGGGCAGATTTCACCAACAAATATGACTGAAGAACAACCCAGACCCTATTATGAATCCGACCGAGCGATCAGTGAGTATTTACTATTCCATTATGGGACAGCAGAGGACCAAATGCCGCATGAGTTCGGGCCGCATTCTGCGTTGAATTACCCCTTGCGGTGCGTCACTGAATGCCTTGATTCTGATGCTTTGCCTGACAACGCCAGGGCTCTGGATCTGGGCTGTGCTGTTGGTAGATCCACTTTTGAGTTAGCTCGCCATTGTTCAGAGGTGGTGGGAATTGATTTTTCAAATTCATTTATTGAAAGAGCCAATCAACTCAAATCAGAAGGCCAATGTGATTACTCTTTCATTGAAGAAGGTATGCTTGCTCGAGAAACTTCTGCGAATGTGGATCCACTGATTGAGCGCAACAGAGTCCGTTTTCAGCAAGGTGATGCCATGAATCTGCCTGAAGATTTGGGGAAATTTCACGCCATTTTGATGGCAAATTTGATCGACCGGCTCGTCGAGCCCATGCTTTGCCTCAACCAATTACCTGACCTGATGGAAAAGGGCGGTCAACTCATCATTACTTCCCCTTACACCTGGCTTGAGGAATATACACCCAGGGAAAATTGGCTGGGTGGTTTTGAAGAAAATGGCAAGCCTATCGGAACATTGGATGGTTTGATATCCGGACTTGGGAGCAGCTTTGAATTGATCGAAACCAAAGATTTGCCCTTCTTAATTCGTGAACACGCTCGCAAGTATCAATGGAGCATTGCTCAAGCATCCATTTGGCGGCGGAAGTGAATACGTTGTCCTAGAACCGAAAGCCCACAAGTCACTGCGGTTTCGGCACGCAGAATGAGTGGCCCCATGTCCACAGCCTGTGCACCTGAGGTGGTAAGAGATTGGATTTCATTCTCCGTGAAATCACCCTCGGGGCCTATGCACCAGCAAACTAAACGCCCATCTATATGCTCGGCTGCTTTCCAAAGAGGGATGGATGGAGTATCCGGGTATAGGCTTCCATAGAGACATTGGCAATCAACTTCAAAGGATCGCAATGTATCGTTCAAAGTTGCCGGAGCATGTAAATATGGCTTCCAAACTGCTCCGCATTGTTTCATGGATTCAATGAGCAAGGTTTCGATTTTTTGAAGTTTTGCTGAAATGTCCTTCTGCTTCCAATGAACCACTGATCTTTCGCATTTCATCAACCAAATATGGCTTACTCCGAGTTCTGTTGCCTTCTGGAGTGACCAGTCCATGGCCTTGGGTTTAAGCAGAGGAAGAGCCAATCCCAGTGAAAGGGTTGGTTGGCTCTGGTGGGTTTTGGATTCCACACGTACGGAGACACTTCGTTTGGAGCAGGAGATCAATCTTGAGTGTATCAAGTCTCCCAGTCCGTTCAGAACTTCGACTTCATCGCCCTTAGAAAGCCTCAGTACATTGAACGCATGACGGGCGTCCTGGGGCCGCAGCTCAAATTCATCCTTTTGACATTCTGAAGGAGGAACATAGAACCGATGCATGGAGGAATTGGCCTCAGGAGCCGGTAAAGAATTTTTTGGCCTTATCGAAAAATCCGGTGGATATAGGATTCACGCGAGCATCACAAGATTCTGCAAAATCTTTGAGTTTTTCCTTCTGATCTGAATTCAATGAAGTGGGCACCTCCACATTCACTCGAACATGCAAATCTCCCCATCCATACCCTTTGACATTTTTGACGCCTTTTCCACGCAATCGAAAGACACTGCCTGGCTGAGTTCCGGCGGGAATACGAATGGTGGCTTTACCAGAGAGCGTTGGGACTTCGATTTCAGCTCCCAAGGCTGCACTGGCGAAACTGATAGGAACCTCACAGATGAGGTCGTCCCCTTCCCTTTCAAAAATCTCATGCTCGCGAACATGGATAACCACGTAAAGATCACCAGGACCTCCTCCACGAACACCGCTTTCACCTTTACCAGTTGACCGGATCCGTGCGCCGGTATCCACTCCGGGAGGAATTCTCAAACGAACCTTGCTTGTCTTTTCTTTGCGGCCTGCACCCTGACAACGTTGACAAGGTTTTTCTATGGTCTTGCCGGCTCCCTGGCATCGAGGACAGGTCTGGGAAAACGTAAAGATTCCGCGCGAAGTAGCGATCTGTCCAGTTCCTCGACAAGCCGTGCAGTTGACGGTCCGTGAACCTGGGGTTGCCCCGCTACCGTCACATGTTTCGCAAGCATCCAGTTTGGTGATTGGAATTTCTTTTTCACAACCCAAGCTGGCTTCCTCAAAGCTGATTTCCATGTCGTAGCGAAGATCCGCGCCACGCTGAGGACCGTTGGGATCGCGTCGACTGCCGCCTCCGAAGAGGTCTTCGAAGATGCTGCCACCTCCACCTCCGCCGCCCCCGCCGCCGAAAACTTCACGGAAAATATCAAACGGATCGTGGAACCCTCCACCCCCGCCGCCGCCAAAACCTCTGGATCTACCATCAAAAGCAGCGTGACCATATTGATCATAAGCCGCACGTTTTTGAGGGTCACTCAATGCTTCATAAGCTTGACCGAGTTCTTTGAAGCGCTCCTCAGCTTCTTTATCGTCCGGGTTTTTATCCGGATGATATTTAACAGCGAGCTTTCGATAAGCTTTTTTGAGTTCATCCTGAGAAGCACTTTTGCTGACACCCAGGATTTCGTAGTAATCCCTTTTCGACATGATGGTAATGAAATACTAAAAGTTGAGCACCTGAACTCAGGAGGCATCTGAATCCTCCGAAGAAGGAGCTTTGGCCACTACTACATTGGCGGGCCGGATCAATCGGTCATTGAGCTTGTAGCCCTTGCGAGCCTGTTCGATCACTTCACCATCCGGGGCCTCGGTCGTTTCTTTCTGAGAAACTGCTTCATGCCAGATAGGATCAAAGATTTTACCCAGAGCATCGATTTCCTGCAGCCCGGAATCTTTCAAGGTGCTTTTCAGTTGGTTATGCACCATTTCAATGCCCATTTTAATGGAGGCCATGCTGTTGTCCTGTGCATTGTTCACGGCTGCCATGGCCATTTCAAAGTGGTCCAATGTGGGGATTAAACGTTCCATCAGAGCCTCATTGGCGTACTTGACGGCTTCACCACGCTCCCTGGCTGCTCGTTTTTTAAAGTTATCGAATTCAGCGTTGAGTCGAACGAATCGATCCCAATATTCGTCTGCTTTTTGTGCTTTTTCTTCCAAATCCTTAAACACGCTGTGTTCAAGCGTCACCGGGCCTTGCTCTTCGGCAGGCTCATTGGCTTCACTTTTGTCCTCGGGTGCATTTTCGGTGTTTTCCGCATCTCCAACCACTTCCACCTCTACCTCAATGGATTCAGCAGTCTGAGACTTAACCTCTTCATTCACTTCGGATTTCGTATCTTTAGATTCCTTGCTCATTTCTTTCTATAAAACTTTAACCTCTGTTAAAGAACTTGGGAACATACGCAAGAGTCGGTTCGGATGCAACAGCAAGTCGGCCAAGAAGGTGCGTTTTTTGTGATTGTCAGGCAAGATTTCGTTGCGGGAATCCCTTAAAGCCCCCTAATTTGTTGGTGTGTCCATTCGATTGACCATTCTTGGGAGCGGGTCCAGAGGGAATTGTGCCTATCTGGAAACCGATGGGGTGCGGCTCTTGATTGATGCAGGATTCAGCGGAAAGCGAATTCGTGAACGGTTGGCCAGTATCGGACGTTCCCCGGAAACACTGACCGGCATCCTGGTGACCCATGAACATTCGGATCATACCATGGGACTCAAAGTCATCGCCTCAAAACTTGGAATCCCACTTTATGTCAATCGATTGACTCTTGATGCGATTACTTGTCAGACCAAAGCGCCATTCAACAGCAGAATTTTTCAGACGGGTCAGTCCTTTGAGGTGGGAGATGTTGAAGTTGAAACATTTTCGATTCCACACGATGCTCAGGATCCTGTGGGATTCCTCATCCGCTCGAACCATGGTCACGTCGGTTTTCTCACGGATTTGGGGCATGCCACTCGTCTGGTTCTGGATCGTGTTCGGCCCGCAAAAGCTTTGGTTTTAGAAACCAACTATGATCTCCAGTTGCTTCAGGAAGACACCAAAAGACCGTGGAGCATCAAACAACGCATCACCAGTCGGCATGGGCATTTGAGCAACAGTGCTGCAGGTGATGCCGCGAGAGAATTGGTTTCAGGTGAGTTGGAACACATTTACATGGCTCATTTGTCAAAGGATTGTAACGATCCAGCTTTGGCTGAAAAGACGGTCCAACAAGAAATCGACAAGACTGGCGCCAGGCACATACGCATCCACAGAACCCAACAAGACACCCCCTGCCCTACCTTGATTCTTGGCGAAGAATCCAGCATTGAAACTAGCGCCACCGAAGAATTGAATCCTGAAGGAATCAAGCTTTCCAAAAAGGAACTTGTCATTACGGAGAAAAAACACGAATTGACGAGGGAACCACAAACCGATTCCACAGGCGGCTTGCGTGCAACTGGTCAGGCAGATGAAACCTCACATCGATCTTTTTTCAGTGGGCTGCAGAATGTGCTGGATGATATAGAAAACGAAAGAGATTCAGATTAACAAGAAAGGTTTTATTCATGAGTTTACAAGAAGATCTCCAGATTCATGCTGAGCTTCCCAAGCAAAAAGATATACCCATTGGTATTATAGGCAGTGGATTCATTGTGAATGACTGCCACTTGCCTGCTTATCGAAAGGCTGGATTCAATCCCGCAGGAATTGCTTCGCGGACTGCTTCGAAAGCGCAAGAAGTGGCGAACCAGCATGCGATAAAAACAGTCTACCATACGATTGATGCATTACTGGATGATCCCTCCCTGCAGATCCTTGACATCGCAGTGCCTCCTAATGCTCAACACGAGGTTATCCTGAAGGCCTGCCAGAAAAAGCACATCAGAGGAATCCTGGCCCAAAAGCCTTTAGGGATGGATTACTCTGAAGCCGTAAAAATCGTCCAAGCCTGTGAAGACGCTGGGATAGTTTTGTCCGTTAATCAAAACATGCGCTATGATCAATCCGTTCGAGCTGCAAAGGCTTTGTTGAACTCGGATAAGATCGGGCAACCCATTTTGGCAAATATCGACATGCGAGGTATTCCACACTGGATGCCATGGCAGGCAGATTTAGGCTGGGTGACGTTGCGCATTATGTCCATTCATCATCTCGATTGTTTTAGATACTGGTTTGGCGATCCTGTTGGGATTTTTTGTAGTGTCAGAACGGACCCAAGAACCCAATTTCCTCACACCGACGGAATTTGCACCTACATCCTTGAATACGAAAGCGGGCTTCGATGTCTTGGATTGGACGACACCTGGACAGGGCCAGCCAGAGAGGGGTGCCCTGGTGATATTCGAATTGAATGGCGCATTGAAGGAATGAATGGTCTGGCCATGGGAGACATCGGATGGTGCAAGGATCCATACACATCACCCTCCTCGATTCGATATGCGTCGAAGGGAGATGAGGCTTTCAATACCCCCAGTTGGAATGAAAGTTGGTTTCCAGACGCGTTCATCGGCACAATGGCTCAGCTTTTGGTCGCATTAGAGAAGAAGGAGAAACCATCCATCGATGGACGAGATAATCTGAAGACCATGGCTCTGGTTGAAGCGGCTTACAGGAGTGCAGAGACCAAACGGCTGGTGACATTGGACGAAATCACGGGCAATACTTTTCGAGAGGGGCCTCTCTAATTTCATGGCAAATCAATCCACCTGAAACATAAGACAAACACAGAATCCTATGAGACTCGGCATCATCAACAGCGCATTCGAACAAGTAGGCATGGATACTCAAACCGGCCTCGAACACATTGCACGTATCGGTTTCGATTGCGTGGATATTTTCACAGAAGCGTGCACCCTTAAAGCTTCTGAAGCAAAAGCGATTCAAAAGACCTGTAAGCAATTGAAATTACCCATCGTCTCGCTTCCGGTAGTCGCAGTTGGTTTGATCGATTTTAATGACCCGGTTCGCAAATACCATGTGGACCGTTGTAAAAGGTTTATCGACCTCGCCAGTCGTTGGGAAGCTGACAACATTTTACTAGTGCTTGGTGAATACATTTGGCAACGAGAAGTCATTCCTCCACAGGCGCAATGGGAATGGGCCATTGAAACTTGCAGGGAACTGGGTGATTACGCGAAGACAAAAGGTGTTGAAATTGCCCTGGAACTGGAACCCTTCAGAATGAGTCTTTTGAACAACGTCCAGTCAATGGCTAAATTCATCAAGGATTGTGATCACCCACAAGTTAAAGCAAACATCGATATCAGTCATCTCGTGCTTTCGGACACCAGTCCTAATGAGTTGAAGAAGCTCAAAGGTAATGCCATTCATGTTCACATCAGCGACTGTGATGGTAAGGTCCATGGAGATCTGCCTCCAGGCAGAGGAGTGGTCAAATTTGAACCCTACCTTCAAGCCGTCAAAGAATTGAAAATTGATGGAGTTGTATCCATTGAATTGGAGTATTCACCCAACCCAAAACGTATCGTTCAATGGGTTGAGGAAGCCTACCGAGAAACAGCAAAACGCATGGAACTGGTTGGTCTACGTTCTTACCAAAAATAATTCACCATTCGATCAGTTGAATCTTATTTATCCTGGAAATTCTCAGGACAGATCAGGCGAAGTTTTCGTCGATCGGGATATTGGTAATGTGTTCTAAATTCCTGCTTAACGGTCATGATTTGACTTTCTTTGGCCTGTTCACTCAGGACAACAAGGCAAGCTTCTGAAAAAGTCATGGGAATCTCCCTGAATTGATTCATCAATCGAAAAATTTGTGGATAAAACTCATCCAAAGATCCAGTCAACCGAAGGGTGCCGGATTCCAGAAAACGTTTCATCGCCCTCATACCGGCCGGGTGATGGCAGATTTGACGGTTTACGGCTTCAATCACAGCCTGACATGATAACAATGGAGGTTTGATCTGCCTAAGTTGCTCCCCTACCCAGGGGTTCCATTGGGTATCTGCCACCAGAAAAGCCACCAGCGCAGAAGCATCGATGTAGACCTTGGAAAGCATGGAGTGACTATTCTCTTACTGAGCCTTTCGACTCTGCTTGAGGGACGACTCCTGATCCTTCAACCATTAAATCATAGGCTGAAATTTCTTTTTTGTTGCGGGATTTTTTAAAGTGCTTCTCCAGTGCTTGTCTCATAATTTGAGATTTTGTGGTCTGGCCAGATGCTACCTCTCTCTCCAACTGTGCAATCATTTCAGCAGGCAGTTTCATCGTGACTGTTTTCATGGGAAAACATCATAAAAACCTGCACTAAATTGACAAATTAATTTTATCGATATTACGCCACGTAAAAATGAACTCATACTTCCTCCCCAAGAATTTTGCTGGTTGTTTTAAAATGAATCTTGCTGGTTTCATTCAAGATGTCTTTTCCATATTCAGACACCAGTCGTTTACCTGTTTCAATGACCTTCTGACTGGCACCTTTGGGGATTTCCATATTGAATCGCTTGCTTAATTCATCGATTCGATGAACAAAGGCGTCGCGAGCAAGAATCGAAGCTGCTGCCACTGCCAAATCGGATTCTGCTTTATGTCGTTGGACGAGTTCAATTTCACGACCTGAAGCCATCAGCGCATTGGAGACAGTTGATTTTGACCTGGCAAATTGATCGCTAATAGCCCTAACGGGGGGTGGTTGCATGAGATCCTTACGCAACATCAGATTCTCAATCACCCTAGCATGTCCCCAGGCCAAAATTGAATTCACCGACCTCATTTTGTGGTTCAATCGATTGTAGGCTTCTGGACCAATGGGAACCACCGAGTAAAGGCATCCTTTGGTCTTCCTGATCACATCTGCAAGGGCAGCAATTCGTTTGTCGCTGGAAACGCGTTTGGAATCCATCAGTCCCGCTTGTTCCCAACCCTCAATCATGCTTTCATTTAAGTAAACACCTGCAACACACAGGGGGCCAAAGTAATCACCTTTTCCACTCTCATCGATTCCTATTCTTGGATCAAGTCGTGATGGATCAAGAATGTTTTCATAACCAAGTTTAACCTCCTCCAAAATTTCAGGTTCCAAAATGAATTGCACAAACTCCTGGGTCCCCTTCCCTTGAACGACCAGTTTACCGGAGGTATAAAAAACGACGTTGAGTTTGTCCTTTTTTCCGGCAAAAGCAGAGTAAGGCACTTCGCGAAATTCAAAGCCCTGACTTTTCAATACCTCAAACAGCTTGTCAGCTTGCCCGGATTGAAGTTTGCACGTATAGGTGGTGATCGGTTTGGCCGTCATGGCAGAACCGAGGATAGAAAGCCTCCATGAAAAAGGCAAACAAGACCCTACAAAAAGAATTTATCCGACCTCTGCTCAAGTGGTATCGACAGCATGCCCGAACATTACCTTGGCGTGAAACTAGTGATCCTTACTCCATATGGGTCTCCGAAATCATGTTGCAGCAAACTCAGGTTGCGACGGTAATTCCTTACTGGGAGCGTTGGATGAAGACTCTTCCAACGATCTCTGCACTAGCCGATGCATCCGCGGATCAAATCCACAAACTCTGGGAAGGATTGGGATATTACCGACGAGTGCGTCTGATGCAGAAGGCGGCCATCTTCATTCAAGAAAATCATCATGGCACTTTTCCTGAAGATTTTGAAGCCATTCTGGCTTTACCTGGAATAGGACCATACACGGCAGGAGCCATATCCAGTATTGCTTTCGATAAACCAAGTCCGATCCTGGATGGTAATGTCATGCGCGTATTAACCCGGGTATACGGCATTCAGAAAAACCCCAAAGAATCAACATGCCAAAAAGGGCTTTGGGAATTATCCAGATCTTGGGTCCAACAAGCTCATCTTTTAATACCGCGAAAAAGACATGATTGCAGCCACCTGAACCAGGCTTTGATGGAACTGGGGGCAACCGTTTGTTTACCAAATCAGTCGGCCAAATGTGACCAATGCCCGATTCGTAAAAAATGCAAAGCCTACGAACTTAAAATTGTTTCAGCTTTACCTAACCTACCCCAACGTCGATCCAACGTTTTTGTGCATCGTCTTGTGCTGGTCATCAAGAGTCAGGGTAAGTTTATGATCCAGAAACCAAAAGCCAATGAACATAATTCCGGCATGTGTGAATTTTTTAATTTCCAGGTTCAAAAAACCAAGAAGGGCAAACTGACTCCAGAGATGGTTCAGGAAGAATTAAGCCAAAGAGGAATGGAATACCAGGGCCTTTCCCATCTCCTTACATTGAAACACACTATCACTCATCACCGAATCACCTTACACTGCTTTACAATAACTCAGTGTTTGGACTCCAAAACTAACCCTGAAGACACTCTCTGGTGCACCAAGCGGCAAATCGAAATGGCAGCCATGCCCAGTGCTCATCAAAAGATTCGCCGTGCTGTCCTGGACAAATTATAGGGTTGATGGATCTCCAAGCGTCCCAATTCTGGTTAAGAAACCGCCTTAACAACCAAAGCTGAACAAGGAAGTTCACGTAGAACTCTCTCAGCGGTCGAGCCAGTCAACATATACCTGAGATTAGACTTACCTTTGGTTCCTAGCACGATCAAATCAGCTCCCGTTTTTCTTGCGAAGGAAGCGATACCGTAACCGCAATTTGAGGCCGGGCACAATTCATAATCGTGCTGAATGTCACTTGGTATGGGGGCAAAATCTTTGAGTTTCTGCATCAGGGCAGTTTCAAAGCGTTTCTGAAATGCCACATCGGATCCAGGAGTTGGAGCCATGTAGCGCAACCGATCCCAGGGCGGCTGGAAGACGTGGATAATGGACAAATGACTTTTCTCAATTTGTGCGACATTGATGGCCTGCTGGACAACTTCATGACTTGTTTTAGAGAAGTCCACACAGGCAACAACATGCCTGAAGTCCTTCTTCTGTCGCGCATGAACGGCCAGCACTCTGATGGGTGAGGTGCGGATGAGCTTGCTTGCCCAGACGCCAATGGCAGTTTTGTTCCCCTCGTGCTCTTGTCCGGTCAGGCCTACAAGTAGGAGATCGATTTGTTTTTCCTTAATCCTGCTGAGAATGCAGTCCAGCGGTTGACCTGAAACGATCGATGGCTTGAGCTTGTTTTGAATATTGATATCAGCCAGCCATTTGTTCAATTGCTGCTCAGCATTTGATATGAATAGTTTCTCAGTTTCCTCAGGAGATTGGTGCAGCGCTTCAGCCAGATCATTCAAATCACTGGTGTCGACGACATGGAGTAGATCCAACTGGGTGCCATCGCGCTCACTGAGCCGTATTCCCTGTTTGATTGCTGCAGTGGAGCCGGAAGAAAAATCTGTTGCAAGTAGTATTTTTTTAACGTCTTTCATGATCCGCTGGATGAGTGAATGATCTTACATTTCAACTTAGCACGCATAAAGGCGAAATCCATACCATCCTCAAAAAATTCTTCACTAAAGAAACCTGAAATCATTCCCAAATAGGAAGGGCGGTCTTCTCACGAGGACCGCCCTTCCCTAACTGGAATTCAAGATCCTTAAATCTTCACCCACTGACGTGATTCAGCAGACTCCTCAACAGCTTCCATGACACGTTGATTCCTCATGCCGTCTTCAAAAGTAGGCTGAACTGGTTTTCCATCCACGACAGCATTAACGAAATCTGCCAATGTGTGAACGAATGTATGCTCATAGCCGATGATGTGACCGGGAGGCCACCATTGTCCTACGAATGGGTGATCTCCGCCCGGCTGGGTGACGAGGATGTCGCTGAAACCCTGTCGATCGGTAGCCACGGTGTTGTCAAACCATTTCAACCGGTTCATGTCTTCGAAATCGAAATAGAGTGAGCCTTTGGAACCGTTGATTTCAATGACGATATTGTTCTTTCGTCCCAAGGCAAATCGTGTGGCTTCAAGATTGGCCACTGCACCATTTTTAAATTTACCAATAAACAAAGCCGCATCGTCCACAGTCACTTCGCCCATTGTTTTTCCGCCAGCTCCACCAAGACCATCGCCCTTGCCTGTTGCATCTTCAATTGGACGTTGTTTGATAAAGGTATTCATCATGCCGCAAACCTCGTCGAATTCTCCTACGAGGTATCGACCGAGATCAATGATGTGCGCATTTATGTCGCCGTGTGCACCGCTGCCGCTGATTCCCTTCTGCAATCTCCAGACAAGAGGGAAGTCAGGATCCACAATCCAATCCTGAGCATAACGGGCGCGATAATGGTAAATGTCACCCAAGGTTCCATCTTCAATCATTTTTTTGGCGTGAGCAATGGCAGGGATACGGCGATAATTGTGGCAGACCATGTGGACGACGCCCGCTTCATTGGCAGCGTCCACCATTTCCTGACACTGCGCAACGGTCATGCCCAGAGGCTTTTCACATAAGACGTGTTTGCCGGCTTTTGCCGCTGCAATGGAAATTTCGGCATGCGAATCGTTGGGGGTATTGATGTCTACAATGTCGATCTCAGGGTTATTGATCACTTCTTCCCAACTTGTTGAGATATTGTTCCATCCAAGTTCTTTGGCAGATGCTTCCAGAGCCTCTTTGTTTCGCCCACAGATGGTGTGCATCTCCAGATCAGCTTTAAGGGGAAAGAAATGCGGTGCTTGCCTCCAGCCATTGGAATGCGCTTTTCCCATGAATCGGTAACCGATCATGCCGACTTTAAGTGTTTTGGACATAACTATTTGCTATACGTCTAAGATTAAGGATTGATTCAGATAATGGGTGCTTTATAAAGAGATCTCGATGCCAAGTCAACGAGTGACTTGAAGTTATGTTGATACAAATTCTCAAATCAAAATTGCACCTCGCCACCGTCACGGATTCCTGTGTGGACTACGAAGGCAGCATGACCATATCCAAGGACATCATGGAATTGGCAGGAATTTCGCCATATGAAAAAGTGTTGTGCGGCAATATGGCAAATGGCAACCGTTTTGAAACCTACGCAATCGAGGGAACGGCGGGCTTGGGGCAGATTATTCTCAACGGAGCCACAGCTCATCTCGGGGATGTAGGAGACCGCTTGACCATCATGACTTTTGCCAGCATGAGCCGCGAGGACGCTTCCAAGTGGATACCCAAGGTTCTTGTTTTGGATGAGGCGAATCAAATTATTCGCAAGCGAGGGATTCCTGAACTCGTTTAAGGCGTTAAGTTAATGATCTATCTTTAGTTCCACAGAGATGGATTACTTTCAAATCTGTCACCATCAAATCATCATATGTCCAAGTTCAGCCTGAAAACCATTGCAGACCATGTTGAAGGTAAATTAAAGGGAGATCCTGAATCGGAGATCATCGGAATTGCACCTGCGGATGCGGCACAGCAAGGCTTTCTGACTTTCGCTGAGAACGAAAAATATCTGGAGAAGGCTCTCAATAGTCAGGCTACGGCTTTGTTGGTTCCCAATCTGGAAATCAGCACCGCAAAGTCATGCATACATGTTGATAATGTACGCGTAGCCTTCGCAAAAGTCCTATCCCTCCTTTACCCCGAAAACAAACCAGCATCCGGGGCACACCCTTCTGCTGTGCTAGATGATACAGCCACGATTGCGTCAACGGCCCATGTTGGACCTCATTGCATCGTGGAAGCAGGAGTCAAAATAGGAGAAGGAGTTGTGTTGAGCGGGCATGTTCATGTAGGTGCTCATTCTGAAATCGGCGCTGACTCAGCCATCTTTCCGAATGTCACCTTATACCCTTCTACTAAAATTGGATCTCGAGTGCGCATCCATGCAGGTGCAGTGATCGGTTCTGATGGATATGGTTACGTTATGGATCAAGGATTCCATCGAAAAATACCACAAATAGGAAACGTAATTATTGAAGATGATGTTGAGATTGGGGCGAATACAACCATTGATTGCGGAGCTCTTGGGTCCACTCGTATCGGGAAAGGAACGAAAATAGATAACCTGGTGCAGATCGGCCACAACGTGCAAATCGGGGAAAACAGTATCGTCATTGCCCAGGTGGGAGTAGCGGGAAGTTCAAAAATTGGAAACTACGTCATCCTTGCAGGCCAGGCGGGAATCGCAGGTCACATTTCCATTGGCGACAAAGTGGTCGTCGCGGCGCAATCAGGCGTCATGCATTCCATTCCTGCAGGTGAAAAATGGTTAGGCTCCCCTGCCCAGCCCGACCGTCAAGCAAAGCGTCAAATGATTGCCGTGCAGCAATTACCTGGATTGATTAAGAAAGTGAAGAGTATCATGTCAGAGGAATAAACCAGGATACTTATCTACCCGACATGATTAAATCGATCGACCAGCAATGCATTGAAAAATGCCTGGAAGAAGCACGAACGGCCGCTCGTAAAAGAAGCCATTTGAATTTACATGAGCAGCTTGAAGATCCTGTTCAGCGTCTTTGTATTGCACTAACTGAGGGCACCTACGTCAGGCCTCACCGACATCCTGCAGCCAACAAATGGGAATTACTTTTAGCCCTAAAGGGAACCAGTTTGTTGGTGATCTTCGACAACGAAGGAAAGATAACAGATCACTTCAAATTGTCTCCAAATGGTTCCGTGACGGCCATTGAACTCCCACCAAACACTTGGCACACTCTATTACCTGAAGGCAACGAGAGTGTTGTCATGGAGATTAAGGAGGGTCCCTACACGCCCAGTCAACCCGAGCATTTTGCCTCTTGGGCTCCAGAGGAAGGCTCTCCTGAGTCACTTGAATTTTTGAGGGATTTAAGGCTGAGAATAAGCTAATGGTTGGAGCTTGTTGCTGATACCATCTTGAGCTGCTTGCCTTTCCCGGAAAATCACCTTGCCCCATCTTGGGGCGACGTTTGATTCAGGATTTGTAACCGTATAGCTACGAATCCCCTGACTTTATCAACTTCCATTCCAAAATTTCCCACATTTTATTGTATTCGAGTTATCGGGTGAGTCGGTAATGTTTTATGTATGCGTTACCAGATGAAAGAAAAACTATGGGCTTTTGGGGATGATTACAGAATACAGGATTCCGAAGGCAAAGACGTGTTTTTTGTAGACGGTAAAGGATTCAGCGTGGGGAAGAAACTCTCTTTCCAGGATATGCAAGGGCAGGAATTAGCCTTCATCAGTCAAAAACTATTTAGTTTCAGAAGTACTTTCAATATTTACAGGCAGGGTCAACTCTTTGCCGAAGTCGTCAAGGAGATCTCATTATTCAAATCAAAATTCACCGTGGATGTCCCTGGCCCCAATGATTACTCGGTCTCTGGAAATTTCATGAATTTTGAATATGAGTTTGAACGATCAGGAAAAACTGTTGCCCACGTTTCAAAGAAATTCTTCTCCTGGGGAGACTCCTATGGCATCGATATCGTACCTGGCGAAGATGATATCACAGTCCTGGCAACAGCAGTCGTCATCGATATGGTTTGTCACAGCAAAGACACAGGACATCCAGGCTTGATGTAGAGATGTGAAAAAATTGCCTCTTTTCTGGATTCGCACTTGATAAAACATCGTTGATTTGCAACCCATATGTCTGTTGTTGATTATCAATTCATGACTCCAAGCCTATGCGCAAAGATCATGGATCCATATCAAAAACAGATCACCGATGAATTCGATACAGGGAAAACCGCCGGAGGAACCAGAACAAGTTTTGCAAGAAACTGAGGTTGTCTGGTTCGTTGCGCATACACGCCCTCGTTGTGAAAAAAAGTTACGCCTGTATCTGGATCGCGAATCGATATACAACATTCTCCCAACGATTAAGACGGTACATAAATACCGTGGTAAAACCGTCGCTTTCGATAAACCTTTGTTTCCGGGTTATGTTTTCCTGAAGATTCACCCACTCAGCCGGCAAAAAGTTTTTCAAAGTGATTACGTGGCCAATCTGTTGGATGTTCCGGATCAAGCTGGTTTCGACGAACAATTGGGTGACATCTTGGAGGCCATTGAAAGCGGGTATGAACTTCAACTTGCGCCTGAAATAGGAGTAGGCAAACGCGTCATGATCAAATCAGGCCCCATGCGGGGTGTGGAAGGATGGGTTGAAGATCGCTACGGAATGACCACAGTCCTTCTCCGGTTGGACTTTATTGGGCAAGCAGCGGCTCTATCCATGCAAGCGGATATGCTTGAGTTAATTTGATGTCTCCTAACTCTCTCCAGATTGCAACCTTGCTCTATTGCTTCAATGCAGATGGAAAAGTTTTACTCATGCAAAGAAAACGCCAGCCAAATCAAGGGCTTTGGAGTCCTCCCGGAGGGAAATTAAATCAAAAACAGGGCGAATCTCCACATGCATGCGCCGCCAGGGAAGCTGGTGAAGAACTGGGTATCGCTGCAAAACCGGAGGATTTTATGCTCACCGGTATCGTCAGTGAAAAAGCTTATGAAGGTGAACAACACTGGATGATGTTTCTTTTTAAGTATAAAGGTTATTTGTTAAATCTGCCCCCCGCTCATGAGGAAGGACACTTTGATTTTTTCAGTTTCAGCCAAATAGAAAATCTCAATATTCCAGATACAGACAGAAATTTCATCTGGCCGCTTTTCAGAAAACACAGCAAGGGTTTCTTTGCAGTGGAATGTGATTGTCAATTAGGCAACGACTTTAACTGGAAAATGTTGCAATCAAATCCAGCTACCAGCAACTTGGATCAGTATGATTGATTTGCATAGTGACGACTATTTCATGTCCGAAGCCCTTCGTCAGGCCAGGCGTGCCTTTGCTTCCGATGAAGTTCCAGTTGGGGCAGTGATCGTCCATGAAGAACGAATTATTGCCAGGGCCTTCAATCAAGTGGAGGTTTTGAAGGATGCCACTGCCCATGCCGAAATGCTGGCATTAACTCAGGCTCAATCTGTTATAGATGACTGGCGTTTGAATGAATGTTCTCTGTATGTTACCAAGGAACCTTGCCCGATGTGTGCTGGAGCAATCGTCCATACTAGAATTAAACGAGTGATTTTTGGAATTGCCGATCCGAAGGCAGGAGCCGCAGGCAGTGCAATCAACATCCTGCAATTTCCAAGTCTAAACCATCGTTGTGAAATATTGTCGGGTATTCGTGAGGAAGAATCTCTGGCGATGATCCAGGCCTTTTTCTCCCAAAAACGCTCCAACAAGCAGGGTAATTGAACGGTCGAGTGTGCTTTTCAACGTGCTGCTATCCGAAGATGGATCTCGTTTTATCTGTATTTGTGAGCGGGCAACTTAGACATCTCATGTTTTTGTTTAAATTGAGATTTAAAACTGGAAATCACCTCTCTTGCTGCTCATATCGTATTTAACACATTTATAATAGAGTAGATACAGCCATTTAAGCCCGATTCCATTTAGCCCCCCCCAGAGCAAAAGAGCTTAATTTTAATTTTTGTTTATTTTTTGTCTTGATTAAGTTCATGTTCGTGCAACTTTAATTTCATGGCACAAACCTTTGTAACAGATCAAACGGAAGCTGCGTCAATTGCGGCTAATCACCAACTTCATGAAGTTCAGGCTATGAACAAAATAGACACTCCATTTTGGACCGCTGCGTTTTTGAGTTTCGTAGCTAGTGTCAGTCTCTGGTTTTTGGTGGATAGGTTAACAGGCATATTTGTAGGTATATGGGTTCCCAGTATCTTAGCTTTGTGGTGCGGGATTCGCCTTCGATTAAACGATTCAAAATAAGGAGGACTTTATGCTATTATCTCTCGTTGTTTTTGGATTTGGCCTAATCGTGACTTTCATTGTCGCTTTAGGATTGATCAATGCTCAAGACCTACGCTCACGCCAGCGTGCGCAGGACTTTCAATTCGGACTTACCAGCTCAAGCAGATCTACTTCCGCTGCCAGTAGCGGCAAAGAAACCTCCACAAAACTTGAACAGCAAGCTGCTTAGCTTGAAGTTGCTTAACGTCGAACAGTAATGAATCATCTAAATCTCCTACTTGCCGCTATGACTCTACTCGCAGCAGAAAACCACGTTTTGAACGCCAAGGATAGTTTCGTTCTGGATTTTTCGGACCGGGAACATTCAAATATTCAATGGCGCATCACAGATGACGGAGTGATGGGTGGTTTGTCAAAAGGCTACTTCGAGATCAGCCCTCATGGTATCCTGGAATTTGGGGGCAAATTGTCCCTGGACAATAATGGAGGATTTTCGTCTGTTCGCAGTAGTGACGTTAATTTGGACTTAAGTGAACAAGCAGGAATAGCTTTGAGGGTCAAAGGCGATGGTCGTACTTACCAATTCAGGCTAAACACGGATGCACGTTATTGGTCGTATGAAGTATCTTTTAGCGCTGAGTTCCAAACTCAGAAAAATCAGTGGCTTGATATTCGCATTCCCTTTGAGAATTTCAGAGCGGGATTTAGGGGACGCTCTCTGAACGATGTGAAACTCGACCCATCTAAGGTTAGACGTATCGGAATCTTGCTTGGGGACAAAAAGCCTGGGCCCTTTTTACTTAAAATAGACTCTATCAGTTCCTACTAGAGGAGTTCGGTTTCAGGAAGGGAGTTTAGCTACTTTGAATTGTCAAGTAGCTACTCCCTTTTTTTGGGTAGCCACGGAGATTTTCTACATAGCAGGTTGCTTGATCTCTAATCCATCTCTATAGCTACCAAATATTGCCTTGGCTCGACCGTAAAATGAACCGCTTCAACTAACCGTCAACAGGGAAACTCGAATGTTTTCTTCAGTCCTTGTCACTCCATTCGCTTTGGGATCCAATTGCGGTTCTCCATCCACGAGAAATAAATATCTGTGATTGCCAGAGTGCATAGGTAACTGCAAATGCCAAGCTCCATCCGGCATCCGCTGCATTGGATGGTCATCACCATTCCAGTGGTTAAAATCACCAATCAAAGTAACCTTTTTCGCCTTGGGTGCAAAATAACTGAAGTTGACGGGTACGACGGTACGCTTTGCAGAGTAGCGATTCACACCCATTGCTGATTGTTCTCTCATAAATTTTATAGGGTCCTTCCTAATCCCAATTTTCCTCCCCTGAATGAGAGGTTCAAACCTTACTCTTCATTCCATCTGAAGAGATAAACGTTGGTGAAGAAAGCATATGCCGTACCCGTCTTCAAGTTACTTTGGCGATTTTTTTGGAGCTTTCGCTTTACAAAGTTGCCAATGACCGCATTTCCCCTTAGAAAAAACCCATGCAGACATCTCAACCATTCGTTCCACCGACAAGATTATTACTTGGCCCTGGTCCCAGCAATGCCGCTCCCAGTGTACTAAAAGCACTCTCCAATCCTCTGCTTGGACATTTGGACCCGGCTTTTATAGGCATGATGGAGGAGATTAAATCCATGCTCCGACAGGTTTTTCAGACTGAAAATGCAATGACTTTTCCGGTGAGCGGCACAGGTAGTGCAGGTATGGAATTTTGCTTTGTGAATCTAATTGAACCCGGGGACGATGTGATCATTTGTATCAATGGAGTCTTCGGAATGCGAATGGCCGATCTGGCTGAACGTTGTGGAGCCAATGTCATCAAGGTGGAATCACCTTGGGGTGAAATCATTCGCCCGGAACAGGTCCAGGAGGCGATCAGTGGCAAATCACCTAAACTGGTGGCTCTTGTGCATGCTGAAACTTCTACTGGAGCCCTGACACCTGTCGAGGAGATTTCAAAAATTGCCCACGATGCCGGAGCCTTGATGTTGCTGGACACAGTCACATCGCTTGGGGGATGTGAAGTCGATATTGACGGTTGGAATATTGACGCCGTGTATAGTGGAACTCAAAAATGTCTGAGCTGTCCTCCAGGCTTGGCACCTGTTTCCCTGAGTGAACGAGCATTGGAGGTCGCGACCCATAGAAAGTCCAAGGTTCAAAGTTGGTATTTGGACGTGAATCTACTCTCTGGATACTGGGGAACTGAAAGGGTTTATCACCACACCGCACCAATTTCCATGAATTATGCTTTGCATGAGGCATTATGTCTCGTGCTGGAAGAAGGTTTGAAATCAAGATGGACTCGCCATCAAAAAAACCATGAGAGATTGGTGGACGGTCTGAAAAGACTCGGTTTAGGCATCGCTTCTCAAGAAGGTCACCAATTGTGGCAGCTCAATGCTGTCACCGTTCCAGATGGCACCGATGAAGCGCTGGTGCGTAAACGTTTGCTGGAGGATTTCCAGATTGAAGTTGGAGCAGGCCTGGGCCCTATGAAAGGTAAAATCTGGCGGGTGGGATTAATGGGAGAATCATCCCAATCAGACTATGTCGATCGGTATCTCGATGCCATGACAAGCATTCTAAAATAGTAATGACTGCTACTTGAGCAATCTCTGGAGTGAATCTCACGCTAGCTAATCCAAGCCCAATGTGGTTTGAAATCAATGCGATCGGTCCAACTTAAAAGGAATCAAAGGGTGATCTGGCTTTGCAAGTTCTTACTGGCTTTAGGCTTTCTGTACCTGGCACTCAGATGGTTCGAATACAAGCAAACGTATCAGCCCAGCCTAAACCTCGTTTCCACCGCCAAAGATGCCAGTCCCGCCGCTCAGGATCTGATGATTCAAACGGGTGGTAAAGATACAATTAACGCATGGATGATTCCATGCCCAAGCGGGGCGAAGTATGAAGATTGGCTGATCGTATTTTCACACGGAAATGCGGGAAATATCACGCATCGACAGGACCTCTACCAAACATGGCTGGACCTTGGATTTAACATGCTGGCCTATGATTATAGAGGTTACGGGAAGAGTGATGGGCGTCCTTCAGAAAAAAATACTTATGAAGATCTCTCTGCCGTCCTGAGCTGGGCCGTTGAAAACGGATGGAATCAGGACCGTATTCTGTTGATGGGTAAATCGCTCGGCGGAGGTGTGGCTTCAGAGCTGGCCATGAAAAACGAATGGGCAGGCTTGATCTTACATTCCACATTCACAAGCATCCCCGATGTTGGATCGGAGTTGTTTCCTTTCCTCCCGGTAAAACTCATTTCCACCATTCGGCATGACACTAATTCAAAGTTAGCTAGTATTCATATACCATTGCTGATTCTTCACAGCCCGGAAGACAATCTGATCAGATTTCGCCATGCTGAACAAAATTTTAAAGCAGCCAATGAGCCCAAGATGCTGCATCCAATCACCGGAGATCATAATGATTCAGAATGGGAGAGAAGGGCATCGTTAAAAGCTGGAATAGATGCCTTCATGAGCATGATAAAGGAACGCTAAAATCTGGACGGATCCCCTCCCCTGCTTTATCCCTTGTGAATGGTATCCAAAGCCAATGTTAACCATCTAGATCACAAGCAGTTTTCAGAGTTGGGCCGCCGGATTGAGGCACCTCCGATTTCCTGGCTCATGGAACAAAAACTGAAATATCCCGACATCATCTCATTGGCAGCCGGATTCACCGATGGTCCTTCTTTGCCAATTTCAGAGACACAAAGCATATTCACTCGTCTTACCAAAACGAAGAAACGGGCAATGGATTGCCTGCAATATGGAGTCGGAGCAGGTCGCGATTTGCTTCGAGAATTGACGTCAAAAAGAATTGCTGAACTGGATGGGTTGGATCCGATGCATCCTTGCTATCGAACGAATCGAGTGATCATGACACATGGAAGCCAGCAGTTCCTGTATCTTTTGACCGAAGCGCTATGCGATCAGGGAGACATTGTCCTGGTGGAGGCTCCGACCTATTTTGTTTACTTGGGAATTCTTCAAAGCTTCGGGACCAAAACCAAAAGTATTCCCATGGAAACGGATGGCCTCGATCTCGAATACCTAAAAAACAAATTGGAGGAGTTAAAGGAATCTGGAGAAATTAAAAGAGTCAAAATGCTCTATCTGGTCTCCTATTTTCAAAATCCTACCGGCATTAGCACATCGATTGAAAAGAAGAAAGCAGCACTGCGATTGTTGAAATCTTACGAGAAACACGCAGGACACCCCATTTATATTTTGGAGGACGCTGCCTACCGCGAGTTGAAATTTCCCAATACAGAGGAAACGCCCTCGATGCTCACTCTTCCGGGCGCAAGTCAACGTGTCATTTACTCAGGAACCTACAGCAAGCCCTTTGCGACGGGAATTCGTGTAGGATTCGGGTTTCTTCCAGAGCCACTACGAACCATTGTAATGAGGATTAAGGGCAATCACGACTTTGGCACTTCTAATTTGCTGCAGTCCGTTTTGGAAGAAGCCATTCAATCGAGGCTTTATCACGATCATATCTCCAGCCTACAGGCTCGCTACCAGAAAAAGGCTCACCGAATGAAACGTTTCATTCAAACCACTTTTCCTGAACAACTCACATGGGAGTCTCCCACAGGTGGACTTTACTTTTGGGTCAAGGCTCCCAACCGTATTTCTACGGGACCTCAAAGTGCGTTATTTAAACGAGCCCTAAAGGAAAAGGTGATGTATGTACCCGGGATTTATACTTATGCCAAGGATCTGGCAGTTAACAAGTTCGATCATGCCATGCGTATTAGTTTTGGAAATGCTTCACTCAAAGAAATTAAGGAAGGAATCGAACGCCTTGGAAGAGCCATCAAATCACTCAACGTCAAATAAAAAGCCAGGATGCCCAATGAGGACATCCTGGCCATGAAAAATCTAACTCATCTGTGTCTGCTCATTTCTGAGAGGTGGCGGCACACCGCGAGCCCAATCTACTCCATCAGAAAATCTGGTTTACCAAATGAGTGCTAGAGTATTTGTTGCTTAGAATTCGAACGTCACATCGTCTAGTCGAGATTTGATTTCGTTCAGTACTCGCTGTTCTTCCTCAATAGTGGGTGCAGCAAAGGTTACGCTGAAGCGAAGGAATGCTCCGGCATCATCCCAAGGAACCGTTGAAATCAATTTTTCACGTATCAACCATTGCGAAGCGGCTTCGGCGCTTTCAAATTCCACCCGCTCCCCGGTCTGCGTTAAAGCTGCTTTTGGGCAAGGCAAATAAAGGAAGAACGAACCTCCCGGTTTCACGGCATCGAGACCGGCTCCCCGCAAAACTTCCACAAGACCATCCATTCGGCGACTGTATTTGGCGGCGATTGCTTCAGTAATTTCCGGATGATTCCAACAATAGGCGGCTGCGTGTTGAATGGCGAGAAACTGCCCGGAATCCGTATTGTCTTTGACGTCACCATATGCTTTCACCAAAAGCTCGTTACCTGCCACAAAACCACAGCGCCATCCGGTCATGTTGAAAGCCTTACTGGTGGAGTGGAGCTCTATGCCAACATCCTTGGCACCAGGAACAGAAAGAAAACTCAGGGGTTTCCCATCAAAAACCAATGCTCCATAAGCGGCATCATGGACAACAACAATTTGATTTTTCTTGGCCCAGGCAACAACTTGCTCAAAAAATTCTCTGGAGGCACTCGCCCCGGTTGGATTGTTCGGGTAATTGATGACAAGAACTTTTGCCTTCTCCAAAATATCACCAGGAATATTTTCCAGATCCGGAAGAAAGTTATTCTCCTTGGTAATCGGAAGGTTGTGCACCTGGCCACCGTAGTATTTTGCATGAGTCCCGAATACAGGGTAGCCAGGAGTGGTCATCAGAACATAATCACCAGGGTTGATAAAAGCTGCTGGGAGAATGGACAAAGCGGCTTTACTTCCAATGGAATGGAGCACCTCTGTTTCCGGATTGATGCCAGGGGCTCCGCAAACTTTATCCAGGTATTCGGCAGCTGCGATCTTCATCACAGCATCACCATTGTCAGCATAGCCCCGGTTACTGGATTTCTGTGCTTCTTCATGCAGAACAGTCACCACCTCAGGAAAAGCCATTTCATCCGGTTCACCAACTCCCATGTCAATGATTTCGGCACCAGGATTGGCTTTGAGGGCTGCCTGTTTGGCACGTTTTATTTTTTCAAACTTGTAGATAGCGGTGGTCTTACCATAGTTCTGACCTCCGATACGTTCGGCAAAAAGATTCTGAATATAGGATTCTTCGGACATATTTGTTTAATTCTCAGGATTAAGCCTGAATGGCAACGAGCGTGAAAGTTAGCGAATGGAAGTCATGGCATCAAGTATGGACTGTTCAACCAAGTCAGTTCGCCAGTTTTTAAGAGTGTGAATGAATCAGGATTCTACCATTCGATCCGGAAGTCGAAATCCACGTGTAATTTTGCACGTCGATATGGATGCTTTTTTTGCATCGGTGGAACAACGAGATCGCCCTGAACTTAGAGATAAACCGGTCATAGTGGGAGCCTCTCCGGAGCATCGTGGAGTGGTTTGCGCCGCCAGTTATGAAGCAAGAAAATTCGGAGTGCGTTCGGCACTGCCAAGTCGTACGGCAAAGAATTTGTGTCCTAATGGAATATTCGTGCAACCAAACCTCAGTAAATATCGTGCGGAATCGGAAATTATCATGGATATCATCCGGTCTTACTGTGAAACCATCGAACAGGTATCGATCGATGAGGCCTACCTAGATATGACAAGGCAATGCTCTGCGGAATGTCCAGAAAGGAGCTTGCTCGCAGCCTTGCCCATTGCAAAAGAAATCAAAGAGCGGATCTTTTCGGAACGATCTATCACCATCAGTATCGGAATCGCTGGCAATAAGATGCTATCCAAAATTGCAAGTGATTATGATAAACCAGATGGATTGATATTGATTCCAGATCGAGACAAAACAGCGTTCCTCGCATCGCTTCCTGTTCGAGCCATTCATGGGGTTGGCAAAGCTTCAGAAATCATCTTGAAAAATGCCGGACTGAATACCGTCCTGGATATTCAGAATTATTCTGAGCCGCTGGAACATCTCTTGGGAAGTTATGGATCAATTCTCAAAGGGTTTGCTTTAGGAGAAGATGAACGTCCTGTTGAGTCGAACGATTCAGTAAAAAGTATCAGTAGTGAAACAACATTCAGGCAAGACACCGAGGATCGAATGGCATTGAAACAAGCGCTGAGGGATCAGTCAGAGGAAATTGCCCTGAAACTTCGTCGACACGGCTTGCATGCACACACATTACAGGTCAAGGTTCGCTACAGCGACTTCACCACTCTTTCCCGTCAAATAACCTTGTCGGAAGGCACTCAAGATCCATCGGTCATTTACAGGAATATATGTCAATTGTTGGCAAAGGATAGACTGGTGAATCAACCGCTTAGACTCATTGGTATTTCTGCAGCGAAGCTATGGGAGTTGGAACACTTCCAGATGAAACTGCCTCTTGATTACCCCACTATGACAAACGGAAAATAGACGCTTAAAAATCAGCCTGTATCAAGGCTCCCCCTACGATTTGTGGATGAGCTTTGTTAACGGATTCATCGTAAAGCCAGAGAACACTCACATCATCCATGTTTAAGAGAAGGTCGGTATGCCGATCAGGTAACTGACGTCTGGAAGGAGTGAAGGACATGGTGTCATATTTTCCTGTGCTGGAAATTTTGATCCCATCCATCTTTCCGGCAAAAAAGGATGTCCCTGTTCCTTGAGCCGTGACCTCCGCTCCAATCAATAACGGAAATTGACTGGTGCTAGCGTTTTGATCAGCCGTTTCCTTTGCCACCTGCTTGCCATCTAAAAACAATAGCAATTCACCGGATTGGAATACTCCTGCGATATGATGCCATTGTTGTGTTGAAATGGTGTCTGCTTCACCTCCAAGACCCGATGCGACTGATCCGTCGTTCAAAAACACTTCGAAACTCGGTCTGCCTTCTCGAATCCCTAAACGAAATCCCGAATTTCCTTCTGCATTGGAAATTAAAGATATATCTTCTTTTAAATACGCGGCCTTGATCCAACACTCCACTGTAAAAGGCCCGCCAGTCAGATTGATCTGATCCGCATCGACTCGTAAATAATCCCCTTTCCCATCCAGTTTCAATACCGATTCGATGCTCGGTATCGAGGGTGTTGATATGTCGACTGTATGTGGAATATCATATGATTTGTTTTTGATAGGGTAGGATTTACCGTTCCTGCCGATGTATTCCAACTGAATATTGCAAATTGGATTTCGCCAAGACAGATCCAGTGAATCCTGCCAACGAAATATTCGAAACATCATGTCCAGGCTTTTCCCTGCTGGAATCTGTCTCTCCAAATGATCAGGAGAAAAAATCCATCTTGAATCCAGACTGTGGAGATTTAATTTTGCATTAACAGGCTGCTTGGATGGATTGGTGAGTTTGATCCTTATAATCGAATCTGTGGAACCATCAGACTCAACCTTCAATCGATGGCTAAACTCAGGGAAAACACCGTTAAGCTGTCTGACACCATCGCTAATTTCTCCTGTAATTTCTCGAACGTCCATGGTCTGCCCTACCGGCAATGATGCGACCGCGATTTGCTGTTTACGAACGGTGACCATGTGGAAATGATGCAGATTACCTGCTTGAGGTGATTGCCCCCCCTGGGAGCCCCCCGTAGTGGCCAGGGTAATATATTCGATGCCATCATAAGGACCGTCATATCGCATGCGATGAATGTGACCGGCAAAAACGGCTTTGACATTCCCCGCATCCACCAAAGTGTCGTGCACCTTGCCCCAATCATCTCCATAATTCCCTTTCAACCATCTTGGATGATGCAGGAATACAAATACGTGATCTGCATTTGCTGATTTTTTAAGAGTGTCTTTTAACCAGGCCAGCTGACGATGGCTCATTCTTTGACTGTCCGGTTTGTTAATTGCTTTTTCACCTGTCTCCGGATTTCCTTCATCCGAATAGAGCACGATAAACCAGGCGTTTTTGTGTTCAAAGGCATACCATAAGGGAGCAAAATGTTGTTCGTAGTTCGATTCGTGCTCGCCTGGGGGTTTTCCAGCTCCGCGCCAATAAACATCGTGATTACCAGCAACCGGGAACCATGGCATCAGCAAACCATCCATGATACCCCGGAATTCCCGCATCTGAATCAACCATTCGACCTGTTGATTATACCCTTGAACCAAATCACCAACCGTCATCACCAGATCTGGTTCCAGTAAATTGATTTCATCCACAGCTTGCGCCAGGATTTTTACCCCTTCAGCAGGCCCTCCTGTTCTGTCCCCCAAAACAGCGAAGGAAAAGGAATCGTCCTCATTGGGGAGAGCCAGTTCGCGACCATTTCGGCTGGATTCAAATCGTCTAAGATCTACTTGAGATGGGTGAGGTAGGTTTGGTGCAGGACCTTGCGCCAGCAACCACGAGTGACACAAAAACAAGGCAATCAAACAAAAGTTTATCCAAGGGCATAGAATAGGTCGAATGGTCATGTGGGGGAAGATTCTAGCCATGCTTCGCCAGAATTTGCAATAATTCTCATTTCAAATGATATGTTGTGGTTCGTGATTGTCATTTGAGAAAATATTCCATTAACTCATCGTAAGTTTTCCATGAGTCACCCATACTTTGAGTCAAAGATCTTGATTTTTGCTATGAAAAAGAAAATCAGCATACTGATCCTGTTTGCATCCGTTTTAACACTCTCCTTTGTTCAAGCCGAAATTCGGGCATTGCCCAATGGAGTAAAGCCTACAGATAAACGATTGGCTCCACCAAAAGATCTGAATGGTTATTTCCCGTTCAATGTTCCAGCTAACTTGAAGGATTGGGAGCAAAGGGCAAGTCAGCTTCGCAAGCATTTACTTGTCATGAACGGACTTTGGCCGATGCCAACTCGCACCCCGCTCAATGCTGTAGTGCACGGCAAACTGGATCAGGGTGATTACACAGTAGAAAAGGTTTATTTTGAGAGTTTTCCTGGCTTCTTTGTGACAGGAAATCTTTATCGTCCCAAAGGATTTGAAGGCCCCCGACCAGGCATCCTAAGTCCCCATGGACATTGGTCCAATGGCAGATTCATGGAGAATCTGGATATCTGGAGTGAGTTGAATCAAGGGGCCGAACGATTCGAAAATGGTGGACGTTCTCCTCTCCAATCTCGCAACGTCCAATTGGCCAGAATGGGATGCATCGTCTTTCATTATGACATGGTAGGGTATGCTGACAGTGTGCAAATTTCCGAGAATGTGGCTCATCGCTTCAGCAGGCAAAGGCCCGAAATGAATGATCCCAATCGATGGGGATTTTTCAGTCCACAAGCAGAATCACAACTTCAGAGCATCATGGGATTGCAGACCTGGAACTCCATACGTTCCCTCGATTTTTTGGTAAGTTTACCTGAGGTAGATGCACGGCGATTAGCCATCACTGGCGCCAGCGGGGGCGGAACACAGTCGTTCATCATGGGAGCTTTGGATAAGAGGTTGGCTGCATGTTTTCCTGCTGTCATGGTGTCTACTGCCATGCAAGGAGGTTGTACTTGCGAAAACGCATCCGGACTTAGGATTCCTGTCGGAAACGTGGAAATTGCTGCATTGGTCGCACCCAAACCACTGGGAATGACTGGAGCAAATGACTGGACTGTTGAGATGAGCAGCAAAGGATTCCCTGAACTCAAAAAGTTGTATGAAATGTACGGCCATGGAGATCTTGTTTCCATAGCTCAACTCAATCATTTCGGTCACAACTATAACTACGTCAGTCGTTCTGCGATGTATCGATTCATGAACCGCCACCTGGACCTTCAACTTCCTGAGCCCATTGTGGAGCAAGATTATGAGCGCCTCGGTAAAGAATCGTTGACCGTCTGGAGTGACGGACACGGGCTTCCTGAAGGCGGTGAGGAATTAGAGCGTAATTTAATCCAACACTGGCACCGGGATGTTCAAAACAAACTTAAAGCCAGCCATCAAAGTCCTCACGCGTTTCGCAACCTGCACGGCCCGGGAATCGAGGCAATCATAGGACGTACTCTTAAAACTGCAGGGGAAGTCAGCCTGAGACTAACAAGTAAAACCGAGAATCCTGATCATATAGAAATGGTTGGCATCTTGGAAAACTCTACCTATGAGGAATCCATTCCCTTGCTGTTCCTTCATCCGCGCGATTGGAATGGACGGACCTTGATCTGGCCAACCACGAGCGGAAAGTCCGGTTTATTGCAACCTGATGGTCAGCCAAAACCTGAAGTTCAACGGACTCTGGATGCAGGATGCACGGTCGTGGGATTGGATTTATTTCTTCAAGGTGAATTTCTCGTTGATTCAGAACAGGCCTCTCAAAATCGTTTGGTATCGAATCCCAGAGAATTTGCAGGATATACCTATGGCTATAACTCCCCACTTTTCGCAAAACGTGTCCACGATATCCTCTCGACCGTGGCCTACATCCATCGAAACGAAAAACGACCAAGTAAGAGTATTGAATTAGTTGGATTGGATGGAGCCGGACATTGGGCCTCCGCAGCCAGGGCTGTCAGTCGAGATGTTATTAATAGATCCGCCATCCAAACCCATGGATTTCGATTTGGTAATTTGGTCGACTTCAAGGACATCGATTTTCTTCATGGAGGCGCCAAATACGGAGACTTGCCGGGCATGATTGCTCTTGCTGTTCCTTCGAGGTTATGGCTCGCTGATAAAAACAGTGAGACTAAAAAGCTTTTGGAATCCATTTACGCGTCTTCTGGATTTCCCGATCGCTTGACGATCAACAATAGTGGAACCTCAACAGAAGCCATCACCTGGTTGATTGGACAAGAAGATCAATAGTCTATAACTCACGGAATCTGATTCCAGGTGCTTCCTATTTCATTGAGAACCTAGATATCGACTTTGATCTTGCCTGGATGATCAGAAGTGAATTCGCCGATTTCTGATGCCATGACTCCATTTGAAATCAATTCATGCAACAATCGGGGAGCTTTTTGCGCATCGACTGCGAAGAGCAGCCCACCGGAAGTTTGAGCATCACTGAGGAGAAGTTGATCGAGTTCAGTTAAAGAGGAATCAAAAATGATGTGCTTGTTCACCGCACTAAGATTGCGCTCGGTACCACCTGGAATAAAATCCAACTCAGCAAGGGAACGCACACCTTTGAGAAATGGAACTTTTGAAAATTGAATCCTGGCTCCTACACCCTCAAGCATTTCCCGCAGGTGTCCCAGTAATCCAAAACCTGTCACATCCGTACACGCCCTGACTCCTATCTCCTGTCCGGCCTCTGATGCTTTACTATTAAGGGCAGCCATACTTTCGATGGCAAGTTTCTCCACTTCCGCATCCTGGTGACCAGCACGAAGGGCAGTCGTGATCACTCCCACACCAATGGGTTTGGTGAGGATGATTTTGTCCCCTGCCCTTGCTCCTACATTGGTCCAGTATCGCTCTGGATGAACAAATCCCGTGACACTGAGTCCATACTTGGGCTCTGCATCATCGATGCTGTGACCCCCCAAAATTTGAATGCCTGCTTCAGCTGCTTTATCTGCCCCGCCACGGATAATTTCAGCCAGTACTGACAACGGCAAGGAGTCACTTTTTCTGGGGAAAGCGACAATGTTCAAGGCCATGCTTGGTTTCCCTCCCATGGCGTATACATCACTCAAAGCATTGGCCGCGGCAATGGAGCCGAACAGGTACGGATCATCTACAACGGGTGTGAAAAAATCCACCGTTTGTATCATCGCAATTTCATCGGAAATACGATACACAGCAGCATCATCAGCCGTGCTCGTACCCACAAGGACATTGGGATCGGTTATAGCTGGCAGTTTGCCCAGTACCTGAGCAAGGTCTTCAGGACCCAGTTTAGCCGCTCAACCTGCGCAATGAGACCATTTTGTCAGCGCAATTGATTTGTTTGTTGTTTCGGAATCCATCTTCTGTGGAACAAAGTAACACCATCGACTTGATTTGGAAATGAATTGTTAGGCAGTCGTTAAGAATCCGAGCTCTATCAACGAGCCTTATCAATTTCCTTGAATTATTTATTCCATTTCAGGAAAAAAGTCTGATGTCCCGAATCCAATCGAAACATGATCCAGAGGAGCTTTACTGTGTTCGTCCGCAGGGAAACACCTCTTACCCTCACTTCCTTTTGATACTGCTTTCCACTCTTGGTGGTTTTCTGTCAGTCATCGCTGAGCAGGCAAAACCAAACATCATCATCATATATGCCGATGATCTGGGTTATGGCGACGTTGGATGCTATGGAGCCACACAAGTCCAAACTCCTCATATCGATCGTTTGGCAAGTGAAGGATTGATGTTTACCGATGCCCATGCCGCAGCGGCAACATGCACTCCTTCCAGATTTGCCATGTTGACCGGGCAATACGCCTGGAGACAAAAAGGGACAGGAATTGCCAGAGGAGATGCTTCTTTAATCATCCACCCTGAAACCACCACGATGCCCGATATCATGAAAAAAGCAGGCTATGAAACCGGGGTGGTCGGGAAATGGCATCTGGGCCTTGGACCTCAAGGAGGCCCAGACTGGAATGGAAGCATTGAACCAGGGCCATTGGACATAGGTTTCGATTACGCATTTTTGATCCCGGCAACCGGAGACCGTGTTCCTTGTGTTTATGTGGAGGATCGCCATGTTGTTGGCTTGGATCCAAATGATCCAATCAAAGTCAGCTTCAACAAACGTGTGGGTGAAGAACCCATAGGAAAGGAACATCCAGAATTATTAAAGATGCATCCAAGTCATGGCCATGATCGAACCATTATCAATGGGATCAGTCGTATAGGCTACATGACTGGTGGCCACGCAGCACGGTGGAAAGATGAGGATATGGCAGATGACATCACCTCTAAAGCATTAGAATTTATCGACAAAAATGCGGACGAGCCTTTTTTCCTATTCTTTTCTCTCCACGATATCCATGTCCCAAGGGTGCCACATCCAAGATTTGTTGGCAAAACAACCATGGGGCCCAGGGGTGATGCTATTGTGCAGACCGATTGGTGTGTGGGTGAAATATTGAACAAACTCGACCAACTCAATATTGCCGAATCAACCTTGGTGTTATTCACCAGCGATAACGGTCCAGTGATTGATGACGGATACAAGGACCAGGCCGTAGAAAAATTAGGTCATCACAATCCAGCCGGCCCCTTCCGTGGTGGTAAATACAGCTCTTTCGAGGCAGGAACAAGAGTACCATGGATTGTTCGTTGGCCCAACAAGGTCAAACCAGGCAAGAGCAGCGCCCTGGTCTGCCAGATCGATCTTCCAAACAGCTTTGCTCAATTGTTAAATGAGGATGTTCCTTTTGAAGCATTTCCAGATAGCTTCAATGTCATCAATGCTTTAATTGGAAATTCCGCTACGGGTCGAGAGCATTTGGTGGAACAAGCCAGAGCCTTGTCCTTGCGAGTTGGTAACTGGAAATGGATCAGTCCGTCAAATGGCGCCAAGATCAACAAAAACACCAACACAGAGTTGGGAAATCACCCAGAGGGTCAATTGTATTTCTTGGGAGATGATTTGGGTGAACGACGTGAACTATCCGGGGAATACAAAGCTCAGGCAATGGAAATGCAGCAACTTCTTGAACAAATCATGGCCAGTAAACGATCACGGCCTTGATCACCTTACCAAAACTATAACGTTATCGTTCGATATTTTTTACTTCACAAATGGATGAAACATGTTATGGATTACTCCTCAGCTGGGAACCATAAGATTATTTTTAAATGAAAATTAACTGTTTTTCTGAAAAAAAGACAAACTCCTCAGGTTTTACCCTTATTGAGTTACTCGTCGTCATTGCTATCATCGCCATTCTTGCAGGAATGCTTCTTCCGGCACTTAGTAAGGCGAAACTGAAAGCCACCCAAGCAGTCTGTTTGAATAATCACAAGCAACTTTCACTGGGGTTCGTCATGTATGCCGATGATCATGAGGATGAAATGTTGCCCACCCAAGGGAATCCTGCCGGAGGTTTTTGGCCGGGGCCAGGTACCGTAGGAGCCAATGGAAATTTTCAACCCGGAAACATCACGCGTGGATTAAACAAAACCCAAGCTCAGGAATTGGTACAAAACGGTATCCAAGCCGGGCCTTTGTTTAATTATGTTCCAGCAGCCGGTTCCTACCACTGCCCAGGTGATTTACGCACAAAACGTAACCAACCCGGCAGCGGCTGGGCATGGGATAGCTACTCCAAAGCCAACGGAATGAATGGAAGTGGCTGGCAAGGGAATGCCCAAACTCCTTACAAAAAAATGACAACTGTCTTTCAGCCAGCCGAAGCAATGGTATTTCTGGAAGAAGCTGATCCCCGAGATTTCAACCGTGGAACCTGGGTGATTAATGTTCAGCCTAATCTGGGCTGGGTGGATCCATTTGCGGTTTTCCATGGCAGCAACAGCACCATCTCATTTGCTGATGGGCATGGCGAAACAAGAACATGGAGAGATGAGGCTACTGTCAGGGCAGCTACCAATTCTTCTAACGGTGAAAACAGCTTTTATTGGAATGGCGGAAATCAAGACAACCCTGACTTTGTTTGGGTCCATACCAGATATAAGCACAGTAAATATCAACCCTTGCCCAATGCCAGATAAATCCCATCGCTAAACAGATTCCTCTATGAACTTGAAAAGCGGACAGAAAACATCGAATTCTGTCCGCTTTTTTTGGGAATTAAAACTGTAACCACCCTGGCAGCGACGAGTGTCTCTTAATGCAAACCCTATGAAGAAAAGAACCATATTATTCACTGTGCTGAGCCTGATCACGTGCTTGGCCTCCATTCACTCGATAGCAGCAGGTTGGAAATCAGGAATGGCAAAGGGAAAACCTGAGATACGTTCAGCAGGCAGTATTGCCTTCGGTCCTGCAGGCATCCTATTCGTTGCAGACGCCAAGTCAGCATCCATTCACGCCATTGCGACAGGAGACACTCAAAAAGGCAAGGCATCCCCAATTCATCTTAAAGGTGTCAACTCTCAAATCGCCGGTCTCCTCGGCACGGTTGCTGAGGATATATTGATCCAGGACATTGCAGTCAATCCTATCAATAAGCATGCTTACCTTTCCATCTCCAGAGGAAGAGGTCCCTCTGCCATTCCCGTCTTCATTCGTGTTGAATCCACTAACAAACTAGTCGTATTGGACTTTAATGATGTTGAACACTCCACTGTGATGCTCCCTGATGCTCCGGAAGATAAAATGGTGGGAGAAGGTCGCAGACGCAGCAACAAACGTTTGGAATCGATCACTGACATTGCCTTCCTTGACGATAGAATTCTCGTTGCGGGATTATCCAATGAAGAGTTTGCTTCAACTTTACGAGGCATCCCATTCCCCTTCAAATCCGCCAGTGGAGGCACTCAAGTTGAAATTTACCATGGTGCACATGGCAGATTCGAAACACGGTCACCCGTCAGAACCTTTGTTCCAATCAACATCGGCACCGAACCTCATATACTCGCGGCATACACCTGCACGCCGCTTGTCCAGATTCCCCTTAAATCAATCGAACCCGGCGCCCAGATTGTGGGAAAAACTATTGCCGAACTGGGGAACCGAAACAGACCCCTGGACATGATCGTTTACCAGAAAGATGGAAGAGACTTTTTACTCATGGCGAATAGTAGTCGTGGGATCATGAAAATTGACACTGAGAATATTGAGTCCATTGAAAAGATTGAAGAAAGAGTTGAAGGCGGAGGCACAGAAGGACTCCCTTATGAAACCATCGAAGCCTGGAAGGGTGTCGATCAGTTGGATCAATTGGATGATCAACATGCCATTTTGTTGGTGCGTGCAGACAACGGGTCACTGAACCTGGAGTCGCGTCCTCTCCCCTGAGGCAGGGCCTTGGAGAGGTTCCTATCAACGGCGGCCTTGTGCGGGGCCGCCGTTGTTTTATTTATTACCGACATGCCAATCACTCAGTTGAACAGATTCTTACCAGTCCTTTTATTCGCTTCACTCACGATTACCAATGGTGCTGAGATAAAATGGATCACTGACAAGACTACGGGCAAACCATTGAACGTTGTCGTAACGCAATTAAACGAATTGCACCTCACTCCAGCAGCTGATTGGAAATCCTGGTTGAAGGTTTTTGTGGAATCGGAAGACGCCTTTGATTCAGAGGTGCCAGCCATTCTTGGGCATTACGAAAAATCTCAGACAGAAATTACGTTTCACCCTCGATTTCCTTTGTCAGAGCGGCTTATCTACCGGGCAGAATTTAACCCCACAAGCTCCGACAACCGTTTGAAGAATAAATTAACTTCCTTTTGGCGACCGTTACTGGAGGCTCAAGTTTCAAGCACCCAAGTTGCAAACGTTTACCCATCGACAGATATTCTGCCCGAAAACCTATTGAAATTTTACATCCACTTTTCAGGTTCAATGAGCGGGGGTAATGTGTATGACCACATTCATTTGTATGATCGTCATAATCATGAAATCGAACTCCCTTTTCTGGAGCTTGGAGAGGAATTGTGGGATGCCTCAATGGAAAGACTAACTTTGTTTATAGATCCCGGTCGCATCAAACGAGGGGTGAAACCGTTGGAAGAGATTGGTCCTTCACTTCAGGAAGGTGCCAACTTTACTCTGGTGATAGATCGTCAATGGAGAGATGCCGCTGGACTTCCTTTGAAACAGGATTACACAAAGAAATTCAAAGTGACCGCTCCAGATCGAGAATCCATCAATCCCCATGACTGGATTTTAAACTTACCCAGTGCCGGCAGCAATCTTCCCCTTGTCATTGAATTTGGGGAAGCCTTGGATTTTGCATTGGCTCATCGATTGATTCAGATTCTATCGATGGATGGTCATCCTGTGGAAGGCGCCAAAAAGCTTGAAAACAATGAGACTTCGTTGACTTTTACTCCCAATCAGCCCTGGCAGAAGGGAGAGTATACCTTGAGGATTCAATCCATTTTAGAGGACTTGGCTGGCAATAATGTGGGTAAGACCTTTGAAGTAGATGTATTTAATCATGTTCATCGAAGAATCCAGAATGACCACGTCGATGTGATGTTGAAGATTCATTGACTTGATAGTCCTCAACCGGAGTGGGCCTCTATACTGGCGTAAGCATTATGGTTGTGAATGCTTTCAAAATTTTCCGCTTCAACTCGATACCATTTTACTTGCGAGTTTTTTTTCAGCCGCAGAACCACATTCCGAACCAGATCTTCGACAAAGACAGGATTTTCGTAAGCACGCTCCGTAACGGCTTTTTCATCCGGACGCTTTAACAATGCATAAAGTTCGCTGCTGGCTGATGATTCCACCCATTCGATCAGGTCTTCAATCCATACGATTTCATCAAACCGGACTGAAACTGTCACCTCCCCTCGTTGATTATGGGCTCCATACTGACTGATCGCCTTGGAACAGGGGCAGAGCGTTGTGACTGGTACGATGACTTTAAGAATAAAATCCAACTCATCCCCATTAATTGAAGCGTCAAAGCTCACGGTATAATCCATCAAACTTTTCTTTCTGGTGACAGGAGCCTCCTTTTCGAGAAAATAGGGGAATTCCATCTCCAAATGCGCTGTTTTAGCATTTAGCTTCACCTGCATTTCCCGAAGAATTTCAGGAATGTTTTCAACATGAACAAGGTTCCCATGAGCATTGAGGACTTCAACGAAACGACTCATGTGCGTGCCTTTGAAATCATGTGGAAGATCCACATACATCCCCACCGAGGCGATGGTTTCTTGATGCTCACGCCTTCGATCTCTTACCTGAATAGGAAATCTCAACCCCCGAACCCCTACCTTGTCGATAGGAATACAGCGTTCGTCTTTTTGGTTTTGAGTATCCACCAAAGAGCCTGGATTCGAATCCATTTCTGCGGAATTACCTTTTGATGCTTCTAACGTCTCCACTTTTCGATCAATTAAACAATTTCGAATCAATCATACTGCTTCATGCAATGATTGCAATGTTGCTTGTCAGACTTAAGATCTAGTCATGCCAACACATCAGCTTGGGTGCCAAACAGCCGATCAATATGGGGTAAACAGACCTGACTCAAACTGAGATGATTATGAAGAAAATCGAATCATTGAGAGTTCCTATTGTTATTCTTACTTTGGCAACAATGGTCAAGGTAGGAGTTCCAAACTTGGTTGCTGTTGATTTTAAGAACGAGATCAAGCCCATTTTCGAGCAACATTGTTTGGACTGCCATGGTCCAAACAAGCAGAAATCGGAGCTGCGGCTGGATAAACGAGCCATTTTACTCAAGGGTGGTAGCACAGGATTACCGAGTATCGTTCCGGGGCAACCTGATAAAAGTCATTTGGTAGAATTGATAAAATCAAATGATCAAAGCGAAAGGATGCCTCCCAAAGGTGAGCAATTGTCAAATGAACAAATTCTTAGAATCGAAGAATGGATCTCTCAGGGAGCTCAATGGCCGGGACAAATGAATGAGGTGTTCAGGTTAAGCACCGATCACTGGTCCTTTCAATCCGTTAGAAGGCCCCAAATTCCAAAAAAGACAAAGAATCCCATCGACGCATTCCTTGATGTGAAGCTGAAATCCAGCAACATTCAACCGAATGAAATGGCCGACCCCCTCTCCTTGATCCGACGTGCCTCCATTGTGCTGACTGGACTTCCGCCTACGTGGGAAAAAATTTCAAAATTTCAAAGTGATTTTAAAAATAATCCCGAATCGGCATACCAGGAGTTGATTGATCAATTATTGGCTTCCAAACATTTCGGAGAACGATGGGCGCAGCATTGGCTTGATGTCATTCGTTGGGCGGAATCAAATGGATCAGAAGCCAATTTATACAGGAAAAATGCCTGGTTATATCGTGATTATGTCGTACGAGCCTTTAACGAAGATCTACCTTATGACCGGTTTATTCAGGAGCAGATTGCAGGAGATACTCTGGGTGCAGGTGAAGCAACTGGGTTCCTTGTTGCTGGTCCACATGTCCCTGCGGCCACTGTAGGCCGTGAACCATCCGCCATTCGGCAAGCACGCGCTGATCGCATGGACGAAATCATGCAAACCATCGGCGCTTCTGTCATGGGAATCACCATGAATTGTGCTCGTTGTCACAATCACAAATTCGATCCAATTTCACTGAAAGATTATTATGCCATGACCGGCATCTTTCAGGACATTGAGTTTGGCAGTCGATTTCCTGAGTATGCTGATGATCATCCTCTACGAAAAACAGGGGACTCATTGATGCAGGAAATTAATCTCCAAAGAGACATACTCGCATCCAAGGGAGGATGGGAGGAGAATTGGGGAGCTTACCGAGAAATAAATTTCCCCGCTGTTTCGACTTCAAGCATTCGCATTCGTTTTAAAATGCGCAACCTGAATTTGGATGAATTGGAAATCTATGGTCCGGAAAACCCTGAAACCAATTTGGCTGAATTACGAATGGACACGGTTCTCACCGGTTATCCAGAAGATGGAGTGGACGGTAGAAACCCATTAGAGCGAATACATGATGGTGAATATGGAACCATGGCATGGAGAGTCAAAATCCCCAAAGAATCCGATGAGATGCCTTGGGTGATTTTCAAGTTTCCAAAATCTCATACCATTGATCGCATTCGACTCAGTGCCAATCGGGAATACTTTTATGATACCGATTATTTGACTCAATCACCCTATTTACCAAAGTATGAATTTGATATTGATATCCAAAAAGCAGACGGCGGATGGCAGCCCTGGACCGGAACTTGGTTCATCAACAAAAAATTGCCTGAAGAATCTCCTGAACGTAAAAGCCAGCTAAAGAAACTACAGGCTAAGATTGATTTATTCCTGAATGAAGGACCTAGACCGGGATTCGTTGGACGTTTCATCCCTCCTGATACCACCTATATCCTGCATCGAGGAAGCCCAGAAAACAAAAGAGATGAAGTGTATCCTGCCGGACCGGAAATTCTGGAAGGAGAACTTGATTTGAATTCAAATTCGCCCGGCCCGGAACGGCGAGCCGGGTTTGCAAACTGGATCACAAAACCCGAAAACCCGCTGACTTCTCGTGTGATGGTCAATCGCATCTGGCACCATATCTTTGGTCGAGGGATTGTTTCAACCACCAGTGATTTCGGAGAGGCTGGTGCCAAACCAACACACCCAGAACTGTTGGATTGGTTGGCCGCTGAATTTATTGCTCCTACAACCACCAGCGCAAAACCTTGGTCCGTGAAGGGAATGATTCGATTACTGGTCACCTCCGAGGCATTTAAAAGATCGAGCTTACCTCAACAACGGGGTCTGTATAAGGATCCAGATTCAACGCTTCTATGGAGGTTCCCTCCTCGCCGAATGGAGGCGGAGGTCATAAGAGACAGCATCCTCCAGGCTTCCGGCAAACTGGACAGGCAAATTGGAGGCAAAAGCTATCGTATTCATAATGTAAAAAAGACTTACGCCCAGTGGGAAGTTGTAAACAACCACGGACCAGAAACATGGCGTCGTATGCTTTACCAGGAACGCATGAGACGAGTTGATGACCGTATGTTCACTGCTTTTGACTTTCCTGATTGCGGACAGGTAAGAGCAAAACGCCCCATCTCGACCACACCTTTGCAGGCATTAAACCTCATGAACAGTGACTTCATCGTGGAACAATCTAGATTGATCGCCGAACGCACCGAATCTGACAGCGATGACTCTGAAAAAATGGATCAAAGGATCGCAAGATGTTTCCAGTTAATATTGGGAAGAAATCCCAGTCAATCCGAATTGACTGTTGCAAAAGAAATTTCGGTAGAACATGGACTGCATTTAGTCTGCCGCGGACTCCTTAACTCAAATGAATTTGCCTTTCTTCCCTGAACTGTTTTTTCTCAAACAAAATGAATTTAACGGCCTGTTAAAAAGAAATTTCCGCGATCATATTCTGACATCAAAGCCAGGTTACTGCACCTTTCCCAACATGACCAGGACGACGCTCAATGCCCTAAGTTCAATGTTTGATGGACGGAATGAATTTTAAAGAGCCTCAACAACTGGACAGATATTTTGACAACTTCAAATATGCCTTATGAAATCAGATCTCATAACCCCCTTCGGCCAAAAATTGCTTAATCGCCGAAGTTTCATCAACCAAACCGGAGGTGCACTGGGGGCATTAGGTTTGACTCAATTGTTGCAAAACGATGGGTTACTGGCTTCGAGTCTTTCTTCGAAAAAATTTGAAGTCAACATTGATGCAAAAAATCCTTACGAACCTCGGCCTGCTCATTTTGACATGCCCGCCAAAAAGGTACTGATTGTCTTTTGTCCGGGTGCAGTCAGTCATGTGGATACTTTTGATTTCAAGCCAGCTCTCACTCAATATCATGGCCAGAAGCCACCCGGTCTTCCAAGTGTCACTTTTGAAGGCCCTTCAGGTAATATCGCGAAGCCTTTCTGGGATTTTAAACCTAGAGGGCAGACAGGGAAGATGACATCGGAACTGTTGCCTCATCTTGGATCCATGGTTGATGATTTCTGCTTCTTTCATGCCTTGCATACAGACACCAGTGCTCACCCGCAGGGCGAGAATTTTCTACATACCGGAATGACCATGGAGGGATTCCCCTCATTTGGAGCATGGGTGACCTACGCTTTAGGATCTGAAAATTCGGAACTGCCTGCGTTTGTGGCCATCAATGATCCTCGTGGACTGGCAAGATCTGGAAAAAATAACTTTGGAAACGGATTCCTGCCTGCTGCGTTTCAAGGCACCGACTTCAATGCCATCCAAGCCCCAGCAAATCTCTCTCGCCCTTCTGCCTACACCACTTCTGATGATCAGGCCACCAGAGATTTACTTAACAGGTTGAATCAACAGCATCTGGAAAAATATCCAGGCGATGCCAATCTGGCCGCGCGAATAGCCAGTTATGAGCTTGCAGGCCGGATGCAAACTTCCGTTCCTGAAGTCATGAATATTGGTAATGAACCCGATTACATCCGACGCGAATATGGCACAGAGGATGGCAGTGATCTTAAAAAAGCCTATGCAAAAAATTGCATACTCGCCCGCAGACTTTTGGAAAAAGGCGTGAGAGTCGTTCAATTATTCAACGGCAGCGATCCTTCCGGTGGAAATGGAATCACTAATTGGGATTCTCATTCTAATATTTTAAAGACACATGCCATGCAGGCAGAAATCATGGATCAACCCACCGCCGCTCTGATTCGCGATCTGAAGAGACGTGGATTATTGGAGGACACTCTTGTGGTATGGTGCACCGAATTCGGAAGGATGCCATTCCTGCAGGGAAATGGAACAGGTCGGGATCATAATCCGGGTAGCTTTACCTGTTTTCTTACAGGTGCTGGTGTTAAGAAGGGATTCAGCTTTGGAGTGAGTGATGAATTCGGTTTCAAAGCAGCCGAGAATGCCACAACGGTTTATGATTTCAATGCCACTATTCTCCACTTGATGGGGCTCCATCACGAGCAGCTTACTTTTTATTACAACGGATTGGATCGAAGGTTAACCAGCGTCCATGGAGAAGTCGTCAAGGCTGTTCTTTCCTGAATCCCCTATCCTTCCAAGCAAATGTTACAAATCATCGAATTTGGAGCCGTGTTTTCATCGGCCATATTTGGGATTTTATTGGCTCGCAAACATCAATTGGACATTATTGGTGTCTTCACGGTCGCCTTCATCACCGCCTTTGCCGGAGGGACACTCAGAGATCTTTTTCTGGATCGGCATCCCTTGTTTTGGATCGCAAACGATCACTATGCAGTCATCGTTTTCTGCATGGCATTGATCAGTCCATTTGTTCCGCGCAATGATGTCACCCTGGATCGCTGGCTTCAGATTCCAGATGCCTTTGGGTTGGGACTGTTCGCCATCGTAGGGGCCAGTTATTCAATAGAAGCAGGCACTTCCATGTTTATTGCATCGCTATTGGGTGTGGTCACCGGAACGGCAGGAGGTGCCGTCAGCGATGTTATTTGTAATGAAGTACCGCGTTTGTTCAAGGCAACTCCGTTGTATGCCACCTGCGCTTTCGCAGGTTGCTGGGCCTATTTTGGGAGCTTGTATTTTTCCGGCGAAGAGGAATTGTCTCTGACTGCCGGCATAGCGGTGGTGGTAGTCGCAAGAATGGTGGCGATTCGCTTTAACATCTGTCTCCCCCAACCTCGATAAATAATGTCACCATCGTGTGAAACAATTCTGAACAGGGAAGGATTTTGACAAACACTGAACCGGTCTTTTGTATTCAGACAATAAACTGCTGCCGCTAAAATGGAAACTGCTTCCTGCGCCTAACCCAGGATGTAACCATTCCTACACAGAATGAGAACAATACCAGAATTCCAAGGGACCACCACTGATCTCCTCCTATGATCATTTCCCGATGAGTGTTTTCCACGAGAGAAGACCACAGGTATCTGACTCCCAGAAAAACAAAGGAAATGGCGAAAATCAGCGAGGCCCAAGCAAATCCGCAAATGATTGGATGAGGCATTTTCATCAATGGGATCTCAGCATTTTTGTCTTCTTACAAGTCAATCCATATATGAGTTGAACAACGAAAAAAAACTAAAAAAATGATCTCTAGAGTCGACTTGCAGCGGACCTTCTGGAAGCTGAAATACGCTTTACCACTTCATCGGCGGTGACACCTGCCAGAATGACTGCTCCTATGACTGCATATTCGATATGAGTTGGAATCCAGTCCACTAATGTGATCATGTTTCTGAGGACCTGCATCAATGCAGTGCCTATCACCACACCAATGATGGTTCCTTGTCCTCCTCGAAGACTGCATCCACCCAGAACAGCAGCGGCAATCGCATAAAGTTCGTAAAAATTACCGAGCACCACAGGCTGGGCAGAATTTCCGTCCAAAATAAACAATACGCCTCCCAAACCTGCCATGGCGGCACATATGACATAAGCCAAAATGATCATGCGATCTGTATTAATTCCACTGTAACGAGCTGCTTGTTCGTTTCGTCCAAGAGCAAGCAGGTAGCGACCATAAATGGTACGGTTGAGAAAAACCGAGGCCAGGATAGCAACAATGAGTAAGAGAAAAAACGGCACGGGTATACCAAATGTATCTACCGGAACACCGGGAACGGCAATTTTACCAACACCCAGCCAACGAAGACCGCTAAAAAATTTCCCAAAACCTTGGGTCTGATCGCCAGTGAAACCACGCGTGATGCCGCGATACATCAATAACCCGCATAATGTCACCACAAAGGGCTGTAATTTTAACTTGGTAATCAGGAGCCCGTGAACAAGTCCAATCAATAAACTCGCGCCGGCTACGATCAAAATAGCAAGTGGAAGAGGAACTGACATTTTGACCAGAAGCCAGGGAAGACCGCAGCCAATCAGGCAAATAATGGAACCGATGGAAAGGTCGATTCCACTGGTAATGATGACAAATGCGACTCCAATACTGATAATCCCGAACAAGGAAGTACGAAGGATCAATCTTTCCATATTGTATGGAGTCAAAAAGCTGGGGCTCATGATCGCGGTCAGTATAAAAACCACGCTGAAAATACCTAAAATACCGTATATCTTTTTCATCGATTGAAACCTCTTCAATGACCAGATGCAGTTTGCAGATTTGTTCCGGTAGCCAGTTGCATGACAGATTCTTCAGTCAATTCGTTGCGCATGATTGTCCCGGTCAACTTTCCCTCATGCATGACAATGGCACGATCCGACATGCCAATGATTTCTTCCATTTCACTGGAGACAAACAAAATGGCCACCCCCTCTTCAGCCAGTTTTTCCATCAATTTATAAATATCCTGTTTGGCACCCACATCAATCCCGCGAGTAGGTTCATCCAGAAACAGGACTTTGGGTTTCATGGCCAGCCACTTGCCTAAAACCACTTTTTGCTGGTTGCCCCCCGAAAGGTATTGGACCTCTTGAAGGTCGGATGGTGTTTTGATTTTCATATCACGAACCATCCCCTGGCTGATGTCCAGTTCACGACCATGATTTAAAAATCCTTTGCGTTGATCTCTCCCAAGACTCGCCAGACTCATGTTCTCCCTGACGGCCATTTCTAGAACAAGCCCCTGTTGTTTACGGTCTTCGGGAACAAGAGCCAGTCCATTTCGGATGGCGTCCAAGGGAGAATTTATTTGTACCGATTGACCAAGAATTTCAATCGTGCCTTCCAATGCGGGTGTGACTCCAAACAAAGTTTGCAACATTTCAGTTCGACCTGCTCCCACGAGTCCAGCCACACCTACAATTTCTCCGGCTTTGACCTCGAAACTTAAAAGATGATTCGGATTTTGAACGGTGCGCAAGCGGTCCACTTTAAGGGCAACAGAACCATGGGATCTCGGTTCCAACGCATAATATTGTGAAATATCGCGCCCAACCATTAACTTGACCATGCTGTCATGGGTGGCTTCCTGACGACTCAACTCTCCTGCATTTTCTCCATCACGCAGCACGGTGACTCGATCAGCCAATTCTTTCACCTCTCCCAGACGATGGGAGATGTAGACGATGGCCACTTTTTTTGATGCCAAGTCTTTAATGACTTTAAATAGCTGTTCCGTTTCGTGCAGGCTCAGGCTCGAAGTAGGTTCATCCATAATCAAAACCCGAGCATCCACAGAAAGAGCTTTTGCAATTTCCACCATTTGCTGGTGACCAATCGTAAGATGATGGACAACCTCGTCCGGATCGACGCGTAATCCAACCTGATCCAAATAATGTCGAGACTCCTGACGCATGGTCGAGGTGTCTAAAAGCCCTCTCTTGAGAGGTTCTCGACCAAGGAATATATTTGCTGCGACATCAAGGTTGTCCGCCAGGTTCAGTTCTTGATGAATGAGGGCGATGCCTTTTTCAAGTGCATCTTCTACTCCTTTAAAGCGTACAGGATCTCCATCTACAAGGACCTCGCCCTGATCATGTTCTTGAACACCAGCCAGGATTTTCATGAGGGTGCTTTTACCGGCACCATTTTCACCGATCACCGCGAGAACTTCTCCCTCACGCAAATGAAGATCCACCCCCTTCAGCGCCTTTACACCCGGAAAGCTCTTAGTAATGCCCCGCACTTGTAAAAGCATTGGAGCATCAGCACTTGTTTGAGGGCTCGAGCCCTCCTGTTGCGTGTCGGATTTACTCACCGGCTTCGGCCGCGCCTGTCTTGGTTTTCAAGTCATCCCAAAAGGCCACCACGTTATCCTTGACAATGGTTCGAGCTGGAATGTCGATGAATTTGTTTTCAGGAATCATTGAAGTATCACCTTTATGAAGAGCAACAAGCACTTCTATGGATTTGTATCCATACTCATAAGGATTTTGAACAATGGTTCCAGCCACGGTTCCGTCAATGATTCCTTGTAAGGTGTCGTTATCCTCATCAAAGGCGACAATTTTGACTTGATTCAATTTTCCTGCTTGGGAGAGGGCTTCCAAGATGGCGGGAGGATTGTAGGCAAAAAGCCCCACCATACAGGCTATGTCCGGATGCCTGGAAAGAGTGTCCTCAGCATTGGTCTTGGCACGCCCAGGATCCCCCTGATCGGTGAGGGTACCGAGGATTTCATAACCATTTCCTTTGACTCCTTCATCAATGGGATCAAATCGATTTAGATCTGAATCACGACCTACTAACTCATCGATGACACCCTGACGTCGGCGACGACCATTGTCCTGATCCACACTGCCCACGAAAACCATCAACTTTCCACCTTCAGGTAATGCTTTTTTCACCAACTGACCACATAAGCGGCCGGCTGTATAATTGTCCACACCGACATAAACCAGCCTTTCTGAATCCGGTGCATCGGCATCCACCGTGATCAGTTTTGTTCGTTTGGCTATTTTATCCAAGATGTCTGTCTGATTGGCAGGATCGCTGACGCTCACGGCAATCCCATCGACGCCTCGTGTCAATAGATCCTCCAATACACGTTTTTGTCCGGCGGCGTTTCCTGTGGGCATGTGATAGGATGTTTCCACATCAAAATCTTCACCGGCTTTTTCAACCCCTTTTTGAGCAATAACCCAAAATGAAGCCGGCATGTTGGTCACAAAAGAAAACTTGGGTTTTCCACTTTTGCCTTCCTCTTTGGGGCCGCAAGCAGTCAATCCCCCCACAACGACTGCCAAAATGGCAGTTAATAAGATTAGCTTTTTCATGATATACATTAGACACGCATCAACTCAGGTACGAGGACCAATTCCAGGAAGGATTCCTGTTACCAGAATAAACTAGCCTGATGTCTCGCGAAAGTGATTCCAGTTTGATGTCAAATTATGAACCAAAGGTCAAGTCAAGGAACTTAATGCAATGTTAATCCCCCATTGATGTGTAGATTTTGACCGGTAACGAAACTGGAGGATTCACTGGCTAAAAAAGTGACCGCACCAGCTAAATCCTCCGGAACACCCCAACGCCCCACCGGTATCGTCGGTAAATAGGCATCCTTCCATTCTTGAGGTTCCTTTTCGTGGCGTTCAACCGGAATCCAGCCCGGTGAAATCATATTCACCGTAATTCCAAAAGGGGCCAATTCTCGGGCCATACTGCGGGTCCACCCATTTTGCCCTCCCTTTGCGGCCACATAAGCACTAAAATTTGGAACTCCTAAATGCACCACCTCCGAGCCAATATTGATGATTCGGCCCCAATGTTTCTTTTTCATTGCTGGTAAAATGGCACGACTGATCAGATAAGGGCTCTTGATGAAAAAATCCAACATGGACTGATAAAAATCCCATGAATATTCTTCGATGGGATGATGCGGTTGATCACAGGTTGCGTTTAAAATCGCGATATCCACGGGTCCCAACTCATTTGCAATAATGGTGACCATCTCGTTGACTTCCGTTTCATCGGTCACATCGCCTCTTACAAGAAGTCCTTCACATCCAGCCTCTTTGAAGGCATCAAGAGTGGATTGTGCCTTAGTTTGATCATGGTGATAATTAATTGCCACTTTGGCTCCAGCTTCCCCCAGTGCCAATGCCATGGCCCGACCAAGTCCCTTTGTGCTTCCGGTGACCAGGGCCACTTTACCTTCCAATGAAAATCGTTGCTGATGATTCATAATGATTAAGCTGAGATTGGCAAATGACTCGCTGGGATGCAATGTCGTTACCTCCAAAAGATGAATTTCAATGAAGAAACTGGATCACTTACGTATTCAAACAGCGGTAAACCTCAGAAGTGTAATGGCCTCTTAATTAAAAACATTTGATTTCGCTTTGTCTCAGGCCCCGGACTTGCTTACATTCCTGCCACATGATTCGATCATTGCTCATATTATTTACACCACTCAAGGCCTGGGAGAAGATTGCCAGTCAATCCTGGAACGTGTTCCTCGTATTCCTGATATCTGTTGGACCTTTACTTTTGGCCAGTTGCGCTTTTGAAGGTTGGGCAATGATCCAATTTGGAGCTGAAAAAGGAGGACTAGGCCGGATCATCCGATTGGATACCAATCAGATCGTTACCTTTGAAATCATTCAATTGGGATTGGGATTATTTCTTCTGTTTTTCGGGGGTAAGTTCATTCAATGGACTTGCCAGGGGTTTCATACAGAAACCTCGTATAAACAAGCTTTTACACTTACCGCCTATGGGCTGACACCTTTATTTTGGATGAGATTCCTGGATGGGGTTCCACAGGTGCCATCCTGGCTCTGTTGGGGGTTGGGTGCCCTGGGTATATTAGTTGCCTTTTACCACGGAGTTGCGCTCATCATTCAGCCAAACACCAGTGTGGGATTTGGAATGTATCTCGTTTCATCTATCACATTGATTGCCATCAGTGGATTGTGCCATTTTCTGGCACTGGGCGTGGCTTATGAGAAATTCAACATCAAACCCTTGTTTGGCCATTTTCTGTTCCCAGGATAGAACAAGATTCTTTGATGTCCCACTTGGTCTGCTTCAAGGTAGCTTCTGCTTGATTTCGATCGGCGCCCGTTAGTGTCATCAACATCCTGACGGCCCGGTCCTTGAGTTTTACATTGGTTGCCCGAACATCAATCATTAGATTGCTCTTGACCTTACCTATTCCAATCATGGCCAAGGTCGTGATCATATTCAGAATCATCTTGGTGGCTGTTCCGGCCTTGAGCCGTGTTGAACCGGTCAATATTTCAGGACCAACCTCTGGGCAAATGATCAGGCTAGGTCTCTGACCGCTTGGCCACTCCAGGTATGGATTGAAACAAAGTAATCCCTGCCTGGCTCCCAAGGATCGAGCAAAATGTAGTGCACCATGCACGAACGGGGTTCTTCCACTTGCTGCTATCCCAAGAACCAAGTCTTTTTGATTGAATCCACGGTATTGAAGAGCACTGCAACCGGCTTCAAAATCATCTTCAGCACCTTCCATGGAATCCCACAGGGCCGTTCTTCCTCCTGCGATAATTCCTTGAACCATGGATGATGGGACACCGAATGTGGGAGGACACTCGCTAGCGTCCAATACCCCAAGCCGCCCGCTGGTCCCTGCCCCAACATAAAATAAGCGACCACCATTGCGAAACACATCGGCCACCCAATCAACCCATTGAATGATTCTTGCCTTTTCCTTACGTATAGCTGAGAGAACATTCTCATCTTCTGTGAGAAATAAATCCACGGCCTTGCCATGACTCATTTCATCCAATTTCATGGATCGACGTAGTCTCTTCTCTGTGGGGGATAACTGACTTGAAATCGGAACCACCTTTTCATTTCCCAAAGATGAGTCAGTTTTGGTTTCATGACTGGTTACATTAGTTTCACTTTTGGCAGAGCTTGAAATTAGATCCTGCCCTGCGTATATCGTCCCCCAGAAACTTTCGACTGGAATAGGAGTAACCGTGGCGTCTGGTTTCAGCTCTCTGAGCAGGCGTTTGAAAAGCCGAGTAAAAGTGGGTTGTTTCAGGAATACGCCCCCGGCCAACACAAAAGTGCAACTCTTGGCATGGAGTCGTTTCCAGCACGCGTAAGCATCGGTAACCAGTGCTTGAGCTGCCTGATGAATGACCTCCCGAGCCAAGGGGTCGCGTAATTTGTAAGATTCGAAAACTGAAATCGCCAGCGCTGCAATTTCAGTCTTGGAAGCTTCTTGAAACCAGGGAATCCAGTCGTTGGGATCGTGATGCATCGATGCTCGGAGCAGTCGCTCACCCAATTTCGGCCATTTTCCAGTCTGGTCGAAGTGTTCGATGACTGTCCTGATCGAGCGGTGTGCAATATCGTAGGAACTGCCGCGATCCCCCAGATGATGCCCCCAACCTCCGCATTTGGCCTCGAGTCCATGAATACTTCTTCCAAAACAACAGCTCCCCGTGCCTGAAAGTACCAGCACATGTGAATCTACTTTTTTAAAGTGCCGCTGGGCAACTATGAGGGCGGAAGCCAGGTCATGGTCAGCCCATAAAATGGATTCGGGCCAAATCTCACTGGCAGCTTTGAGTATCCAATCTCTATCCCTTCCATCCCTGACTCCTGCCAATCCAAGACTGACGCAGGCAGGTTTAGGCTCGATGCGAGCACACTGCTTCAACAAGTCGATCAATCCCTGTTTACCTATGACCCGAAAATTGCCGGGCCCAAGAACTTGTTTTTGAATGAGATCACCCTGGTTGTTTGCTAGGATCAACGTTGTCCGCGTTCCCCCTGCTTCGATCCCAAGAATAGTACCTGTCATATCCAAAGCGGACGTTGCAGGCTATTTTTGGATGACCAGTTCATCCTTGAGTTTGCCATCAATATCATAGGCTCGATAAACAAGACGATCTCCTGAAATCTGAATATCTAATACTTGGTAGGTAGCTGTATTGGTCATCCCAAATTCAGTATAATCTCGAGGATCTTGGGCATACATTTTGGTTCCACTGACGGATACGATGTACACCGTTCCCTCCTTGGGTGACGCAACTTTCTTTTCGCCCTTCATTGGATAGGTCCTGAGATAAGCATGATCATGACCCTGAAGAGCCAAATCCACATGATACTTATCAAACAACGGCAACCATTCCTTGCGGATGGATGCATTGTCACGGCTGGGTGCCGACGAATAGGCGGGATGATGATAAGTGACAAATTTCCAGGTAGCCTTGGTTTCCGACAGGACTTTCTCCAACCATTTGGTTTGAGTTTCGGGTTTGATATTGGAATCGAGAACGACAAACAAAGCATTGCTGTATTCAAAAGAATAGGCTCTTTCTTTTTCGACTTCTTCAGGTCCATTTTTGAATAGGTCAAAGTTCCTGAGATAAAGAGTTGGATGTCCTCCCTGGTTTTCGTGATTCCCAATCACCGGAACAAGTTGACGTCGATCGTAGATATCATTCGCATTATAGAAAAAAGTGTCCCAATCATCGCGGTCGTTCCCTCTGTTTACCAAATCACCCGCCATGATGTAAAAGGCAGCGTCAGGGCGTTCACGAAAAGCGTTATGAACCAAGCTACCCCACCGATCCAGGCCGTTCTGTGCATCACCCATGTATATGAATGAAAACGGTTTAATCCTTGAAGGGGCTGTTGTGAATTCAGAAAGTTCCGTCCAACCGTCTTCACTGCCATCACCGACGGAGTAGACATAAGTGGTATCCGGCTCCAAGCCCCGGAGTGTTGCAAAGTATCGGTGTGAAATGGTGTCATTAAGAATATTTGGAGTTTCCAATACCTCTAATTTGGCTGGCACCTTCTCCAGTGGTTTGGGATTGAATCGGTTAAAAGCCGCCTTTTTTTGGAAAAGCACAAAACCTTCTTTGGTGCTGGCATCGGTCCGCCACTGAATTGTCTGGGTCGTTTGAGGGTCATCACTCCAAGTCAGGACAATTTGGTCCGCTCTTGGACTGCTGGGGTGTTGAGTCCATTTGAAATAGTTCACCAAGGCAGCATCCTGACGACTGTTGTATTTTGTCTGAATGATGACACTTCCTTTGAAGGCCTCAGGAACCGTGGTTAATTTGTCTTCCAGGTCCGAATAAAGTTTAACACCATCCTTGACGATAGCTGCCTGGACTTGCCCCGGATATATGTCACTGACTTCAATGATGTCCCCCTCGTTCTGAGGTCGTAACAATGGAATGTAATGAGCACCACCGGTTCCCAGTGAATTAACGCCTAATCCAATGTCACCTGCAGGAAAGGATTTTTGCCATACATCCACTTCGGTATCTTTGACTTTGATGACCAGTCCCGTGAGTTTCCAACTATCTTCACGAATCCAGAAAGGTTCAGATTTAAGTGAACGATCTCTGATGATGCTGACCACTACGGGAACATTGACTTTGAAGTGAATATGCTCATGGCTCAGAATCTTCTTTTCCTCCTCATTCAAAAACTGTTCCACCTGGAAACTTGTCAGAGCTTTCAGCTCTGCCTCAGTGAAAGCGGACTTCATTCTCAAGGTGATCGCAGCCACCGTATCATGAACAGAAGGGTGTTGCCCCACATGAGCTTGCAAATGTTCCGAAACGAATAAAATGGACAATATCCAGGCGAAATATAATAAACGTCGCATAAGTGAGTCAGGATATCGAACCTGACGCCATGGTCACGAAAAAAGAATTCTTAATCCTGGTTCTTAAATTTCCCTAATTTGCCATTGCTCCGTCACAAGATTGTGCTGGAAGCCATTGACAGAGATGTGTTGAATACCTGCCTGAATCATGGTGCAGGTGCGTGTCATAGGAATGCTTGTTGTCTGGATGTTGGCTGCTTATTCCAGAGCCGACAATTTGGAAATCTACCTGGACCAGATTAAGCCTGTGTTTCAAGAAAGGTGTTACGCATGCCACGGAGTCTTAAAGCAAAAATCCGGACTGCGGCTGGATACAACTCAATTCATTTTGTCAGGTGGTCAAAATGGCGGAATAATTAATCTCAACGAACCGCACCGTTCCGAGCTCCTTCAAAGACTTACGACAACCGACCAGAATGAGCGCATGCCACCTGAAGGACAGCCTGTCGATACCGAAATCGTTGAAGCTATAAAATTATGGATAAAAGCAGGCGCCCCAGTTCCAGAAGAAGAATCCCCTGAAAGTGACCCGGCCAATCACTGGGCTTTTCAGGCACCTGTAAAACCTCAAATAACCCATCGTGCCCAACATCCTATTGATGGTTTACTGGCCGAGCACCATGCAAGTCATGACTTGAGACCTCAACCACTGGCCAAGTCTCGGCTTTTGATGCGTCGATTATTTCTTGATCTGACTGGGCTCCCGCCATCTCCCGAGGATATCTCAAACTATCTGAAGAATCCCACTGATGTAGAATATTCGAAAATCGTCGATAACCTGCTTGCCTCACCCCACTACGCTGAAAGGTGGGGTCGTCATTGGATGGATGTTTGGCGATACAGCGACTGGTTTGGGCTTGGTGCCCAATTACGATATAGTCAGAAGCATATCTGGCATTGGCGTGATTGGATCCTGGATTCGTTGAACCAGGATAAGGGGTATGACCAGATGATCCTGGAAATGCTGGCCGCTGACGAGTTGTACCCACTTAATCAAGACAAACTTCGGGCAACAGGATTTCTTTCCAGGAATTATTTCTTATTTAACAGGACAACTTGGCTGGATAAAACAATTGAACACACATCAAAGGCATTTCTTGGATTAACCATGCAGTGCAGCAAATGCCACGATCATAAATACGATCCCATTTCAAATAAAGATTACTACCGTTTCAGGGCGATTTTTGAGCCTCACCAAATCCGTACTGATGCCTTGCCTGGGGAATCCAATCTCGAAAAAAATGGCATCCCAAGAGCCTTTGACATGCACCCTGATGAACAGACCTACATTCACCTGCGGGGCAATGAAAAAGATTTGGATAAATCCGAAGTGATTACACCAGGACCACCTCGTTTTCTGGGCAACATCCCTTTCGCTATCACTCCAATAAGTCTCCCTCCAGAAGCATACAATCCAAGTATTCGCGAGTATTTTAAGGACACTTTAATCCGGGAGGCGGACGAGAAAATTCAAACACTAGAGCAAGCCCAGCAAGACCAGCAGATTCTGAAAGGTGAAACTGATTCCCTTGTATTGGAATTAAAAGCTGCCAAATTGCTACCAGCAGCAATTCGTACAAAATTCCATGCCACGCGGCTCAAAGCTGTTCATCCTCAGGCAGAAAAAATTACAGAGTTAGAACAACAAGCAGCAAAGGCCGAATTTGAATACGAGCATGCCAAACTAGACTGGCAAATCAGCAAGGGAGAATTTGAACTAGGAAAAGCAAAAGAATCTGAAAAGAACAAGCTCGAGAAAAAGTTGGAAGAGCTAAAGGCAGAAAAAATTGAGCTTAGAAGACTTCACGAAAAAAATCCGCTGGCATTTACTCCCTTGAGGGCTTCGGTCAAAGCATTGGAATCACCAGCTGAAACCAATGACGAAAGATATCGCCCTTATCCAGAGACAACTACAGGCAGACGTGCCGCTCTGGCTCATTGGATCACACACCCCAAAAACCCGCTGACAGCGCGTGTTGCAGTCAATCATATGTGGATGCGACATTTTGGGAATCCGCTTGTGGAACCGGTCACGGATTTTGGCCTTCAAACCGACATACCCAAACTTCATCGCGTTCTGGATTTCCTCGCCGTCACATTCATCGAAAACGGTTGGCGTATGAAACCGATTCATCGCCTGATTGTCACCAGCCAAGCTTATAAGAGATCCAGTTCCGAATTGAATGCTTATGGAAATAATCTGAAAACAGATCCCAACAACGAATTGTTATGGAGACAGAACTCAGTGCGCATGGAATCACAGATTCTGAGGGACAGCATCCTTCATTTAGCCAAGCAATTGAACTATCAAATGGGTGGTCCCACCATTCCGCCTGATCAAATCGATCAAGATTTTCGGCGCAGTCTTTACTTCACACACTCGAGGGACGATCAAAACAAATTCTTAAACGCCTTTGACGATGCATCCATTCTCGCTTGTTACAGACGAACAGAAAGCGTGATTCCCCAGCAGGCTCTCGCACTTGCAAACAGTAGATTATCTATGGATGCAGCGGTACGAATATCAAAAGTGTTGAATGCTTCCATTTCATCTAATGATTCGGATCATGAATCTTTTGTGAAGTTGGCTTTTGAATCCGTTTTAGGGTGGTCCCCATCGAAAGAAGAAATGGAAACCTGCCTGAAACAACTGAAAACCTGGGAGAAGGATATGCAGGTGGATAAGCAGCCACTTTCTCCACGGGCCAGCCTCGTTCATGCGCTACTTAATCACAACGATTTCGCAACCATTCGTTAACCATGTCTCACAACAATGACCAAACTGGAGATCTGATCAAAACCCAATTCCTGAATCGACGTGCATTTTTGAGTCGTACGGCCTTGGGTTTTGGGAGTATCGCATTGCAGTCACTTTTGCACCAGGAAGCTGCTGCCGTACCAGGTCCTGGGTTTGGGTTGCCGCATCATGCAGCTAAAGCGAAGAATGTGATCTGGTTATTCATGCGCGGAGGAGTGAGTCACATGGAGAGCTTTGATCCAAAGCCTGCTTTGAATCAATATGCCGGAAAAAGCATCGGGGAAACACCATTCAGCGGCGTTCAGTCACCGGATCTTCTCAAAAAGGTCAGAGTCGTGGTGATCAATGATGCAAATGGTCAACAGAGGAATAAGATATATCCGTTGCAAACAAAGTTTCAATCATACGGGCAAAGCGGGATGCAGGTAAGTGACTGGTTCCCGCATATAGGATCCTGTGCCGACGATATATCCGTCATTCGCTCCATGTGGACGACAGATGACAATCATGGAGCCCAGGTGCAATTTCACTCAGGCCGACACATGCTTGATGGTCGATTTCCAACCATTGGAGCATGGGTGACATATGGATTGGGCTCTCTCAATGAAAACCTGCCCCAATTTGTTACCATGGGGCCTCGTTTTTTCGATAAACGAGATGGTCATTATTTGGGACCTGCCTATGATGCCGTCCCCCTGAAAATTGATCCGAAAGAACCGCTTGATTTCGCCAAACCGGAACGCCCTATTTCAGCCAGCAGGCAAAGATCGACGTTTAACCTTGTTCACCGGCTGAATCTCATGCGTTCCAAAATTTACCCAGACGATGAGAAATTAGCGGCACGGATTCAGTCCTATGAGCTTGCATACCGCATGCAATCTTCAGTTCCGAACTTGTTGGATTTTGCTCAAGAACCCGAACATATCAAAAAAATGTACGGAATGAATCATGATGTCACCATGCCATTTGGCAGACAGTTATTGGCGGCTAGACGAATGGTTGAAAAGGGAGTTCGTTTCATTCAGATTATGCATGGGGACGGAGCGGCAGGGGCATGGGATGCACATAGCGGTTTAAAGAAAAACCATGAAAAGCTCTCCGCTCAAGTTGATAAACCTGTCGCCGGATTGTTGAAGGATTTAAAGCAACGCGGTCTTTTGGATGAAACGATCGTTGTTTTTGCCACTGAATTTGGAAGAACCCCCGGCTCCCAAAGTCAGGACGGTCGCGATCACCATCCTTATGGATTTTCAATTTGGATGGCTGGTGGCGGTATACGAGGCGGGATGACGCATGGGGCGACCGATGAGTTGGGGTTCCACGCCATTGAAAGCCCACATTATGTGACCGATGTCCATGCCACTATACTGCACCAGCTTGGTCTCAATCCTCACCATATGGAAGTCGCCGGACATAAGCGGCTGGAACAAGATTTCGGGCATGTGATCAAGGATATTCTTACATAGTTGATCCATCAGATGAGAAGTCGGATAGAGCAGATTTACCATTCAGTCCCAGTCGAAAACTTTCTTTCGACTGTAGGGCAACAACCTGACGTTATACTTTTGCATTCCTCTCTAGATGGGCATCCAGATTCTCGTTTTACCTTTTTTGCAGCTAATCCGATGGTCACATTAAGGGCATTCGGTGCAGACTGCCACCTACATTATCCCTCCAGCGGAAAGCACTATACTGTCTATGGCAATCCCTGGTCCGTGCTGGCTCAAATGATGAATCCATTTGAAGTCCTCGAAGAATTGGATTCCCCCTTTCCTCTTGGCGGGTGCTTTGGTTTTTGGGGGTATGATTTAAAACATTTTGTGGAGCCCAGACTCGAGAGAAAAGCGATTCGAAAGAGCACGCTTCCTGACGCATATGTGGGACTTTACTCAAGTTTGCTTGCGATTGATCACAAGGATAACAAAACCTGGATCGTCGCAACCGGTTTCAATCCTGATGGGACCTGGTCCAATTTAGAAGCAGACGGACAACTGAACCAGTGGAGGCGTATCATTGAAAAAAGCAGTCAGTTGACCTTGCTTGAAATGCCACTCATAACCCCTCAGTCTTCCCATAACTGGCTGGGACAACCCTCAAAAAGTCAATACATTCAGTCCGTCCAAAAGGCACAAAAATTCATCGGCCAAGGTGATATCTACCAAGTCAATCTCGCCCGGGAATTGGTGACAAGAATCTCGGAATCTCCGACAACGGTATATCGCAAGTTGCAGCATAGATCCCCTGCTCCATTTTCCGGATTCATTAATGAAGGCAGTTTTCAAATCCATAGCGCATCACCCGAATCATTTCTGAAAATGGATGGACAGCAAATCCAAACACGCCCTATCAAGGGGACCAGGCCTCGGAGTCATGATGCACAAACAGATGCCCAACTGGCTTACGAATTGCAATCGAGCGAAAAGGAGCGTGCCGAATTACTCATGATCACCGATCTACTGCGCAATGATCTGGGACGCGTTTGTGAATTTGGGAGTATTACAGTACCGGATCTGATGAAGTTGGAGCGTTATCCTCAGGTCCACCATCTTGTTTCCACCATTGAAGGCAGGCTCAGAAAGGATTGTTCTCATTTGGAAGCACTTTCGAGTTGTTTTCCAGGTGGCAGCATCACTGGAGCCCCAAAGATCAGAGCCATGGAAATCATAGAAAATCTGGAGCCAAAAACTCGTGGACCTTATACAGGCACCATGGGTTATTTGGGATTTAATAAAACCAGCCGTTTAAACATCATCATCAGAACCGCAATTCAACAAGGAACTCATTTATCGCTGCATGTAGGAGCAGGCATTGTGGCCGACTCAGATCCCGAAGCAGAGTTTCAAGAAACCGAAGATAAGGCCGCAGGCTTTTTAACCGCATTTGCCCACACCAATTCACAAGGTTCGGATGAGTTGCTACCCTATCAAGAAATTTCAGTAAAAAACTAAAAGGGTATCTATTGTAAATTGCTATCCAGGGACTTTATGCAGGATAACTACAAATGGTGTTGGATGAATGGTGAAATCCTCGAATCAGCTCATGCAAAGGTATCTGTTTTTGATCGGGGTTTCCTTTACGGTGATGGTTTGTTTGAAACCATTCGGATTCATAACGGGGGCATTTTCCAGTGGCAACGTCACTGGGCCCGCCTCATCAAAGGCTGTTCAGCTTTGGGGATACAATCACCCTGCAGTGAGGATGATTTTCATAAGGTCATCGGACAATTGATCACAAAAAATCAAATAACCAAGTGCATGGCTCGTATTCATTTGTCACGCGGAGCTGGCCCCAGAGGATATCTCCCTCCCAAGAACGCCAAGATTACAGCACTGATCACATTGCATCCAGCCCCAGAACTCTCCCCAAATACACCCCGCTCCTGGAACTTAATTGTCTCCAAGATGCGGACGCCTTCCTTCGCAAGCAGCTCACAATGGAAGACGACAAACAAATTATTTCAAACATTGATCAAGCAGGAAGCAAATACTGCAGGTGCAGATGATGCCATCATCTTGAACGAAAATGATCACATTACCGAACTGAGTTCAGGCAATCTTTTTTTGACCCATCAAGGCGTTATCCTGACTCCTCCAGTGGATACTGGAATTTTACCAGGAACCACCCGGGAGTTAATTTTGGAGTTGGCAATGCAGTTAGGCTTAGATTGCCGGGAATCTTATTGTGATCTGTCAACTTTAAGAGAAGCGTCTTCGGCTTTTGCATCTTTATCAACACTCGGACTCGTTCATATTCAATCTATCGAAGGAAGAGAGTTGAATCTACAGCCAGAGGAGCGTCAACTCTACCAAGAGTATTTGAAACGATTAGACCAAATTTCGCCACTGTCATACGAATAAATATCATCATGAAAAACAAGATATTGTTCATCCTCCTTTTTTTGAATTTTTCGGGAATCTTGAATGCAGAAAAACCCAACATCATTCTTGTCTTTATTGACGATATGGGCTGGGGAGATTTTTCTTGTTTCGGAAATCAGGCAGCTTCCACACCCCATGTGGACGGGTTAGCAAAAGAAGGCATTCGGTTTGAACAATTCTATGTCAATTCCCCCATTTGTTCCCCTTCTCGAACGGCAATTTCGACAGGTCAATACCCCCAACGTTGGAAGATAACTTCTTATCTTGCTCACCGTAAAATGAACACCGAACGCGGAATGGCACAATGGCTGGATCCAACAGCACCCATGCTTGCGCGATCACTCAAACAAGCAGGATACGCAACCGGGCATTTTGGAAAATGGCATATGGGCGGACAACGTGATGTGAATGACGCGCCTTACATTTCAGAATACGGATTTGATGCTTCGCTCACCAATTTTGAAGGTATGGGTCCTAAATTGCTTCCACTCACTCTGAAACCTGGACAAGAAAAACCGGGGCGTATTTGGGATAAAGCAGAAATTCTTGGTGAAGGTTTTCGATGGATGTTGCGCTCAAAAATTACGAGTGGTTTTGTTGAGGAAGCCATTTCGTTTATTGAGAACGCTTCAAGAGACAATAAACCTTTCTATGTCAACCTATGGCCTGACGATGTGCATTCACCTTTCTGGCCTCCCGTTGAAAAATGGGGAAATGGAAAAAGGGAACTTTACTTGTCAGTGCTTCAGGAAATGGATCGTCAACTTGGACGCCTTTTCGATCACATCAAATCCAATCCCAAGCTTAGAAACAACACCCTTATCCTGGTTTGTTCGGATAATGGACCGGAAAAAGGAGCCGGAGTAGCTGGACCTTTCAAGGGTTTTAAGACACAACTTTACGAAGGTGGCATTCGATCCTCCCTGGTGGCTTGGGGACCGGGGGTCATCCTGAAAACAAATACTGTGAATCGTCAATCGGTCTTCTCCGCCATTGATTTGGTCCCTACATTGCTGGATCTCGCTAATGCTCAGCACCCGGAAAACGTTGTTTTTGATGGGGAATCTCTGCCTGATGTTTTAACAGGAAAATCAAATGACTCTAGAAAGAAACCCATTTTCTTCAGACGCCCTCCTGATCGAAATTCATTCTATGGAGCTAAGAATCTTCCAGATTTGGCAATGAGATCTGATCAATGGAAATTTCTCTGTGAATACGACGGCAGTAGTCCGGAACTTTACAACATGAAAACTGATAGAGCCGAAACTATGAATCTCGCATCGGACCATCCAGAGATCGTTGAGGATTTGAAATCCCAGCTTCTATCCTGGCACCGCTCAATGCCCGCCGGACAACGGTTGAACAGTATCCTTTTAAAAACGTTTTGAAGTAGATAATTGCCAGTGGTAAGGGAATCAAACGGACTCATTCGATGGAATTTGTCTACGCATGGTCAGCATGAGTAGGCCTGAAGCAATCAAGGAACCAGCCAAATAGATCCATCCAACTGTAAAAGTACCCGTGAGAGTTTTAAGGTAACCTGTGATATATGGCCCAACAAACCCTCCGATATTCCCAAAAGAATTGATCATGCCGATGGCCCCGGCTGCAGCTGGTCCAGAAAGGAAACTTGTGGGATAAGACCACCAGACACCAAAAGGTGCGTAAATCCCGATAGCAGCAAGACAGAGAAAAAAGAACGCCAATAAGGGATGATCCGACATGGTTCCAAACAACAATCCCGCCGCTGCCATGAATGTACCAATAGCTCCATGCCAGCGTTTTTCTCCTGTTATCGAAGACCGGTGACCTATCCAAAGCATAAATCCAAGGGAAAGAGTCATTGGAATCACTATCATCCATCCCACAGCCAGATTAGACCAATTGGATGTGGATTTTAAAACCGTCGGCATCCAGTAACCAAATCCCCAAAATCCGGTAATCCAAAGAAAGTAAGTCAGGCAAAGTTTGAGAACTTCCCTATCAGTCAATGCCTGCCAAATAGTATAATCTTTTACATTTTTCTTTCGTTTATTTTCAGCTTCAAACTGCCCAATCAGCCATTGTTTTTCATCGTCCTTGAGCCACGAAGCCTCTGTTGGCGTGTCGGCCATCCAACGAACCAAAATAAAAGCAAATACGATGGCAGGAATGGCTTCAATTATGAACAATCCTTGCCAGCCCTTCATCCCCATGAAATCCAAACCAAGCACCCATCCCGCCAGAGGTGCACCTATGATGCTGGACAACTGCAGGGAGGTCAGCATGAGAGCAATGGCTCGAGGGCGGTCTTCGGGAACAAACCACCTCGGGATACAAGATGCATACAAAACCGGATAAAGACTGGCCTCGGCTGCCCCCAACAGAAACCTGAGCAAATAGAATTCCCACACTTGAGTCATGAAAGCCATTAAACCTGATACAACACCCCAGGTAATCATGATCCTTGCCAACCACCATTTTGGGCTAAATTTTTCAGCAATCAAAGCACCGGGAATTTCGAATAAAACGTATCCGGCAAAAAAGATTCCTGCACCTAATCCAAACACAGCATCCGAAAAACCCAGATCTTCATTCATGGTCAGGGCTGCATAACTCAGATTGATCCGATCAAGGTAGGCAATGACCGAAGTAATGAATAAAGGAAGGATAATATTACGATAAGCCTTTCGCCTGGCGCGATTGGCTACATCAGATGATTCTATGGTTTGG
>CAYFHO010000010.1:0-107722 GCA_964342825.1 uncultured Verrucomicrobiota bacterium
AGCTTAAAATGCATTTTTTTCAAGTTTTTTTGCCCCGTAGTTTTAATCGCACCCTTTGGATTCTGTTTTCGCATTATCTTTTCGCCGAAAAACATCGAATAGCCTTACCATGGCATCAACGGGTTAATAACGATCGAATCGCAGGTAAAAGTACATCCTCGACATTTGGTGCGACTTTAGAGGCCCGGGGACTGTCCTCATACCCGCCTTGCCCGTATTGCGATTTAGCGCATATATATCCGGGGGCATAGTCGCCATAAGCTGCCATGGCGACAAATTTCCCGGGAAGCATAGACTGCGCCGCCAGTTGATAAGGTATGGTGAGCTCGCCCGGCATGAAAAGGACACGAGCGTCTCCAAGTCGTAAACAATGCAAATCGATGGGAACACCATTTTGACATCGCCGAAGAAAGGCCAAATCCTTGGCGACGTAAGTCAAGGTTGACGGGTCATCTTCCTCATCATTCAAACGGTCCAATAATTGCTCTTCATTCAAATGTGGAGCTGGTGGCAATACGACTGGCAACGTATCCCACTCCAAAGCATCAACAGTAATTGGAAATTTTACTGTTTTCTTCAATGCCACCGACATGGCATCCGCCAAACGTACCGCCAATACCTGTCGATTTTCTGGTGCTCCGTCATTATATTTTCCTGCCCCAATATCTCCCCCTGCTCCGTTGAAGTGAATATGCGGAACACCGTTCAAAGTTTCTTCACGCAGTTGACGGGCCATTCCAGGGAAATCTGGGTGTGCTCTTCCAGTGAGGTAATAGCTTTGGGGATGCGTAGCATAAAAGGTTAGAGTCGCCAACAAATCATCTCCTTGCCAAAAACTAACGGATTTCAAGTAAGGATCAATCTGGCCTTCAGGTTCGGCACGCAGAGCCGGATCTTTACAAGCTGTATAGCGTGTCGCACGAACTTTGCCATCCTCACCCAAAATTCGACGATTGGATGCAATCTTTTCAACCAAGGCGTGGCTTAATCCGTAATGGGAAACCTTGATCGAATCCCGCTTCGCTTGCTCGGCAGCAGCAGAAACTCGAGAAATGGCGTCACGGGCAAATTTAGGATCAAACATTATTCCGTCCAACCCCAAGGGTTTCAACAGTCGTTCTGCGCTGAAATCGCAACGTGGTGCATCATGTTGGTGTAAGGTATGCACGGTGACGCGCTCTTTCGCTGTTCCCACCGCATCCGCCAGAGATTGTCTCCAGAGGTCGTGTCCTTCATTACTAATCCCAATCCAGTCCACCGCGCAAAGTACGATTGGAGCCCCCGTCCCAGTCAATACGACACCTCTTGCAGACAAAGGCATCCCGATGGCTTGACATCGATTGTATGCGAGGGGGCTGCCAATGGGAGGTGTTACGTCGGTTTTAAACACGCCCAGGCGTACTTCTGCTACGAGGTTGAAAGAAAAGAGCAATTGGGCGACCCAGAGGATTCTAAGATGATTGCACGCGGTTTTTAAAAACAAAGAGGTTTGCATTTTCATGACTCGTTGGGGATTGAATTGCCGGATGATTCTAATCGGCAGAAGGAGCCGGCTGTTGCCAGGCTGCCAAAAGCTCCCTAGCCTTGGAGAACTGAGCGTCTTCCAGAACCCACAGCTCCGGATAAAACGGTGCACCTGGCATGGCTGGTGATACATGCTCGTTACGTATCTCGCACTCTATACCCGCTGCTTTCAATCGGCTCGCAAGCAGTCCAATCTGGGCACTGTCCTGTATGGAAAGAAGTTGTTTCATAGATTTGGAAATCGAATTTTCTTGATACTCAACCCTGCACATAGATGAGCAGGCAAAGCATGAACTGGAACCTGATTGACACTACCTGAAATTTGATAGATGAAAACAATAATCAATATCTGAAGCACCTCAATAAATGCACTGAATGAGGATTGTGTCGTTTAACAGGATTGAAAGGACACTCAAAGCTTCGCGTTCATAGCTGAGAGCACCAAAAGAGTATAATGGTACTAGGGCTCAAACATCTATTGTCTAAGAGCAAATAAGAAAGATTGAAATTCGAACTGATATGAAACACCTGTCAAGCCTCCTGGGAAGAGAATGGATTCTAAGCATGCTTTCTTTCTTTTCTTTTGCAATGGTCATAATGCCCGAAGACCGGCCCAATGTCATACTCATCATCACAGACGATCAAAGTTGGGATTCTCTGGGGTTCATGGGCGGAAAGGTCCATACTCCTCGCATCGATCAAATGGCGGCACAGGGTCTTTTGCTGACCGATTTCAATGTCACCTCGACCGTATGTTCACCGTCCCGCTATAGTTTTTTAACGGGACGATTTGCCGGCAGATGTGAGGGTCCGCTGTTTTTAAAGGAACACCCTCCAGGAGATCAAACCCAGGTAGAAAATATTGGAGAACTCGAAGCACATCGCTGGAACCTCTCAAAGGTATTGCAGGCAAACGGATATTACACAGGCTTTGTCGGCAAGTCCCATGTCGTCAGACACGACTGGTTGAGCACAAGAGGTGCGCGCACAAGTCATGAGTTGGAATCTTACCCTAAGGACGCTGACCCCAGGAATCCGATGGTTAACGGAAAGATGAAAAGGAATCACCTGAAATGGTGCCAAGCTATGAAGGAACAAGGATTTGATTTTGCCGATGGTGTTTATGGGGCCAACCTCAAGGAATTGGAAAATGAGTCTCTGAATGTTCACAATCTGGACTGGACTATTTCCAAAGCCATTAAGTTCCTTGAATCAACCGGAGAAAAGCCGTTCTTCCTGACGTTCTCAACCACATTACACCATGGCCCTGCCCCCTGGGTGAATAAGTTCTCCCTGGAAGCTGACGCACGAATGACTGGAGAAGGATTTATCGAATCTGGGTTTACCGTGATTCCCGACCGGCCTGATGTCCTCAAACGAAACAGGGCAGCCGGATTCCGAGATCGAGATGCCTTTGCGCTATGGTTGGACGATGGGGTCGGGGCTATTCTAGATAAAGTAGCCTCCCTGGGAATTGAGGACAACACAATCGTCATGTTTGTTCCAGACCATGGTTCTTATCGACACGGTAAGGCAACATTATACGACTACGGCATGAAAGTCCCCATGATCATCCAGTGGAAAAAAATGATCGCAGAAGGCCGTCGTTACAACGGACTCGTTGCAAATATCGATGTTGCACCAACCGTAATGGATGTGTGCGGCATCGAACCGCCGCTGGATTATTTGATCGACGGACTCAGTTTCAAGTCGGTCCTTTTTGGAAATCAAAAACCTCTGCGAAATTCCCTGTTTGGTGAACTGGGTCATGCACGCGCCATTAAAACTAAAGATTGGAAATATATCGCCGTTCGATACCCGCCTGAGCTTCAGCAAAAAATTGATCAGGGAGAACGATTTGAGAGTTTTACAGGAGATTCGATTCCCCTGCCCTACCTGACACGCAACAAACATTTGGGGCATTACGCCTCGATAAGAAATCCACATTATTTCGAACGTGATCAGCTTTATCATCTAACCGAAGATCCTGAAGAGAACACCAATCTGTTCAATCATCGCCCTGACGTGGCAGCCAAAATGAAACATCTGTTGATTGAAGCTCTCAAAAAATTTGAAAACCGACCCTTCGGTGAATTTACAGTATCCGCTCATTTGGATTTAAACTGAACAGAGCTGATGATTGGCAACTGTTCCCCGTACAGAGTTGCAGTCTTGATGAAAGAATGAGAGGGTTAGAGGAATCCATGACCACGAAAAAACCTATGAAGATAAACCTGTATTACTTTTTGACGCTGCTTTGTTCGTTGCCTCTGCATGCTGCTGAGAAGAGCACAACTTTCAAAGCACCGGTCCCCGCTATTCGTAAGGCGGCTTCTGCATTCCTTGAGAGCCTGAGCCCGGCATTACGTGAACAGGTATCATTTGCTATCGACGATAAAGAGCGCAAGGCGTGGAGCAATCTGCCTTCCACATCATTCAAACGAGAAGGAGTCAGTTTCAAGGAGATGTCGCCTGAACAAAGATCCAAAGCCCACCGTTTGCTTCAAAGCACACTGAGTACCCAAGGCTACCTCAAAACAACGGGCATCATGCATCTGGATGAAATATTGAAAGGCATGGCCGCCCTTCGACGCCCCAATAACACGCCCATGTTTGGGCATGATCTTTACTGGATCGGAATTTTTGGAAATCCTGCAAAAGATAAAGTTTGGGGATGGCAACTGGACGGTCATCACCTCGCATTGAACATCACTGTGGTTGGAGATGAGGTGTCGGTCAGACCCGCGTTTATGGGATCTGATCCTGCTAGTATTCCGGAGGGGGTTTATTCAGGTTGGTATGTTCAGAGAGCTGAAGACGAAAAAGGAAAAAGATTGTTCGAATCCCTCACCCAAACTCAAAGAGCCAAAGCAATCATTGATTCTGTGGCACCACGTGATGTCATCACAGGCCCGACCAAGGGAGACCGTTTGAAAACCCCGACGGGTTTGCCTGCTTCCGAACTGGATCCCGAACAATTGAGGTTGTTCATGTCACTTCTGGACGAGTATGTACATAATTATGAACATGACATCGCCCACATACAAATGGATCGAATATTAAAAGCCGGCTTGGGCAAGATCCATTTTGCCTGGGCAGGAACGAAGGAAAACGAACCTTACTACTACAGGATCCATGGCCCCACGGTCATCATTGAATTTGATAACCACTATCCTCCCGGCAGGAGTTCTGGCCCGATAAATCATATCCATACAGTGTTTCGTGAACCTGGAAACGATTACGGTGACCTTCTTAGAAAGCACCTTCTTGAAAGCCCTCACCATCAGAAGTAGTTGAGCCGTTTATCCAACAATGGCCGCTGATCATTCAAAATGAGTTGATCGTTCCCTGAGACATAGAACTAAACGGGCATCTTCCAGTTAGAAATATTCGGTGTCAGAGTCGGGGCATCCCAAGAACTTTCATCACCACCCACCTCCCAGGGAGCAGGTCCCACGAAGGAGCTTTTTTTTCCATCAATGGAAATGTAGCCTTTGGTATAATTCAATGTCACTACAGCAAACAGCACATCCTTGTAGGGAGCAGTGTATTTGATGTTTGGATATTGCTTGTCGATCGCTTTACTGTAGCGAACGTGTTGGTAATTTGAACCTACCCAGTGATAGGAAGCACTGTTGATTTGCGGATAAAGAATGTCATTTATTCGCCGCACGTAATCTCTGTGATGGTGACCGGAAAAACAGGCGACAACTTTTCGATGCCCCGCCTTGTTATTGGCCTTTTCAAATATCCGCCGCACTTCATCTCCGTTCTGCACACCTCCCTTGTCCGGGCGTTCGAGGCTTTGATGCACAAAAACAACGACTGGCAGATCGGTTGTGGAAAGTTCATGTTTCAACCATTCAAGCTGATCTTTTGCGATGAACCGCGGGTAACCTCCGGCATGATCTTTCGGGCGATCATTTCCATCGAGAACAATAAATTTGGTCCAAGATTTTTCAAAAGAGTAGAAACGCGACGGCATATTCCACCACTCCACGGTTTGCTCGCGTGAGTAGCCCCCATCAGTATCGTGATTTCCCAACACATGATATCTGGGGCCCTTGAAGGAATTCCAGATATTCAAAAATGCCCGATTGGCTTCCTTTGGGATACAGAAATCTCCCAATTGGACAACAAAATCCACCTTTTCCTCGTTCATACTTTGAACAAAAGCTGATAGGCGCTGATCAGCATCATGCATGATGTCTTTATGAACATCCGCAATGACACCAAAGCGTAAAAGGCCCGCATTTTCTCCTGCACTCACTGGAAGGATGTTCAGGAGTGAGGATGCCCCGAAGCAGGTGGAGATTTTCAGAAACTGCCGACGACTACTCAAGTGTGCCTGGAAATAATGATTCATCATCCAATCTTTCTCAAAACCTGCCTTGCAGGTCGAGACTGATTCTCAAGCCATTTTAACATTATTGAATCTTGAACCTGCTCTCTCCCTCCCTGCATGATACATCAACCATTCAACACCATGACTCAAAAATTGATCCAGATGATCGCGACCTTGGCGTTTGCGTTCACGATTGCAGCACAGGACACAGGCATCAAATTGCTGACAGCTTCTGAGGAAAGTCGACCGAATATTCTTTGGATCTGCATCGAGGACTGGTCACCTGATCTATCCTGCTATGGAACCAAGGGCATTGACACACCTCATGTGGATAAACTCGCGTCCGAAGGAGTTCGTTATCAGTGGGCCTTTACCACCTCTCCCGTCTGCTCAACCTCCAGATCTGCAATGATGACGGGATTTCATCAAAATTTCATCCGTGCCAATCAGCACCGCGAGAATGACAAACAAACCCTTCCCCATGGGATTCGGCCTATCCCTCACTTGCTGGCAGACGTCGGATATTTCACTGCAATCATGAGCAATAAGACCGATTGTAATTTCATCCCCAATAAAAAGGATGAACTGTTTCAGGGAACCGACTGGAATCAACGGAAACCGGGACAACCCTTCTTTGCACGCATCACCTTCAGCGGAACACACCGATCATGGAACCGTGATCCGATACGTCCAATCGACATCGAAGAAATAGAGCTGCCGCCCTATTACCCGGATACCCCATTCGTACGTCGCGACTGGGCGAACGGTCTCGAGCAAATGCAAATCGTGGATCGACAAGTTGGAGAACTTCTCGACCGGTTAAAGAAGGAGGGATTAGTCGAGAACACTCTGGTTTTCTTCATAGGTGACCATGGACGCTGCCACATTCGCGGCAAGCAATTTCTATATGATGGAGGGATTCGAATCCCGATGATCACGCGTTGGCCAAACCGAATCAAACCCGGCCAGGTTTCCGAGGATTTGGTTATGTCCATAGACATCTGCGCCACGATTCTCGAAGTAGCAGGTGCTCAATCGACAATTCCTTTGCATGGAAAAAGCTTACTGGGCAAAGAGATCATTCATAGAAATTACATTTTCGCAGCTCGAGATAAGATGGACGAAACACATGATGCGATGCGTGCGATTCGCTCCAAAAGATTTAAACTGATCCACAATCTGATGCCGGAACGTCCATGGTGCCAATTCAATCGTTACAAGGAAAGCGCCTATCCCGTGCTTGCAGAGATGAACATTATGAACATCAAAGGCCAGCTCACACCGGAACAGGCAAATTTTTTTGCTGACTCCAAACCAGAGATCGAGCTTTTTGATCTGGAGAAAGACCCTTATGAAGTTCACAACGTAGCCGAAGACCCGAGTTACGCAGAAATTAAAACTACGCTTCTGGAAAAACTGAAGGAATGGAGAATGAACGTCATTGACGATGAGGGCGTCTCTTCTGAATTTAGAGCACTCAATGTATTCCCGAAAAACTGCCCAACTTCAACTACGGCTGAATGGGTGAAGGAAAATGAGAGCCTCTATGATTATAAGAAAGTTGGCTGGCCTGCCTGGTTTCCAACGCGCAGCCTGAAAGAATGGGAAAAGGCACGTGCCATGTGGGAACCTTATGTTTTTCGCAATCCCTCAGAAAAAATTCCACGCCCTGTCATTCCTTATACGGCCAAGAAAAGGTAGCCATCAAACAGCCTGGAACTACAAGATTCACCTGAGATTCTCTAGGCCAACCTTGAATCCTTGGTGTTGATTATTGCCCACTTGAGGACAATTTCGACAATTCGCACCAGGGATGTACTTGCTAGTCTGATCCGGATTGTGCAAGCGACGTCTCATTTTTTTGGGGATGAAATGGTTTGTTCGATCCTTTAAAGACAAACAATCCGAAGAATCATAATTATTTCGGTTGGAAATATGGCTGTTTTGCTCTTCTCCCTGTCAAAAAGCCCATATCAAATGCATCCATTCCATTCATTCATCCACAGGATGCAAAACATTCAAACCCTTAGTAGGAACCAACAGTTTGGTGGCATTTTCGATGCTCTTTGCCTGACAGCTGTATCCTGCTGCATTGGATAACAGCAGGAAATAAGTGTGCGCATGTGATTGCGAGCAAAGTAATGCGCAAGGTTCATCGCGTACGAATTTCCCCTGAACAATGGACCCGAAACTGAAAAAACAATGAACGAACTAAAATCAAAAAACTGTGCAAGATCTGTTGCTGTTGCGGTGGCGGCATTATGGATGGCTTCGCTGACAGGCGCTTTTTCTGCTGAACCTGTCACTCTGGAAAAAGAAGAACAATCCTGGTTTAAAAGCACATTGCCAGACTTCCTCACAAAGGGAAAAGTCAATGTAAACTCACTCCTTAGGTATGAGTACGCGGATATCGAATCATTTGCCGGTAGTCGCGATCCTGAGGAATCCAACGCACTGACCATCAGGACGCGACTTGGTTACACCACTGGAAGTTTAGCTGGATTCAAGGGGATGCTGGAATTTGAAAATGTCACCAGTCTTAATGGCGAGGATAACTACAATCCGGCGGGACTGAATCCAGCATCAGCAACCAGATCTGTCATCGCAGATCCGGAGGCGAATGAAGTCAATCGCGCCTGGCTTTCATATGAGAAAATGGATACGACCATCAAATTTGGTCGTCAAAGAATCGTCCTCGATGATGCCAGATTCATTGGCAATGTCATCTGGCGTCAAAACGAACAAACATTCGATGCAGTCAGTGTAAAAAACACGAACCTCATTCCCAAGACAGATTTATTCTATGCCTACCTCTTTAGAATTCACCGGATTCTTGGCGATGATCATCCTGCCGGAAATTGGGACTCGGACAGCCACCTTTTCCGAGCATCTTATAAACTAAGTGATCCCGTTAAGATAACTGGATTTGGATATCTGTTGGATCTGGAGGATGCCCCGGCGGTATCTGCATCGACCTTTGGAGCTACCGTGGAGGGCAAGTATCCCGTCAGCAAGAACTGGACACTCTCATATGAACTGGAATTTGCATCTCAATCTGATTATGGAGACAATCCAACGGATTACACAGCTCCATACTATTTTCTCAAAGGTGGGGCTGCGTATAAAAAATTAAATTTTGGAATCGGGCATGAAGTCCTGGGTAGTGACGACGGAAGGATTGGGTTTTCAACACCATTGGCTACCGCTCATAAATTCAACGGATGGGCGGATGCTTTTCTATCCACTCCCGCAGATGGTCTGGTCGACACCCATGTCTGGGTAGGCTACAAACTGCCTGGCGATATTCCAGTGAAGGTCATTTACCATAATTTCTCAGCTGAGGATGGGGGCAATGACTATGGAGATGAAGTTGATTTCATCGCGACCAAGAAAATTGGAAAGTATTTCAGTTTGTTAGCCAAGGCAGGTATCTATCAGGAAGGAGATGATGGTCGAGCTGGTAGAACCAGATACTGGTTGCAAGGAGCATTCGATTTTTAATCATTTCTTAACCACAACCACCTCATCCCAACGCCAACGGATGAGGTGGTTGTGAAAGGATCAAACTCTTTGATTTACCTCCCGAATCCAGCACAAGCTCCTGGAACCCCTTTGAGCGCCCGGCTTTCGTTCCTTTGATGGTATTTGCAGTTTTTTGTCTTCTGGATACTCAATGAAAACAGCTGCCAGTAGGCGCTCATTGTCAGGAATACTCAAACGTTCAAACATCTCTTGGCTACGAAAGCGCCCCCCACTGGACCAGTAGTTCCCCATCCCATGCGCTGTCAGCATTAACAAAAAGTTTTGCACCATTGCAGCAGAAGCCGCCAGGTGCTCCTCATTTCTTTCGACGATTTTCCCTACTGTCTCGCTACTGGGCAATGGATCACCAGGAGCTGACGTTTCTGGCAACCAGGTGATCAAAACAAGTGCACTGCAGGCAGCGGCGAGTCGAGGTTCCTTGGATTTTACCTGCAGGCAATCCTGCATATATTGAGCTGCTTTTCTCGCTTCATGGCGCCAAAGTATGTGCGCTCGCCAAGGCTCTGCAATTTGATTAATGCCACGGTTATAATGGAAAGGTGCCCATCCTGAAGTTTCTATGGAATCCAGGACTCGCTTTTTATTCATTTCTTCCGTTTCCAAATCGATGTTCCCAGTCTCCTCTGCTGGGTCGATCATAACTTTTTCGGTGTAACGGGTGCGGATAACTTCAGAGACAATTTCAGCGTAACTCGTTGACATGTTCATTACCAAAACTCCTACACGATTGGAGATTTTATTTCAAAAATGGAATTCCAAAATCAATGACTACAACTATCCCCGTCAAAACAAGAACGCATGAATCTCAATGGGGCAGGAAGAAGCTTATTCGATCAACTTGAGTTGATCGATCAATGTTTCAGGTCGAATACGTACACGCCAATTTTCTGGAATTATTTTCCAGACTACCTGGCCTTTGCGATCCAGTATAAAAGTAGCCGGTCTGGCAATATCCGCCTCCCCCATCGGATTGGCATCAGGATGCCTCAACCCGAAAAGATCAATCACTTTGGCATCCGGATCGGAGAGAAGTGAGAAGTCAAGACGCTGTTTTTTCGCCAGTTTTTTGCTTTGTTGGGGATCGTCGATACTGATCGCAACGACTTCTCCACCCAAATTTCTGATATCCTCAATGCGCGACTGCAAACCTTGCAGTTCAGAAACACAAAAAGGTCACCAATACCCACGATAAAAAGTGATAATCAGCTTTTTACCGTTGAAGTCACTCAAGCTCACAGATTGGCTATCCTGATCCTGCAATGTAAATTCTGGAGCCAAAGTGAGGCCTTGAGTCGTTGCTGATGGTTCCGGAAGTTGATAAGAAAGATAGGCAATATACACCACAAATAAACCGGATAATAATCCGGAAAAACCAAGCCCCAAAGTCCCCATCACTTTACCTCGATATGTGTCCGAATTTCGAATCGCTCGTAGAAGTGCAAGTACACTGAACCCCAAACCTGCAAGAACGATGGGGAGATTGATCCATGGAAAATCCCGAAGAACAGGGTACTGGGCGAAATAAGTAAAATAACTCACAGCCCCGCTGAAAACCAACAGTGGCCCCAACCACAAGGCATGATTCCGCTTTCGGCGCACTGCAGTCTGGTTCATGGAATGCTGGTCTGACATTTGATTTGAAACGATGAGCAGAAAGATCCTTACAGATCAATCAAGGTGCTGTAACAGGTGTTTGTGGGAATATCTGATAGAGCAGCAAATAAATCATGACGCCAGTAACAGACACATACATCCAGCAAGGCCAGGTCCACTTCGCGATTCTGCGATGCTTGTCCCATCTTTGTTTGATCGCGTGCAAAACCGTGAGAATGACCATGGGAACAATTGCGATCGCCAGGATTAAATGGCTTGCCAAGAGCGCCAGATAGTATGGCCTGAACCAAGCAGGGTCGAGGAATTTCGTGTGAGCGGCCCCATGCACCCGCTGCATCCCCACGTGATATGTCACGTAACAAGTAAGGAATAAAAATGACGTGATCAGTGCCCCCACCATGCACTTTTTATGCAGCTCTTTGTTTTCTTTTTTGATCGCCGCAAAACCAAAGGCCAAGAGCGTGGCGCTGCAGGTGTTGAGTATGGCATTAATGAGTGGTAAATCGTGAAGCTCCATAAAGCAATCTTACAATGCCTCAGATTCTAAAAGGCGCAAATCCTCAAGAGCTTCCTCAACAGCACCTTCTTCCAACATCTCGTAGGTACCACGAATACGCCCAAGTCCATCGACCAAAACGGTCAGAGTACTGTGAAGAAAAATATCATTCTCCGATTCCCTTTGTTCCTCTTCTTTTTCGATCAAGACGAGTAGCAACTCTTTTGTGGAGGCACGGAAAATCTCTTCCTTGGTTCCGGTGAGGAAACTCCAACTACTTGTATCAGCTTCGAACTTTCGAGCATATTTCTGAAGGACTTGAGGCGTATCAAAATCCGGGTCTGTGCTGATGGATACGAATTTTGCCTGAGAGTTTTCTGGAATTTGAGTCTGCAAGAGCCTCATCTGCCGGGTCATGCGAGCACATGGACCGGGACAACGCGTGAAAATGATATTCGCAAACCAGGGAGTTCCCCGAAAAGTGTCCAAGCCTACCGATTCACCCATCTGGTTGGTTAAACTAATGGAACCCAATGTATGCAACACGGGTATAGAATGTTCGGGATCTTGAGTTCCGGGATTGTTTTGAAGACCCGGCCCCAGGTTTTTGATAAGGATCAGATAACCAATAAACAGAAGGACTAGAACTCCTCCAGATCCGGCCAACCTCCGATAAGCATTTTTACGACGCTGCTCTTCTAGATCCATCAACGGTCAGATTATGGAAGCAGATTATCCTGACAGAAACTAACCTATGTCAAATCACTCAAAGCTCATGCCACCACCCTGACCATCGGCAGGAGTGTTCTGAACCAACCAGGCATCGTAGTCCTCTCGAGAATCAATGGAAAGAAATCCAAGAGTCATGGCTGCATGGCCGTTACCGCAGAGCTGCGCGCAATTAATCTGATAACGTCCTTCCTTGGTCGGTTTACACCAAGTTGGGATACTCATTCCAGGGATGGCATCCTGACATACTCGGAGGGCAATAACTTTGAAAGAATGAATCACATCCAAGGAAGAAATGTGAAAGATGACGTGGCGGTCAATAGGAATATGAATCTCGTTCAAGGTGAAGATATCGTCCTTACCAAACGGATCTTCAAGATCTCGGCCAAATTTATTTTCCTCAGAGACCAGCTCAAATTCCTGCTTACCGAAAGTTTCATCCGCACCCGGGTGCATGAAATTCCATCCGAACTGCTGCGCCATCACTCTGACCTGAGTCGCTGGAGTGTCTCCAGTGGTTTTGGGCATGGAATCGACCACTTTGGCCCAAAGCGGAATGGCAAAGCCAATCAACAATACGGCTTCAACACCTGCGACCGCCAATTCAAGGTAGCTGGATGCGTGGGATCTTGCTCCAACGTAATCAGCTTTCTTGTTCTTTGACCCACGAAACCGAAACAAAACGTAGAGGTAATAGGCACTCCAACCAACAAACAAAGCCCCCATCAACCAATGAATGTAAATAATGAAATTATCTACATCCTGCCCGTGCTCGGAAGCGACAACAGGTAAACTTAACAGTTCTTGAAACATAATGAAATCGAGTTTGGTTCAGGTAAAAATATTCAGGATTGTATCTCAGTTTCTGAAGCTGAAGGAATCTCCATTTGTGAAGCCAGTTTGTTACTTCGATAGATAAGAAAACCAAAAAATGCGGCAATACCAATCAGGACGGAGTAAGCGACGGCAACCAGGGTCAATATTCCCCAGCTCATCCCTTCTGCCATTTTTGAATCACTCTGGCCATAACAAGTTGCACAAGCGTGAACTTGCTCAGAACTCCAGGCGGCAATCCATAATAAAAGTAAGGAATTCTTTAATTGCTTCATGATCACAGAAAACTGACGTCTTTGAGTTTTTTGAGAAAATAAAATCCATAAACAGGCAGCACCACCAACAATGCAAATGACAGAATCATGAAGGCAAGATTGAGTCCACTTGATTCCACATTTCGATATTGATCCAGACTCCATAAACCGAAAAAGAGGCTGAATAGAGTACTCACGGTGACAAAGATGATATGGAATGCTTTCAGTGACATATGGGTGCCTTTGTTTTGGATTAAGGGAAAACGGTGTTTACTGGTTTGTCTCCAGAAGCCCAAATCGTCAGCACCATCAAACCTATGAAAAAGAAAGTGGTGAAACCCAGCACAGCATAGATCATTTTCTGCTCATCGATCAAATGCATGAAATAAAGTGCTACGAAACTGGCTTTAACAGTAGCAATCAACAGGGCTAATCCTACCGTCATTGCCATGCTGTCGAAATGAATCCAGCTGGCTGCAACAGTTACGATCGTGCCAACGATGAGAACCCCCAGAACCATGAGATAGGTTCGAATGGTCTTCTTAATTTCTTCAGGGCCGTGTCCGCTCATAATTAAAACGTTAAAAAGTTAAGAAATTATAATAGATAAAGGATTGGGAACAGGAAGATCCACACAAGGTCAACGAAGTGCCAAAACAAACCAGACACTTCGATTCGATTGGTGAATTGTTCGGGATTGGTTTTCCACATCTTGCTACCTGGTCCCCAGTAGTAGGCAATGACCAAGGCTCCAGCAATGACGTGCAAAGCATGCAATCCGGTTAAAGTGAAATAAATCGCAAAGTAGGTATTTGCCCAGGGTCCCCAAGTTGTTCGCTTGGTAATATCGGAAAGCATGATCTTGCGATCCTCTGCATGATGATGTCCATCACCGTGAGCCTTCGCTTCTTCTTCCGCCAGCTTGATCGCAGTCGGACGATATCCGATTCCTTTTTCAGCCGGATAAGAAACCGGGTGACTCAATATGATGTATTCATCCGTTTCCTCAACAAGATGTCCATCAACGCGCATGCCGTCAGCAAGAACGACGTCGTGATGGGTGAATTTGTCCCGATATTCGTAAGACTTGATCAAGACGAACATACAGGCACAGATCACTGTTGCTGCCTGATACATCTTAAACTTCTTGAAATCGTTCAATTTCAAAGAGGCCCAGGCCATGACAACTGTTACGCTGGAAAGAATGAGGACCAAGGTATTCACAGTCCCAATGGGCACATTCAGCAACTCCGTTGGCCAGTGTCCTTCCAATGCCCCCACTCGTAATAGGATATATGAGGAAAAGAGGGCGCCAAAAAGCATGACTTCAGAAGCAAGAAACAACCAGATCCCTACTTTGGCATTGTAAAGGCCTGTATCAGGCCGATTTTCAACTGTATATGGAACTTCCATGAATATTGAATGAGATTGAATTAATAACTATGCTTTTTGGTTTTGCGGAATGTAATCCTGAGCCGCCCCAGGCACACTGTATTCGTAGGGACCGCCAACCACTGTGGGTGGAGTGGTAAAATTACCGTGTGGCGGTGGAGTTGGCGTCTGCCATTCCAGGGTTGTGCTCTGCCAAGGGTTATCGGACTCGACCTTCTTGCCCTTGGAGATGCTGTAAAACAAGTTGATGATGAATGGAATCTGAGCCAAGCCCAAAGCATAGGCTGCGAGAGTAATGTTGGCATTCAATTTCACAAACTGATCCGCCAGTCCACCAATGGCATCAGGATTATTCGCAACGGAGTATCCGACGCCACCATCGGACATTCGGCGGAGCATTCCCGCCATACCCTGAGCAAACATGGGTTGGAATGTCAAATTCATGAAGACGAAGGAACACCAGAAGTGCACCTTACCCCAGAATTCGTTCATGTACCTCCCCGTCATCTTGGGATACCAGAAATAAATTCCAGCAATCAGTGCGAAGATTGTTCCAGGAGCCACCACGTAATGGAAATGACCAATCACGTAATAGGTGTCGTGAAGATGGATATCGCTGTAACTGAAACCCAACGGCAAACCTGTCAAACCGCCGATGCCGAACATAGGCAAGAAAGCGAGCGCAAAGAGCATCGGAGTGTTGAATCGAATGGAACCTCCCCAAAGGGAAATGAACAAACAGGTAAGAATGATCACCGAAGGAATGGAGATGATCATCGTGGTCGTCTGGAAAAAAGTCGAAATCTTGGTTCCCATACCTGTCAAATACATGTGATGAGCCCATACAATGAAGGACAAGAAACCCAGAACCAGGGTGGAGTATACCAGCGAGCGATAACCCCAAACAGGCTTTCTAGTGTTATTGGCGATGATTTCGGAAACCACGCCCATGGCCGGTAGAATCAGCACATAAACTTCGGGATGACCCAGGAACCAGAACAAATGTTGGTATAGTAGGGGGCTACCTCCACCGCTGATGTCTTTCATCGAAGAAATAGCCAATCCAGTTGGAAGGTAAAAACTCGTTCCAGCCACTTTATCCATCAACTGCAGCAAGGCCCCCACTTCGAGCGGAGGAAAAGCCAACAGAAGCAAAAAGGCGGTAACAAACTGCGCCCAGCAGAAAAACGGCAAACGCATCCAGGTCATTCCCGGGGCACGAAGCTGAATGATGGTGGCAATGAAATTCACCGCACCCAAGAGAGAGGATGTGATAATCACCACCATCGCAATCAACCAATAAAGCTGACCATCGGTTTGAATCGATGTCGCCAGTGGCGAATAAGAAGTCCAGCCTGCCTGCGCCGGTCCTCCCGGGATGAAGAAACTGGCCAACATGATCAAGCCACCAAGCAGAAACAGGTGGTAACTGGCCATGTTCAGCCTCGGGAAAGCCATATCCACCGCACCAATCTGCAATGGAACGACATAGTTACCAAAAGCAGCAAAGGCCAAAGGAACCACCGCCAGGAACACCATGATCGTCCCGTGCATGGCTCCAAAGGCATTGTAGAGATCGTTGGAGATGGCGTAACCAAGTAATTCCTTGGTTTCAGGGTCAAACACCGCTGAAGTCATGTCCCCCATGATCGCATGGAGAATCGATCCCACAACAGGCATAGGTTGGCCGGGATAAGCAATCGACCAACGCATGGCTGCAATCAGAAAAAATCCAACCAGCATGAACAGCAATGAGGTGATGCCATACTGAATTCCGATGATCTTGTGATCTGTGGAAAAGATATATTTGCGCCAAAAACCCGGATCATGATGATGATCAGCCCCATGGCTATCTGTATCATGATGCGTATCATGGACTTCTTTTGCTTCCGTCGATTCCATATTATCTCTTAAATCTATTACTAATTAAAAATTATCATCCAAGTGACTTCTCCATTGCGATCCAAAGAGAAAATCACCGCATCAGCCTGTCTTGTCAAAGGTCATCAACAACAAAAGCAGAGGCAAATAAATAATCGAATAAAAAAACAATTGTCGAGCCCTAGTTCGGTCCAGAGTCCACGAAAATTTAACGGACTGCCAAATGAACCCAAGCCCCAGCAATAATGCGCCTACTGCATAGATCCCACCTGCAACATTAAAATACACCACCAAAAGGCTGCAAGGCACCAAAATCAGCGTATAAACCAGAGCGTGAAACGCGGTTTTTTTGCCGGACGGATCCACGTTGGGCAACATGACGTATCCTGCCTGCCCATATTCTTCCTTGTACATCCATGCGATGGCAAGAAAATGAGGCAATTGCCATAAAAAAAGTATGAGAAAAAGTGCCCAACCACCGGCATCCAGCGATCCACGCACCGCTGTCCAACCCATCAATGGCGGAATGGCACCAGGAATAGCCCCCACAATCGTGTTAAAAGAGGTCCATCGTTTGAGTGGGGTGTAGACAAAAATGTAAAGAAGAAGTGTCAAGGTTCCCAAAATGCATGTCAGCAAATTAACCAGCAACCATGTATAAAGGGAGCCAGCAACGGATAAGACCACTCCAAACCAAAAAGCCTTTTCCGGATGCATTAAACCAGCCGGCAAGGGACGACGCTCGGTGCGGGGCATCTTGGCGTCATGATGGCGTTCAATATACTGATTGAGAACGGATGATCCACAAGCGAGCAGAGCAGTCCCTACCAGCGTATGCAGAAGCAGGGTTATTTCCATCGCTTCGGAAGATGCTAAATAAAAACCCGCCAAAGTCGTCAACAGAACCAGGGTCGTCAACCTTGCCTTGACCAAATCGGAAAAGACGCTCCACACCGATCGGCTGGTCAATGAGGTTGAATCCATCGTTTCTATGCTTGTTTTCATCATTCTGCCGTCGCGACTTCGGGTGCGCTTACCATGTCACTTGGCGCTTCACTGCGGGTTTTCGTTTTGGACATTTGAACCAAATACAAGGACCTGCGAGCGGCGAGGACCATAAAAGAACCAAGGGCAAGGGTCAATGCCCCGATGAGCACATGTGCTGTTGCGATATCAGCCGCCTTGTTGCTCAATACGGTCGCAATTCCAAGGACAACCTGCAGGCACAATAGTGAAAACCAAGATAGAGAAAGTTTCCCAAAAATATTCCGGGCTCCAAATTGTTTGATAACCCAAAAAAGAAAAGCACCACCGGCCATAAATAAGAGGATGGCAAGACACCTGTGAATCATATGGACGTGAACATGGAGCGCAGTAACTAGATTAAAGTCTCGGTGATCTATCCGGTTAGCGTTTAATTGATTAATAAATTCCGGATCGGTCGGCGGCCAGATATGGGCATCAAAGGCAAGAGGAAATCCGGTTACAGCCAATCCTGCATGCTGATGCCTCATGAATGCCCCCAGAACCAATTGGGCAACCACCAGCACACACAACACAGACATCATCCAAACGAATTTGTTGCTGGCAGCCACTTTTCCTGACTGTGCGACCGGCCAATCCGCCCATTTGCGACTGCTCACAAAGGCCACGGATACCATCAAGACCAGGAACATCTGGGCAAGGGAGGCGTGGAATATTCCAATTTCATCTTTATACAGAGTAACTCGCAAGCCCCCCAGGAGTCCCTGGCCAATCACAAGAATCAGTGCCACCCAACAAAGTCTTCTAATCACTGGAGCCGCAGGTTGCATCCTTGGCCAGAAAAATGAGGTCAGTAAAGCTGCCACTCCAACTCCGCCGGTTATCGATGCATGCTGCCATTTGTTGTTATCAACATTCGCAAGTATCAGCCCCGTCAAAAGGATGGAAAGTGGCACAATACCGTAATAGAGCAAGTTGCGACCACGATGCCCATGGGACCAAATAGTCAAAACCAGGGTCATGAAGCCCACCAAAGAGGCCACCAATCGATGAGAATGTTCCCAAAAAATCCCTCCAATCCATTGCGAAAATGGAAAGTAAAACATGTTGTATCCATAAGTGTTCGGCCAGTCGGGTACAGCCATCCCAACTCCGTGACTTGTCACGAGTCCCCCCACCCCGATCAGAAACCAGGTCAGCAGGCAGGTGGCAATGGCCAGGATTCTAAATCCGGCCGATGGATAGGTGCTATTCAATGGGCAACAATGGTAGAAAACAACCAGGGAAAGAAAAGTCCGCTGGCAGGGGCTCCTACCAGCGGATTGAAAAAGTTAAATTTAGCTTATTTCGTAAGGTCGACTACAAAGTCAACGCTGCCACCCTCGTCAGTGACTTTGACTTTGGATGCGATACCTTCGCCTTTGGGATGAGTTTTGCGGTGAACTGCTTCGATTTCGTATTCACCGGCAGGTACATTCTTGATTGTAAATGTTCCGTCATCCTTGGTCACAGCAAAATAAGAATGCTCAATCAAACCTACATAAGCGAACATCCATGGGTGAACGTCACATTTGAATCGGACAAAAATCTCAGGTTTGTCCCAGGAAAACTTCAGATCTGGTCCATTTGGAAGCTGAGCTTTGTTGTATTCCTTCCCAGCCTTCTTGGGGGTGGGGTGAACATTGTGCAGCAATGGATCTGAGTTTTTGACCGAAATGGTCTGACCAACCTGTGCACCAATGACGTAAGGAGTATATTCACAAGCTTTCTGGTCCAAAACGGCGGGTGCGGTTGGAGTTGGAGTTGGGTCAACTTTTTTCAAGTATACGAAAACATCAGCCAAACCCCCATTGGCATCTGTGGCGTAAAAACGAGTCGTGGGAGTCACCCCTGGTTTGACCGTCTTTTTGCATAGAGGATCCAAAGGCAGTTTGATTTCAGCTGGAGGTGTCCCCTTGAGGGTCACTTTTCCGGTGATGTCCCCACCCACTGCGGAGTGGAAACCCAATACGAGGGCCAGGCTGGCACACAGAGACAATTTATTTATCATATGATGGGTATTTGAGTTAAGATTTTATTCCTATTGCGCAGATTTTAACACTGCTACAAAGAGTCGCAAGCAATTTGTGAAATTTTTCACAAAGCATCCACACACCAGATTTGACTGAGGCCCTCAACAGATTATTCAATAAGAAGAGAAATCTATCTGACATGCTTAAAATAAGCTTACCTTATGCAAATTGCTTATCAAACTCATCGACGAGTGAAGCCATTTCCAAAGCAGTCTGAGCCGCCTCACGTCCCCGATTGTGTTTTTCATCCAGGCATCGCACTCTTGCCTGCTCTTCATTTTGAACAAGGAGAACCTCATGGACAATCGGGATGCCATGTTGGGTCTGCAACCTGGCAAGTTCTTGCGTGACGGCTTCTGAAATGAGTCTGGCGTGTTCGGTTTCGCCCTGGATAACCACACCGAGGCAAATAATCGCACTGATTTTTCGGGAATTGCATCGAGCCACTTTGGCGGCCATGACAGGAATCTCAAAAGCACCGGGAACTCTGATCGTAACAATGTCTTTCTCTGGTATTTCTGCTCGTTTCAATGTCTCTTCAACGCCATCCAACATTCCTTGTACATAAGCACTATTATACTTGGATGCGATGATGGCTATTGGAGCTTTGTAGTCCGATGTGTCGCTGATTGTGATTTCCCTGAGCATGAGATTATAAAGTAACGAGTGGTGAAAGATCTTAAAAAAAAGGACGGCTCTTTCTATTCGAATGCCAAAACTTTAAAGCAGATGTCCCATTTTGGATTTTTTGGTTTCCAAATAGCGTTCGTTGTGTGGGTTGGGTTTCACGGAAATGGGCAGTTGTTCAACGACTTGGAGTCCATATCCCTCGAGACCAACAATCTTCTTGGGGTTGTTGGTCAATAAGCGGATGGTTTTCAATCCCAGATCTACAAGTATTTGGGCACCTATCCCGTACTCCCTGAGATCCATACCAAAACCCAGCTTGATGTTCGCCTCAACCGTATCCAGCCCATCTTCTTGCAGTTTATAAGCTTTGATTTTTGGGGCTAATCCTATCCCTCTGCCCTCTTGTCGCATGTAAAGAATGACTCCGCATCCTTCATCATCAATTTGTTGCATGGCCTGATGCAACTGCGGACCACAATCACAGCGTCGAGAACCAAAGACGTCCCCTGTCAAACATTCGCTATGAACACGAACCAGAACATTCTCAGATTGGGCAACGTCACCTTTAACCAATGCCACATGATGCTGTTGATCGGTCTTGGATTGGTAAAGATGGAGATCAAATTGACCGTAATCCGTAGGCATTTGAATCATCTCCTGCCTTTCGACCAGTTTTTCACGCATGCGACGATGCTCAATCAGTCCAGCGATGCTGCAAATGCGTAGCTTGTGTTTCTTGGCAAAGGCCAGTAATTCAGGCAGACGAGCCATCGTTCCATCGTCGTTCATGATTTCACAAATCATGGCAATGGGTCTGCATCCTGACATTCTTGCCAAATCTACGGCTGCCTCGGTATGCCCGGCCCTCTGAAGAACCCCTCCTGCTTTGGCTCGAAGTGGAAAAATATGTCCCGGTTGAACCAGATCGGCAGCTGTGCTTGCCGCGTCAGACATGATTTGGACCGTTCGTGCCCGGTCAGCTCCGCTGATACCTGTTGAAATACCCGTTGCGGCGTCTACACTCACCTGAAAATCGGTTCGAAACGAATCACGGTTGTCTGGCACCATTTCCGAAATACCCAATTGCTTAAGTCTGGACTCGGTGGTTGGCACACAAATCAATCCCCCACCCTGGCGAGCCATAAAGGTGACAGCTTCAGCAGTTACCCATTGGCCAGCCATAACCAGATCCCCTTCGTTCTCCCGGTTTTCATCGTCGACAACAATTACCATCTGTCCTTCCCCGATAGCTTCAAGGATGGCGTCAATGGAATCAAAAGCGGGCTTATTTTCTTCTTCGGATACTGGGGTCATTACCAATTAAAACAAATGAAACGCTTATTTAGAAACTAAGGAAATATCGAATCGTCGCAAATAAGAATTTTTGAAGAACAAGAATATTAAAAAATCGTGGTGAACAGGCAGGCTAGATACCTTGGCTGGAAAACCTCTTTTTTATATCGTCGAATACAATATTTGCCTGAGCAATGGTGGTATCTTTGGAACAGTCGGTCCAAACGACATAATGACTTGATTCCATTTTTCTGGCCATGGACCACTGGGCATCGTTTCGAGATTGAATATGTACTTTGCTCCAACCTCGTTCAGAAAGTCTCATTTGCTGCGTTTGATTTGAACAAGCGACGCAGACCGTGACTTCAAATTCATGTTGGGCTTGAGTTTCAAACAACAATGGAATCACGACTACGCATAACGGCGTACCAGCCAACTTAAGGTCCGCAACCTTGTTCTTCCACTGCTCTCGTATCATGGGATGCAAGAATTCATTCAACCATTGTCTGGCTGATGAATCCGAAAATACAAGCTGCGCGAGATCTGAACGATTCAGACTTCCATCAGGTTGGAAGTAAGAATCGCCAAATTTCCTTTTAATTTCCTCCAAGGCAGGCTGCCCCTTCTCCAGCAATGATCTGGCAATCAAGTCAGTGTCAATCACTGAAATGGACCTCTTGGATAAAAAATCCGACAAAAACGACTTGCCGGCACCTATCCCTCCAGTTAACCCAACGAGTATCATTTATAAACTAAAAAGGGACCGTCCAAGCGGTCCCTTCAGAGGTCAAAAGTGATAAGAAATTATTCTTCAACGGCACGGAAGAAAGACTGAGAACGACCAGACCCAGTGGCATTTCGAATGGTCATTTTTCCATCGGCATCCGTTTTACCAATAAAGGCAGGTTGCCATTGTTGCAGCCCTTTGGAAGATTCAACAATGTAATTGGTATTTGGTGCGCCTTGGATTTGAATATCAAGCTGACCTCCACCTGATGGAACAACGATCACAGAAGCTGGACTTTGAGCAGCTTCTTCTATCATCAAGGGTAGATCCAGATTATCCATGAATACCGCGTCGAGACCTTCACTGTTCGAGAAATCTTTTCGATATACCCATTCCAGCAAATGCTCTCCTTCGGAAATAACAAATTCAAACCTCTGCCAGTCTCTTTCTCCAGACCAACTGGAGATGAGTCTTCCATCGATGTAAAATGCCAACGCATCCCATCCTTCTTCGGTGCTTACCTTCAAATCGAATTTACCTCTTCCATTAGTGAAATGTTGCCTGAGCGCCATTGCCGATCGACCATTATGGTCAATACGCCCAGATCGGATGGAATGGTCACCACTGAGGCTAAATTCATCCGTAAGTTCCCAGGGAGTTCCGGAAAAGGTAAAGGGCAACTGTGGCGATCCATTTTCAAAATTGTCTCCAACAGTGATCGGTCCAAAGTTGGCCTGAAGCTCAAGATTTGAATCGACTACGAGGACCAACGGATTGTCGAGAGAATTAACACTTCCTTCCCATCCTTTAAATTCGAATCCAAAGTCAGGAATTGCTATCAGTTCCAATTCAGTACCGGTCACCACATTACCCCGTGGACCTTCTACTGTACCTCCAGAAGAGGATTGGACAGATACATTTTTGAGTTCATTAGCAATGAACTCATACCTGATGGTAAAGGTCCCTCTTTCGTTTCCAAATCCATCGACTGCGATCAGATAGCGAACTCCGGCTTCCAGAGCCTGGTCAATCCTGCTGTTGGAGGTTTCAGGGTTTGCATCATCATTACTTGCCACACGAACCAGTTCGGAAGGTTTGACACCGGTATAGATAGCCAGAAGAGTATCAAACTGAGTTCGTATGGTGGAAATGCTCAACAATCCGCTTTCAGCAGGTGTGAATGCATACCAGAGAGAACCACCCCCTTTGTTACCCGCGTGCAACGGTTCGCCAAACTGTTTGGTGGCGTCGGTATTGTCACCACCAATTTGTCCCGATAACTCAACAATTTCCGTGGCATTGTTGATGTGATCGTTAGCAGGGTCTGTGACGAGATATGAAACAGTGAGCTCGTCGACCACAGAGCGGTTACCTGCAAAATCACTGACTTGGACTTGGATTCGATTTACCCCATGGCTAAGAAAAGCCGGAGCTTCCCAATCAAGTGTACCAGTAGCAGCACCTCCCACGTTTTCACCATTTACTTTGATGAAAACCTGATTAATGCCAGATGCGTTGGGCTCTGGATCAAAAGAATAACCTCTTAAGAGGATTTGACGTTCGGTGCTCAAAAAGCCGTTGGCTGGAGAAATAAATTTGGCAACTGGCAATGTGGTGTCCAACACTCCGTTGGGTTCTATTCTCAACCTTAAGGTTCCGCCTCGGGAAGCTGAGGTAGAGGCAACGGCGATTCTGTAACTATTACCTGCTTCAACGTCCAAATTCAAATAGGCCTGCTTCTTGGTTCCAATGTTATCGACGGATGCAACTGATACCAATTCCTCAAATGTATTGCCCTCGTAAACAGCCAAAACTGTATCAAATCCACTACCAGCAGTATCGATAATCACGGGGCCACTTTCTCTGGGAGACCAGGACCACCAAAGTGATTGCTTGGCTCCCGTCAACCCTGCATGGGCAGGCTCTTCCTCTTCGATGGTCGCAAATTGATTATTGGTCAGAAATCGCCCGCCTACACTGCTTACTTTGAGCGCATCAGCAAAATCATCATTCGGAGGAGGAGGTACAACTCCATAGACGACGGTGGTGGATACTCCAGTCTTGTCAGGAGCGGTTGCCGAAATATTGATGGTAACTTGAGTGACCTGTGAAGGGACGACGAAAGAGTAAGTGTAAAGGGCATCGTCAGCTTTGACGTCAGGTGCAACTCCGTCATTGAGGAAAGTAACGGTCTGACCATCAGGTAATACAGCTTGCACGGTTGCATTGTTAACACCGACCAAATCGGAAACTCGTACTGTAATGGTTTGGTTGGAGCCCTCTAAGAGAACTGACTGAGATGGAGGATCAACTGTAAGCTCCAAAACTCCATCCGGTTCAACTTCCAAGGCTTGTTTTGCATTTAATCGTCCACCGGTTGCAACCTTATCTGCGTAGGGTGACAATTTAACAACGGAATCGAGAAGTCTGGTCTTGATTTCCACCGCGGTGGACTCAGGAAATGCGGCTTTGATCAACCCAGCAACACCGGCTACATAAGGGGCTGCGAAACTGGTGCCGCTTGCGGTGTCGTAATCCATGTCAGGCTCCACAGTATTACTGCCGGTTTGATCGGCTGGATCACCCGAGCCAGCCATGTAAATGTCAACTCCAGGAGCAACCAGATCGACAGAATTTTTACCAAAATTGGAAAAATCAGCCAAACGATCAAAGCGATCCATGGCTCCAACAGAAACCACATTATCTAAATCAAACGTAGAGGGGTAATCCGGAAAAATATCATTGTTTAACCCCGAATTGCCCGAGGCAACAACAAACAAGACATCGTTGCTTTGAGCGTTGGCAACAGAATCAAACAAGGCCTGAGAATAAGAACCCCCACCCCAACTGTTATTCAGGATATGGGCCCCCATCTGAACGGCATAATCGACACACTTGACGGCATCTGAATTGGCACCTCCGAAAGGTCCAAGAAATTTGAGGGCCATAATTTGAACTTCCCAGTTGACGCCAACCACGTCTGACTCGTCCATACTTGCACCGATCACACTGGCACAATGAGTTCCATGGTCTTCAACATCGAGAGGATCTCCCGAGTCAAATATCGCATTGATTCCGTGAACATCATCGATCCAACCATTTTGGTCATCGTCGATTCCATTCCCTGGGATTTCTCCTTCATTAACCCACATCTGAGATGCAAGGTCCTGATGGGTATATCGCACACCAGTATCGATCACTCCGATAATAACATCACGCGAACCGGTCGTCGTGTCCCAGGCTTCTTCTGCGTCAATGTCTGCATCTGCAACCCCTGGGTTTCCATCATTTCGGAGTCCCCACAACCTTCCATCTACATAAGCAGGATCAGTCGCCTCCAGGGCGGGATGCCAGATGAAGTCGGGTTCAACATAAGTAAACAGTCCACTATCTTCCAAAACTGAGATTTGCTCTTCAAGCTGTTTGGCCAAATCACCTTTGTTAGGACGATATCCAGCTCTGGGTTGTTGGTTCCCATTCTGTGTTTCAAGGACTACCAATCCTGCGACAGTCTTAGCTGCATAAGCTACAGAAACGCCGGCCTGCCTCAAAACGTTAACGGGTAAAAATTTATCTTGCGCCAAAGCAGGGTTGTTGAAACGAGCCAGTATGCGATTAGGATTCACCTCGGCACCCTGATACTGGATCCAGGGAGATTCTTCCTGTCCAAACACAGTGCTAAGAAAGGCGATTGACAATAAGGCACTTGTAAAAAACTTCGTCATGATCTTTTTGCTACTAAACACGGGAATGTTCCGTCTAATAGTTTATTTGTCGAATTCTTGGACTAAGGTTGATAAGTGACACGGTAAAACCTACCTGTATTACCATTGTTCACTGAGTCACCTACACTAATTTCTTGTCGTTCGCTTGAGTTGTTTTTAACGGATTTGAGATAAGTCCAATTCGATTCACTTAAACTGTCCTTGAACTCCAGCCGATAAGTGGTTCCTCCGGCTGCAACCCAAGAAATGATCGCTTGTGGTTGTTGCTCATCGTTGATCTCAACGTTGGAAAGAATGATTCCGTCAAATGGAGTTGGATCAATTCCGTTAGCAGCTCCGTCTCCATCGGAATCGATAGTTAAACTTTCCCGTAAAAGACGATTCACCAAAATGCTGGTTCCATCTTCGAGAACAATGGGCAAGGAAGAATTCGGACCAACATATTCGGAAACCCATTGCAATCGGTCTCCAAAATGACTGGTCAAATCTTCGACAGGCACATTCGATGCTGCATAATAAACAGTGAAATTATCAGCGATTAATACAGTGGAATCCCAATTGTCTATTTTATCGCCTGCAAATTCCAAAAAGTCTACATAAAGAGCTTTGTCAGCACCTACACCACTAAAGCGTGCACGACTGCCAACACGGCCATCCAAAACCAATCTACCGATGGCGGCGTTGTTCTCAAAACCAGCAGGACTGTTTCCACGGTCTTCTCCTGCCCAGATATGTTGTACCGTGTTGAACCTTGGTAAGATGGAATTGAAAGTGCTCCCTAGGAGGTCACCGGACTCAGGTTTTTCGGCCAAAGTAAAACCGCTGTTCACCGTGAATGTGTTATTAAACCCTCCGTCCGTCAGTGTTCCTGAGACACCGAGTCTGATATCGGTAGAAGACGTCAATTCAGCGTTCTGCAATTTTACATTTTCGGCGTTGATAACAATATCTCTACCAGAAGAAACGGCTCCGTTATCCAACTTTGCATCTACTGCTGTGATATCAATACGCCCCCCGGCATCAAACCTACCGGAGTTTTCAAAGTATTGTGACTTATATCGTTGAGAAAATGCATTGACCTGGCCGGTATTGATGATCCTTTCAACAACGTTGGTAGTATCTGCACCAATTCGCAGTGATTCATTAACAGAAATGGTTCCATTATTATTGAAAATAGTGACATTGGGATAATTGGTGCTACCTAAGCTGGAAATTTGACCGAACGCGGCGATTTCACCGTTCACCGAAATCTCGTTTGCATCGATCAAAAATGAACGAACGACATTCATGTTGTCATCGACTACAACCGTGTCACCCTCAGCCGCAAAATCATGGACAAATACGGGTGCACGTGTGGATAAACCTGTAGCATCCACTATCAACACATGGAACAAATATTCAACAGTATTGGTGGTCATGGTCTCCCCCGCATCCGGATTGTCCGGGTCTGGTGGATTGGTCACAACGATACCGGATTGATTGGTCCAGATCGCACTGTATGCTGCGATGTTACCTTGAAACCTTTCAACCTCACTTCGTACCACACTGCTCACATCTAAAACACTGTTGGTTGAGGCCAAACCAAAACTCACATTTTGTGAATCAATGATGGCGAGGTCTGAAGATTCCAAATGATCGGTGTTGATAGAAACAAAACCTTCAGATCGTAAGCGGGTATTATCCAAATTGAGAGATTCAGCCTGAATGTTAACTCGACCACTCAAAGAATTGGTTGCCTCTGAGTTGATGGATGCACCACTGTTATCAATGACACTCGCTACATTACCACTGTAGGCAGCAAAGAAATTGGTGACAAATGTGTTCGAGAATGTATCTGCCCAGAACAAAGTTGGTGAGACAACTTCATTAGACGGGTTACCAAAGGTGAAACCCATTGTGTCCAGTCGAGATAATGTATAAGTGGCAGGTCTCAACGTGCCCGCAGTTTGGTTTATCGCAAAAACAAGGTTTGTATCCCAGGCCAATGTATCACTCAGGTAAAGAGTAAACAGATCATCAGACGCTGTCATGTAGTTTGTGAGTGGGACCTGATAGCGAATGTTAGCGGTACTGATGTTATTGGTTCGTGCGCTGGGTGTAAATGTAACATCGGTGATGATTCTGGGATCAGCAACCGAGGAAAAGACTGCTTGAACAATAATGTTCGTTTCTGTAACTGCGTTGGAAATCACATATGAATTGGCGCTCTGTAGTGAAAGAAGAGCCCCACTGGTAAATCCAGCAGCGTTTGTCACTTGGTGAAAGGGAGAGGTAATGTTCGCACTCGTTCCCAGAACGTTCAACAATCCAGCGGAATTCATGTTGTTGACATTCGTCAAACCACCCCAGTAAACATCCGTGATACCAGAATCAGGTGTGAACCCGGCAACCGGTGGATCCCCTGGAATGATGAAATTCAAAGAACCACCACCTTGAATGGATGAGACTCCAAGTGCAGAATCAGACAAGTCTATGTTTCCTCCGTCCAACGAAAGAAGACCACCAGCCCCTACTGATAAAAGGCCTTTGTTAACCAAATTAGTTGCCTGAATGTTAAGTATTGATGGCGAGTCCTCGGTAAATCCAATGGGTGATGAGTTAATCTCTGCCCCCGGTCCATTGTAAAAATGATCAGCTTTTGATCGCGATCCGTTGTCTGCGACATGATCAAAACGGAACCCAATAGCGCCATTCATCACACCGGTATTGGTGAAATTTAGGGTGTTTTGGGTATCGAATGGCAAAAGGCCGAAAACGGTAAACGAACCATAGTTTGCAAAAGCTTTGGCATTGACCGGTACTTCCGTTCCCTGGTCGATAAATCCATAATTCTCATAAAGCTCATCAGGTTGAGCTAACAGTCCACATGTAAAAGCTGCTGAGACTAGGAAAATATGGAAAAGAATATTTCGATTCATCATATGAACTATCATAAAAAATTATTGGGTCCCCACCAAACGTTCTAAATCTTCAATTGTTACCCGATTAGGATAAATGATAGGTGCATTGGTTGTCCCATCATAGGAACCCCACACTACTAATGGAGCAGAGCCCAAATCACCTTCCCTGAGGAAAAACTGGCCATCAGCTTGGAAATTTTGAAATAAAGGCCCGACATTATTGAAAGTAAAAGTGGCTGAAGGCGTGATAATTCCAGGACCATCGTCATCTCCAGTTGTTCCATCGAATGTATCGCTTGAAAGCCAATTGGCTGTCGTGGAAACCGAAAATGATATCGCTCCTCCCGGCCCTGCATCATTTCCTTGTAGATCAGCGGCATCAAATATGTAATCAGGCTGGACTACGGTTCTAACCAAAGTTTGGGATCTGAAATTACCATTGGTTAATACATTTTCGCTAAACCTTACGGTCAGTGGTTGAAAAAAAGCACCAATTAATGAGTCATAGTCAGAACGCAAGAAAGATATTTTTTCTCTACCCGCCCTGATGGCTGGATTGATGAAAGCATTGGTAGTAACTCCTTGGCCTGCACCAGCTCCCACTCCACCACCAGCCGCTGGGGCATTGGTTGTGATCAGAAAAGGAAAATCATAAACTCCGCCGCCAGGTGAGGTAACGGTCCCAGGAAAATCAGCAATACCACTACCGCCACCTAGTCCACCAGCAATTCCTCCACCAGCGCCAGAAATATCAGCTAAAGCGGTTTCGGTGTTATAATTGGAGGATCGGTAAATATATTTGAGCCCAGCAACATCGTCACGTGTGAGCCCGGTGTAGAATGATCCTGGGGGAAAGCCAGCAAATCCGAGAGATGAATCAGCCGAAACAGGAAGTGTTCTTGGTAACAGCTGATCAAGTGGGTCGACCGGCGTATTCACAGCAACTGCAATTCCAGGCAAATAAGGCTCAACTATTTCATAGGTGTAAAGTGTGCCGTTCACAAATGGAGTATATTCCCAGGTAACTGGATCAAAATTCCGCATGGTCACCAAGTAATTGGTTACGTTGTTGACTACCCATCTATTTCTTATCGTATAAACATACCGCGTCGGGTCGGCGATTCCCATCGAGACGGTTAGGAACTGCAAGGCATGGGATTTTAAGTCCAAAATACCCAGTGCTTGAGCCCGATGGTTCATTCTCAAACTTTCCAATGGATAGTCATCAATATTGATATTATCAGCTGGGGGTAGATCATTTAAAATAGCAATGGCCTTTTCAACTTCCTCTGTACCTCTGACACCTGCGAAATTTAAGAAATCCGCGGTGAACCCGTAGTGTACGGATGGAACGTTCCACCTATACTCTTCATCCAAATTCATAGGCGCTCCCCCCATACTTCCCGGTACTGGTGCGGTGTAACCTATACCTGTTGTTTGCCAAGGGGCATTTGGCCCTACAAGAGAAAATCCATGCTGGACCTGGGCAAAGGCGATTAAACCAAATAGAACTGATAAAAATGTTTTAGAATGAAACATACCAAAAATTTACTTGAGTCTTACAACTCGGTATAGACTGAGCTGGGCTCCGCTATTGATTTGCACTGCATCGTAATTATCCGCTGCGAACCTGGGTGCTCCCACATTTTGCCATACATTCAAACTGCTGGTTTCTTGCAATTGGTAGATACCCCCTTGAACTGTAGACCATGACAACCATGTCTGGCCATTCACGTTGACCAAATCCATGATGAGAGCATCGTCGGAATTGGCTGGATTTGTCCCTGCCAACAGCTCATCTAAATTATTGGCGCCATCCTGATCAGAATCGAGGTCGGCGGCTGCCCAATCATCTTGATTTGATCCAAAGTAAATAATTTGCCAGGAATCAGGCAAACCATCTCCATTACCATCCGAAGTCCAGGTGCTGGCCTGTGCATTTGCAGTCGTAACGGAGGTTGAACCATCTTGATAAATAAAGCTAAGAGTTACCGAATAGGATCTACCTGATTCCAATCCGCTGAATGTGAAATTGTTAGTTTCAGTATCGAATGTTTTTCCTTCTTGAGGGAGGCTGACCCTGTAGCCGGTGACTTCCTCATCAGCGACGAAAGGCCAGACAACATTCACACTGTCATATCCAGAACTGAAAGCAAAGACAGATGCAGGTTGAACCTTGGTTGGAGCTTGATTGAATTTTTGCGCATAGATTTCAAGAGATCTTGAAATTGATGAGAAGCCACTCCAACTGACAACCCAAGCATCATTACCTGTGGCTGCAACACTTGAAAGGAACTGCCTTCCTGAGGTAGTTGTATTAATCAAGATATCGGACTCCAAGGTTTCCCCTCCTTGGACGAGATTGCCATAAACACCTTCAGCATCACCGTCGTGCCCGAGACTTGTCCAAGTGACAAAATATCCGTCAGCAACTGCTGACGCACGTGGAACAAACTGATCTCCATAACTGGTATTGTTAACCCTAACTGAGGCTCCAGATGCTTGCCCTGTGAGGGGATCGACATCCTGTATGTAGACATCCCAACTGTCGTCAGTTTCCTTACCGACTGGTTTTGCAGCGTAGATAAGGGCCAGTTCGCCGCTATTGCTGCGTAAGATTTGTGGATTACTGGCAAACAATGTTTTTGCAGTAAGTGAAAGTTCATCGGTTTGGGCTTGTCCATCAGCGCCAAACTTACGCCCCTTGACCACAACATTGAACTGGCGTCCTCCACTGAAAAAATCAATTCGTCCGTCAATATCAATACTGTTGGAAATACCAGAAAGTTGCTCAGACACCCACACAGCATGAAAACTTCCGTCCTCATGAGAAGTCAAGCTGACTGACTTCTGATTATAATCCGTTTCCTGGGCCAAACCGAATTCTCCGGTTACAGGGTTACCAAGTTGATCAAGGATTCGGCCATAAACACCGTAATGACTCCCATCCTGCCCAAGACTTGACCAAGCAATGGCGACATTACCATTAGAAAGAACAGTCACTGCGGGACGATTTTGCACGTTGGTAATGGTTTCGTTTACAAGAATTTCACCTGTAGAGAAAGTGCCATCGCTGTTGAGATAGCGTGCATAAATATCTCCGTTTCCTTCCCAAACAACCACAGCCGAAGCATCACCGGAATTCAACATGACAATTTGAGCATCGCGTTGATCACCGTTGGTTGTCTCATTGACGGTCAATGGTTCAAAAGCACTGGAAACGTTACCATCAACCTGAAGCAGGCTAATCCCCAAACCATCGTTGTCGGCTTGGTGATCATTCCAAGTGATATAGCCACCGCTGTTGTTTAAAGCCAGGCTCTGATAAGCCTGGTCACCAGGGATGAATCCACCTACTAAATATTCTCCGCCATTTTTTGCCACGTTAGAGGCAACAGCATTCCCTGCACCAAATGCATGGCACAGTGTCAAGACTGTCATAAAGACGATTTTATTTCTCATATGCTGTATGGCTCAATTTTTTGAGCAAAATAGATACCAATTGTTCATTAGTTCCTGAGATCTAATCGATATGGATCCCATTTTTTAGGTCGCTGATCCAATCTGTTAATTTGTATCTGAATCCTGGTCAGGAAAACTCAGTGGATCATAAGGCAAGTTGTTTTCATCGTGCACACGATTACCTGCCGGATCTACAATGGTTGGGGTCACGAAAATCGCTAAGTTTTTCTTTTCAGTAAAATTAGATTCACTGCGGAAGAAGCGACCCAGGAAAGGTATATCACCTAATACAGGCACTTTATCCTTGTGCTTCGCGACGTCCTCGGAAATCAAACCTCCCAGAACGACTGTTTGTCCGTCCCATACGACCACACTGGTCAAAACCTGCCGTGTGCGCAGACGAGGTAATGGCAACTGTGCCACCAAAGGATTTGCAACAGTGCTTCCAGCACCACCTTGAGCAATCACCGCGAATGGACCTGGATCATCATATCCTACGAATTGCACCAGTGTCGGCAGAATGGTCAACTTAACGGTGTACCCATCTGCAGAAACGTAAGGAACAATGTCTAGCATAGGTCCTTCAGGAATAACGGTTGTTGTGGGCGTAATAGTGGTTCCCAAGGGAGCATTACCAGCTCCACCAACGTTGACACCACCGCCACCGACACCACCAACACCGCCACCAGCACCAGTCTGGTTAGCACCTGTTCCGGTAACAATGGTTCTCATATCAACGGCGCGAATACTGGCTTGTCGTCCACTCACTGTTGTGATGCTAGGAGATGCAAGGACATCGACACCATCGCGTTGATCAAGAGCACGAAGCACGACCCTGAACTGAGGATCGGTCAAAATGCCTGTGAATGTGGCCATTGCGGGAATAGGAGTTCCATCCGGTCCGTCCGTTCTGACACCATTGGTCAAACGCTGGTCAGATCCATCTTGAGGCTGAGCAGTAGGGATACCACCACTGGCTGGAAAGATACCCAAACTGTTGGCAGCGGAAGGCTCACCATTCATGGATGGGGCTGTTCCACCACTTAGCACACCTTTGTCGCCAAATGCCAACACGTTACCCAGGAACCAGTCGAAACCGAGCGCTCTAGCATCATTCTGGGTAAATTCTGCAAATTTAGCCTCAATGGTTAATTGAGGAGGCATTTCATTAAGTGTTTGAATCGCCTGCTCGATGATATCCAAATCGGTCATGGTAGCTCGAACATAAAGCGTGCCGTTACGGTCATTGAAAAAGACCGCTTTGCCATCGGGAAGCTGGCCACCCAGACCTCCACCAAGGCCACCACCGCCGAAACCGCCGCCACCGCCGAGGCCACCGCCTCCGCCAAGGCCGCCGCCACCGCCGAGACCGCCACCGCCTTGACCACCGCCACCAATAGGTCCGATAATCTGGCCAGGTTGGAAATTCACACCAGCAGCTGCAAAAAAGTTTCTAACCAAGACTTGAACGTCCTGCATGAGTCGGACAGAAGCGACACCACCTGAGGCGCCAATTCCTGTTCCCCCGCCTTGGCCGCCGCCACCGCCGAGGCCACCGCCTCCACCGCCGCCGCCGCCAAAGCCACCGCCGCCACCGCCGCCAAGACCACCACCGGCACTCAAGCCAGTAGGATCAGCGAATAGGATAGGCATGCTGGTTCCACCTTGACCACCGCCGAGGCCGCCGCCGCCGCCGAGACCGCCGCCTCCACCGCCGCCGCCGCCGAGACCACCACCAGCTCCACCGCCACCACCTGTATTGATGGCCTGGTCGAGTGAGATACCGGTGATACCTTCCATCCCCTGGATGAACACGTCTGGATCTACCTTATAGGTTCTTGTGTAAAGAGGTTCGGTTTCTTCGGTTTTCTTGGTGAAAATCACCGCATAATCAAGCACACTGAATTTAATCGGGGTTTCGGCAACTGTAGTCACCAATTCAACAACTTGAGATAATTTAACATTTCTCAAAGGAGGAGTGATCGTAATTCCTACAGTGTAAAGATCAACGGGTTCTGTAGGCAAAGGAGCAACAGCAGGAAGACCGGTCAGTGGATCAACACCACCAGGGAAGGGATTTGCCTGAACTCCGGTGTCCATGTGATTGCTGATGACGAAGTTGATACCCTCATCTTCAGCATCTCGCTCCTTGGCTTCATCGTATAAAAATTGAACGACTTCACTCAATGGCAAACCGTCAAAAACCACTTCGTCCAAAACGATTCGATCCATTTTGGAAATAATTTTTTGTCTACCCAAGCCGGTGTGTACCAAGTTAGTGTTTGCATAGCTGTTGGCCACTGGAAGATCATTTTTATTGAGGCCTGGATCCCAGTAATTTGCCACTTCAATCATTTTTTCCTGCGAAGTGATCTCACGCTTTCTGGCTTCGCGTTTGAATTTCTTCTGGTTAAGCAATGACAAGTAGTACCAAACAGCATCGCTTTCGGGATCCAACTTTTTAGCCTCCTGCAACTTGGCTTCAGCCTCTTCCAACTTATTCAGTTCAAGAAAGAGTCGAGCATCTTGAATCATGGTGGAAGCCTGGATTTTCTTCTCCTTCACCGCAGGAATTTGTGTGATCGCATCGCGACTAGGTTGGCGTCCCGTGTAGCGAGCGATCAACTTATCGTTTTCCGCTTTGAATTTCAGTGCGGCTGGATGGTTGGGATCCAACTTCAAAATTCGTACCGCTTCCTGATCCGCTTCGTAAAACTTTTGGCCCTTCTGGAATTGCTCGGCAAGCTTGAGTCTCACGTCGGCCATTCCCTCCACTGTCTGCTGGCGTTCTGCTTCGACAGCTGGGATAGGTCCCACCTTGTTGAGGTGGCTCACAGCCTCTTCGTAGAGCAAGGCAGTTTTCAAAAGTTCATCACGCGCCTTGGCGCCACTGCGAGAGGCTTCAGCTTGCTCAAGCTTGATCCTCAACGCGATGACCGCTTCCTCGCGAATCGCTTTTTCTCTGTTCGATAGCTGGTCAACGGATTGGGCAGTCGTACTACAGACCGCGCTTAACACTAGAACCAGACTTAGAATGGTTGTCGCTACTTTGCTCATGGGTTTGCTACTCATCAAACTAAAATCGTTGTAATCAGGAGGTTGATATTTATTGGATCAAACTCTTAGTTATGGTCGTATGCTTGGAGGTTTTTTCGTCCGACAAAACTACTTCAGTTTCGGAAACGAATACAACCTCGTAGTTACGTTTTTCAATGGAAATCTTGTCCCCTTTTCTTTGGGAAGTAAATTTACGGTTATTGGCTGCAGGATATTCCAGATCAGCCTGGTATCCCGTGACTTCGGTATATTCCTCCCGTGCGTTGACCGTAATTGTTTTATTGGAATCCAATAACTCCAATACGAATCCATCAGGATTGAGAGGATTTCCCTGCACTTCCTTCAAAATGAAAATATCGTTTTTGTCCCTTAACCTGGCCAGGCGGGTTACTTTGCGGCGGTCACTCCGTTTCTCAGCGGCTTCACGCGTGACAGCAAAACTGTATCTTGGATTTTCGTCTTTGATTTCTTTATCGGAATTAAATGAGATACGTAGATACAACGGTCTTGTTTCCAGTATTTTAAGGGAATTTGGACCTCTGCGACCATAGGCACGGTCCTTAACCAATGTTCCCTGATTATCGAGCCAACCAACCGGATTGAAGGTATTGTGTTCAGGGCTAGCGAGCGTGACTGGGCCTGGATTTTTAGCCCGGTTTAAGAGAGCAATGTTATCACTGAGATCTTTTGGCTGGAACTCCTTAGCCTTGGTAGGGCGAATACTTTCTTCCAACTCAGCGCGAATGGAGGAGACCGAAAATGGCAGATATGCAGCAGCCCCGGCTAAGCCCAACAAGACCACCGCCAAGATGATCTTTTCATAATGTTTCTTAATAAAATCCATTTCAGTGCAAATCAATCACCACTATCACCGAATCAATATCCGTAAGCCCCGGCTCCGCTTCCGTCATCCTCTTCTTCGGATGGGAGTGGCATGAGAGAATCCAGCTCTTCCTCGGGAAAGACAGCAATTCCAACCAACATCATGTTTACGGTCAAGGGTTTTTCGTCAAGATCTTCCAAAAGGTTGATATCGGGCACTGGATTTTGGTTTTGTCCCATGCCGCCATAAGGTGCACCATAAGGAGATGCAGCTCCGTATCTACCTCCTGCACCTGCCCCCATTCCATAGCGACCCTGCATCCCGGCTGCGGGAGCAGCTGGCGCCAGCCCATACATGGCTTCCATCGAAGTTTCGGCACCGCGCATACCACCTGCCATGGTGGACAGTGAAGATGACTCTCCTTGCTCAACAGCCAACCATTTGATTCGGAAATAATGTTGGGATTGATTAAATCCATCCATCACTCGAGCCAACTCGGAACTGAAGCATTGGAAACTGATCTGGTAGGGCATCATGATGGCGTTGATGTTAGGGTCCTGCGTCGCAACATCCTCAATATAATTTTCAGTTGAAGAAGCAGTGGAGGTTGTAGAAATTCCGGTTGTGGTAACGCCTAAAGTGCTGGTTCCAGCACTGGCTGCATCATTGTCACTGACGGCGATGCGCTTGATCGCATTGATACCATGTATTTTGGATTCAAAAAGCACCTCGCAGATTTCACGAACCTGAAACAATTGAAAGGTCAAAGGTCTCAAGGCATCCACTTCCAAGTCAATTCGAGGACGGATATCGTCAAAAGAAAAGCCATAACTACCCTGGTCGGTTGAAGGCAGACTGATACCGGTGTAACGGGCGTCTCTCTGTAATTCAGAAACGGTATTTTCCAAAATTTCCTTAAAACTGGAAATCGAAAGATCGGTCGGAATTTCAAAGCCAGGAAAATAGGATTCCATCGGCCCAAGCACCATCTCCTGAACCCGTTCCTGCTCTTTTTTTACCGCGCCAATATTGTCCACTTTATCAGTGCCAGGATGAGGGTCTCGGGTATAGAGACTTCTGACCAGTTGACGCTGTGAATCCAGCTGAGCGGTGATCTCACGGTCCTTTTCAATCTGGGACATCATATACCAGACAGCGACACACATGAGCACAAGCGCAATGACGCAACCAACCACCAAGCCTACGTTTTGTTTGATCCAGTTCATTAGTCAACAAGGGAAATGGGTTCTTTTAGTTTCAAGGAAATTTCAAAATTGAAAGTTCCTTCCTCAACGTCCACCGGAGCCAATTCTCCAATTAATTTAGTGCCTTCTGCGTTAAAATAATTGGTCTGGGCTTGCAATTTCTGTAGCAATGTAAATGCCAAACTGTTGTTGGCATTCGGATTAATTGCTCTTCGGTTCACGCCACGACAGCTCAGGGTCAACTTCGTGACCAGATCCTCATTATCCTCATCTGAAGTAGCCCCGTCTTCATCGTCGTAATAGTCATCATCCCCGCCGGAGTCACCCATTGGAAGCAATCCATACCGCTTCATCATTTCGATGTCCATCATGGCACTGGGTTCATCGTCTTCATCATCCCAATCATCGAAAGTCTGAGCTCCAGTCAGGTCAATACCGGGACTATCCGGTTTCAAGGCTTCCAGCCACAGACCCGCATCCAAGGAGTAACGCTTCTGCGCTTCCATCTCCGCCTCCAGCAAAGATCCTCTTATGACGTGCAGTAGGTCTGTCCAGAAGAATCTCTGGTTGATCAGACCTGCATATGCTTCCGCTTTGCTCAACTGAGTCGCGAGGGCTGATTCCTCAGGTTTCAACTGCTGCTCCAAACTCTGGAGAGGGGCGGCGATGGTTTGCAGATCATCAACCACCTTGCGCTTCTCACCGTATACCTGCGAGTAAAACAACCCAATAGCGGCAACAACCAATACCAAACCAAAAACAGAAGAGATAAGGTATGGTTTCTTACGGTTGAACTCCTGACGCTGCAGCGAAGCCTTAGGCATCAAATTGAGTTCAACAGGACATTGAACCACGTTTCTAAGCCCCAGTCCTACAACTTCACCGAAGGAATGCGCCACGCGAGCCAACTCTTCCAGATTGAGTGAAGGATCGATCTCAATGGCCCGGAAAGGGTTGAAGTATTCCACTTCAACATTGAGTTTTTCGGCAAAAAACTGCGCCGTGTAAGGCATGATCGAAGCCCCGCCAGCCAGGAACAAGCGGTCTGGAGCAGAGCCACCTTGTTGACTTCGGTAGAACTGCATGGTCTGGTTGACCTGAATATGCAACCGAGTCATCACCTGACGGGCGATTTTCGAAATCTGAGCTTGCTGAGGATTATCAGGATCTTCGTAAGCACCACCTAAACTGACGAAACCCTGTTCAATCTTAAATTTTTCAGCATCAGGGAAACGCATCTTGGCTTCGGTCGAGAACTCCTGAGTGATCGAGTTGGCGCCGATGTTGATGCTTCGAGCGAAGACTTTACCTTTTTCGAAAAACAGGAGATTGCTCGATTTAGCCCCGATATCCAGAAGCATGGTGCAACCTTCCAGATCCCCGTAGTTGTATCGAAAAGCGTTGCAAATGGCAGCTTGAGACACATCGACAAGGTTCAGGACCATGCCGTGGGTTTCGGCTGCTTTGAATACTTTGTCCACCAAGTCCGTCTTGATAGCTACAAGGAGGACTTCCAGCTCGCCGCTGGGTGATGTTCCCATGATCTGGTAATCCCAGACGACCTCCTCCAGAGGGAAAGGAACATTTTGCTGTGCCTCATACTGAATAATCTGAGTGACTTTGGAGGAATCAACCGGAGGCAGTTTAACAAATTTGGAGAAAACCTGATACCCAGGCGCGCAAGCATTGATATTCTTGGCTGTGAAACCCTGGTCGTTAACGAGTGATTGAAGCGCCTTTTTGACGACACCTTCGCGGACAGCATCCTGCGCTCCCGGCAGACCGAGGGGATGTTGGCCGAATTTCTTCAGCACCAAGCTTCCTGCATCAGTCTGATCGAATTCAGCGATTTTGACGCAGCCTGCGCCTAGATCGATGCTTAAAAACGATTTCGATTTTAACATGTGTACTTATCTTTCCTGTCTATCAGGGCAATAAAAGACCCGTGAAGGCGTAAGCCTCCCGGAACTCACATTGCGAAGGTCGGGGAGGTGAATATTGGAATTTGACACCACGGTCAACAGAAATCTGATCTTTATCCAACAAACACTTCATTTCGCAAAAATTTTCCCCTCTTTCACAGCCCAAGAGTTGATTTGATGTGGTCCTTAAAATTCTTGGACCTCAACTTTCTTGATGCCACTCAAAAATTTTCCCTTGGCCCATCATCCAAGTCGCCCCATTTTACTTTGCCCCATCCCCACCAATCACCACGGGAATCGTCCTGAGAAGGATTTTGATATCCAACCAGAGAGACCAGTTATCGATGTATTCGAGGTCCAGTCTGACCCATTCTTTGAAATCGGTCACTTCATTTCTTCCACTGATTTGCCAAAGGCAGGTCAAACCGGGTTTCACACTCAAACGGCGTCTGTGTGCCAACTCATCAAATTGCATTGTTTCATCAACCGGCAGAGGACGTGGGCCCACAAGACTCATCTCACCGCGGAGAACGTTGAAAAGTTGGGGTAATTCATCGAAACTACGCTTTCTCAGGAAATGACCGATCGGAGTGACTCGAGGGTCGTTCGTGACTTTGAACACTGGTCCGGCCATCTCGTTGTAGGCCTGCAGTTCATCCTTTCGCTGCTCGGCATCCGTGACCATGGTTCTGAACTTATACATTGTGAAAGGTCGCCCATTGAGCCCGCTGCGCTGTTGCTTGAAGAACACTGGGCCTTTAGATGAGAACCGGATGGCTAAAGTACAAAAAAGCAGGATTGGACTGAACAAGAGGATCGCGAAGAGTGCCCCTACAAAATCAATGGCCTGCTTTCCTACAGCCTGCCAGGAGAAGTCGGGAGTCGAACGGAACACCACCACTGGCCGCCCGTAGAGTTCATCAAGGGTGGTTCGCGAAATTTCTGTGTTGAAGAAATTGGCAAGCATCCAAACCTCCACCCCCTCCAATTCGCAGGCCTGGATCACTTTTTCAATCTGACCGAAAAAGGTGTGTTTGGTAGCAAGCAACACCCCATTAGCGGAATGGCGATGTAAAATGTCCACAAAGCCGTGCACATCGGAATCATTGATATCCACTTCAGCAACAATTTCAATATCACGAGCATCCTCCAGATGGAGATCGTTTCTGACCTGTTGCACATCGCTTGGGGTTCCAACGACGATGATACGCCTCCTGAGCCGTGCCTGCCCTACTGCATGTACCAGGTAGCGCTGGAGAATTTCTTCCTTGAGGAACACCAAAACAAAACTAAAGGCACCGAAAAGGATAAATACGGCACGAGCCAGCTGCGCTTTGGCCAGAAAGACCATCATGATCAGAGACACCGTGATTAAGAAACAAACTTTCAACAGTTGCCAGGCAGTGACACGCCGGGAGGCCAAAAGCGGACGACTGTAGAATCCTTGAGTTTGAAGCAAGATCAGGGACAACGGGATGGTCAAAAAGAAAAAAGGAAGAAACTCACGAAAGGGCTCAATCTCACTGATGTCCTTGGCGCCTCCAAACATGCCAAGAATTCTCAAACCAAGGTCACCAAGCAGGGTCTCGTTGGTCCTGAGCCAATAGGCCAGCCAGAAACCCAATGCAAAGAGTCCCGCATCCAGCAAACGCTGTATATGATTCCGTATCTGCTGCTGTCGCCTCAGCATATCAGGCTTGAATTAGGTTCACAGTGGTTTAGTCGTCAGATTTGGCTAGGAAAACGGTGCAACAGGTCCTTTTGCAAGAAAAAACAAATGCTATTGAGATTCTTTAACTTGTTTTTTGGGGGTGGTGATTTGGAATTCAGGTACCGCCGCTTTAACGAACTCACGCATTTCCTTGAATGTTGGCTCTTCGTTACCTGGTAAAGAATAAGAAGAAACGGTAACATAAGCCCAGCGTTGCATTTGCCCTTTGGTGAATAAATCCCTGGCCATCAACCACATTCTTTCATAATGCTGCTCGGTTAGATGGTTTTCATCTACAAACCAGTAATATAGCAAGCCACTGTATTGGTTACCCTGGAATAGCTTGGAGGACTTTAACTGCATAGCAGGCAGCTCATATTTAACCGGGTGAGTGATTTCAATGGACGTGGGTTGAGTTTCCTGAATCTGAAATCCAGCGCCTTCCAGGCAATATTGAGGTTTGTGAATACTTGTCCGATCCAACCCCATCAAGACTACCATGACGTCAATATAAAAACCTTCAGCGTCTTTGTATCTACGCTTGGTGATGGTGGTATCCGGGGGTAACGATTCCTTTTCCACTTCGGTAACTTCAAGATCTTCACCAGTGTAGTCCAGCACCCAATCAGGAAGTTTAACCGGAGGAAGTTCAAGTGAGGAATCATCGACTAACCTCACCCCGGGTTTCCCCATTTTTTGATGAGCTTTCCAGTAATTCAAAAAGGCTCCCGTTCCACCAATCAAGCCGATCACCAAAATAAACATCAGTGGCTTCTTCATGATTGCTCCTCCTTCTTACCTTTGGAGGATGGAGTCTCATTGAGCCAAAAATCCAGGGCAAAGATTCCCATGATCGCCACAAGAAAGGTGACGAAACCCAATTTTTGTTCCCAGTATGCACCCGTTTCCTGACCAAACTCATCTCCAATGATGATGACCAGTATGATTCTTAGCGTGTTTCCAGCCACAGCCAGCGGGACAGAGAGCAGGATAAGAAAAATTCTTTTCCACCATGCCTGATAAGCGATAAATCCAAATGCCAGGGTCAGAGGCACCAAAGTCATCAAACTACGTATACCACTGCAGGCAGCTGCCACGTCATAAGTAAACTTCTCATTTGCATCCATGATCAAAGTCCCCTGACGCACCACGTCAATCTGAAGAACGACATCACTGAATCCGGCAGCCAAGGTGGAAACAAGAACGCGCAAAGGAAAGGTTACCGGCTGAGCAAGGGATCCAATAGGCACACAAAACAAAAAGAGTATGTATGGGAAAAATGTTGCTTTCAGCCAGGCTTTCCCCCAGCAAAATCCCATCAATCCATAGAAAGCCACAAACAACCCCAAAATCGAAATCCGCGTCTGCTGGGCAATAAAACCCACCAGATGCAACACCAAACCCACGGCTAAGAACACCACCCCCGGCCACCAGGCTTCATAACTGAGTTCCGATAGTTCTTTGCGTTTCCAGATTAGGAGTGCAACCACCGCAAATGGAATCAGGTTCCCATGACCGTCCTCAGAGAGTTTGGCGTTGTAGGCATTGTAGGCCCATTCAAAAGCGGATGATGTGTCCACATATCCGAATGTGGCATTGCCAAGAAAGTGAAATAGAAGTGCTAAGGCGATTGCTCCCACTAAAAAAACACTCTTATGGGGCAACTTTTTCCAAAGGGCAGATATTTCATCAAAGATATCTGCCATGGAATGATGGTCAGGTTTTGTTGATTCAGCTTTCTCCATGAACTTTAAGGGCAAACGAGCTATTGGACCGGTTTAACGTTATTTCGCTCAGAATAAAATAAAATTTCTCGTTACTTATGTTATGATGTGGACTGTGGTTTCCAAACCGTACCATCAAGAAAACCACGGATCAGCAGGAACAAAAACATGGAGTTATAGTAAAAGTATCTCCCAATCAGGCGCCTTGGTTCGCTGAGCATTCGAAATAACCAACCCAAACCCAGATTTTGCATCCACATGGGGGCATCTGGTTTGGTTCCTGCATTCACGTCGAAAGCAAATCCGACTGCCATCATCATTCCTCGCTCGATACTTTCCTTGTGCCTATGAATCCAGGCCTGCTGCTTCGGAGTTCCCAGTCCGACCCAGATGAAATCTGGCGAAAGTTGGTTGATTTCCTTCACGATTTCCCCGGATTCCTCTTCCTTGAAATAACCATTCCTCATCCCAATGATCTGCACATCCGGTTGCCAGGATTCAAAGGCCCGTTTTAGTCGATTCAAGCATTCTTCGGATCCACCTAGAAAGTAATGTGTGTGGGGTTTGGGCGAATGAGTCACGCAATACTTCATAAAAGCCGGACCATAGACCCGATCTTTTAATTTGGCTTTTTGCTGATTAAGACACCAGATCAACGGCATTCCATCGGGAATAAAGTAATCGACCCTGGAGGTATCTTCGCGAAACCGGGCATCCAATTTGCGCATGGTGATGATCTGCGTGTTTGAAAAGTCAAAAGACAGCACCTGGTCTTGTTGAGATCGTCTTTGACAAAACTGGGTAAGCTCCTCATAGGAGGTCGCTCGAACGGGTGTACCCAAAATATGATAGCAGCTCAGATCGTCCGAAGTCATTATTTCACCTGTTGGACCATACGCTCGATAATGCGATCCAGGGACCAGTTCAATTTCCATTGCGGAAAATGGCATTGGAATTTTCTGAGATCAGACATGTAACAAATATGGTCCCCCTTCCGATTTTGTTCGACATATTCCGTCTGCATTTTGTTCCCCAACAAATTTTCTATTTTTTCAATGCACTCGAGAATGGAAGCGCTGTTCGCACGGCCTCCCCCCAAATTATATACCTCACCCTGACGAGGGTTTTCAGCAAATGCAAGAAACGCACTGATCACATCTTCACTGTGGATCTGATCTCTCACCTGTTTGCCCTTGTAGCCCAACAAAGTGTATTTTTCTCCAGCTTTGGCAACCTTGACCAGATAGGAGAGAAAGCCGTGAAGTTGAACTCCCGAATGATGTTCACCGGTCAGGCATCCCCCACGGAACACCCCTACATTCATTCCAAAATAACGTCCATACTCCTGAGCGACCACATCTGCTGCGGTTTTACTCGCACCGAACAAGCTGTGAAGTGTTTGGTCAATTCGACATTTCTCACTGACGCCCCAATAATCCTCTTCTCGTTTGTAATCCCAACGAGTTGGCAGCTCTTTTAAGGGAAGTTCATTAGGAGCATCACCATAAACCTTGTTGGTGGACATAAAGATAAACACGCACTCTGCCTGTGTTTGACGTGTGGCCTCCAAAAGATTCAAGGTACCAACAGCATTGACATCAAAGTCCACAAAAGGAATTTCTTTGGCTTTGTCGTGAGAAGGTTGCGCAGCGCAATGTATGATCATGTCAAACTTCTCTTGCTTGAGGAGATCCAGAACTCCCTGTCGGTCGCGAATGTCCAAGGTGTGATGCGTGAAGTGTTTGGTCGTCTTGCGCAATCGCTCCAACACCCAGGTAGTATCACCTCCTGGCCCAAAGAACTCGCGACGCATATTGTTGTCCACTCCAGACACAACATGCCCCGCTCGATCCAAAAGCCGAACCGCTTCGGAACCAATCAATCCACTTGAACCTGTAACAAGAACTTTCATTCGAGGCAGACGATAATAGTTGGAATCAATTGTGAAAGGAATTTCTATAATGAAACAATGGAAGATGGGTGGTTAAACCAAAAAAGAATGGTGCCAGAGGCAGGATTTGAACCTGCGACCAAAGGCTTATGAGTCCTCTGCTCTACCACTGAGCTACTCTGGCAACCCTCGAAGCCTCGCGTTTGTGACGCGAAGGAGAACTTTAGTAGTGGATCAGGCTCCAAGTGACAAGTGATTATTTTGAAGAAATGAAAAATAATCACTCACTATTGGAATGGGTGGGTGGGTTTCCCTGAAGTCGCGAGTGTGATCTTCGGCTTTTCTTTTCACAACAAAAACCTATAATGGTTCTGTGGCCCGAATAACAGAAAACCCTATGACTGACTTCTTGAAATCGCTTGTCATCGACATCATGAAAATCCTGTCAGTTCTCATAGCCGTCAACCTCCAAGCAGCTTCCGGTGATTGGGAAAAATATGGGGCGGATCACTCCAGTACACAGTATTCCCCTCTTAAACAGATTCACAAGGGCAATGTGAATCGCCTCCAGTTGGCCTGGGAATACCGATCAGAACCGATGGGCAAAAACTCAAGATCTCAAATTCAATGCAATCCTCTGATCATAAACGGTGTTCTATACGGATCATCGCCCAACCTGAAGATTTTTACCCTCAATGCTGCCACCGGTGAAGAAATCTGGCAGTTCAACCCCTTCACCGACAGCAATCCAGTAGGTGTGAACCGGGGATTAATCCATTGGAAAAATCAAAAAGGATCCAGAATACTTTTTACAGCGAGCCACTGGTTATATGCACTGGACGCTGGAACCGGAAAATTAATAAAGGAGTTTGGAGATCAGGGACGGGTGAATCTCAGGAAGAACCTGAGACCGGGCGCGGAGAACGCCTTTGTGCTATCCAACACACCTGGCGCCGTATTTGGCGACTTGCTCATCCTTGGCACACGAGTCAGTGAGGGACCCGGCCCCTCTGCCCCAGGCTATATCAGAGCTTACAATGTCCAGACGGGAGAATTGGAATGGACCTTTCACACCATTCCACACCCCGGTGAATTCGGTCATGATACCTGGCCGGATGATGCCTGGACCTGGATCGGGGGTGCCAACGCCTGGAGTGGCCTTGCCATTGACGAGAAAAGGGGCTGGGTTTTTTGCCCAACAGGCTCTCCAGCATTTGATTTCTGGGGAGGCAATAGAAAAGGTCAAAACCTCTTTGGAAATTGCCTGTTGGTTTTGGACGCTAAAACAGGAAAACGTATCTGGCATTACCAGTTGGTGCACCATGATCTATGGGATCGAGATCTTCCTGCCACACCCAACTTGATTGAGTTGACTATGAATGGTGAAGTCGTAGAAGCCGTTGCACAAATCACCAAGTCAGGCCATGTCTTTCTATTTAACCGCGACAACGGAAAACCCATCTTTCCCATAGAGGAACGTCCCTTTCCTCCTTCCGACCTCCAGGAGGAGGAAGCATGGCCTACACAACCGATCCCTACAAACCCACCACCGTTCGCCCGTCAAAGATTTGAAATGAAAGATGTTTCAAACATCTCCCCCGAGACACATACCTCTATTTCAGAAAAATTGCGATCGGTGAGAAGCGGCGGACAATTTGTACCGCCCAGCACTCCCGGAACGGTCATCTTTCCAGGTTTTGATGGAGGAGGAGAATGGGGAGGTGCGGCATGGGATCCCGAAACCGAATGGTTGATTGTTAACTCCAACGAAATGCCATGGATTTTGACCATGGTGGAAACCGATAAAAATTCCCCCTCCGCAGGTCATGTCAGTGGACAAACGCTCTACACGAGACTATGCGCAACCTGCCATGGCATCGACAGACTTGGGGATCCTCAAAGAACATTTCCCCCTATAGCAAATATAGGAGAAAAAATGAACAAGGAACAAATCATCAGCCAGATGAGCCAGGGCAAAGGCGTGATGCCTGCCTTCGGTTTTTTGAAGAATATAGAGAAATCAGCCATCGCCGATTTCCTTCTGGGACAGGAAACAAAACTTGAGTCAGCATCTAAGCCTGAGAGCATCAACCAGGAAAAAACACAGACAAACCGTAAATCACCCTATGCTCACACTGGATACAATCGCTTTCTGGACGCTGATGGTTACCCTGCTGTTAAACCACCCTGGGGAACACTCAATGCGATCGATCTCAAGGAAGGAAGAATCGTTTGGCAAGTGACATTGGGAGAGTTTCAAGACCTGAAGGCCCGAGGACACTCTCCAACGGGCACCGAGAACTATGGAGGCCCAGCGGTCACTGCAGGTGGCTTGATATTCATTGGTGCATCCAAGGATGAAAAATTTCGAGCTTTTGATAAGTATACCGGTGAATTGCTCTGGGAAACACATCTTCCTGCAGGGGGCTATGCAACGCCTTCGGTTTATGAGGTCAACGGAAAACAATTTGTAGTCATCGCCTGTGGTGGTGGAAAAATGGGGACAAAATCAGGTAGCTCCTACGTCGCCTTTTGCCTGAAGGATTGACCGCAGCATCATGGACAAGAAGACGCAGTTGACCAAAATCAATCAAGATCTCCATCAGGCTTTCACCTTGATTGAGCTACTGGTCGTCATCGCCATTATAGCCATCTTGGCAGGACTCCTCTTGCCTGCATTAAGTCAGGCCAAGAAAAAAGCCAACCGTATCGTGTGCGTATCAAACATGCGTCAGATAGATTTGGCTTTTAGAATGTACCGCTCCGATCATGACGAAAAATTCCCAGACAGACGAGATCTTAAATCGATGCTTCCCGGGGGATATCGCCCTTGGGAAAACTGGCCGAGATCGGATCCTCGCTCCGGCTGGGCAGGACTGATCCTCTCCAACACTGTGGGTTCGGAAAAAACGTGGATGTGCCCAAGCATTAAAAAATCCATCCTGGGCAAAGTCCCCTCCTCTGTCCAAAACATGGGTTTCACAACCAATGCTCCTCTGAGTGGATACTGGATGTGGAGGTTCGACAGGGATTCGGAAGATATTCCACTCGATAATTTTTGGGGAAAAACAGAAACTCAGGTGATCCAGCATTTACGAAGAGCTGCAAACCCTTTTATCGGCATTCCAAATGGCCCTAGCGATGTTGAGCTAATGGTCGATGTTTATTATCCCTCTACCATCGACAGCATTGATGATTCCATTCGAGGAAGAGCTGTCCACCCTAATGGTAGAAACCGGCTGATGCTGGATGGCCATGTGCAGTTTCTGAAAGATAAGAGAACACAATAAAAAAGCTCGCCCTCCGCAATGGAGAACGAGCTTAATGAAAATATAAAAAAGATTAGGATTCTTTCTTTTCTTCCTTCTTGGAATCATCCTCAGCTGCCTCAGTGTTTTCTTCTGATTCAGCTTTGGGTTCCTCGGCTTTGGATTCCTCTGGCGTTGCTTCGGAGGAAGTTTCCTCTGCCGGGGTTTCCACCGGAGTTGATTCTACAACCTCAGCTTTGGTCTCTGATTCGTCTCCACCAGACTCCTGGGCGGCACCGGATTCAACAAATTCGATGATTGCCATTTGTGCGGCATCTCCACGTCGGTCGTGGAGCTTGATGATTCGGGTGTAGCCTCCAGGACGTTCCTGAAAATCAGGGGCAATCTCGTTGAACAAAATGCGAACCGCATCCTCTTGATGCAATCGAGATGCAGCCAAACGGCGATGATGAATGGAACCCTTCTTGCCCAAAGTGACCATTTTTTCGGCTACAGGCCGAACAGCCTTGGCTTTGGCCAAGGTGGTGGTCACTCTTTTGTGTTTGATCAAACTACATACCATATTCGCCAGCATGGCATTCCTATGCGCACCCTTGCGGCCAAGTTTGGCATTCCGTTTTAAGTGTCTCATGAAATTAGAAAGTTAAGTTTATGATTCTAGTGCGCTGAAATCTTCCTTGGAATCAATAAGAGATGTATCGATATTCATTCCAAGTGACAATCCCAGTCCGGTAAGTTTGTCCTTAATTTCATTCAATGACTTCTTACCAAAATTACGATACTTGAGCATCTCCGCCTCGGATTTGATAGCCAACTGCCCAACGGTGGTGATGTTTGCGTTGTTGAGGCAATTTGCAGCACGCACACTGAGTTCAATTTCGTTGACACTCATGTTGAGAAGCTTCCGCATCCTGGATTTCTCGTCGTCCTTCTGATCAACGACCTCCTCAAATTCAACAGCGTTTTTATCGTATCCAACAAAGACGTCCAAGTGATGCTGCAGAATGGCCGAGGCCTGAGTTAGAGCATCGTCTGGAGTGATGCGTCCGTCTGTATTGATTTCCAAAATCAGACTATCATAGTCGGTGCGTTGACCGACACGTGCACTCTCCACATTGTATCTCACTCTGGTGACAGGTGAGAAAATGGAGTCAATTGGAATGACACCAATGGCCTGGTCAGGTTTTTTGTTCTCATCACCAGGGCAGAAACCACGGCCTACCTTGATTTCCATTTCGATCTCGAATTTTTTCTTTTTATCCAATGTGCAGATATGCTGCTCAGGATTGACCAATTCAAGATTCTGATTGACCTGGATATCGGCTGCAGTGACTGCACCATCCTTGTTAACGCTCAGTAAAATGGTTTGTGGATCGCGAGAATGTGAGATGAATTTGACTTTTTTCAAATTCAAGACGATCTCTGTGACGTCCTCGGCAACACCCTCAACCACGGCAAATTCATGCATGGCTCCGTCAATTTTCACGGAAGTGATGGCTGCTCCCTCTAACGAGGACAAAAGCACCCGTCTCAATGAATTACCGATGGTATGGCCATAACCGGTTTCAAACGGCTCGGCTATAAATTTGGCATACTTGTCTGTTGCGGTTTCCTCATCCTTGGTCAACCGCTTGGGCATTTCAAAACGACCTAATCTTACTGGCATAATTTTTTTGGATATCAGTTTTAACCTGATTCAATCGCCATCCCGTTGACGATTGAATCCATATAACTGAATAATTATAATTGTTAATTATCGGGAATAAAATTCAACGACCATCTGTTCGCTTCCAATTGGCTGGATCTCTTCCTTGGTTGGCACACGCATGACAACTCCTTTGAAGAAGTCTTTATCAAGGTGTAGCCATTCTGGAACCCTGCGACTGGTGGAAACCTCGAGGTTCTTTGTGGCCATTTGCCTGGAAACACTGGAGTTTTTCACTTCGACTGTGTCATTGACCTGAAGAGCATAGCTGGAAATATCAACTTTCTTGCCATTCACCAAAACATGACCATGTCCCACCATCTGACGGGCGGCAGGTCGGCTGCTGGCGAATCCCAACTGATAAACAACGTTATCGAGCCGGGTCTCCAGAATTTGCAGCATGGTTTCACCGGTCACACCCTTGCGACGGCGGGCGGTTTCATAGACTGCACGAAATTGTTTTTCTTGAAGGCCGTAGAAATAGCGAAACTTTTGTTTCTCCATCAAGCCCAACGCGTATTCCGTGTTTTTGCGCCTGGAACGAGGACCATGCATACCTGGGCCGTAGTTACGGCGTTCCAGGTACTTGGAAGGTCCAAAGATGGGAATTCCAAATCGGCGGCTAATCTTGGTTTTAGGTCCAGTATAACGAGCCATAATTTTTCAAAAATAGATTAAACGCGACGCTTCTTCCTGGGGCGACAGCCGTTGTGAGGAACAGGAGTAACGTCTTTGATTGAGTTGATTTCCAAGCCAATGGCCTGAAGAGCACGGATAGCAGATTCACGACCGGATCCCGGCCCTTTCACTTTGATTTCCACTTCCTTCAATCCATGTGACATCGCCTGACGTCCAGCATCTTGGGCAACTTGCTGTGCTGCAAACGCGGTACTCTTACGTGAACCACGAAATCCGACTTTACCAGCGGATGACCAGCTCACAACATTACCGTGCATGTCGGTAATAGAGACGAGTGTGTTGTTAAAGGTTGCGCTAATGGTTGCGACACCGGATACAACATTTTTGGATCCCTTGGCCTTGATAATCTTGGCTGGACCAAGATCTGTGGAAAGCAATTCGGCTGCTGATGGAGCTTCGGCGGGTGCAGGACCATCATCGGCTTTTGCTTCAGCCTTTGCATCGTCAGTTGCTTCGGCAGCAGCTTTCACCTCTTTGGGGGATTCGGTTGCCTCAGGCTTGGCGGCACTGGCTGCCTCGGTCTCTTCGACCTTTTTTTGTTCTTCTTCTGCCATATATCAAATCAATGGAGTTGCTTAGTGAATACCGGATTTAGCGTTAGGATTGCGCTGAATACCCACCGTTTTACGAGGTCCTTTTCGGGAGCGTGCGTTGGTGGACGTTCTCTGACCGCGCACAGGTAAGCCCCGGATATGTCGAATACCGCGGTAGCATTTAATCGCCTGCATACGCTTCAAATTCATGCTGATTTCACGACGAAGATCACCTTCGATCATGTATTGGCCATCTTGAATCGCATGAACAATCTTGGACAATTGCTCATCCGTCAGGTCTTTGGCACGGGTCGATGGATTGATGCCCGTTGCCTCGATAATTTCATTCGAAATAGCCGGACCAATGCCATACATGTATCGCAGAGCGATATCGATTCGCTTGTGTCCGGGAATGTCTACACCCATGATTCTTGCCATAAAATCTATCTTTCCTATCAGCCTTGACGCTGTTTATGTCGAGGATTGCTGCAAACAACGCGGATCACGCCTTTTCGGCGGATGATGCGGCAATGCTCACAAAGTTTTTTTACTGATGCTCTTACTTTCATAAAATTCCATTATCCATTTTTCTTAAAATGGTCCCTCTGGCCATATCGGATGGCGAGAAGAAAATGGCGACTGTATCGCCTGACCTTACCTCTGACAATTCAAAATTTGATTTTTTTAATGTCACTGCCACAACCCGGTGACCGTTGGGCATTTCCACCCATAATCGGTTCTCATCAATGTGGCTCAAGACGATGCCTCTTGCTTCGAATGCATCCGGGTCGCACATGTCAAAATTTCCGGCTCTCCCTCCGTCACCAATATGGTGTGTTCAAAGTGAGCCGATGGTTTACGGTCTTTAGTGACCACTGTCCAACCATCTTCCAAAATCTGAACTTCCGGACTGCCCATGTTCACCATGGGCTCGATGGCAATAGTCATTCCTGCCTTCAATTTTGGAGATGGAGATCCATCAACAAAATTTGGGATCTGGGGCTCCTCATGCATCTTACGCCCCACCCCATGTCCAACAAATTCTCGAACAACGCTGAAGCCACTTGCTTCAACGTGCTTTTGTATGGCTCTTGAAATATCGACCACTCGATTTCCAAGAACAGCCTGCTTGATACCTTCCTGCAGGGAATTCTCCGTAACGTCCATCAGGCTCTGAACTTCCAGATCACAACCACCAGCCGCAACGGTCAGGGCATTGTCACCAATAAAACCCCGATAAGTAACTCCAACGTCCAGACTGATGATATCACCAAACTGGATGGTGCGGTCGCCTGAGATTCCATGCACTACTTCCTCGTTAACCGAAATACAGGTATAGCAAGGATATCCCCTATACCCGAGAAAGGCTGATTTGCCGTTGTATGCCTCAATTCGCCGTGCAGCGAACTCATCTATTTCCCGAGTCGAAATTCCAGGTTGTATCACCTTGGCCGTTTCCAACAGTACTGTGTTGGCCAGAGCCCCAGCTTCACGCATTCCTTCAATTTCCTTGGCATTCTTGGGGCGAATCATTACGACAACGGATTAGGAAATTGAAATACTCGCAATCTGCGCGGACAAGGCACAACTATATTAAAAACGTCCTTTGATTTTACCTTTTTTCAGGAAGCCATCATAATGACGAGTCAACAAGTGAGACTCCATTTGTCTCATGGTATCCAGAACCACACCCACAGTAATCAAAAGACTGGTTCCTCCGAAAAAAGTCGCGGCGGCAAATGGCACCTTCATCGCAGTATGCAGAAGTGGAGGAATGATCGCGATTCCGGTCAAAAACATTGCGCCCGCAAAGGTGATACGGCTCATGGTTCGATGCAAGAAATCACTGGTCGCAACCCCGGGGCGGACTCCGGGAATATAACCACCATACTTCTTAAGATCATCCGCAATTTGGATCTCATTGAACTGAGTAGCCACCCAGAAGTAAGAAAAGAAAAGAATCATCAATCCTTCAAGCAACATGAAACCACCACTGCCGTAAGTGATCATCCGACTGATATCCTCAAAAAGTTTGATCTCGGTCACCCGCCCCAGTTGCATCAGCAACTTGTCAGGGAACATGAGAATAGCCTGAGCAAAGATAATGGGCATCACACCAGCGTAATTCACACGTAAAGGCATGAATGAACTTCCACCCGAATAAACCTTACGACCAACAGCACGTTGAGCATACTGAACCGGAATTTTCCTCTGGGCTTGAGTCACAGCAATGACAAGAGCGGTCACTGCCGCGAAAATTAATATCAATCCGACCAAATGAAGGATGTTGTATTGTGGTTCAACTCCCTCTGGGGGGAAGAACATGGTATAGACTTGATTCACGGCTGATGGCAAGCGGGCAAGAATACCTATGGTGATCACAAGAGAAATACCATTTCCGATCCCACGTTCCGTGATCTGCTCACCCAACCACATCAAAAGAAGGGTACCTGTGGTCAAAACAAGAACTGTCTGGATGCGGTACCACCAGATGGCATCTGATAAAACCAACTTACCCGTGAATCCATCAAATATCTTGGAAGGGTTCTCCCAGCCAAGAGCCATCACAAACCCCTGGCCAAGGCATAGAACCAAAGTCAGATACCGACCATACTGAATGATCTTTGCCCTACCTCCTTCTTCTCTCGCCAGTTTACTTAAACCGGGCAACACCGCAGTCATCAGCTGAATGATGATGGTTGCGCTGATATAGGGCATGATTCCCAGTGAACCAATAGCACAGCGTTCAAGGGCACCACCTGTGAACAGGCTGTACATACCCAGCAAACTCCTGTTATCCTGTTCGGCTGTTTGTGCCAAAAAGTCGGAAAGCAATGCCCCATCCAATCCAGGAACGGGAATCAAAGCAATCAATCGACAGATCGCAAGGAGCAAAAGCGTAAAGATGATCCGGGACTTCAACTCCGGAATCTTAAAGCAATTGGAGAAAGTATTGACGATGGAAGCTAACATTGGTGGTAATGATTAAAGAGCACGCTTGCCCGTTTTGGGAATGAGGGCTACGGCCTCACAGGTACCACCTGCGGCCTCAATTTTTTGTTTAGCCGAGGCACTGTAAGCCTGGACTTTGAGTGTTAATTTCTTGGAAAGTTCACCATATCCGAGAATTTTCACCCCTTGTCCTTTTCCTTGTGCCAAACCTGCTTTTCGAAGTGTTTCAACATCGATTTCAGTTCCCGCATCGAACCGTTCCAAATCGGCGATGTTAACAGGAATGTAGTAAGTCGTGTGATCGGCATTGTTGAAACCGCGTTTTGGCAAACGACGGTGAAGCGGCATCTGGCCACCTTCAAAACCTTCACGAACCGTGCCGCCAGAACGAGCTCGCTGACCCTTGTGTCCGCGTCCACTGGTTTTACCAAGACCACTTCCTTCACCACGGCCCAGCCGTTTTCTGCGGTGTTTTGCCCCGGGTTGGGGTTTTATGTCATGAAGTCGCATAGAAATTAATTAACTGTTTCGGTTGTTTCAACTGATGCCGCTTCCTCTGTTGCGGCAGGTGTTCGTACTTCCATCCCTCTCTTAGCGTAAATGTCTTTTTTAAGCTGAAGTTGGCGAAGTGCTTGTAAGGTTGCTTTTGCAACATTTGCCGCATTTTTGGATCCCAACGACTTGGATAAAACATTAGAGACTCCTGCTGCATCCAGTACGGAGCGCACGACTTTTCCGGCAATGACCCCAGTTCCGGGGCAAGCAGGCTTCAACAGGATGTTGGCTCCGTCAAATACGGAGCGCACTTCGTGGGGAATGGTATCGTTTCGCAATGATACTTTGACCATTTCGGTGCGCGCATTTTCACTACCCTTTTTGATGGCACTGGCGACTTCACCGGCTTTCCCAAATCCAAGTCCCACCTTACCTTCGCGATCTCCAACAACAACCAGAGCACTGAAGTTAAACCGTCGTCCACCTTTGACAACTTTGGAAGAACGGTTGATGTAAATGACCTTCTCGAACAATTCAGGACCTTTATCCTCGTTGCTTTCCTGGTCTCTACCGCGAGGTCTTCGTCCAAAACGAGATCCTCCGCGATTGCCGCCCTGTCCACGATTTCCTCCTGGTCCGCGATTTCCTCCTTGAAAGGAACCACGGTTATTTCCGGAATTTTGACTTTGATTTTGATTATCTGCCACAGTGTATCTCCTATAAATTGAATATCATCACGGCCGGATCAGAAGGCTAGTCCACCTTCACGAGCGGCATCAGCCAAGGCTTTTACTTTTCCGTGATATTTTGCACCACTTCGATCAAAGACAACTCGCTCAATGCCTGCTTCCTTGGCAACGGTCGCGGCTGCTGCGCCGATCTTGGTAGCACTCGCTACGTTAGCTTTGAGTTGATCCTTGCCCTCGACGGATTTGTGCATGGAGGAAATGGATGCAACCGTATGCCCCTTGGCATCGTCAATAAATTGAACGTAGATGTTCTTGCCAGTAAAACGAACACTCATACGAGGTCGCTCTGCACTGCCTATTACCTTTTTTCGAGTACGCCAGCGCCTTTTCTGGACTTTAAGTTGTCGGTTGTTTGATTTCATACTTTTTAAGTCACGGATTTTGCCGTGATCATAAGTCAAATTTTACTGTACGGTCTTGCCTTCCTTACGTTTCACTTGCTCGTCGCTGTAGCGAACGCCTTTACCTTTGTAAGGCTCTGGCGGATAGTAGCTGCGAATCTCAGAAGCTACTTTACCCACCAACTGTTTATCAGGACCTTCAATTTTAACTTTGGTGCCACCATCTTCCAATGTCACAACAATCCCGTCCGGAACTGGGTATTTGATTTCGTGCGAGTAACCCAGATTCAGAGTGATCTCCTTGTTTGCAAGGGTTGCTTTGAAGCCCACTCCCTGAATTTCAAGCTGCTTGACAAAGCCTGTGCTGACACCTGTGACCATGTTCTGGATCAAGGAACGCACCAAACCGTGCTGGGCTTTTGACTCCTTATTGTCGTTGGCACGTGATACGACCACCTGATCGGCGTCCACATTAACAGAAGCCAACGGGGGCACATCCAGGGTCAGCTTTCCATTTGGACCTTCGACTTCGACATGTTGGTCCTTAACTTGTACCTTAACTTTTTCCGGGATTGTGACCGGTATTTTACCAATACGTGACATTTTAAAATAATGTATAAAATTCAATTACCAGACGTAACAGAGCAACTCGCCCCCCACGTTGTCTCGGCGCGCCTGGGTGCCGGTCATAAGCCCACGGGAAGTGGAAACTATGGCAATACCCATTCCGCCCAAAACCTTGGGCACTTCTGCGGAGCCTACATATCGCCTTAATCCGGGCTTACTCACCTTTTTCAAACCGGCAAAGACACCCTTGCGTCCGTTAAATTTAAGCTCAATGTTCAGCTTCTTAATCTTGTCCCCAGATACTTGATAGTCGGTGATATACCCTTCTTTCTTCAAGATATCTGCGATGCTTTCCTTGACTTTGGAATGGCGCATTTCGACTTTCGGCAGCAAAGCTGCGTTGGCGTTGCGCAAAATGGTCAACATGTCGGCAATAGGATCCATATATTCAATCTTTCCTTACCAGCTAGCTTTGGTGATGCCAGGAATCAATCCATGCAGTGCCATCTCACGGAAAGTCAACCTGGATACCCCAAATTTTCTGAAATACCCGTGGCGGCGTCCTGAGACCTTGCAACGATTTACGACTCGAGTCGGACTGGCGTTGCGTGGAAGTTTAGCAAGTCCAGCATAGTCACGCTTAGCACGGAGTTCAGCTCTGAGTTCGGCATACTTTTCAACCGTGCGTTGTTTCTTTTTGTTACGTTCTTTCCAAGCAGTTTTTGCCATAGGATAATCTGGTTTTGATTCAAATTTAAGTTACTTGGTAAAAGGCATTCCCATGAGTGTCAAAAGCTCACGTGCGTCCTGATCGGTAGCTGCGGATGTCACAATGGTGATGTCCATACCTTGCTGACGCTTGACCTTGTCCAATTCAATTTCAGGAAAAATACTTTGGTCGTTAATGCCCAGGGAATAATTGCCCCGGCCATCAAAAGCTTTTTTGGAAATACCACGAAAGTCACGAATACGAGGCAAAGCTGCTGTGACCAGACGGTCGAAAAATTCCCACATGATGTCTCGACGAAGGGTGACCTTACAGCCAATGGCCTGGCCTTGCCTGAGCTTGAAGTTTGATACGCTCTTTCGAGCCAAACAATAAACTGGCTTGCGTCCGGTGATCGTTGTCAAATCGGCGGCTGCATTTTCAAGCGCTCCCTTCTCCACCATTCCGCTCACGCCCATGTTGATAACGATTTTATTGATGGCAGGCACCTGATGGATGTTGGTGAACTTGCCACCTTCCATCAACTGGGGACGGATTTCATTAACGTATTTTTCAAAAAGTCTCGGTTTCATATGAGATCTATCGGTTGAAATTATTAGGCGTTGCCACGTTTCGCATCATAACGCTCGGCTTTCATCACGTTGGAGATGTGAATTGCACCCTCACGCTCGAGTATTGTTCCCTCGGGATGTTGTTGATTACGACGAATGTGCTTTTTGATGATGTTGATTCCTTCAACAATCACGCGTTCATTCTTGGGAACGACCTGAATAATTTTTCCGCGTTTCCCTTTTTCGGTTCCTGCTATGACGACAACCTCGTCACCTCTTTTGACATGAAATTTTGTGGGCATGGTGTTTTAAATAACTTCGGGTGCCAATGACACGATCTTCATGAAACGCTTCTCGCGTAATTCACGCGCGACAGGTCCAAAGATGCGGGTACCTCTTGGGTTCTTGTCCTTGTCGATGATGACAACGGCATTGCTGTCAAATCTCAATACGGATCCATCCGGCCGACGAATGGCCTTGCGAGTCCTGACGACTACGGCATTGACCACATCTCCCTTTTTGACAGAACCATCAGGAGCTGCTTCCTTGATGTGCACCTTGAGCACATCGCCTATTTTGGCATAACGCTGGGTTTTACCAAGCGCGCCAATGGCAGCGGCTTTCTTAGCCCCAGTGTTGTCTGCCACATTTAAAAGCGAACGTAATTGTAACATATTAGACTCCTAAAAGTATTAGACTTCAGCCTGGTGGGTGACTTCAACCAACCGCCAGCATTTGGATTTTGACAATGGGCGCGTCTCTTGAATCCTTACCTGATCCCCGATTTTGGCCTGGCTTTTTTCGTCATGCGCATAGCATTTGCTGAACACCGTAACGATCTTCTTGAATTTTGGATGACGAATTCTGCGCCTGACCCTGACGACAATGGTTTTATCCATTTTGTCAGAAATAACTTCGCCGATGCGAAGTTTGCGGTGCCCGCGTTTTGTTTGCTCTTCAGACATGATTTGAAAATAATTACTTGGCCTCGGCTTGTTGTCGCAATACTGACAATTGTGTTTCAACTCGGGCGATTCCACGCCTGAGATCACGCAACCGTGACGGTTTCTCCAATTGGCTGCTAGCTTTCTGCAGCTTCAAATTAAACAACTCCTGCCGCATTTCGCGTCCCTTAGCGATCAACTCGGCTTGAGACAACTCAACGACTTCTGAAAATTTTATAGCCATATGATCAACCTTAGTGCTTGTGTCTTGAAATGAATTTGGTGCGAATGGGTAACTTGGCTGCAGCCAGTCGTAAGGACTCGCGAGCAACAGTTTCAGAGACCCCGTCCAACTCGAATAGAATATTTGCGGGGCGAATCACGGCTACCCAACCTTCGACAGGGCCTTTACCTTTTCCCATACGGGTTTCGAGAGGCTTTTTGGTGTAGGACTTATCGGGAAAAACACGAATCCATACCTTACCGCGTCGTTTCATATTACGAGTAATGGCAACACGCGCGGCTTCAATCACCTTGTTATTCAACCAGCAACGCTCAAGGGCCTGGAGACCAAACTCGCCGAAGGCAACTGTTTCCCCCCTGCGTGCCAGACCGGCACGATTGCCGCGATGCATGCGCCTATATTTTACCCTGGATGGCATCAATGGCATAATTTAACCTTTCTTAATAGTTATTATAAAATTGTTATACAGATTCTGTGAATGCTGCTCGCTCAGGTTTTTCGACTTTGATGTCACCTTTACAAATCCAACATTTAACTCCCAAGATTCCGTAGAGTGTTTTGGCTTCAGAGAATCCATAATCAATGTTAGCCCTCAGCGTGTGCAAAGGAACACGTCCTTGATTATAGGATTCGACTCGTGCCAGTTCAGCTCCTCCGAGTCGTCCCGCGCAACGAATACGAATACCGTCTGCTCCGAAATCCATGGTCGTCTGCAGAGCTTTTTTCATGGCGCGACGAAATGAAACTCGTCGTTCCAGCTGAAGCGCGATGTTTTCGGCAACCAGTTGTGCGTTTAACTCGGGGCTTTTGACTTCCTGAATATCCACGTAAACCTCCTTGCCGGTCATCAAGCTGAGTTCTTCCTTGATTTTGTCAATTTCGGCTCCCTTACGACCAATCACAACACCGGGACGTGCTGTATGGATGGTCACTCGACAGCGAGTCGCGGCACGTTCAATCTGGATACGTGGCACAGCGGCAGCTTCTAATTTTTTCTTCAGTATCGCACGGATCTTATGATCCTCCGCCAACAGCTCTCCAAAATTCTTTTTGTCAGAGAACCATTTGGATCGCCAGTCACGATTGAGGGCGATTCTTAAACCGATTGGATTGGCTTTTTGTCCCATAATTACAGTTTAGCTAAGATCAGAGACGACAATTTTTACGTGACACGAACGTTTCAGGATGGGGCCGGCCGATCCGCGTGCTTTTGGAATGAATCGCTTCATCACAGGTCCCTGGCCAGCAACGGCCATCTTGACCACGAGTGATTCGGGGCGTGCATTATTGTTATGCTCAGCATTGGCGATGGCACTCTTAAGTGTTTTTGCAACAACACGAGCAGATTTACGAGGAACGGCTCCCAACACGGCAACTGCCTGCAGAGCATTCATTCCCTGAATCTGCCGAACAACTTCCCGCATTTTCTGAGCGGACATTCGGACGTTTTTTGTGATGGCTTGTACTTCCATACGATTATTTAGTCACCTTGGCAGTATGAGCACCATGGCCTTTAAAGGTTCGAGTCAATGCAAATTCACCCAATTTATGTCCAACCATATTTTCAGTGATGAAAACGGTAACAAAGGTTTTCCCGTTGTGAACATTAACAGTGTGCCCGACGAGTTCGGGTGTTACGGTTGAACGACGAGACCATGTTTTGATGGGACGCTTCTTCCCACCTTCATTCATTTTGTCGATTTTCCTTTGGAGACTTTCGTCTACAAAAAATCCCTTTTTAATTGAACGTGCCATAGGTCAAAAATTACTTGAGCTTGTTAGGTCGACCGTCGCGGCGAACCAGAATAAATTTGTTTGATGTTTTGTGCTTGTGTCGAGTTTTGTAGCCTTTGGCCAACAATCCCCATGGTGAAGTCGGGTGCTGACGTCCACCACCACCTTTGGACTTACCATTACCACCACCATTTGGATGATCGATAGGATTGCGAACCAGTCCTCGAGTCATTGGGCGGCGACCACGATGGCGGTTACGTCCAGCCTTACCGATGATGACGTTCTCATGCTCGGTATTTCCTACCTGACCAATGGTTGCCTGACATTTGCAGTGAATACGTCTGATTTCACCGGATGGCATCTTGATCTGAGCGTAATCTCCATCACGAGACATCAAGGTGGCAAAGCTGCCTGCTGTTCTTGCAATTTGACCTCCACGACCTGGGGTCAGCTCAATGTTATGAATGACAGATCCAACAGGTATGCTACCCAGAGGCTTGGCATTACCAACTTCTGCGGGAGCTTCCGATCCACTCATGAGTTTGGCGCCGACTTTCATGCCTACAGGTGCAACGATGTATCGTTTTTCACCATCGGTGTATTGTAAAAGAGCCAGGCGAGCCGAACGCATTGGATCGTATTCAATCGCGACGACTTCAGCTTCCACACCGTGCTTGTTTCTACGAAAATCTACCGTGCGGATCTTCTGCTTGTGTCCACCACCAATCGCGCGGGCGGTGATACGTCCATAGCAGTTGCGTCCACCTGTTTTCTTTTTGGTTTTAACCAGTCTCTTTTCAGGTTTTTTCTTGGTGATGTTTGAAAAATCCGAAACGGTTAAAAATCGGCGACCTGGCGTCAATGGTCTAAATGTTTTAACTGGCATAGGTTCTACTCCGATCAGGTTAATTCAATTTTGTCACCGCTCTTAAGGGTGACCATGGCTTTCTTCCAGTTGGCAGCACGACCAGCTTGCTTGGTGCGCTGGCGTCGCTTTTTGCCGCGGACATTCAGTGTATTGACACGAACAACCTTGACCTTGAAGAGTTCTTCAACGGCATCCCGGATTTGAAACTTATTTGCACGAGGATTGGCCACTACAGTGTATTGGTTGTAGTGGTGGGACTGTTCGGTCCCCTTCTCCGTGACTCTGACTGTCTTAATGATATCGTAAGCGTTCATTGTCAGGTAAATTAACTAAGCCTGGATTGTAGTCCGGCAAGCGCATCCTTGGTTATAATGATGCGATCATATTTTAGTGTGTCATATGTATTCAACGAACTGCTGGTGGTCACACCAACATAAGACACGTTTCTTGAAGACAACTGAAGGTTGGAATCAGGTGATGAAGTCACCAGCAATGAAGTTCCTCCGTTGACTTTCAAATTTTCAAGGATTTGGACGAACTCCTTGGTCTTTGGCTGAGAAAGGCTGATTTGATCCACCACGAGAACTTCACCCGATTTGATGCGCTCGGTGAGGGCTTTTTGAAGCGCCAACTTACGAGTTTTTTTGTTTACATCCTTGCGAAAGTCCCTTGGCCGTGGGCCGAAAACGACACCACCACCACGCCAGATGGGAGATTGAAAAGATCCGGCACGTGCTCGGCCTGTTCCCTTTTGTCTCCATGGCTTCTTCCCGGTACCGGCCACTTCTGATCGTGTCTTGGTGCAGGCCGTGCCGTTGCGTTGAGAAGCCATGTAAGCCACGACAGTATCGTGTACGGCCTGGAGCCCCTTGTCGCCCTCTTCAACGAGCGCAAATGGGAGGTCCATTTCCTCAACTGATTCCCCACTTATATTTTGAACGTTTATCTTCATTGCTTATGAGCCCTTTCTACGGCCTTATGATTTCTTTTTGGGCTTCTTGACTGCTTCACGAATCACAACATAATCGCCATCCGCCCCGGGTATGGCACCTTTGATCAACAATAAGTTGTCTTCACCGTGAACCTTAACAATTTTTAAACTTTGAACGGTTCTTCGAACCTGTCCCATGTGCCCGGGCATTTTCTTACCTTTGGCCACCCAACCTGGGGTAGAACCAGAACCAATGGATCCTGGTCGTCGTTTCCAGCCTTTGGCACCATGGGTCGCACGACCACCACCAAAATTCCATCGTTTCATGACGCCCTGGAACCCATGACCTTTTGTGATACCGATGGCATCCACAAAATCACCTTCAGCGAAGCAGTCTTCCACCTTAACCACATCACCCGACTTCACATCAAGCGAGAAATCACGAAATTCACGAATTCTTTTAAATCCGGTGCTCTTGTGCTTAGTGAAATGTCCCAAGCGTGGCTTGGACAATCTTTGATCCTTCTGTGGATCGAATGCCAACTGGACCGCACTGTAACCGTCTGTTTCAGGAGTTTTGCACTGAACAACGTGATTCGGGCCACATTCGACAACCGTCACATGAGTGGCAGAGCCATCGGCGTTGTATACACGTGTCTGACCAAGTTTTTTACCGAGTAATCCTAACATGAATATACGCCTTTCTTAGATCTTAATGGTAATGTCCACACCCGCAGGTAAATTCAATTTCTTAAGCTCATCAACTGTCTTGGCAGTGGGCTCAAGAATGTCCAACAAACGCTTGTGCGTTCGTTGTTCAAATGTTTCGTGAGATTTTTTGTCCACGTGAGGTGAACGGGTCACGGTAAATCTCTCAACCCTGGTTGGCAGCGGAATAGGTCCTGCCACACGAGCCCCTGACCGCTTGACGGTCTCCACAATTTCCTGGGCAGATTGATCAATCACTCGATGATCATAAGCCTTCAGGCGAATACGTATTCTTTGTCCAGCCATATTTAATAAAGAACGAGGTTAATAACTGTTTCTACGAGGATCGAACCGCGGTAGGCATGATCGAATCCAAAAGTGTGTTCACGATGCCAGTAGGCACCTGTTCAAATTTATCGGGCTCCATGGAATAGGAAGCTCGGCCCTTGCTGAGGGAACGCACGGCAGTTGCGTATCCAAACATCTCAGCCAATGGGACTTCCGCATTGAGAATGGTTGCTTGCGGCTTTGAGTCAATGCTGACGATTTTTCCTCGACGACGGTTTAGATCGCCCAGGATGTCCCCCTGATACTCGTCGGGAGTGGTGACCTCCACCTTCATCACCGGCTCAAGTAAGATCAGAGAAGCCTTTTTCGCAGCCTCTTTGAAAGCGAAGATTCCAGCCATTTTAAAGGCTAATTCGTTGGAATCCACTTCATGGAAACTTCCATCCACGAGCTGGACGGAAACGTCAACCAGAGGATAGTTTGCCAAAACTCCTCCTGCGATCGCTTCTTCGATACCAGCCATGACCGCCGGGATAAATTCTTTGGGGATGACACCCCCCACGATCTTATTGTCGATGGTCACACCCTTTCCACGTTCAGCAGGCTGGATGTTAATGACTGCATGACCGTACTGTCCGCGTCCTCCTGATTGCCTTACGAATTTACCTTCACCTGTGGCGTCCTTGGTGATGGTTTCACGGTAGGCAATCTGAGGGGCTCCAGCATTGGCATCGACCTTAAACTCCCGGAGAAGGCGATCTCGGATAATTTCCAGGTGAAGCTCGCCCATACCCGCAATGATTAATTGCCCGGTTTCTTCATTGGTAAAGCAACGAAAAGTAGGATCCTCCTCGGAAAGACGCTGTAAACCTTCGGACATTTTCTCGCGATCCACCTTTGTTTTTGGTTCGATCGCCATTGAAATGACAGGTTCCGGAAAGGTAGGAGGTTCCAAACTTATTTCTGAACCCTGACTACAAAGTGTATCACCGGTGGTAACATTTTTGACTCCCACAATGGCCACAATATCGCCGGAGTAGACCGCGTCACACTCAGAACGCTTATCCGCCTGGATCATCAACAGTCGACTCGCCCGCTCTCTCCTTCGTGTGCGTGTGTTCAAAACAGCTTCACCCTTGTTCAGAGTTCCGCGATATACACGCATGAAGACAAGCTTACCAACAAAAGGGTCTGTCCAAAGTTTAAAAGCGAGTCCGCAGAATTTTCCGCTATCATCGGCATTTATCTTAACTTCATTTTCCTTGTTAAGATCCGTTCCGATAGCAGGGGGAACGTCTACGGGCGATGGAAGGTAATCAACAACAGCATCCACGACTGCATGGACACCTTTATTCTTAAAAGCAGATCCCCCCAAAACCGGAACCAGTTCCAGCGAACAAGTAAGTCGCCGAATAGCTGATTTCAGAGTTGAAGCATCGACAGGTTGTTCGTTGACGACCAGCTCCATGACTTCATCATCCTTGTCAGCAACTGCCTCCAACAATGACTGATAGGCTTGTAAGGCTCTTTCTTTTTGATCGTCGGGAATATCGGTGACCTGATATTTCAAACCGGTCGGATCACTTTCATCGTATATGACAGCCTTCTGACTGATCACATCGATCACACCACGGAGCTTGTCTTCAGCTCCCAGAGGCAGAGAAATCGGATAGGCGTAGGCTCCTAATTTGGTGCGCATATCCTGGACGGCATTATCGAAATCTGCCCCAGTGCGATCCATTTTGTTAACGAACGCGATGCGAGGCACTTTGTATTTGGTTGCCTGCCGCCAGACCGTTTCGGACTGTGGCTGGACACCAGCTACCCCACAAAAGACGGCTACTGCTCCATCCAATACACGCATCGAACGCTCCACTTCAGCAGTGAAATCAACGTGTCCCGGAGTGTCGATAATGTTGATGCGATGCGGGACGTCTACAAATGACTTGAGCAACCCGTCTTCAGCTTGCTTCCAGAAGCAGGTAATAGCGGCGGAAGTAATGGTAATTCCGCGTTCTTTCTCCTGGGACATCCAGTCGGTGACCGTGTCACCATCATGAACTTCACCCATCTTGTGGATGAGCCCGGTGTAAAAGAGAATGCGCTCGGTGGTCGTTGTTTTACCCGCATCAATGTGGGCCGCAATACCAATATTACGAGTACGCTCCAGTGAGTATTCGCGGTTAGGCGAATTCAGACTGGATCTTTGCTCTGTAGCAATCGTACTCATTCAGTTCAATATCAGTAGAGAATAAAAAGCCCCGTGTTAGCTCAACGAACCGTCCGGGGCATCATGAAATTTTTATTTTACCAGCGAAAATGTGCAAATGCTTTGTTAGATTGTGCCATTTTATGCACCTCATCTCGTCGTCGAATGGAAGCTCCTTGTCCCTGATATGCATCCATGATCTCATTGGCCAGCGCTTCAGCCATAGGCACGCCTTTACGAGAATTTGCAAAGCGAACGATCCATCTCATCGCCAGAGCATTCTGCCTGTCTGCGGGCACTTCCATCGGGACCTGGTAGGTGGCTCCACCCACACGCCGAGGCTTAACTTCCAAGCGAGGCTTGGCGTTGTCCACAGCACGCTGCAACAAGTCCAATGGATTGGTTGCTGGATTTTTTTCTCCCAGAGTGTCCATGGCACCATAAACAACTTTCTGGGCAATGCTCTTCTTGCCCTGAATCATGAGAATACTCACGAGGCGAGCCACAAGTGTGCTCCCATATTTGGGATCTGCCACTTGCTTGCGCTTAACTGCTCTACGACGTCTTGACATATATGAAAATAGAAATCTATTAAATTACTTCTTATCTTTAGGGCGCTTAACACCGTATTTAGAACGACTTACACGCCGCTTCTCAACACCATTAGCATCCAGCGTTCCTCGCACTACATGGTAGCGCACACCTGGTAAATCCTTCACACGACCACCGCGTACCAGAACAATGCTGTGTTCCTGCAAGTTGTGGCCTTCATCAGGGATATAAGCGATCACTTCGTAACCATTTGTGAGTCGCACTTTGGCCACTTTCCGCATGGCTGAGTTAGGCTTTTTGGGGGTTCGGGTCATGACCTGAACGCATACTCCCCGTCGAAACGGACAGTTTTCCAAAGCCGGTGAACTCGACTTTTCCTTGATCTTTTTTCGTCCCTTTCGGACAAGCTGATTAATCGTTGGCATTTGCGATCTTGTGTAAATTCCAAATAACCCAATTTCTGCTCCCTGAGAAATGGAGGGCAGATCTTATCAAAGGGCATACTCCATGCAAGAGATTATTTGAAATATTTTTAAAGATGATTTTTTCGTCTTAACCTGCTACCGGTTCATCAACATCCGGTGTAGGTTCTTCTTCTATTTCAGGTGGTTCCACTAATGGGTTCACCTTGATATTTCGATGTTTAGGATATCCCGTTCCTGCAGGAATAATGTGGCCCATGATCACATTTTCTTTGAATCCACGGAGGTAATCCACTTTACCCATCGTCGCAGCATCCGTTAGCACACGAGTCGTGTCTTGGAATGATGCGGCAGAAAGGAAACTTTCGGTTTCTAAAGATGCCTTGGTGATACCCAACAAAACGGGTGAAGCATCGGCGGGTTGCCCCCCCATTTCTTCCACACGTCTGTTTTCACGTTCAAAGATGGTTCGCTCAACCTGCTCTCCCCATAGGAATATGGTATCTCCAGGTTCAGTCACACGAACTTTCCTCAACATCTGACGAACGATGATCTCAATGTGTTTGTCATTGATCGTCACACCTTGAAGTCGATAAACCTCTTGAACTTCGTTGACCAGGTGCTCCTGTAACTCTTGTGGTCCGCATACTTCCAATATTTCATGGGGTACGATTGGACCTTCGGTAAGCTGTTGCCCTTTCTTGACGTAATCACCCTTGAAGACAATCACGTGCTTGGCAATGGGGATCAGATGCTCTTCTTCCGCTCCGGAATCAGCATCTCGGATGATAATGCAACGTTTTCCACGGACGCTTGGTCCAAAATCAATGATCCCATCCATCTTGGCAATTTCAGCAGCATCTTTCGGACGGCGTGCTTCAAACAGCTCAGCGACGCGAGGGAGACCACCAGTAATATCCTTGGTCTTACTCGTTTTACGAGGTGTCTTAGCCATCAAAGCACCTGCAGGAATCTTGATACCTTCTTGAACCACGATATGGGCGCCTGACGGAATTGGATAATTGGCCAGAACCTCTCCATTTTTGGACTCAAGTATCATGATTTGAGGGTGGAGATCTTCTTTATGATCAATCACAACCATTGCTTCCTGCCCGGTTGTGTCATCGACCTCCTGCTTCATGGTCACCCCTTCGATGATATCATGGAATTTTACAACCCCGGCTTTCTCAGACAGAATCGGCACATTGTAAGGATCCCATTGAACAAAGGTTTGACCTTTCTTAACGGTTCCACCATTTGGAATTAAAATGACTGAACCGATGATGATACTGTGATTTTCAAGCTCTCGTCCGTCTTCATCCAGAAGGAGAATGGAACCATTTTTATTCAGAACGATGTTGTTTCCGTCCTCAAGTTCCACACAACGTAGATCACTATAAACAACCTTGGCTGTATGCTTGGACTTGATTTGAGGTTGTTTAAAAATCTGAGATGCGGTTCCACCGATATGGAAGGTACGCATGGTCAACTGAGTTCCTGGTTCACCGATGGATTGTGCTGCAACAATACCTACGGCTTCGCCCTCTTTGACTTCACGCCCGGTTGCCAAGTTTCTTCCGTAGCATTTGGCACAAAGTCCTACATTGGACTCACAAGTCAGAACAGATCGGATTTTAACTCGCTCGATACCGGAGGAATCAACAGCTTTGGCTTTGACCTCGTCAATTTCTTCGTTGGCTTTTACGATGACATTTTTGACATCACTCGGATCCACAATGTCTTCGCAAGAAACACGTCCAACCAAGCGTTCGCTCAGTTTGACCACTTCATCCTCACCTTCGTAGATCGCGGAAACCCAGATTCCATTGGATGTTTCACAGTCGGCTTCACGAACAATGACATCTTGAGCCACATCCACCAGCTTACGGGTCATGTAACCAGAGTCAGCGGTCTTAAGAGCGGTATCAGCCAATCCTTTTCGGGCACCGTGCGTCGAGATGAAGTATTCCAATACTGTCAGCCCTTCACGGAAGTTTGAAAGAATGGGCTTTTCAATAATATCTCCTGAAGGTTTGGCCATGAGGCCACGAATCCCAGCCAACTGGCGCACCTGCTGCCTGTTACCTCGGGCACCAGAATCAACCATCAGGTAGACCGGATTAAATTCATCCTTGTCCTGATTGGCCTGGAAAGTACGAAGCATCACGTTTGAAATCTGATCCGTACAATGAGTCCAGATATCAATGATCTTGTTATATCGCTCACCTGGAGTGATCACCCCACGACGATACTGGTTTTCAACTTCAGAAATTTGATCTTGAGCTGAGCCGATTTCCTGATCTTTTTCGACAGGGATAATCATATCATCGATACCAATGGAAACACCCGCTTTGGTTGCTTCGCGGAACCCAAGTTCCTTGAGTTTATCCAAAGTGGTAACCGTCTCGGCGTGCCCACAGACCTTGTAACAGTTCCAGATCAAATCACCGATTTGTCCTTTGCCAATGGCACGATTTGGAAATCCAAGTTCGGATGGCCAAATCTCACTGAAAATTACACGACCCACCGTTGTTTCGATGACTTTCTTTTCTTTGTCACCGTAAACAGTGTCCTTACCGATATCAGGATTCACAAATGCGACCCTGGAATGAGTTTGCAGCGCACCATCGTGGAACGCGAAAATAACCTCTTCCTTCGAGCCAAATAAACAAAGTCTCTCGTTTTTGTTGCGAGGTTTTCTGGGTTCAGCGGTAAGGTAGTAGCAACCCAGCGTAATGTCCTGGGTAGGCGTCATGATAGGCTTACCACTTGAAGGACTGAAGATGTTGTTGGGAGCCATCATGAGCAGGCGTGCTTCCATTTGAGCTTCCACAGAGAGGGGAACATGCACAGCCATTTGATCCCCATCGAAATCTGCATTATATGCCGTGCAAACCAGTGGATGAACCCGGATAGCTTCGCCTTCAATCAAAACTGGTTCGAAAGCCTGAATGGATAAACGGTGCAGCGTTGGTGCACGATTCAAGAGAACGGGATGTCCTTTTGTTACTTCCTCCAAAATATCCCAAACCTCGGGAGACTGGCGTTCGATCATCTTTTTCGCCGATCGAACGGTATGAACATATCCCAATTCCTTGAGTCTCCTGATGATGAATGGCTCGAACAATACCAGGGCCATTTTCTTGGGAAGACCGCACTGATTCAATTTCAGTTCAGGTCCAATCACAATCACCGATCGGCCCGAGTAATCGACACGTTTACCCAAAAGGTTTTGTCGGAATCGACCACTCTTACCTTTGAGCATGTCACTCAGTGATTTTAGTGGACGATTACCAGCTCCAGTCACGGCACGACCGTGACGACCATTGTCGAACAAGGCATCTACAGCCTCCTGAAGCATTCGCTTTTCGTTACGAATGATGACTTCTGGAGTCTTGAGCTGAAGTAGATTTTTGAGTCGGTTATTGCGGTTAATCACCCGACGATAGAGATCGTTGAGATCCGATGTGGCAAATCGCCCACCCTCCAATGGCACCAAAGGACGGAGATCTGGAGGAATGACAGGAAGCACCACAAGAATCATCCAATCGGGGCGCGATTTACTTGCTGCAAACCCCTGGAAAAGTTTGATCCGTTTGGCGAGCTTCTTCCGAATCTGTTTGCTCCGGGTTTCGGTCATGGCAACCTGAAGCTCTTCGACCATGCTGTCGAGTTCGACGGATTCCAAAGCCTTGCGAACGGCTCCCGCCCCCATCTCCGCTTCAAATGCGTCAAAACCGTAAGTCTCTTTTGCTTCACGGTATTCCATTTCGCTGAGGAGCTGATGCTTCTTCAAGGGAGTGGTTCCGGGTTCGATGACTAAATAGTCTTCATAGTAGACCACACGTTCCAACTCGCGGGCCGTCATGTCGAGAATCAGACCTATCCTTGAGGGCATACATTTGAAAAACCAAATGTGCGAAACAGGTACGGCCAATTCAATGTGCCCCATTCGTTCCCGGCGAACTCGGGATAAGGTCACTTCAACACCACAACGGTCACAAACCACGCCGCGGTGCTTGATTCTCTTGTACTTACCGCAGGAGCATTCCCAGTCCTTAACTGGACCAAAGATACGCTCACAAAACAAACCACCTTTTTCAGGTTTGAACGTACGATAATTGATGGTCTCCGGATTTTTGACTTCCCCTTTGGACCATGAACGGATGGATTCAGGAGAGGCTACTGAAATGTTGATATGGTCAACGGCGTTGACTTGATCCAATCCGAACAACTCGCGTGTACTATTTCTGCTTTCGATCATGGGTGTACTTTGAAATCAATTTGTTTAGTTTGTTCCGAGTCTGCGAATTATCCCATTGCTGAGAGACTTGAAGGCACGGATCTTGGTTCGGCGTCCGGATCAACTTCCTCCGGTTCATATCCAACGTTAACATCCATACCAAGCGACTGAATTTCCTTCACAAGAACGTTGAAGGATTCCGGCACGCCGGCATCGAGTGAATTATCTCCTTTGACGATGCTTTCGTAGATGCGGGTTCGACCTTGCACATCGTCCGATTTAACGGTCAGTAGTTCCTGAAGAGCGTAGGCTGCACCATACGCCTCCATGGCCCAGACTTCCATTTCCCCAAATCTCTGCCCACCATACTGAGCTTTTCCGCCCAATGGTTGTTGTGTAACCAGTGAGTAAGGACCCACTGCGCGAGCATGGATTTTGTCTGCAACCAAATGCCCGAGCTTGAGCATGTAGATGTATCCTACGACGATCTCCTGATCGAATCGTTCACCTGTTCGGCCGTCATACAGATGAATCTTGGCGTGCTCAGGAAGATCAGCATCCTTGAGGTAACCACGAACTTCCGATTCCTTGATACCATCAAATACCGGAGTGGCGAATTTAAGTCCCAATACCTTGGCCGCCCAGCCCAAGTGAGTTTCAAGAAGCTGCCCAACGTTCATTCGAGAGGGCACACCAAGCGGATTCAAAACGATGTCAACTGGTGTTCCATTTGCCAGGAACGGCATGTCCTCTTCAGGCACAATCTTGGCAACAACACCCTTGTTTCCATGTCGACCAGCCATTTTGTCTCCAACTGAAAGCTTTCTCTTGGAGGCAATGAATACTTTGACAGACTTGATAATTCCGGTTTCAAGATCATCACCCGATTCAACACGTTCCATTTCTTCATCATGCTGCATCTGAAGATCGTCGAAACGTTTCTTATAGGCGCTGATAATTTCATTGATCTTGTTGCGAATCGGAGAAGGATCAATTTCGATCCGATCATAAACACTGGCCAACTTGCGAAGGAGTGTTTTGGTGATCTTTCGATTGGCTGGAATGATGATTTCTCCAGTTTCAGAATTCACCACATCCAAAGGAATTTTTTCACCAAGGAGAATGTTACTGAGAGATTCCGTTAATTGTTCACGCAGGTCATCAATCTTTTTCTTATGCTCATCCTCTACCTGTTTGGCATGCTTCTTCGATTCCGAGTTGGAAACTTTGATCGTGCGTTCAGATTCCTTTTTGGCGGATACCTTCACATCCATGACGATGCCATAGGTTCCTGAAGGAACTTTCAGTGAGGTGTCTTTAACATCGGCAGCTTTTTCACCAAAAATGGCACGAAGCAGTCGTTCTTCAGGAGCCAGTTCAGTTTCACTTTTGGGTGTGATTTTGCCAACCAGTATGTCCCCTGGCTTGACTTCGGCACCGACGCGAATCACACCATCCAATCCTAGATTCTTGAGAGCGTCTTCCCCAAGATTAGGAATATCACGTGTGATTTCCTCTGGCCCTAACTTGGTATCACGTGCACTGACTTCGAATTCGTCAATATGGATGGAAGTATACACATCGTCTTTGACAATGCGTTGACTGATTAAAATCGCATCCTCAAAGTTATAACCATTCCAAGGCATGAAGGCGCAAAGAACGTTTTTACCGAGTGCCAATTCACCATTTTCGGTGGAAGGACCATCAGCGATGACGTCTCCTTCCTTGATTTTTTGTCCGTTATGGACGAGCACCTTCTGATTGATGCAGGTCGCTGCGTTGGAGCGCATGAACTTGCGAAGCCGATAGACATATACGTCATTGGCAGGATCATGCTTAATGCGCTTTTTCCCTTCTGGCAGTTTGCCATCCTTAGTGATAATCACTTGATTACCAGAAACGGATGCGACAACTCCAGGAGCTTGCGCCGTCAAAACAGCTCGTGAGTCACGCGCTACCTTGGATTCCAATCCAGTTGCCACAAGTGGTGATTCGGTCACAAGCAGCGGGACGGCCTGGCGTTGCATGTTAGATCCCATCAACGCACGGTTTGCATCATCATGCTCCAAGAACGGAATCAAACCAGCAGCAACAGAAACCAACTGCTTGGGCGAAACATCCATGTAATCCACTCGATCAGGAGGGACATCGATGAAGTCACCTTTGCAGCGACACATGACCCGCTCGTTAAGGAATTTTCCTTTGTCATCAATCGGAGCGTTGGCCTGTGCGACAATAAACTGTTCTTCCCGGTCGGCAGTCAAGTAATCGAGGTGACTTGTCACACGCCCATTGACCACTTTTCTATAGGGGGTTTCGATAAAACCAAAATCATTAACGCGGGCAAATGTCGCCAAGGAAGCGATCAATCCAATGTTCGGTCCTTCAGGGGTTTCAATGGGACAAATTCGGCCATAATGTGACGGATGAACATCTCGCACTTCAAATCCGGCACGATCACGACTGAGACCACCAGGTCCCAATGCAGAAAGACGTCTCTTGTGAGTCAATTCAGCCAAAGGATTGATTTGATCCATGAACTGAGAAAGCTGACTCCTGCCAAAGAAATCCCTGATCACTGCTGATAGGGCCTTTGGATTAATCAGCTTTTGAGGCGTCATGGTATCCAAACCCTGGTCAAAAAGAGTCATACGTTCTTTGACCAGACGCTCCGTGCGAGCTAATCCTACCCGGCACTGATTTGCCAAAAGTTCCCCAACAGTCCTGACACGACGGCTACCCAAGTGGTCAATATCATCAAGAGTGCCTTCTCCTTTTTTGAGCTTGAGCAAATATTTGGTTGCTGCCACCAAATCTTCTTTTTCAAGAACTCGAGAGACGTTTTCGGAATCAAGGTTGAGTTTTTGAGAAATCTTGTAGCGTCCCACACGACCTAAATCGTACCGCTTGGCATCAAAAAAGAGTCTCTTCAGCAAGGCACGGGCGTTGGCAGCAGTAGGAGGATCACCAGGGCGCAGTCTGCGATAAATATCTTTGAGGGCTTCTTCCTCATTGGTGGTGGGATCTTTTTTCAGGCATTTAATAATGATACCATCGTCGACACTTGTATCGACCACCTTGATCTTTTTGAGCCCCATGTTTGCGATTTCACGCACAACCGCAGCAGACATCGGCTCAAAGGCACGAGCAACCACCGCACCTTTGTCTAGGTCAAGAATATCCTCAATCAGCACCTTGTTTTGGATATCATCCATTCCGGTCGCAGCTTTGACCGTAATCTCTTCGATTTCATAGAAAAGACGCAGGATATCTGCATCCGTGCCATATCCAAGAGCTCGGAAAAAAGTCGTGGTCAAAAATTTGCGACGACGCTTTTTGCGATCCAAATAAACAAAGAGCAAGTCGTTTGTATCAAACTGAGCTTCGTACCAGGAACCTCGATCAGGAATGATGCGGAAAGAATGCATCGTTTTACCATTGGGATGCTGCGATGCTTCGAAAGCCAAACCGGGTGAGCGGTGTAACTGACTGACAATAACTCGCTCGGCCCCGTTAATGACAAAACTACCTTGTGGAGTGATCAGAGGAAGTTCTCCCATGAAAACTTTCTCTTCTTTGGTCCCCTGCTCGTCCTTGAGTCGGAAGCTGACGTGCAACGGAGCACCATAAGTGATTCCTTCACGCAAGCACTCGAGCCAATCCAGCTTGGGTTCGCCGATATCGTAATGGCTGAAATCCAGGACACATTTGCCATCGTAGCTCTCAATCGGAAAGACTTCATTGAACACGGCTTGCAAGCCCAGGTTCTCTCTTTTCTTAGGGTCGATGTCAGATTGAAGGAATTCCGCATAGGAATTGTTTTGCACCTCAATCAAATTTGGAGGTGTGATAACCTCCTTAATTTTTCCGAAATTGATTCGTTCAGCGGCTTTTGATGGCATGGTCACCTTATGTACTCTGTTCTTAATCGGGGAAACTGGTGTTCCCCATTTCTAATTTTCAGGAGACGAAACAGGTCCGCAGCTCTCAATCACTGAGTGCTTGCGGACTTGCTGAAACTGATTTTGACAATCTATTCGTCAAAAAGCTGCTCTACTCGAGCAACGCAAAATGTTTTGGACGCGAAAGCTGAAATATCATTCAAACTTTCGCGTCCTACAAATGATTTATTTCAATTCAACGGTCGCGCCGGTTTCTTCCAGTTTCTTCTTGGCGCCTTCGGCTTCTTCTTTGCTCACACCTTCGAGCAAAGTAGTAGGTGCTCCCTCAACCAATTTCTTGGCATCTGCAAGCCCCAAACCAGCTTTGACTTCGCGAACTGCTTTAATGACGGGGATCTTCTTGTCACCTGGCACACTTGCCAGGACAACATCGAATTCTGATTTTTCTTCAGTTGCGGCACCGCCACCACCACCGTCACCGCCACCAGCGGCAACAGCTACGGGAGCAGCTGCACTAACACCCCATTTTTCTTCCAATTGCTTCACCAAGTCAGCGGCTTCCATCACCGTCAACTGACTCAACTCATCGATTAACTTTTCCAAGTCTGCCATAATATTTGGTCGTCGTCATTCCGGCCGGAAGTGAATTATAACTACTGCCTGTAGTCCGACGTATCTATTGTTATTGTTTCTTGTTTTGTTTCCGACGGAAGCATTCCCGTCAAAAGTTTATAAAATTGATTCAATCAGCCCTTCTCGCTTTTTGCCTTGATGACCTGAGCCAACTGAGTTCCAGGAGTGTTGATCAAGGTGGCCAGTTTTTGGGCTGGGGCCTGAATCACACCAACAATTTTGGAACGAAGTTCATCAAGTGAAGGTAGATCTGCGATGATCTTAACTTCAGATTCGTCAAGACGTGTCTCGCCCATGTAGCCGAAACGGATACCTGGCTTGTCGAATTCTGATTCGAAATTCTTAAGAATTTTGGCAGCTGAACTGATTTCTGATTCTCCAGTGACCACGGCCAATTGCCCCTTAAGGTCAGTGATCAAATCTTCTCCGATTCCTGCCTCTTTAGCTGCAATGTTGAAAATCCTGTTTTTAACAACGTGGAGTTCCGCTTTGGTTTCGTCCAAACGGGTTCGAAGTTCTTCAAACTGGTCAACCTTGAGTCCCTGGTAATCGACAACGATAAAAAAAGGAGAGGAGTTCAGCCTTTCAAGGTATTCTGCACTAATATTCTTTTTTGCTTCTCGCATAATGCTTGTATGAAATGGATTGAATCGAAAATCAGTTTGCGGCCAACTGCTGGATCGCTTTTAGGTCCAATGCAATACCCGGACTCATGGTCGCGGTGAGGGTGCAACTTAATATGAAAGCTCCCTTTGAACTGCTGGGTTTTGATTTAATGACGGCTTGAATAAGCGACGTAATATTGTCAGACAATTTATCGGCATCAAAGGAAACCTTACCCACAGGAACGTGCATGTTGGCGGTCTTGTCGATTTTATACTCGACACGTCCAGCCTTCACTTCCTGGACAGCTTTGGCTGTATCAGCCGTAACCGTTCCGGTTTTTGGGTTTGGCATAAGCCCGCGAGGTCCAAGAACACGGCCAAGCTTTCGAACCTCAGCCATGGCTTCAGGAGTTGCAATGGCTACGTCAAAATCGACCCAACCTTCATTACATTTTTTAATGTATTCATCAAAACCGACGTGCTCTGCTCCTGCAGCTTTCGCGGCCTCCTCCGATTCCCCTCCCTGGGTGAAAACGAGGACTCGAACATTTTTCCCGCTACCATGAGGTAAAGGAACCGTTCCACGCACCATCTGATCTGATTGCCGAGGATCAACTCCCAGTTTCATGGCAATCTCGACGGTTTGATCGAATTTGGTGGCGGGGAATTTCTTGAGAATTTCAACGGCCTCGTCAAGCGTGTAATGCTTGGCGGTCTCGACCATTTCCAATGCTTTTCTGTAACGTTTACTAGACATTTTTATGATGCGGTTCATGCGAGCCTAGACTCTCCCGCGGTTTCTATTAATCTTTAACCTCAATACCCATGCTCCTCGCCGTCCCGGCAATAATGTTGAATGCAGCATCTTCGTTGCGTGCATTCAGATCTTTAAATTTGGTCTTAACGATTTCATTGATTTGATCTCGAGACACTTTGCCTACCTTGTCCTTGTTGGGCATTTTGGATCCAGAGGCAATTCCAGCGGCTTTTTTCAGTAAGACAGCTGCGGGAGGAGATTTGGTGATGAAGGTAAAGGACTTATCCTGGAAAACGGTGATCACCACGGGAATGACCAAGCCAGCCTGATCTTTGGTGCGGGCATTAAACTCCTTGCAGAACCCCATGATATTTACCCCTTGCTGTCCCAGAGCGGGACCAACTGGAGGAGCAGGGTTGGCCTGCCCAGCGGGGATTTGGAGTTTAATAATACCTGTAACTTTCTTTGCCATAATTGATTAAGATTTTTCGACTTGCCAATACTCAAGCTCAACCGGGGTGTTCCGGCCAAAAATGTTCACTGTAACTTTAAGTTTGCCTCTCTCAGGCTCAACTTCTTCGATAATGCCACTAAAATTAAGGAAAGGACCGTCGTTGATTTTGATGGTTTCACCAACTTCAAAGTCCACCTTGGGCTTCTCGGAATCTTCCGCATCAGAAATCTGGGCCTTGATGGACTCAATTTCATCGGTGGGTGTAGGTTGAGGATGATCTCCACCGACAAATCCAATAATTCCCTGTGTTTCTCTGATAAAATACCATGGACGATCAATAATGCGCTGTTGATCATCCAGTAAAATCATGTTGATAAAAACATAGCCCGGATAAAGCTTTCTGGTAGAAACGCTTTTTTTACCATTGCGAATTTCGACCACTTTTTCCATCGGAACGAGGATCTCGAGGATAAACTCCTCCATTTCCTCGGCCTTCAGACGCTTTTCAAGGGTGTCCTTGACCTTCTGCTCCTGGCCGGAAAGTGTGTGTATGACGAACCATTGGTTTTTCATAGGCGCTAAATGCGATTATCAGAGCAACCAATCCAAAATGGTCATCACCACGACATCAACTCCAACCGTGAACAACCCGACCACAACAGTCGCGACCAAAACCACCACTGTGGATCCTTTCAACTCCTCTTTGGATGGCCAACTGCATTTACGCAGTTCTTCTCGCGTTTCCCCTGCGAATCGGGACAGGGCCATGAGGTAACCCTTTTTCCACAAGAAGGCGAAAACTGCTCCAATGACAACAATCCAAATGATAAATGAATAATCCACAATATTCTGATTCTAAGTGGCGGAGGGGGAGGGATTCGAACCCCCGTTTCGATTTCTCGAAAAGCGGTTTTCAAGACCGCCGCATTCAACCGCTCTGCCACCCCTCCGACTAAATTTTTTAAACTTCTTATACTGGCAGGGCGGGAGGGACTCGAACCCCCAACCGACGGTTTTGGAGACCGCTACTCTACCAATTGAGCTACCGCCCTATTTTGACAGTTTCAGGCGTCACCCAAAAAGTGGATGCCGCCCTTCTAAAACTAAGCGGATGGCGGCAGCATCAGCTGCCACCATCCATGTAAAATGCACTATTCGATCACTTCAGAGACACGTCCTGCACCAATGGTGCGTCCACCTTCGCGGATAGCGAAACGCTGCGTCTTCTCCATAGCGACTGGAGCTATCAGCTCAATTTCGACTGAGACGTTGTCACCAGGCATCACCATTTCCACTCCCTCAGGCAAAGCCACCGTTCCAGTAACATCACTTGTTCGGAAGTAGAATTGAGGACGATAATTGGTGAAGAATGGGGTGTGACGCCCACCTTCGTCCTTGGAAAGAACGTAGACCTCAGCTTTGAATTTGGTGTGAGGAGTGATGGAGCCAGGTTTGGCAAGCACCATTCCGCGCTCGACGTCGGTCTTTTTGACACCACGCAGAAGCACACCGACATTGTCACCGGCAGATGCACTGTCGAGCAGTTTGCGGAACATTTCAATGTCGGTTGCGGTTGTTTTGCGGGTTTCACGCAGACCAACAATCTCAACTTCAGTCATTTTCTTGAGTTCACCGCGTTCAACACGACCGGTAACCACGGTTCCACGACCTTCAATGTTGAATACGTCCTCAATGCACATCAAGAAAGGTTTGTCCACTTCACGTTCTGGAAGAGGCACTTTTTCATCGATGGCTTTCAAAAGATTCTGAATGGCTTCTTCACCTTCAGGTTTGGCGTCCAAGGCTGCGGTTGCACTGCCTCGAACCACTGCTGCGTCATCACCTGGGAACTGATATTTGGACAAGAGGTCACGAACTTCCATTTCGACCAGTTCAAGCAACTCTTCATCATCCACCAGATCGCACTTGTTCAAAAAGACAACGATGGCAGGAACACCAACTTGTCGTGCGAGGAGGATGTGCTCACGGGTTTGGGGCATTGGACCATCAGCTGCGCTGACGACCAAGATTGCACCGTCCATCTGAGCAGCACCGGTAATCATGTTCTTGACGTAATCAGCGTGTCCAGGACAGTCAACGTGGGCGTAGTGACGCTCTTCACTTTCGTACTCGACGTGTGAAACAGCGATCGTAACGGTTTTTGAGTCGTCACGAACGGTACCACCTTTGGTGATATCTTTATATGAGATGGGGGTCGCCAAATCTCTACGAGATTGAACGGCCACGATAGCGGCTGTCAGAGTGGATTTGCCATGGTCGACATGACCAATCGTTCCGACGTTGACGTGCGGTTTTGTTCTTTGAAACGCTTCTTTTGCCATGCGATTTCCTTAACGATTGATGTTATTTATTACCAATTACTTTCAGTTACAAAAATGGAGCCCATGACCGGGCTTGAACCGGTGACCTCATCCTTACCAAGGATGTGCTCTACCAACTGAGCTACATGGGCCTGTTCATTTTCTCTAATAGGCTCAGAAGCCCAATCTTACCAGACGACAAAACACCACTCACCCCATCTCTACTGCCGGGGTTCATGGCGACTGTCTCTAGTCTATCAGAGGGGAGGGACATTATGCACCCCGACACAAGCTGTCAACGGGAATTTAAAAAAAAATCGTCACCCTCCCAATCATGCTGCCCCAAGGGAGGTTGGAGGATTCGTAATTTGGTTAAGAGGCGGTTTTGAAGTTTAGTTTTAGCTTTAAAAAATGGATGCATTTTCCTAAGATTTTGGAGTTCCTTCTAACCATATCAGACATCATTGTATGAAAAAAATCTTATCCCGACGTCAATTTATTCAACATTCCTCATTGACGAGTGCCACTCTGGCAGGTTCATCACTGCTTTCCAGTAAATTTCTTCATGCTCAAGAATCTTCCAGTAATCGTATTCGCGTGGGAGTGATGGGACTCAGTCGAGGAATGGCCCACGTCAGGAACGCCCTTGCGTCACCAAATGTTGAAGTCGCTTATGTCTGCGATGTGGACCAGCAGAGAATTGACAGAGCAGTTTCAGCTGTAGAAAAACAAAATGCGCCAAAACCAAAAGGGGTACAGGATTTTAGAAGGATCCTCGATGATAAGGAGGTGGACGCCATCATGATCGCTACCTGCAATCACTGGCATGCCCCGGCCACCATCTTGGCATGTTCGGCAGGTAAACATGTCTATGTCGAAAAACCTGGCAGCCATAATCCCCAGGAAGGTTTCTGGATGGTTCAGGCAGCGCGCAAACACCGTAGAGTGGTCCAAATGGGAAATCAGCGAAGGAGTTGGCCAGCCATTCAGGAAGCAATGGCACGATTGCATTCCGGCGTCATTGGTCAGACAACTTTTGCTCGGTGTTGGTATGACAATGCCAGAGGCTCGATTGGTAAAGGGAAGAAAGGACCGACTCCACCAAACTTGAATTTCGATTTATGGCAAGGGCCAGCTCCCAGAAAAGATTATAAGGACAACCTTGTCCATTACAACTGGCACTGGCATTGGCACTGGGGGAATGGGGAATTAGGAAACAATGGCATCCATGCATTGGACCTGGCTCGTTGGGGCTTGAACGTAGATTACCCAGACAGTGTCACCTATACCGGTGGCCGTTACCATTATGACGATGATCAGGAAACACCCGATACAGCCATCGCCACCTATGACTTTGGAAATAAAGGGATTTCATGGGACGGAAGCAGTTGTCACCCACGAAGAGAGGAGAAGCATGATTTTGTCCGCTTTTACGGCACGAAAGGAACTTTGGCCATTAACGGGTCGGGCTACGAGGTGTTCGATTTAGACGGCACCTCGTTGGAAAAACAAACCGGCGAAGGTGGGGATCGAGGGCACATGGATAACTTCTTCGAGTGCATCCGCTCAGGAAAGCGCCCGAATTCAGAAATTGCCATTGGGCAAACCAGCACTCTTATGTGTCATTTGGGCAACATTGCCTACCGAACCGGTCAAACAATCAAATTTTCACCTGCATCCAAGCAGATTGTAAACTCACCCAAGGCAAATTTACTCTGGGAACGAGAATACGAAAACGGCTGGAAACCAGTCATTTAACCACCTAAACAGGATTCACATCAAGAGTTGGGGCAAGGAAAGTGTACCGAAAAGTTTCATTCGTCCTGGCGAGTGTTACTGGCCTGGCCCAGTTTTCAATTCGACAATGTCATGAGTGGCTGATTCTCGCTGACCGGCTGGACTAATACGAATGTACCGGGCTCTTTCTTTTAATTCGGATAAATTCCGTGCTCCCAAGTATCCCATTCCGGATTGAATACCGCCAATGAGTTGACTTAAAACATTGTCCACCGGCCCGGAGACTTCTTTTAATGCTTCAACACCTTCAGCTGAAATTTTCCTGGTGGTGTCTTTTGAACTGTGTCCATACCTGGCGGCAGAACCAGATTTCATAGCAGCTAGGCTACCCATACCTCGATATTGCTTGTAGAGTTTGCCACTGATCTCAAGGATTTCTCCGGGTGCTTCTGAACAACCTGCAAGCAATCCTCCACAGATGACGGCGTCCGCCAGGGTGAGGGCTTTGACTATGTCACCGGATTTGGTGATCCCCCCGTCAGCCAATATCGAAACGCCCTTCTTTTTAGCCGCCTGCATGGATAGATAAAGCGCAGACATTTGGGGAATTCCAACTCCGGCCACCACTCTGGTGGTGCAAATGCTGCCAGGACCCTGCCCTATCTTAATACAGTTAGCTCCGCAATCCGCCAAAAATTCCACACCGGCACCGCTGGTCACGTTTCCGGCTATCATGGGAAGATGCGGAAAAGCTTCCCTGATTAATTTGACTGTGTCCCCTACTCCCTTGGTATGTCCATGTGCAGTCGAGACGGCGACAGCATCAACTCCTCGATCCACCAAAGCTCCAACGTGCCCCAATACCCGATCGCGATCCAACTCTCCAAAAGCATTTCTTGTGGCAGAAACGGCTGCTCCACAGATCAAACGAAATTGGTCATCGCGAGCAGGTTTGAACTGAGCTTGAACTTCCTGTGCAATACGGTCCACATCGGACAGAGTAAATAAACCACGCAGACGATCCTCATCATCCACCACCATCAGTTTATCAATACGAGGATGATCCGCGAAAAATTGATCCGCCCGAGCGATAGGGTCGTTACCCAGTTCTTTTTCGGTTAAAGTGAAAACTTGATCTCGGGGAGTCAAAGCTTCCTTGACCAATCGACTGGAGTAGCGGACTCGAACCACGCTTCCTGGCAGTAATCCAACCAGTTTGCCCTGGTCATCAACAACTGGAAATGTACTGAACGTAAACCCCTTGCGGTCGATCAGATCAAGGACATGCGCAATGGTTTTGTCAGGATGAACGGTGATAGGATCCTGGATCAGCCCGTGAACATGATTTTTCACTCTGGACACCTCTCTCAGTTGATCTTTTTCACTCATGTTGTAGTGGATCAACCCCATGCCTCCATTTTGCGCCATGGCAATAGCCATCCGGGATTCTGTAACCGTATCCATGTCGGCAGAAATCATGGGTAAATGCAACTCGAGCCCATCTGTCAGACGGGTTTCAAGCTGAGTATCACGGGGAAGCACTTCGGAATAAAGAGTCGCCAACGTTAAGTCGTCGTAGGTCAGGGCGCAGTTCTTGTTGGCTGAAAAAAAAGCATCAGCCTGAAGATAAAATTCACTATCCAATGAATTAGGGTTCTGATTTGCTACCATGTCCAAGCTTGCCAAAGCGATCTGGAGATTGACAAGAAGGAACTTTAGAAGATGCAAATCTTATCCCATTTCCCCCTTGATTCGCCAAGTCACGCGCTTGAGTTCATCCAGACCAATGACACCGTTCTGAATTTTTTGAAAGGCATTATCCCGCAACGTACGCCAACCGAAACGTTGGGCCTCGACCTTCAAGCGAGTGACAGTGATTCCCTGGGCGATGGCCTCTGCCAATTCATCATTCATGAGGAAAAATTCATAGATGGCAATGCGACCACTGTATCCGTGACCTCCACATTCCTCACAACCTTTACCCTTCCAGATCCTGACTTCATCCGGAGATATTGAAAGGGTTTGGGCCATTTCCTGGCGAAGATCATCATCCACAGCTTGATCAGCAACACGACAGTGATCACAAATACGACGAGCCAGGCGCTGCGCAACCGAGGCTACCAGAGAAGATCCAATCAAGTGCGAATCCATTCCCATGCCCAGCAACCGCGAGACTGCACCGATACTGTCGTTGGTATGCAAGGTGGATAATACAAGATGCCCTGTTTGCGCGGCTCTGACAGCAATTTCGGCTGTATCATGATCACGGATTTCTCCCACGAGGACGACATCAGGATCGTGACGAAGAATCGACCTTAATCCCCCGGCAAAAGTAAGACCTATGTCCTGACGAGTTTGAATTTGTGAAATACCCTCTATTTGGTATTCCACAGGATCTTCAATGGTAATGATTTTTCGACCTTCTTCATTTGCTCTGGATAAAGCAGCATAGAGACTGGTGGTTTTCCCGCTACCCGTGGGCCCTGTCAGCAACACCAATCCCTGGGGCAATTGCACCATTTCTGAAAACAGCTTTTCCTGTTCATCGCTCATACCCAGCTCGGCAAGATCACGAAACAGGCTCTGCCTTCCCAATATTCTCAGGCAAACGGTTTCCCCATGTTTGGTAGGTATAACGGAAACACGCAGGTCAAATTGCTCCCCGTTCGTTTTCATGGTGATTCGACCATCATGGGGTAATCGTTTCTCCGCGATGTTCAAATCAGCCATAATTTTCAAACGAGAAACAATGGCACCGTAAAGTTGCTTCAATTGCTCGGGAACAGGGACCTTTTGAAGGATACCATCAATTCGATAACGCAATCGAATGGAATCGTGATAGGGTTCTATATGAATATCGGTTGCTCGTAGCTTGAGTGCTTCAGCTAAAATCTGATCCACCAATCGTGAAATGGTGCCATCCTTGAGATCGGAATCAGGTGAAGTCCCCACATCATAGACGATCTCCTGGTCTACATCAGGAATCTGGCTTTCTGATCGCAATTGTTCAACCGTGTCTGCCCCAATTCCAAAGCATCGTTTGATGACGGATTGGATACGGCTGGGCGGAGCCAATACGACCTGAATGCGTTTACCCAAAATTAGCCGAAGGTTCCCCAATTCAATGGAGGAGGGAACATCTCCAAAAGCAAGTGTGAAACAATCGTCCTCTACTTTGACCGGCAAAATATGATAATGAAAAACCAGTTTGACGGGCAAAGAATGTAGCAATTCATCACTAGGCTCATAACTGTCTAATGGGAGGTAATCCAAGTATTCCGACTCAGCCAGGGCTTTGATCGTCTCTTCTTCAGAGGCAAGCCTTAGCTCAAGGACCGCTTTCGCACAACTAACCTTCAAACGTTGTTGACGCTGACGAACCTGTTGCAGGGAAACTTCGGTCAACAGTCCTTTTGCCAACAACAGATCGGCGGCATCAGCGTGTCGATTTTGGATGGGAGAATGATCCATTACTGAATGGGTATTTTCAATGGCGTTGATTTGCTAAAAGGCACGCGATGTTCCTGGTCATCGTTACTTTTCAATCGAATATAGTCTGAATGTATTTCCAACAAAGTGAATTCAGAACTGAGCTTGCTGTCTATGGTTCCACTAAATTTTTTGTCGTCAATTGTGATGAAAGCTTCGGTTTCTTTATCCGAACTTTCAAACCAGCCTTGATACAAAACTTTGACCTCTTTCATCGTAGGTTTTGGTGGAGGTTCAGGTTTGGGGGCTGGTTTGAAAAAATCAGTATAAAAGGGATTTGCCTCATCATTCACAAGCTTCCAAGAATGTACCTCGGATATATCGGGTCGATTGACCAATGAATGAAAAGGATGATTTGCAGATTCTTGATCCATGGATCTAATCTGCGGCAAATCAGGAAGATCCCCCCCCAAGCGCAACATGGCCAAAACGGTTAAAAGCAATCCACAAACCACCACTCCAAGGGACACCCATCGATGTCTTGGCCACGGAGAAGAATGTTTCCCTGCACTTTTATTCATTCTCAACTCCTGATTGTGCTTTATGGTAGATGAAACCATGAATATCGAGCTGAAGATCGACTTTTTTGGCAGGATCCTTGCCTGATGGACCCATCAAAATCCGTTCAATATACAATGCGGGTTTTTCCAAATGAGTCGCGGGCAGTCCGCGACTGGCTGCTTCATCACCTCTCAGAGGTAGCGCCGCCAGAAATTTCTGAGCTTCAGGCATTCCTCCGTATGCTTTCATTCTGAAGCGTGACTTGTGCAATCGATGAGGCTGATCTTGATCCTGATCACTTGATTCTGTGGATTCAAGCCATTCAAATGAAACAACAGAATCAAAATGACACTCAATAGCAAGGGACAAAATATATTTAGCAAAGGCAAGGTCAGCCCATAAAAGGTTGGCTTCAGACAGCCCGATTTCATGCTTTGGCAATCCCTGAATCACTTCCGGATTGAGCACCACCTTTTTCTCACCAGCACTCTTCAACAACTGCCCCTCCAGTGCAACCAGGGCATTTTCATATTCAACCAATTGGAAGGATTGTTCCATTTTTGACTGCGTTTCCTCAGGCAACAGAACACGACTGATGAGATCAGCTTCGGCATCGGTGAACTTGGAAAAGGCGGACTCCATGGTGGAAGTCACCTCATTCATCGCATTGATGTCGAGGGCGCCTCCAAGCTTATTGGTGTTGATCGATTGTCCAAGCTTTGCCCATGAAGTTTCCAATGGTTTGTTAAGCCCTTTAACTTTTCTATCGAGCGGAACCAGAACCAGAAAATAAAACAAGGCAATACCAAGGATGAAAGTCAGTAGAGACCTCGAGTCGGCTGCCAATTTCTGAAAAAATGAAATCATTTCAAGGGCCCTCCTCCTTGATCACTGAAGGTGACTGAATCACAGGCTGCAGTTCTCTCCAGACGGGTCGGTAACTGGCCCCTTCGACAGGTTCCCTGTTAGCTGATGTATCCATTTTGGATTCGCCATCCGAGTCCATCTCCAAGCTGATCGCAAAATGCTTGCCAGCAATAACCCTGTTGGTATTGGCCAGAGGGCGCCGGGCGTCTGCGGGAAGAATATCGGCATTGTGAAGAAAATCCTGATCCCGAAAAAAAGCAACCCATTCCGCCAATTCCTCTCGCATGGTCTCTCCATCGGATTTGAGAACCAGTTCGAGAATGAATCCACGACGTAAATCAACCTGGTTCGTCAGGGGTTTGGCGATGAGGTTTGAAAGGGTTATTGAGTTGGTGCCGTCCAGGGCATCTGCTGCATAGTAGGAATCTTTGTCAGCCAGGAGAACCATCCAACCCGTTTGGTTCGTGCGAATCTGCTGCATGGCCCCCAAAATTTGAAGAGTGGCGTAGGTTTTTTGTTCTGCCTGAATCAAGGGTTGTAACATCCGATATTCCTGTTTGAAGCCCTCTAGAACAACCAATCCCTGATCCAAACGCTGCTCGATTCCTTGAACTTCCTGAATGAGCTCGTTTTTCATTTTCCACAACATGCCTTTTTGAATAACGGCCATCAGCATGACAACTACAGCGAACATGCAACTTAATAGGGCCATGGACCTCCAGATCATTCCCACCTGTTTGTCATTCCAGGCGCTTTTAATGGATTCAGGCAAGAGGGAAGGAACAACGATATGCTTGCGCTGCATCGCCAATACCGCACCCCAATGTCTGCGCTCATCAGCTTGAAGGTTAAGCACGGGATTTGGCCAGAGGGAATCAGGTTTGAGCAGGCTTACCTGAAGAGAATTTCTGGCTGCATCATTCCAGACATCCAGCAACCTCTCGTCCGCCAAAACGATCACCGGACAGTCCATCGTATCTGTTTGGTTTTCCTTAAGGATAGAGACACGATATTCCTGCCAAGCCCGCAGCACATCACGACCCCACTCGGAAGAGACCACTGGAACACCTTTCCTGGTTCTCTGTATTTCCCAATCCCTGCCCTGTGGGTGAATTCCCACTCTGATGGGGCCGGGTGATCGGGTCCCCTGCTCCTGTGCCATCTCATTTCCGATTGGAAAAAAAGAACAATAACGTGGATATTTCCCTTCAAAAAATATGGTTGAAGTCCCACCATCCCGGACATCGAGCAGAACCCAGGTCCTTTTTCCCTCGGGAGAAGTTTGCAATCCCGCAAAAATGGCATCTGCGTCAGCAACCACGTCGCATATGGCCACATCGTGCAAACCATATTTGTGGATGATTTTTTGAACTTCGGATTCCTGACAGTATGTAATCCAATAAGCTGCCCGACCAGGTTGTGAGGAGGGAACTTCGACGTAGTCCACCACAATATTACTCTCACCGAGTCCTACCAGCTGTTGGGTTTGTTCTTCTAATCGGGCTTCCAACTGATCGGATTCGGTTGAATCAAGATCCATCCATTGAGAAATGGTTACTTGATGTGGCAGAACAATGATCCAGGAATCCTCCAAATGTCGTTGGAGAAACTGCTCCCATTGAGCCAAACCTTGGACGTCCGCAGATTCAGTAGGTTCATCATCCAATTGAAACAAATGCGATTCGCGTCTCAAAGGGCCACGAAGTGTTTCTTCAAATACCACCACATGCACAGCGTCCGACCCGGGAGCCATGACAATCAGATGGCGGTTACGCCACAAAACCTGTTTGAGGCTTGTGATCATATGATTTGAGGCAGGCTTCACTGAGGTGAATGAAAGGATAAAGGTTCACCTTCAGTAATTTCATCAAAACGAAGGAATTCACCGGATTCCGACAAAAGAGTCGCCGTTACAAAAATAAGTAAATAACGAGGTTTATCCACTTCAGTCCTTCTTCGAAACGCTGAACCAATGAGGGGAATTTTACCCAAAATAGGAACTGCTTCCACAAACGTCGACTGTTCCCGTTCCAGAACTCCCCCCATAACCACGGTTTGACCGGACTGGACAATGACACGGGTAGCAAGGGATTGGGTTCTGGACTCGGGCAATCGAATCTCGAAACTGTTCCCGGAGGCATCTGAAACGGTCGCAAATGGGACTAACTGAACATCTTGATTAACCTCTGGGCTCAAGGCCAAATAAATGGACTGCCCATCCCCACCAATACTTGCAAGCACATCCAATGTGACACCTGAAGTGATTTGTTTGGGACTACCCTTGGGAACCAGTGATGAAACAATATTTCGCTCATTGATGGTTTGAGTGATGGTATATTCCTCGTAGTAATACTGCACTTTTCCATCGGAGATCGTGGCGGGCAGGTTATTGATCAAGGTCAACCTGGGAGCGCTGAGTGTTTGGGTTTCCCCCTCTTGCTCCAATGCTGTCAAAGTAACACTGAGATTATCCCTGTCCAAAATGTTGTTGAAAGTCTCCTGAAGTCCCAAGCCTATATTTTCAGGTCCAAAGCCAAGAAAATCCTGAGGGGCGCGACCCTCTGATGTCGGAGTACGCCCCGTTTCCCAAAGAGCCCCAAGTTGCAGGAAAGCAGCTTCCGATACCGTGATGAATCGGGCTTCAATCAACACCTGCTGAAGATGGCGATCATATTCCTCAATAATTCTCTCCAGCACACTCAATTGTTCCCGGGTACCCGTAGCTAAGATGATGTTTCGTTCGTAATCTATTTCGTATTCGGAGCCCTTAAAAAATTTCTTGATTGCATTTTCAATGGAGGGCGCACCACCGGCGCCGTCCCTGACAAACGATTTAGCTTTCTGGGTCGTCACCGTGGTGACATCTCCACTTTTGTGGCGCGTTTCCGTTTTGGTGATCTCATCTGCTCCAAAAATAGCGGGTAAAACAAAACCTTTGCGCAGCCTGTAGATTCGTGTTTCTTCGATGGATTTGGTATTGTCTTTTCCATCTACAATCCAAATCAAATCATCTCCCACTTGAAACTGCAGATTGAAATTCCTTGAAACATAATCCAAAAACTCGCCCAACCGAACATTGTCGAAGTTGATACTCAGCTTTTGTTTGAATGCTTCCAAAGAACGATCCGCAACGAAATTGATCTCCTCCTTGTCCCCTATCTGAAAAATAATGGTCTCAAGGTCCATGTTATCCATCTTGACCGAAATTTCCTTGTCCAACTCACGAGCCATACGTCCCTGCTGACTGGTAAAATCAAACATTTCGCTTTGGCGGATGATGGTTTTAGTTTTGTTATAGGATTCCGGCACATACGGAGTCGCCTCAATTTCCTGCACCGCATCACGCAAGTCCTTGCGAGGAGGCAGTCCTCGGTCGGTCTGCTCGGTGAGCAGGGATTTAACGCTCGGACTGAATACCGAATTCTTTGAATCTATTTGCCTGATTTTATCTTCCAAGGCCTGGTCCCGGATGATTTGGGACTGTTTTGAAACCCAGCGATAAACGCGCTCAACCGAAGGGTCCATCTGTCCGGGTTGTGCACTTTCTCGATCGTAAACTTCAGAAGCCAAAACTTCGGCATCCTCCCAATGCCCTCTATTTGCCAATTCAAAAATCTTTCTGAATTCGGCATCATATTGCTTATTATACACAACATCCTCGGGTAATTCCGTAGGAGATATTGAAGCTGAGGACTCATCCTTACCACTACCTGTTTCAGAAGCCTTGGCGTTCTGAGTGGAGGAACCTTCATCAGGTTTTGAGGCCTGCTTGGGGCTTGTCTTGCAACTAACAAGGCAAAGGAATGCACACCCCATCAGAAATGAGAAACCTAAACGCCGCCAAATTGAAGAACGCGAATCATGATCGTATCCCGACGACGCACCTTTCAGGCGTCGCTCATTCTTGGTTACTGAATGAATCGTTTTGTTTAGCAAAATAGTTTACCTGTTGGACAAGGCCCTTGCGATAACCTCCCCAAAAATTTGCCTACGAAGGTGTTTAGCCTCCTGGCATTTCCTATGCTTTGAGCCCCTAATCGACATTAAGCAGGCAAAATAGCATCTAACAATATGATTCAAAAACGGTGAAAAGCAAATTGGATTTGGCATTCACCAGTCAGGACTGGCAACTGAGTGTCATTCTGGCGAGGAAATAAAAAGGAAGAGATGTTACTTGAAAAATCAAATCCCGGAATATTGCCCGGATTGAATGAGTCAATGAGTCCGCTTGAGAAGATATTCAGCGATGGCGTTCAGCGCGGTGGCCTTTTTATTGAAAGGCTTCAAGGCTTTAAAAGCTTTATCAGTCAATTTTTTCGCAACCTCCCTTGAGGATTCCAAACCGATCAATGAAGGATAAGTTGCTTTCTGCGCCGCTTCATCTTTCCCAGCCGTTTTACCTAAATGTTCGCTGGTTTGTGTGACGTCAAGAATGTCATCAATGACTTGAAACGCCAACCCCACGTGATAACCAAAATCTGAGAGTGCCTCGAGTTGAGCGGGTGTGCAGTCAGCACTCATCCCTCCCAGGCGGGTTGAACAACTTAAAAGTGAAGCCGTTTTGCACTCGTGGATATATTTTAACTGTTTAAACTCAATCGGCTCGCCACCTTCAGCTTCCGCATCAGCGACTTGACCAGCAATCAATTCCCTTGAACCTGAAGCCCGGGTCAGTTCGAGGATGATATCCTTGAGTGGGTATCGTTTTGTGGGCTCGGATTGTGCTGCGATCTCAAAGGCCTGTGTCAACAGCGCGTCTCCTGCAAGCACGGCAATCGCTTCACCAAACACTTTGTGATTAGTCAGTTTGCCTCGGCGCAGGTCGTCATTGTCCATCGCAGGTAAATCATCATGGATCAATGAATAGGTGTGAATACATTCAACCGCGCAGGCGTGTGGGATGGCCCTTTCCCAACTTCCTCCACATGCCTCAGCGGCTGCCAGGCACAAAACAGGTCTCATTCTTTTTCCACCTGCAAAAATGGAATAACGCATTGCCTGATGGATGGTGGGCGGCTTGGTTTTGCCACTTGGTAGATACTTTCGCAAAGCACGATCCACGGCACGACTGGAGCGATCCAAATAATCTTTCAGATCAAATGGACCACTTGCACCGGCCTTTGTCGCAGTTTTGCTCTGGTTCTTACGCGTTGGCATATGTCATTACATAAAGCTACTCAGCGGTCTGCATCAAGTCAGAAAGCATTGAGAATATTTGCAGAAGTAGATTTTCTGCCTAATATCGACGAATGAGCGGGTTTAAATACGGTTGGAAAACCAAAGTGGTTTTTTACCTTCTAATCATGTTGATCTCTCCTTCTGCCAATTCAATGCAGTGGCATGAGAGGAACGGAGCTGAAATAATTGAGATCCCTTCGAGTGTTGACGGGGAATTACAGAAAGCCATCTGGTGCCCATCACTAGACCAGGAGTCTCCACGACCGCTGCTGGTGGCACTGCACAGCTGGTCGGGCAATTACCTTCAAGCCAGTGGCGAGGACTACTTGAACCAAGCAAAAAAGCGTAACTGGCATTTTATACATCCAGATTTTAGGGGCAGCAATCAGCGACCAGAATCGACGTGCTCAGACTTGGTGGTCAGTGATGTTCTGGATGCAGTCGAATTTGCCCGTTCTCATGCCGATTTAGCCCCTGATCGTATTTACTTGGTGGGTTCTTCAGGAGGTGGAATGGCAAGTTTGATGTTAGCAGCTAAGGCGCCACAAATTTGGGCGGGGGTTTCGGCATGGGTGCCTATATCTTCCTTGCAGTCTTGGCATGCAGAAACCCAGGAGCGCCATTTGAAATATACTCAAATGATCGAATCGTCCTGCGGTGGACCTCCCGGAGAACACGCAACCGTGGATTTCCAATACTGGAATCGTTCACCTATCCATTTTTTATCCAACGCAAGAAAAGTCTACCTGGATATTAACGCGGGTATTTTGGATGGACACACAGGCAGTGTGCCAGTGGGGCATAGCCTGAGAGCTTTCAACGCGGTCGCTGCAAAAAACAATCAATTTACACAGGAAGAGATCCAGTTCATCGAATCCAGATCTAAAATCCCGGAAAGTTTAAAACACGAATCTGAAGGTGATGAAACCTACGGAGAGAAACAACCACTGCTAAGAAGACGTTCGGGACGAGCTCGAGTTACCATATTCGATGGATCTCATGAAATCATTGTCGAGGCAGCCATTGAATGGCTGAGCCATCAAAAGAATGCATTTCATTGAACAGCGTATTAACCTGGATCAGGAGAGTCTGTTGCGATAATCCTCATATCCAAATTTCCGAACGATCTCTGTCTTGCCGGTGATTGAATCAAAGGTGGCGATAGAGGGAAGATGCACGCCGTTAAAGGTAGTATTCTTGACCATGGTATAGTGAGCCATGTCCTCAAAAACAAGCCGATCCCCGATTTCAAGCGGCTGATCAAAGGAGTAATCACCAATCTCATCCCCTGCCAGGCAGGTCAAGCCACCCAATCGGACCGTGTAGGGTTTTGCCCCTGGATCACCCGCTCCCTGAATGACTGGACGATAGGGCATTTCCAGGACATCGGGCATGTGCGCAGTAGCTGAGGTGTCGAGTATGGCAAGCGGCATGGAATTCTCAAAGACATCCAGGACAGTGCTGACCAGATAGCCGGTATTCAGGGCAATGGCCTCTCCTGGTTCCATGTAAACCTGCAAATCATATTTGCCAGTAAATGCCTCGATGATACGACATAAACGATCACGATCGTAATCAGCACGCGTGATGTGGTGTCCTCCACCAAAATTGATCCATTTTATTTGATCGAAAAATCTTGAGAATTTCGACTCAACCGCTTCCAGAGTCCGTTCCAATGTATCGGAGTTTTGTTCGCACATTGTGTGGAAATGCAATCCCTCAACTCCTTTTAGATCCTCACCTTGAAACTGAGTCAAAGTCATTCCTAATCGCGAAGATGGTCGACATGGGTCGTATATGGAGGTTGAAACTTCTGAATATTCGGGATTGATACGCAGCCCCATGGACACATTCGGATTAATACTGGCCACACGATCCTTGTACCGATGAAACTGCGAAAATGAATTGAAGGTAATGTGTCGAATCAAGGGAGAAATCTCTTCGATGTCTTGTTCATTATAAGCAGGGGCATAGGCATGGACTTCACCTCCAAATTCAAAAGCACCCAATTTGGCCTCGTTGACAGAACTGGCAGTCGTTCCACACAGATACTCACGGACGATTGGAAACACGCTGAACATGGCAAAGCCTTTCAAAGCGAGTATGATTTTGACTCCTGTTCGGTTCTGCACCTCCTGAATTTGCTCGAGGTTGCGACGTAAATTCTGCGTATCAACCACATAACATGGGGTAGGCAAATCATCAAATGGGCTCATAATTATTAAGGACGGAAATATGCCTGCCTTGAGTCTTGAAGTGCAAGGAATCGATTCTGCGGTTTGGCAAATAAGAGGCGGGGCCCGCCGCACTAAAAATTATAGTTGTTGAGAGCTGGAAGGATCAAACCGGTTTGCGGTCAGCCAGGTCAGATCCTAAGGCATGCCAGTAAGTGATATCTTTCTGCCCACTTTCCCAGCAAAGATAAACTTCCTTCCCCCCCATGAACGAGGGAAAGTCAATCAATCCCTTTGATAGATCCCTGATGATGATTTCCCTTTTCTGAAACTCGCCGAGCAGTCTGAGCAATCGGTTAAGATTCTTCACTTCCCCTTCGATCTGAGTTCCCCCAAGGTCATGTCCTTGCTCGAACATCGCCTTTTGCCAGTCGCGGCATTCTTCCTGTTGCTGGTTGAGCGTGTAGATTTCCTGGAGCCATTCTTCAATCCGAGGGATCAAGTTGCGGGCCTCCTCCAGTGTGTAATGCATGGAATGTTTGAAGGAATCTGACATGGCAGTTTCCGAAGGACTCAATCAATGGTAAGTTATCAGGATTTCGTCTCGGCTTTATCCTTGATACCTCGCCACTTTTCGAACACCTTTTCGTTGAATTCAATTTCAAGCGAAGCTTTCCAGGCGTCCTCAGCCTTTTCAAACTGCCCCAGCGCGTGATAAACATCGGCAAGATGGTCCAGAATGGTTGGATCAGGTTCGATGAGTTTATCTTTCGCTTTTTCAAGATAAGGCAGAGCATCCTCGGGATTACCTTTTTGATACAAAACCCACCCCATGCTATCCAGGATAGCTTCGCTATCGGGCTCCAGCTCATAAGCCTTTTGAATCCATTCAAAAGCTTGATCGAGTTTTTTACCCTGCTCCGCCCACATATAACCCAGGTAATTCAAAGTGGTCGCATCGTCTGGTGTTTTTTCAAGGCACTTGAGAAACTCGGATTCAGCCTCGCTGTATTTACCCAGACGCTCAAGCACCGAACCGACCCTGAAATGAAAGAAACCATTCAAACGGGCAGGTTCCTGCTTTTTTGCGATGCTCTCAGCATGCCTTAAAAACCTGAGTGAAGGTTCATAACGTCGCAATGCCGACATGGCCAAACCGGAATAGAATTCCAAAATGAATTGATCATTAAAATGGTCACGAGCTTCCTCCAAAACTTCGAGCGCCTCCCGGGCATTCCCTTCATTCAGCTTCATCGCTGCCAGCTCGTAGTAGGGAGGTTCGAATTCCGGACGAATGTCGATGGCTTTGCGAAAATGTTTCTCGGCCTCCTCAGACTGACCTTCGTCTGCCTTGAGAGACCCCAGAAGAAAGTGCGGACGCGGATTTGAGGGACTTAGTTCTGTGAGCTCATTGAGCTCATTAACGGCCAAGTCTTTTTTGTCCTGCCTTAAAAACAGATCAACCAATTTTTCACGCACCAGCGGAACGGGTGGCTTGACGGATTTGAGATTCTGAAGGGTCTTTTCAGCCTCATCAAACCGATCCATTAACATGAGAACATCGGAAATGGGTACTCCCAGAGCAGGCTGTGCTTCGGCGGCCTGAGTACTTATATCGATCAGTGATTCAAACTGTGGCCCCAGATCTCTCAACCGGTCTGGTCGCATGGTCACATAACGGAGGTAAAATCCAATGAGAGCGGTCACATTGTCTACTTCTCCTGTGGAATGGCCAACGGCATCCCGAGCTTTCTGGAATGCGTCCTCCTCTTCGCCTTTTTCCAAGTGAACGTCAACCAGTCTCTGTCGGGATAAAATCAAGGTTGGATCCCGCTCCAAGGCTTGTTGAAAACTTTGCAAGGAAGGAGCCGCTTCGCCTTTGGACATCTGGATCAGACCAAGAATTTGAAAAGCCTTGCCGGGGGCGTCCTCTTGACGGGTTGCGGGCAGGAGGATTTGGTAGGCTTCTTCGAATTTCTTCAATCCGATCAGTTTTTCAGCAACTTTGACAGCAAGCGAGGTATTGGAGGGATCCACCTGCAATGAAAGCCGAAAAGATTCCAATGCCTTTTCAGCTTCGCCCTGAGCTTCCCAGGAAACCCCGGCCGCATAATGGGCCAGCGCCTTGGCGCGGTCATCGCTGCTGATGACGTCACGATCGGGGGAAATTTCCCCTATGTCCCCGGTTGATGGTAAATCAAAGGGATGGGTAACATCCGGTGCCTCAGACTCCTGACCTGAGACGGGCACAGCAATAGCGCAGACGCAAAGCGTCAAAATCCTGAAAATCATAATTAGGGGCGATTCGCGGTTCATGATTCAAAAAGAAAGCCCGACCCACAAGGGTAAGGGCTTTGATGAATAATAGACACCCAATGCGAAGCGCCTGCAAGTGCCGGACAGCTTATTTCTGCCAGGTACGCTTCTTGTGGCGATTCGCGCGCAACTTCTTGCGTCGTTTATGCTTGTTGATCTTTGATTTCCGACGTTTTTTGAGTGAACCCATATTTTAGAACTTCAATATACAATTTTATTTAAAGGATATTCGATGATCCCTTCTGCGCCAGCGGCCTTGAGTTGAGGGATGATTTCCCTGACAACATGCTCATCAATGACGGTTTCAACCGCCACCCAGCCTTCCAATGCCAAACTGGAAACCGTTGGATTACGCAATGCTGGCAAACTTTGCAACAATTTTGCTAAATTCTTTTCAGGTATGTTGAGTTTCAAACCCACTTTTGCTTCAGCATCTAGAGCCCCCCGAAGCAGCATGGCAAATGTCTCAATCTTCGTTTTTTTCCATTTATCCGTCCAAGATTCCTTGTTGACTATCAGTCTTGGCGTGGAGGTCAAAAGTGTATCAACAATCCGTAACTTATTCGCCCTGAGCGAACTTCCCGTTTCAGTAATTTCCACGATTGCATCCACCAGCTCGTGAGCTTTGACTTCAGTTGCTCCCCAGGAAAATTCAACATCGGCTTTGACTTTGTGTTTACGGAGGTATTTTTTGGTAATGTTGACTACCTCAGTTGCAATGCTTTTTCCTTCGAGGTCTTTCACCGATTTTATCGAGGAGGCTTCGGGAACAGCCAGCACCCAGCGAGCGGCCTGACGGGTTGCTTTGCTGAAGAGGAACTCCCCGACCTCATGGACCTTGGACCCATTTTCAATCACCCAATCATGGCCTGTTATCCCACAATCAAGATATCCATGTTCAACGTAGCGACTCACCTCTTGTGCTCGAATCAACCGGATCTCCATTTCCTCATCATCCACGTAAGGAAGGTAGGAACGGCTACTTACTGAGACATTAAAGCCAGCTTTGGCCAACTTTTGGAAAGTGGCCTCCTGAAGACTGCCTTTGGGCAGACCTAACTTGAGAATCTTTTTTTTCTTGGACTTCATTGCAAAAAGGTCGTCGCGCTTTGATGGCAAGCAATACTGATTAGAAACGGCTAGCCGCACGACATCCTCAAACTTGATACCCTTGAAAGGAATAAAATTACCAACCCTTTTTGTTTATTGGGGCAAAAAAGTGCAAAAATGAGGAAATTTCGGGAGTGGTTCGCTATAGAGGAGATCAATCTTGGAGCCGGGAACAGAGTCTACCCCGTACTTCAAGTTTCCCATCAACGGCCAATTGTACAGCCTTGGGGTAGAGTCGATGCTCAGCTTTCTGAATCCTCTCATGGAGTGTAGATGCAGTATCCTCATCCAAAATTGGAACTGTTTCCTGAAGAATGATTGGCCCGGTGTCAATTCCCTGATCTACGAAATGCACGGTGCATCCAGTATATTTCACCCCATATTCAAGCGCCTGCTTCCATGCTTCCAGCCCGGGAAAAGAGGGCAATAACGAAGGGTGAATATTGATGACTCGGTTGGTGAAAGCTTTGAGGAAGTCACCTTTTAAGATGCGCATGAAACCAGCCAAAATGATCCAGTCCACTTGGGATTCGCGAAATATCTGAATGTAATTCTGTTCTGCAGCCTCATCCAGCTTTGTCCGAAATGGGCCAGGAGACAGATAGGTAGCAGGAATCCCGAAGCTTTTGGCTTTCTCCAATATTCCAGCGTCCTCCACATCACTGACTACCCGAACCACGTCAGCATTGATCAGGCCTTGCTGACAAGCTTCCGCCAACGCAACCATGTTGGACCCTTTCCCTGATCCAAGTATTCCTATTTTAGCCTTACTTTCCATTCGAGCTGTGAACTTGTTTCAATCTAAACAGAAAATCCAGACATTAGACCATCACAATCTCAAATCGAAGATGTCGTTGGCCTTTAATTTAATTTCTCGTGCGGCAATGGACTGAAATGGAATGATATGTTTAATCTTTCAGGACCTTAAATCTGTTCTCACCTTCACAGCCCAATTTGGATCACGCATGGCTGCCGTTGCGATTTGCACGCTCTCGACACCCATTTGCAGGTAATCAGAAACTTCTGAAGACTTTGAAATACCGCCCACAGCGATTGTTTTTAGGTTGGACTGACGTTCCTGAATCAGAGATTGAAAAAGCTCTACCTGGCTGTGAACAGCACCAGAAATCGCGGTACCCGCAATGCCCCTGGAGGAACCATCCCATAATTCAGTGCCGTCTGAAGCCTGAACCTTGGCACCGATACAATTGATCATCACCAGTCCCTGTACCAGACCTTCAGCAAACCCAATCCAATTTTCAGCCAGGTCCTGATCAGAAATATAGCCCAGCTTGACCAACAAAGGACGATCGCAAACAACGTCCCTGACGCGTTGCAAAATTTCTCTGGAAGCAGTTGGCTGTGAATAAAGCATTCCATCCCGAGAACTGACGTTCGGACAGGAAAAATTCAATTCGACCACGTCAGCGCCACTCTCAAAAGCCCATTTGGCACACGTAGCATAGTCTTCGCTAATTGTTGCCAAATCATCATTTACCTCTGGAGTGGCAACCACGGAAACCGAGAGGATCTGTCCTTGCCCCAAACACTGCCTGGCTTTGGTCACATCTTGTCTCCAAATGGAGGGTTCTCGAGATGGCATCCCAAAGGAAACGGCCCATGATCCTGTCATCTGCGTCGTAGCAGGTATGGTTTTACCGGGTTGATTTATGGGTTTGGAATCAACAGGAACCAAGTTGGGAAGATCGTAACTAACTCGAGCACAACGTCGAACAGTTTTGTAAGTCAAAATATCAAACCCCCGCTTTGAATAGTATTCGATCCATCTACTATTGAGTAAGGGCCCGGCGGCCACTGCCAGGGGTGACGCCACCGGAAGTCCAGCATATGTCCAGTCACCGGGCAAGGGCACTATGGAGGGGGGAATGCCTAAGTTTGCTGATGGAACGTTTTCATAATTCCATTCATAATCCTGCTGGATCTCATATTTTTCGGAGCTCTTGGACACGTTGATCATCTTCCCTGCGACTCACATCAATGGCAATTGAAAATCAATGACGACAAAAATCGTTCTTTTTGAAACAATGTCACTTTCAGATGGGAATATGAAGGATGTAAGAATCATGTCATTGGAAATTCTCGTTCGGTTATGATGTATTTAAAGTTAGGTTTATCTTGGTTACTGCTGCTGACTCTCGGTGTAAAGGCAGGCCCTTTGCAGTGGGGACATGTGTCTGAGGACGCCAAGTGGGTAGCTCATATTGATTTTGAAGGCCTCAGGCAGACAAGTCTTTACAATCAATTAAGCGAGAAATTCCTGAAACAGCCCATGGCCGAAGCGGAGGCAAAAATTGAGCAGTCGACCGGATTGAAAATCAAGTTGGACAGTCTGCTTTCCATCACCGCATTTGGAAAATCTACCGGCAAATCCCCAGATGAAGACGGTGTGCTTGTCCTTGAAATGTCTCCTGATCTGAAAAAAATCGCGATGGACATACTCTCGAAAGCACAGCAGAACGAAGGCCCGAAACTTCCTGTCTCCATCCAACATGTGGAGGGAGGGGTGGACCATCTGTTTTCCATCGATGGAGAAATCCTGATAGCGGGTGATTCAGATTCAAATTTCTTCTGCATCGGGCGCAACAAAGATCGGGTGGAGAAATCCATCAGCATATTGGGCACCAGCAAACAAGGGGGGCCTGTCAGAAGTCAGTTCAAGGAATATCCTTCTCCTAAGGGAACTCTAGCCTATGTGGCCATGGCAAATGCTTTTGACGGTGCAAATCTACCCGCCCAACAGGCGAAGGTGCTTCAAATGTCCAAGGGAGCCAGCTTTGCTCTGGGTGAGTCCAATGAAAGCATATTCTTAAAATTGTTGTTAAACACCAAGAATTCGGGCGACAGTCTTCAAATTCAACGTATTCTTGCAGGTGTTCAGGCGGTAGCCATGCTGAACGCTCAACAACCGGAATGGTTCCCGGTCCTACAAGCTATCGATATCAGAAACGAAGACCAACGCGTGTGGGTCAACTGGAACATGTCATTACAAAATGCCAAAAAACTTATTCATGCCCTGCAAGGTTCCAAGAAGTAAACTCCCAGTCGAAATGACACCTGCTGTGGAAGAAATGGAACTTACTCTTGAAGAACTCGCCGAGCAATGCAAAGCCGGTGATCGAAGCGCGTTTGAACATCTGGTCCAGCGCCTGGAATCACGTGTCACCTTCTTTTTGTACCGAATGGTTGGCAACATGGATGACGCAGCGGACCTGGCCCAGGATTCTTTTGTCAAAGCCTACAAGAACATCCATCGCTACGATTCAAAATATTCCTTTACCACATGGCTATTCACCATCGCAAAGCGTACCGCATTGAATTATTTCAGATCAGCAAAACCAACAGTCGAGTTTCAGGAATACACCGAACTGGAGGAATCTCACCCGCGCTCTGTGTTGGAGAGCAAGGACGAGACTCATACACTCTGGGCGATGGCTAAGAGGGTGTTGAAACCAAAACAATTTGAAGCCCTATGGTTGAGATACGGTGAGGATTTTACAATTGAAGAAACCGCGCGCGTCATGAAAACAAATCAAATTAGAGTCCGCGTTCTGGTGCATCGTGCCAGAGGAATCTTGATGCGCCAACTGGAGAACGAATCGAACCAAGGAGGTATCGAATGAAATGGTTATGCCGGTATCACAAATTTCGAATGAACCATGCACTGGATGACGCTTGCGAACCACCAGGTCGCACATTGAAACATCTGAAATCCTGCGCCTGTTGCCAATCATGGTACCAAAGTCAACGCCGGTTGATCAGTAATCTTAGAAGCCTGGCCAATTCGAAGGACTCCATCGAATCCCCTCAACTGCTACCAAGCGTCCTGGCCTCCATCAACAAAGGTTCAGCTACTCCATCCCACGCAAGTGAGAAGACGACTCCCCTTCCTTGGCAAAAATGGCTGATGCCCTTTGCCACAACCTGCGTTGCCATCACATTGATCCTCCAGTGGGCAAATCCAACAGCACCGGTTCAGTCAAATGATATATCGGCCAAATGGCTGGCGCTTTCTCCTGACGGGTTGGTCCAGCAAACCACTGGGCAATCCATTGCAGACTGGGGTCAAAAACTGGACCAACCTCTCGAAAAGGAATGGTTGCTGCTGAAAGAGGATGCTCAGGCAGCTGCCGGCGGGTTGGCAGGAACATTTCTCCCAAGCAAATTCATGGCTTCCTACCAGCACGCCAATGTTCAACAACCTTGATCCTTCATGCCTGAATTTGTCATTCAAACCGAAGCTCTGACCAAAAAGTTCGGATCACAATCCGCACTGGATCAGGTCTCGGTCAAGGTGCCCCCTGGTCCCATTGGGTTGTTGGGCCCCAATGGAGCGGGAAAGAGCACCTTCATGAAATGTCTCCTTCAACTCCTGCCCACAACTTCCGGAAAAGCTTTTCTCCTCGACAAAGAAGTGGGCAAGGTCGGAAGGGAAATTAGAACCCGCGTGGGCTATACTCCAGAGCAGGACTGCCATATCCCAGGCATGCTGGGCTGTGAATATGTCGCTTACTGCGCACAGTTAACCGGCCTGCCCTATCAGGCCGCTCGTCAACGTTCTCATGAGATGCTCGATTTTGTTGGAATGGGACAGGAGCGCTATCGGAAAATTGACACCTACTCTACTGGAATGAGACAACGCCTGAAGTTGGCTCAGGCGATTGTTCATGACCCCGAAATCGTCTTTCTCGACGAACCCACCAATGGATTGGACCCCAAAGGGCGGGAGCAAATTCTTGAATTGATTCAAAGTCTCTGGACAGAACACGGAATAAGCGTGGTCCTGTCTTCACACCTGTTACACGATGTGCAGCGTATTTGTGATCAGATTATCATCATCGCCCTGGGTAAAGTGCTCGTTCATGACACGATTGCTGATTTAAGTGCCCAGCGAAAAGGAGCCGCGGAGGTCGTGGTAGCCAGTGAACAGGAAAAACTGGTTACCCTTTTCAAAGCGAAGGGCTGGCCATCGGAAAGCCTGCCCAATGGTCATATTAAAGTAGAACACGCAGGAATGGACATTAACCCCATCCTTGAGGTTATGAATGATGCAGACATCACCCCGATCGAGGTGCTACCCAGCCCAAACGCATTGGAAGAGTTGTTTGTGCAAGCCCTAAACACCGCTCATGAGTCTGTATCGTAGTGCATATCAACATTGGGATGGCGAATACCAGGGAATTTGGTATCGACGCTACGCCATCGCCGCCAATGGCATTCAAAGTGCCTGGGCCAATAAATGGACTCGTAACATGGTCATGGCCGCATGGATTTTGTCCATTGTGCAGGCTGCCTTATTGTTCGGCATTGGTCAGCTTTTGGTGAAGGACAGCGTGATCTATACTTTGGTCGAGCAGTTTCAACCGCAATTCCAGACATTTGCCAACGGATTAATGACCTGGATCGTCGATCACCCTGAGATTTCTGTTCGCAGTACTTATAGTTTTCTTTTCTACTTTTTTTCCGGATGGATGAGCACGTTGTCCCTGATTATCATTGCACTGATCATTCCAACGCTTATTTCCAGAGACCTCTCGAGTAAGGCGATCATCATCTACAGTTCCAAAGCTGTCAGCCGTTTCGATTATTTTTTGGGTAAATTTTTTACGGTCTTTGGAATCATCAGTGCCGCATGGTTGTTGCCTGTATGCAGTGCCTGGCTGCTGGGAGGATTACTGGCACCGGACTGGAGCTTTCTATGGCATTCCAGAATGGCCCTGTTTAAATCGATCACTTACATCGTTTTTGCATCCAGTTTTCTAAGCCTGCTCGCCATGGGGGTGTCCGCTATTTCGGTGAAGGAAAAATCAGCTACCGTGATCTGGGTTGTCTTGTGGGTTCTGGGAAATGTGATCAGTAACATAGGAGCTAAAACGGAACCCTGGATTCGCCACCTCAGCTTCAACTACAATCTGGAGCAATTCGCATTGAAGCTATTCAAGCCAAAGGCTGAACTCGCTTTGCTCCAGGACAACATCCCGGTGGTTGGAAACCTGCTCCGCGGAATTCCAACGGATCGTTTTCCAATGTTTCAAAACCCACAGTTTTCCGGAGCCATGCTTACCTGCGGCATCATGGCACTCCTTGCGATCATCATCCTCAACTGGAAAGTCAAACCCGAATGAGTGATTCCATTATACAAGGAAATCAGTTGAGTCGATGGTATGGAGTGGTCATGGGGCTGAATAATATCGACTTTGAAATTCGCCCCGGAATTACGGGCTTGGTCGGCCCGAACGGTGCCGGTAAAAGCACGCTCATCCAAATCATTACGGGTCAGTTACAACCCAGCTCAGGTTCCCTGACTGTTTTTGGAGAAACACCTTGGAATCATCCTGCCATTCTTAAGCGCATTGGATATTGTCCCGAACGAGAATCCCTTCCCGAATATCTGAAACCCATGGACTGGCTGAGAGGTCTGGGACAGATCAGCGGTATCTCGGGCAGTGCTTTTCCTGAACTGGGGGTCAAGTTGCTTAAACGCGTCAAACTCGGTGAAGCTCATTGGAAAAAACGACTCGGCCAATATTCAAAAGGAATGCGGCAACGCGTCAAACTGGCTCAGGCCCTCATGCATTCGCCGGATCTGCTTATTCTCGATGAACCCATGAACGGACTGGATCCAATGGGACGTCAGGATATTGCTGATATTCTGAAATCCCTGGCCAGAGAAGGTGTCAGCATCGTGATCTCCAGCCATATCCTCGCTGAATTGGAATCACTTTGTAAGAACATTCTGATTCTGAACTGGGGGCGCGTTATTGCTTCGGGCGCAAAAAACGAGATTCGGTCGGACCTGAGTCAATGGGCGGAAGAATTGACGGTCCGCTGCGATGACCCTCAGAAACTGGCGGGAATTCTTTTCAATGAAGGGCATTTACTTGGGTTCGATATCAATCAGGAGGAACAGCGTCTCGACTTCCGCATTAAAAACCCTTCCCATTTCTATAAAACCTGGAACCGACTTCTCCAGGATTCGGGGCTCACCATTTTTGAAATCAGCAGCAAGAGCCAGTCACTGAATCAAATTTTCAACAAGGTCACCACATAGAAAAAATGAATTCTGAAAGCACATTAGAAGCGACCTTGAACAAACCTGTGATCCGCCCAAATTTCCCCGGAATTCTTTCTGGCATTTGGAAACTCACCTGGAAGTCTCAACTCACCTGGAAGAAGATCTACGGAGTTTTATCCAATATCCTGATTCTTCCGATCCTCAGTTACTTTGCTTTTTCAATAGGCAGCAAGGGCAATGCCTTTTACATGTTCACGGTGGATTTTTACATGCTTCTGGTTTTACCCATCACATGCCTGAACGCATTCGGAGGCATGGTGCGCGATGATTTACAGGAGGATACCGTGTGCTTTCTCCTGACTCGTCCAATGAAGCGCTGGCAGTTCTTTGTTTCCAAGTATCTCAGTCACCTGCTGTGGACACAAATCACATCCGCACTCACTCTGGTTGCTTTTGCCATTGCAGGAACCCTGCGCGGTGTGGATGACGTGCCCTCCTTGATCACGACATTGTTGCTGGTTCAGATTCCAGCCATCATGGTCTACGGTGCCATCAGCTCTTTCATGGGGTTGCTGACCAAAAAATACCTGGTGCTCGGGATCATCTATGGCTTCGTCGTTGAGTTTGGTATTGGTCAAATACCAACGAACATCAACACACTGGCTATGACAAATCATTTAAAGTCATTGCTGGCAAAGTATGCCCCGGTTGCAGAGCATCTTAGTGTGGATCCAGGTTCAACCGTGAAAGCCATGCTGGCGATGGTAACAGTGACTCTGGTTTTCCTGATCCTGAGCAGCGTCATGTTCACCGTGAGGGAATACAATCATTCGGATGAAATGTCTAAATAACCAGTAGCAAATACCCGTATGTAAAAATCTAATCCTCCTGCCCTATGAAAAAATTCACCCAAATTTTATGTCTCGGCCTGATACTCGCTGCCACAGCTTGCGTACCTTCATTGCACCCATTATTTACCGAGGATTCACTCATTTTTGAAGAATCTCTGGTTGGAACATGGGAAGAAGACGATAACATCTGGCAATTCAGAAAGTCGTCCAGCCGAAGTTATAAGTTGATCATGACGGATGCAGAGGGAAGGAAGGGAGAGTTTGAAACTCATCTCGTAAAAATCGGAGAACACCGTTATCTGGACCTTTATCCTGTCGAGCCTGATTTGGAAGAGAACGATTTCTATAAGATGCATCTGCTGCCCACCCATACTTTCATGTGGGTTAAACAAATTGAACCCAACCTTCAATTGAGTCCAATGGGACCGGGTGCCATTAAGGAACTGGTGAGTCAATATCCAGAGGCGGTCAAACATGAGATCGTTCAAGATACGGTTGTGTTGACCGCGCACACCCAGGAATTGCAGGCATTCGTCAAAAAGTTCCACGATTTCAAAGGACTGTTTGGAGAGCCAGGCGATTTGGAGCGAGTCAAATAGTTTCAGCGCGCGGATCGGTTCTACACCGAATAAAGGGGATCCTTGCAGTAATAATTTGCAGTCCGCCTCAACTATGGAAGCTTTCCCGCATCAAATGGCGGAAAAAGCACCCATCATACTCTGGTTCAGGAAAGATCTGAGATTGTCAGATCATGCAGGCCTCAGCGCAGCAATCCATTCAGGTCACCCGGTCATTCCTGTTTATATTCACCACCCCAAGCTCAACGGACGATTGACTGGTGGGGCATCGAACTGGTGGCTGCATCATTCTTTGAAATCCATGGAGGATGATCTGAAGAAAATCGGGGGCATATTAATCCTGCGCATGGGAGAACCAGGCCCCATTCTGGCCGAGTTCTGTAAGCATACCAAAGCCTGCGCAGTCTATGCATCCCAAGGGTATGAGCCTGAAATGAATGCCATGGATCTGAGACTTTCAAACCAGATGGAGCAGGTCGGCATACAGTGGAAATGCTTTCCTGGGCATTTATTGTGGAAGCCGGAATCGATCCGTAATAAGTCCGGCAAACCCTTTCAGGTATTTACTCCATTCTGGAAAACCGCCAGCCAGACGCTCAAAACTTCCGCGCCTTTACCAGCTCCAGACCATTGGCCAGCCCCAACTAAATGGCCGAAATCTGTTTCACTAAACGAGTTCAAGCTATTACCCAAAATCAAATGGGATGCCGGGTTTTCAAAGGTATGGAACCCAGGGGAAAAAGGCGCTCTCAAAAACTTGCAACGTTTTACTCTCGATGCATTCCAGGATTATCCAAAAAAACGCGATTTCCCAGGTATAGCGGGCACTTCAAGACTTTCACCCCACCTGCACTTTGGAGAGATCACACCCAATCAAATCCTGCATGAATGTATTCGACATGGATCAGGCAATGGAGTTTCTGAATCAGCGATCACTCAATCAACCTACATGCGTGAGATCGGTTGGCGTGAGTTTGCGCATCATCTGCTGCACTATTTTCCTTCAACGACTCAAAAACCGCTGCGCCCCGAGTTCAATTCTTTTCCCTGGCGGAAAGATCACGAAATGCTGGAAACCTGGCAAAAAGGAAAGACCGGTTACCCGATTGTCGATGCCGGCATGAGAGAATTGTGGACCACGGGCTGGATGCACAATCGCGTTCGGATGATTGTAGGTTCTTTTTTGGTCAAACATTTACTTCTGGACTGGAAAGAGGGCGAGAAATGGTTTTGGGACACTCTTGTCGATGCCGACCTGGCAAACAACACCCTGGGTTGGCAATGGATCGCCGGTTGCGGAGCCGATGCGGCCCCCTACTTTCGTATCTTCAACCCCATCACCCAAAGTGAAAAGTTTGCCGGAGATGGGGAATATGTCCGAAAGTGGGTTCCTGAATTAAAATCTCTGCCCACGGCTTACCTTCACGCACCTTGGAAAGCTGACAAAAGTATTCTCAAAAGTTCGGATATTGAACTGGGTAAAACCTATCCGGAACCAATCGTGAATCACATGATTGCCCGAGAAACGGCACTGGATGCCTATCAAAGGATGAAATCTGGCCAGATGAAATAATCCTTCATTCAAGGCTGGAGTCTTCTTCCTCCCGATCGGAACTGATCGAAGCCAGGGTTTCGAAATCTGCAGCAGGTTCGGAGGGCAGGATGGGTTCGAAATCTTCCTGAAAATCTTTAAAATACTCGATCACAGAATGGATGTATTTCTTGGTGCCTGGATAATCCATTTGCTGAAGAAAGACCGAACTGTTGGTTGCCCCATGCTCATGCATCCACTCCAGGACTGCCTTGCGGCCCGCGTTATAGTCTGCCAGCGCATAAACCAGTGGTTGATCTTTTTCCTGATACCGGGTGAGCATCTTTGAAAGGTAAAAAGCACCGGCCAAAGCGTTGGTTTTGGGATGCACCAGATGTCCGGGTTGAAAAGTCGTGATCCCCTCGGCGTCGGCCCATTCAAATGAAGCCATATCTGAAAGCTGCATCAATCCCAGCTCCCCCACCCCTCCTTTGGCATCAGCATCGAACCGACTTTCCTGCCAGGCAACCGCTTTGACCAGGGCAGGATGCACCTCATAACGCAAGCCAGCCTCCCTGAATAAGTCGTCATACCTATGCGGATCCAACACATCATGCCGGAAAGGAATGACAAAATAACCTGTCATCCCCAGCACAAAAACGGTCAGCATGATAGGCATCCAGCGCATGAGAAAACTTGAACAACAGGACCATACACCAACAAGAAGGGATTGCCAAATGGGTATCGAAAACTAAAAGAATCAAAAAAACTGAAAAAATCCATTGCAAGAAACCAAATTTTACTCCTTATTACCCACCTGCCTCGTGTCGGAGCGTAGCTCAGCTTGGCTAGAGCGCCAGCTTTGGGAGCTGGATGTCGCAGGTTCGAATCCTGTCGCTCCGACCATTTCAACCCAATCCCCAAGGGTCTACACCAAAGTGGGTCTACACCAAAGTTTGGGGATTTCATATTTTCATTGTTAGAATTAGTTATGTCATCCGCAATGAGCGATGACCCTCAGACGATAGTTTTCAAAGTTTCTAAATCCATACGCACAGCGTTGGATGAGTTTCATTTTCCGGTGGAATCCTTCAGTGACACCATTGTTTTTGGAGAAGCGCCACATGCGCCCGATTTCCTCTGCCCAATCCTTTAATGTTGTGGCCAAGGTTTCCATGGACTCGAGACCGCAATCCAGTAACTCTTCAATGAGTTG
>CAYFHO010000011.1:0-101823 GCA_964342825.1 uncultured Verrucomicrobiota bacterium
ATCTGTGTTTTCTTCCCTATGGTATTCGTCGAAGGAATGGCGGGGCAGGTCTTTGGGGATCTAGGTTTGACTGTGGTCACTTCCTTGATGGCATCCCTTGTTGTAGCCGTTTTATTTATTCCCATGCTGGCGAGTCGAGGTGGATTGAAATTGAAAGCAAATGATACATTGAATCTCAATCCATTGTCAGGCGCAGATGGGAGGTTTAATCCAGCAGGATATTTAGTGAAGGTCCTCTTTCCGGTTGTGTTAATGACGATTGGGATGGTTGGTGTGACGGCCTTGACTGCATATGTGGTCAGATGGATCAGCCCGGATCAAGATCCAAAGTCTGCCATCGACTACGCAGCACTGGCTCTTTCGACCGTTAAATGGTGCGCTGGTATTTGTCTGATACCACTTTTGGTTGGACTTTGTAAGACCAGGTTGAGATCGGACGAGACCAATGACGTAGGCATCTCGGATATTTGGAGTTCCATTGGGACCTTCATCCATTTGACCAAGCGTCGCGGGTTTTGGTTTTTTATTCTCATTCCCTATCATTTGATAAGGTTGCCTCTTGCTTTGGCACTGGAGACTCTTGCTTTCAGTATTTCTTGGACTATCCGATTGCTTTCCGGGGTGAGTTTACTTCTCTTCCGTTTTATTAGCTGGTTCAAGGGGTTATTCGCTCAACGTCATCACGATTCAAATCATGATTCCGTTCATGGATTTTATCCTAACCTGCTGCGTCGTGCGTTGGATCATCCACCCTTTGTCATGTGTTTGGCCGTTGCTTGTGTTGCGCTTACCTGGTTCTTGGGACGTACCTTGCAATCAGAGCTGCTTCCCGAAGTGCACCAGAGTGAGTTTACATTTGAAGTTGCCCTGCCTGTTGGTACTCCACTCAGCGAAACCATTTCCAGATTGGGAGGAGTTGAGAATTTGATTTTAGATCAAAAGGATTCTCTGGGTATTGAAACCTTATTGGTGATGTATGGATTTGATGCCGCGAACATGAAAAGCGCGGATGAAGGCGAACATTCAGCCAAGTTTAAGATTTTATTGAAAAATAGTGACCACCCAAAAGAAACAGAGGATCAGGTTATCGGCGTGGTTCGGTCTCTTTTTGAGCAGGTGCCCGATGTCAATATACGTGTCACGCGTCCGGTATTATTCAGTTCGAAGAAACCTGTGGTGATCCAAATCAATGGTGAAGATTTGGAGGAATTAAAAAAATTCTCGGATGACGCCACTCTGCTTTTAAACAGATCGCCGGAATTAGCCGATGTTGAACCCACACTTAAAAGTGGGGCACCGGAGTTGCAAATATCTTATGACCGACATCAGATGATGCGTCATGGATTGACTATTCAAGCGGTTGCCAATCAAGTGCGCGATATGGTCAAAGGTTCGGAAGCCACTCGGCTTAATCGAAAGGATCGTCGGGTCCCAATTGTAGTCAGGATTTCAGAAGAAGATCGCGAAGAAGTTGCGGATGTCAGTAAACTCATCATCAATCCCGGACGTTCAACCCCAATACCACTGAGTGCAGTTGCAGATGTGACTGTTGGGGAGGGGCCCAGTGAAATTAGGAGAATAGACGGCAAACGGGTTGCGCTAGTGCAAGCGAATATTGGAGGTGGTTCCTTAGGCGCTGCCGTGGATGCTGCTAAATCCATACTATCAGCCGGAATGGAATGGCCCGATTATATGGATTTTTTGATCACTGGCCAGAATCAGGAATGGGAGCGAAGCCAGAACAGTCTCTATCTTGCCCTGGCTTTGAGTATCTTCCTGGTTTACGTCATCATGGCTTCACAATTTGAATCCTTGATTCAACCTTTTATCATCATGTTTACCATTCCGATGGCCTTTGTGGGTACGGTTATTGGTTTGAAATTACTTGGAATGAATCTGTCCGTGGTGGTGTTTCTCGGCTTAATCATGCTGGCGGGAATCGTGGTTAACAATGCGATTGTATTGGTGGATTACACCAATACCCTTCGTCGACGAGGCCTTGTCCTAAAGGAAGCTATTGTGAAGGCTTGTCATGTGCGACTGCGGCCTATTTTGATGACGACAGCAACCACTGTTTTGGGACTTTTCCCAATGGCTCTTGGACTTGGAGATGGTGCTGAAATCAGAACTCCGATGGCCATCACAGTGATCTGTGGTTTGATGACCTCCACTTTGCTTACACTTTTGATTATTCCGACCATCTACTATTTGTTGGCAAATTTTGGTGAGCGATATTTCCAAACAATGGAGGATTCCGAATGATGGACACCCATAACCTGGTAGCTCGAATTGCTCGGTTTTCCATCCGCCGGCGAGTCACCATGTTTGTCATTTTTCTCACCATTGTGGCGGTGGGTTTTATATCGGCCAGCCGCTTGCCTTTGGAAATGAATCCGCGAGGCCTGGAGGGTCATTATATTTCGGTAAATGTGCGTTGGGATGTGGGCGTTCCTCCCGAAACAATGGATAAAATCGGGCTGCCATTGGAGGAAGAACTAAGCACCGTGCGCGGTTTGGATTCAATAACGACCAATGGATTCAAGTGGGGGGCCCGGGTTGAATTAAAGTTTAAACAAGGTACGGACATGGACGTTGCCTACCGGGAAGTACGTGATCGAACCGAAAGAGCGCGACCACTTTTCCCTGAAGGAGTGGATGAGCCATACATTTACAAGCATGAGCCTGGGGCCGAACCTGTTGTTCAATTTCGTATCACTTACGACACCAATCAGGATTATTATGATCTCATTTACAAGTATGTGATCACGCCCATCCAGCGAATCATGGGGGTTGCGGATGTGGATTTTCGTATTTCGAGACGAGAGATCAAAATTGAAGTGGACAAGGAAAAAGCGGAAGCCTATGGGATCAATATTCGTGAATTGGGGCGTACGCTTCGCTCAGACAACTTCACTCTGGCCAGTGGCCATGTCATTGATGGTGGAAAAAAATATACTCTCAAATCCAGCAGTGAGTTCAAAACCTTGGACGATATTCGTGGAATACCTTTGCGTCCCGGGGTTTTTCTAAAGGATATTGCCGCTGTTGTATACGAACCACAGGATTCAGAGATTCTCTATCGTTACGGTTCCCAACCCGCCAGCGGTATCAGTGTAAAACGGGAGGGAGAAGCCAATACAGTGGCCGTCAGTCGTCAGGTGGAAGAGACCATCAATGAAATTCAAAACAATCCAAAACTAAAAGGATTCGATTTAAGCATCTACGACAATGAAGGTAAGGATATCCTCAAGAGACTGAATGGACTGATCGATAATGGTCAGCTAGGTGCATTGATGGCAGCTGCCGTCCTGTTCTTTTTCCTTCGCCAATTTCGTTTGACTTTGATTATCGCGATGGCCATTCCCCTGTGTTTGCTCATCGCATTATCTGCAATGTATTTTGCCGGTCAGACTCTGAACAGTATGACCATCATGGGCTTGGTTATTTGTGTGGGTTTGCTGGTTGATAACTCGGTGGTGATGGCTGAGAATATTCACCGTCATCATCAGGAAGGTTTGTCGCGGCTGGATGCTTGTCTCAAAGGTGTGAGTGAGATTGGATTTGCCATCACCATTGCGACGATGACGACGTTGATTGTCTTCAGTTCCACATTATTGATCGAAGGAGAGATGCGGTTTTATGCCCAGAATATGTCTCTTCCGGTTATCGTTTCGATTGCGGCTTCTCTCGGGACCGCCCTCATGTTCATACCCCTTTGTGTCTTCCTCACATTGCCGAAAGGAAATCACAATGGGGAATCGCGGAAAATGAACTTTTCTTTGTGGATTGGCCTTAGGTTTGCGCGAATTTACCAAGCTACCTTCGAGCGGTTGAACCGTCTTTATGGGATGGCTCTTGAGTTCTTTTTGATCCGCCGATTTGATCTTTCACTCATCTTAATCCTGTTACTCACCGGATCTTTTTTCATGGGGCAAACCTTAAACTTCGAGAGAAAGAAGTCAGAGGTGATCCGATATGTTCGCATGCACTTCCAATTTCCCAAGAAGCATACCATGGAGCAACGTTCCGAGTATTTCAGACGTGTGGAACGTATGGCGGAGGACAACAAGGATTATTACGGACTTAAAGGACATGAAGTGTTGTATGGGAAATGGGTCAACTGGTTTGGTTGTTTTTTTGATCCAGAATCCAGTTCCGAATTAACCCCGCAAGAGGCAGCCGACCAGTTTTTTGAAAACTTACCAGAAGCCCCCGGAGTGCGTGTTTTCTATCGAGGTAAACAGGGTGGGGAAAAAACAGATGACCACAGCGACAAGCATTACATCCGCATGGTTGGTGATGATCCTGAGCAACTGAAGCAGGTAGCGGAAAATATGAAACCTACATTTGAAATGATTCCCGGGGTGGTATCGTTGCTGAGTGAAGACACCGAGGAAAATGGTCCAAGCGAACTTGCCTTGATGGTTGACCGTAAAAAAGCGAGTTCACTGGGGGTCAATCCAAGTGTGTTGGCCGGCACGGTGGGCGCTGCGGTGCGGGGTGAGAATTTGCAGCGATTCAATTACAAGGGATTTCAGATTCCCATGAGATTGTGGTACGAAGAGGAAGATCGCTCCGAACTTGCTGATTTGAACAATTTTCAAATCCCCACTGAAGATGGACGTGTCAGCACTGTGGGGGCAATGACCCGCACCGCCTTTTTGGACAATGAAGATAATGCCATCAAACGACATAACAAGAAGGTCACTCATTATTTCGGAGTTAAGCTCAAACCCGGACCTGAGGCCTGGAAAACAAAGAGAGCTATAGAGGAACTTAAAAAACAAATCAACTTACCCGAAGGAGTGTCATTTGATAAACCGCGTCAAACAGTGGATGACGAAGAACGCAAACAGGGGACCATCATGCTGACTTTGTCCATCATATTTGTTTATATGCTGATGGCATTTTTCTTTGAAAGCATGCTCATTCCGCTCTCGATCATTCTGACAATTCCCTTGGCTGCAATGGGCGCGATCCTGACTTTAAAATTGTCTGATACATTCATCGACCAGATGGTCTACACCGGAGCAATGTTCCTGGTTGGAATTGTGGTTAACAACGGCATCGTCCTGGTAGATTATACGAATCGATTGCGTCGGCAGGGAATTGGGCGTTCGGACGCTTTACTCAGGGCAACCAAACATCGGTTCCGCCCCATAATCATGACGGCCATGACGACTATATGTGGCATGATTCCATTGACCTTTGGGAGATCGATGGAAATGGGTGTTAATTTCAAAAGTTTTGGATTGGTATTAATCGGTGGTATGGCGTCTGCAACCCTCTTTACTTTGCTGGCAGTACCTGTGTTTTATACATTGATAGAAGACGCTCGAGAGCGAGTGACCCAGATCGTGGCCTCGGTATTTGATAGAAAAACAGGAGCTTAAAAACTGGGATCATTTACAGCTAATCACTTTTGTCTTTCTCGATGATTCAAGGCACTACCATCAACTTCGTTTTGTAAGGTGCCGTTCCCGTATGAAACTTCCTTTATAAGATTATCTTCTGATTTTTGAGAGTGGTATGTGAATTGCTTTATCAGGTTTCATTATTTTCGATTGTCGTAATTTAGTAATTTTGCTAATACTAGATCACCGCCTGATTGACTTGGTTGATGTTGACAGCTGGTAAAAAAAAAGGAGACCTGATGCATACCAAACAAAAATTGCAGCTTTCGCTGTATCTTTCCATTTCGCTGACCTGTGTACCTTTCTGTCTGCATTCAGCTGAAAACATTGTAACTGTCAAAACTGGCGGAATTGTTACCCAACATAAAAAGGGTATTAAGCAGTTCTTTCCACTTTGGGAGAAACACTCGAATCCATATCCATGGCCTGGAGATCCCTCTGCTTTTGGTCCCTTGAGCTATGATGATTTACCTGAGGACTTGCCTCCTGCAAACTTGGGAGCTTTCGAAGATGGTCCCACACAAACCCCCGCTGATGCAGCGATCAATAATGTTATTTCGGAAGGAGAACAGCAGGAAAACGGTATCTTCAACGTGCCGAGTAACGGAGCCCCGAGTCCGCTTTTTGGGGCGGAACCATTCAGTCAACAGATGCTGCGATTCGAGGAATTTGGAACCAAGGCCCTCGAGTTGAAGGGACGCCGGCCTCAAGGATGGAAGTCGTTGCCAAAACCTGCTGATGCGATAAGCATGCCAGACGGTGACGAACTGGAATCATTTCTCGAACAGGATATCTGGCCAAAGCCAACCCGCTTTGCCAATACCCATCAACGCAATCCATGGGAAAGAAATATCGAAGCTCACTTGGGCCGCAAGCTTGGACATCCTCCAGCAGAAGGGCGTCCACCAGGTTTGGGGTGGTCTCACCAGAGATGGGAGGATTTTAAACCGTCCATCTATTTTCAAACTGCAATGGCCGGAGCTCGAGTCAATGGTGGATTCCGTGATTCGATGCAATATCACGGCTATACACAAGGTGAGTTTGGTCCCGGGGGTTTGTATCATAACACAGTAGGGCAACCTGGATTCGAAGGTTCGACAAGTGGCATAGAAATTCGTTTTCATCCTGACATGCCTGTTCAAGATCCAACAGCCCTTTGGACCTTTGATGGCACTTTGCCACCCAAATTGCTTCAGGTTAAATATGGTGAAACAGTGTTGATGCGGCACTACAATACATTACCCATTGATGTATCCGCCAATCGTGGGTTCGGAATTCATACGATTACCACTCACGAGCACAACGGACATAATCCAGCCGAGAGTGATGGTTACGCCAATGCATTTTTCTTTCCCGGGCAGTTCTATGATTATCGTTGGCCCATGGTTTTGGCCGGACATGATACCATCAACACCGATGCAAGTGATCCGATGGCTGGCACTCCTGATGGAAATGGTGGTATCACCCAAATACGAGGTGATTATCGCGAAACAATGAGCACACACTGGTTCCACGATCACATGTTGGATTTCACTGCGCAGAATGTTTACAAGGGTAACGCTGCGATGATGAATTACTACAGTGCGCTGGATCGAGGCAATGAAGCAATTGATGATGGAGTGAATTTGAGATTGCCCAGTGGAACGGCTTACGATTGGGGTAATCGCGATTACGATGTGAACTTGCTGCTAGCCGACAAAGCCTGGGATCGCGAAGGTCAGTTGTGGTTTAATCCTTTTAATCTAAAGGGATTCATTGGAGACGTGATGACCGTCAACTGGCTCTACAAGCCCCATTTTGATGTGCGCGCACGTAAATACCGATTCCGAATTCTGAACGGTTCCGTATCCAGATATATGAAGATTGCCCTGGTGAACGAAGCCGGTGAGCCTGTTCCGTTTCATATGGTCGCCAATGATGGTAATATCATGGAACACTCTGTGCTGTTTGAAAATGGCGAACTCCCCACGATTGGTATCGCTGAACGCTACGATATCGTCGTGGATTTCAGTGGTTTTGCCGAAGGTGATAAACTGTATTTCGTCAATATGCTCCAACACAAGAATGGTCAGGCCACGGATGAAGTCATTTCCCTCGCAGACATTGTCAGTGGTGATTATTCCCCCATGGCGGTTGACGATGATAATGACGGGTTAACCGATCGCTGGGTTAATGGTGATCCCGTTGTCGGTAAATTTTTGGAATTTAGGGTGCATGCTTATGACGGTGTGGACTTGAGCATGAATCCCGCAGATTATGAAGAAGGCGGGTTGAAGATGATTCCACTTCATAGACCCACGGAGGAGGAGCTTGAGACTGCACTGCACCGAACTTTTGAATTTGAACGCCAACCCACCGACGAATCACCCTGGGTGATTGAAACTGACGGTGGCAAAGGGTTTACCATGGATCCTCAACGTTTGTCCGCTGCGCCTAGTAAAAACTCGGGTGGGTTGGAAGTTTGGCGTTTATTGAACAGCGGCACGTGGAGTCATCCCGTCCACATTCATTTTGAAGAGGGCATTATTTTACGTCGCAACGGTGTGGAACCTCCGCCTTGGGAAAAATGGGCCCGTAAAGACGTTTACCGTCTTGGACCTCAGTCGGATAGTGGTGATGTGATTGAAATTGCTCTGCGGTTTCGGGAGTTTGCCGGAACCTACATGGAGCACTGTCACAACACACAGCATGAAGACCATGCGATGCTTCTGCGTTGGGATATTGAACATCCCGGTCAGGTTAAACTCATGCCAACTCCGATTCCATCCTGGGATGGGGTAGGTTATGTTGACTCAGTTGCTTTACCGACTGCAAGAACTGGAGACGCCACAGGAGAGTTTGGACCAGACCTTGACAGCCAGGCTGTTGAGATTTGGTTGAAGGGAACCGAGATTGAAGAAATTGATCTCGTCAATGTTACTATCGGTGATGCCTTGAATCCGACCGAGGATGAACGTGCTGTTGGTAAAATTCCATTAAAGGTTGGAGTGAACATCGATTCAGAAGGGAATGAACGCCAGGTATTCTTTGTTCTTCATGACATATCCGATCGGGAAATGGCCGATGAATTTGGTATTGCCTGGGCCGGTCGCCTTGAAAATACACCGGTAGCAGCAACCTCGGAAGCGACTTACGATGGATTCAGTTGGACCTTTTACGGTGACTTGCCTAATCCGGTAAAACGCGTGAATGCTGATTTTCTGGATCTGAATGATCCGGATATGCCTGAACAAAGTGATGAGAATAATTATTCACCTCTCAGGCGTGTGACCATCCACGGAAAGGAAGTTGTGGTGAACGCCTTTTTCATTCAGTGGGGTGATGAAGACTGGGAACACCTCCGGGTAGATGTCAATTGCAACCCTGAAATTCCTGGCACCTTTCCTGATGATCCGCCCAACTCAAGTTGTCGCTACAACGGCGTACATTGGGGTGGAGATACCGGACATGTTGTTGAAATTGACACCACATCTGCAGAGCCTTTTGTCAGGATGAAACTTCATAAATCCTGGACAGAAAATGGAGATTATCTTCCTTATTACATTGTTGTGGATTCATTCCCTGCAGGGCCTGCAAATAATATGGGTGTGATTTACGTGCCTAAACACAAACACATTGGGAACACAGCAGTGCCGTTGGTTCAATTTCTTCCACCGGAACCTTTATCTGGAGGATATCCTCCCACCAGTGGTCCCACACCATTCACCGATGGAAATTATATCGTGTATCCAAACCTTCCAGGTGGTGGTCCTCTTGGAGGCCAGATAGGATTGCCTTCTTATTTTATGCCCGAGGATGATTACAGTCCTGTATGGCATATTGGGTTTTCCCATTGGATCACTCAAGACCCAAGTGAGGTCAAAGTGGTTAAAGGTTTTGAAGAGTTAAAAAGACTTCGTGCCGAAGGTAAACTAATGATTCACGAATGGCCGGGAATTAGGGTTTTCGAAAATGATTATGATTTCGATCATCCAGAACCTCCGCACGTGGTCAATTGCCCGACTCCGATTACCATCGATACTGCGGTCCATCGAGCCAATAAACTTCTGAAAACGGCCATGGTTCCTTGAATGGAACAGAGGCCAGAAATTGATTGAGCAACCAACCTTGTTCCATCATGACCCTCAAAGAGCGCACTTGTAACATTGCAGCCTTCATCTTGCTGTCTGCTTCGTTGATCCAAGGAGCATCAGCAAGTTCGTGGGGAAGGGAATATTTTCCGAATGTTCCTTTGACAACACATGAAGGTAAACAAGTGCGCTTTTTTGATGACCTGATTGAAAACAAGATAGTTGTCATTAATTTCATTTACACCACCTGTCCTGATACCTGCCCGTTGGAGACGGCTAAGTTGGTATCAGTTCAGGAGATTCTGAAAGATCGGATAGGAAAGGATTTGTTTTTTTATTCCATCTCCATCGATCCGGATAATGATACTCCAGAAGTGTTGAAGGAGTATCGAGAACGATTCAATGCTGATTGGACTTTTCTGACAGGTAAGGAATCGGACATCGTGAGCTTGCGAAAAAAATTGGGCTTGTTCATTCCAGAGATTCCCGACGGCAGCAGCAATCATAATGTCAATATGATCATAGGCAATCAGGCGACAGGGCGTTGGATGAAACGATCACCTTTCGAGAATCCACATGTGCTGGCTGATCAGATTGGGAATTGGCTGGATGGATGGAAACGACCGCCGCATTGGGAAAGTTACCTCAATGCTCCCAAACTTCGCGATGTGCCTCTCGGTGAACAACTGTATCGGACTCGATGCGCCAGTTGTCATAGTCTGGAAGGGCAGGATCGACCTGGTGCTTTGGGACCAGATTTATTTGGTGTGACTGAGCGTCGCGAGATGCAATGGATACTTAATTGGCTTAAAGCTCCGGACCAGATGCTGGCCAAAAAGGATCCAATCGCAATAGGACTGTTTGAAAAATACAACAAACTTCCCATGCCGAATTTACGCCTTAGCAATGAAGAATGTTTGGAAATTGTGGATTTCCTGAAAAACCTTAAGCAGCCAATGCGTAGTCTGCATAGGGAGAGTCATCCATCTGATAATATTTCGGTTAGTAATGTAAAATTAACCAATTCAGATCCAGCGGCAGGTAAAGATGTGGTGGCCACCATGGATGCATGGGTGCGGGAAGCTCATCCAGCTGCGAGCATCAATGCAGGGTATCTCACATTGGTCAATATTGGAGATGAAGATCAATCTGTCATCAGAGTGGAGAGTCCACAATTTCAAAAGGTTGAGATGCATGAGATGGCAAAGGTGGAAGGATTGATGAGGATGGTCGAACTTCCTGAATTATTAATTCCTTCCAAAGGGGTGGAGATATTAAAACCAGGGGGCAAACACTTCATGCTCAAGGGCCGTAAACAGCCATTGGCTGCTGGAAATCAAGTTCAAATCATCATGACCTTCAAATCTGGAGAGAGACAAGAAGTCATCGCGAATGTGCGGAAGCAGTAATATAAATTTAGGTGCTTTTAACTGATTTGTAGGTGAACCACATGATTCCGAAGCCTGCGACCAAACATGCGGTCGAATCTGAATAGAATGGAAATGGTGGCAATTTCAATCGGATTCCATGTGCTAGTAATATTGCACCTTCAAATATCATTAGAAGACCAAACCAAGGAAGTATTTTAAGATGTTTGTGAGCACGTACCATGAGAATCAAAAACAGGCAACCAATCATGGTAAAAGCTCCCGCTGCCATTCTTAGCCAGTAGTCCAGCATTGGGTCATAAGTTATCTCCTTTGCTCCCAATCCTTGTAATATCTCAGATGCATTTGCCCATTTGATGAAAATTCCAGGTACTGCTACTCCCCATATGATAGCAGACACAAGGAGGAAGAAACGCAGGCAGAGCAAATCTTTTTGCCTTATCTTCAAAATTACTAATCCTCTCGCTGAATTGAAGTTTGATTAGTTACTGAAAGTAACCACCATTTCAAAGTGTTTGAAACCTTGTTCGGGGCATCATTTTGTACGAAGTGACCTGCCTCGGGGATAGTAACCAGGGTGAAATCGGCATTAATCCAATCCCAGGTATTATTGAGCCCATCGGAATGCAAAGCCTGATCCTTGAGCCCATGAAACACAAGAGTCGGGCATTGAAGGGTTACGGTGTTGCTTGGGATGGGAGTATCCATGTCAGGTAGATCAGGATAATTCCTTTTGTAGATTTGAAGCATGGATTCAAAATTGGATCTTTGGAAAGCAGATATGTAATGTTGCTTAGCTTCAGGGTCCGTTACCCATCCAGCCAGGTTTTCCGCCGTCATGGGGCGTCCAAAGAAAATATCCGGATCCGTTGCTTTTCCCTTTTTAAAAACCTGGGCATAGGCGCTGTTGGATCTTTGATTATGATTGCGAATCAGTTCACGTGTAAATCCAGTAGGGTGGGGAAGGTTGAGAATGACCAAGTTCTGGGTCATTTTCGGATAGGCAAACGCGAATTGCCAGGCAACAGCACCCCCCCAATCGTGTCCGACAATAGTGGCTCGAGATTCACCGAAATGTTTGATGACAGCGGCGACATCGGAAATAAGCTGCGACATTTCGTAAGCTTCAGGTTCTTCAGGCTGGCCACTCAGATTGTAGCCGCGTTGGTCCATGGCAACGACTTTAAAATCAGATTTCAGTGCCGCCATTTGATGCCTCCACGTATACCAGAAATCAGGGAAACCATGGATCATAACCACCAGGGGACCTTTTCCCACCGAGGCATAATGAATCTTTACTCCATCATTGTCCACGAATCCATGATCGACTTCTTCCCAAATACCAGCGTTTAACAACACCGGCTGTATCAAGGCAATGAACAATATGAGATAGGCGAAATGCCAAATGGGTAATTCTTTATTATTTCGTGACATCTTTAATGTGTTTTGTTGAAGGTAGGTTATGCATGCATGATTTGGCCACCGTCGATATTCAGTACCTGTCCCGTAATATGTTGGGCTCGATTGGATGAGAGGTATACTGCCATGGCACCAAAATCATCCGGTTTTTGCCATTCCCCAAGCGGAGAGACTTGTCGTATTTTTTTCTCTGCCCAATCTTCATATTCCTGGCGCTCTTCTTCGGGCAGCAGCTCTTGTCCTGCCTGCCAAACTGATCGATTTAACTCTGACTGAACCATCCCCGGTGAAATGGCATTTGCTCTCGCCCGGAAAGGAGCGAAATCCTTGGCGACACATTGCATGAAATTGATCAACCCCGCCTTTGCTGCACTGTAAGGAGGGTCTGTCTGAGAACCCATTTGGCCTGCAACCGATGTGAAGAAGGTCATACTTCCTGATCGTTGATTTTTTACATAAGGGGCAAAAGCATGGGCGGCATGAACCGCTCCTTGAAGGTTGATTTGCATGACGCGATTCCAATCTGAAGGGTCGAGATTCCAGAAGGGAAAGCCAAATTTTCCAGATCCGACACCCACCGTAAATATGACATGGTGAACAGCTCCAAAATGGTTTTGCGCTTCCTTTAATCCAAATTTTACCTCGTCAAAATCAGTCACATCACAACGATGACCCATGCAGTTGCCAGGAATGCGCTCGGTGACGACATCCAAAGCCGGATGGGTATCCAGGACCATCACCTCACAACCTTCTGCCAGGAATTGCCGAACGACAGCTTGTCCGATGGTACCTGCCCCTCCAAATATGACTACAGATTGGCCTTTTAAATTCAGGTCCATTTAGAGTTTGAGGTTTACTTGTTCAAAATCATTTTGCTGAATAGCAAACTTAATGGATTGAGTTTTTCACTGTAATTTAAACTTCAATTTCATCGGAGAACCGTTTCGTAAGATTTCCCATTCTACTTGCGATCCGGGTGGGCGTTTGCGAAGGACATGGGCAAAGATTTCGGTTTCGCGCATGTAATGGTTCATGCCATCAAAGCCTACGACGATATCACCTTTCAAAAACCCTGCACGTTTTGCCACAGCATGGTCACCATATTGTCCCACGTGTTCCACCAGAAGTGCCAATTGATTCGGTTTCAATCCATTGGTTTTTAATTCATTGGTGGAAAGGTTTCTCATCTTGAGACCTCCACTAGCCATGCGTCTCAGGTCCCAGCTGGTAGTGCGCCAACCAATGTCCGATGCTCTACGCCAACCTGGTTCAAGTGGCAGAGACAAATTTAAAGTTTTTCCATTTCGTATGATTTCGGCCTGTATGGATGATGGTTCCTTGGACTGATGCATCACCCACTGCACATCGGCTATGGAAACAATGGATTGTTGATTCAGGGTTGAGATTTGATCTCCTTGCTTGAATCCAGATCGATCGGCTACCGAATCCGGTTCAACGGACTTTATGGTTGCGATCTCCTTGGGGTCCAAAGCCAGGCCAAGAACGTCTGGCATCGGCCATGGATAGATGGTTTTATCTGAAATGGCTGAATTCTGGGTTCTACGAAAACGTCTTTCAGCTTCACCAACCATATGGCAGTGAATACAGCTGGCAGCGACCTCTCCTTCAAAATCCAACCATGGCTGAAAACGTCCTTCCAATTGCGGATAATCTTGTGGAATTTTAAATTCACTGAATGGAGCCGTTTTTCCTGCCAAGGTATTTGCGTTTTTGGGATATTGCCGATGTAACTTCAGGACCTTCTGCATGGCTTTGGCAAAACCTTCTATCGAAATATCCCTTTCTGCTTCCTTTTGACTGGATCTTGTACCGTAACGTCCATAAATGGTCTTGTCTGCATTCAGGAAAAATGCGGCAAAAGTTAAATCATAATCAAAGTGGAATAAGTTTAGATCGACAGAATTACACTGGATCAGTCTAACTCGAACAAATTGATCCATCCATTCTTTCAATTCCTCCTCCATACGGACAACCTGCCCGTCAAATCCGGCACAAGCCGTTCATGGAATGCATCGGAAGGTTACCAGTATAGGCTTATTGGAGCGCTTGGCTTCCAAGATGGCGTAATCCAAATTGTTGTAGATCCAGAGTCCTGAAGATTCCACCTTTGTTTTATCGGCACGAACTTTTTCATCACGAGACTCGGCAGCCTCAATTGGATGAGTGGAAATCATTGCCAATGATACCAAAGCAAGGGAGAGAAGTATCTTTTTCATATGAATAATTTGAATCATATCATGCTCCTGGTTGGGGAAAGGGGCAAATGGAAAATGGACATATTGGAGTCACGGATTTAGGTTGTGTATCCATGCACTTGATCATTGGTTGTTCATTCTCAGGTCACCCTGTGTTGCCTGATTATTGAAGGTCGATTGATTTCTGTTGTTTGTTGTCATTCATGGATTCATTACTAAAGGATAGAATAATCAAGAGAAGGCTGCGCTTGCTTCAGTCGAAATCTCACAATGCCTACCGTCTTATTCATGGTGCTGGAGATGGTTTCAAAGGGTTTTATCTGGATCGCTTCGGAGAATACCTATTAGCGTCCAAGGGAGGATCCCCATCTGATCCGGAGAAAAAACTGACGCTGGAATGGATGTCCCAATTGGGGTGTCGGGGGGCTTATTTCAAGCAATTGAACCGACAAGTTCGAAAAGAAAATATCACTACTACTTCACCAAGAATTTGGTTGGGTGATCAAGGGCCGTCTGAAACAAGGATTGTTGAAAATGACCTTCATTATCAAATTCGTTTCGATGAGGGGTATTCGGTTGGGATCTTTCTTGATCAACGAGAGAACAGAAAAAGGTGGTTGCAGCTACGAGTTGGAGACCAGTTGAAACTGGAAACACAAACTCCTTCTTCCGGTGAAATACTGAATACATTTTCCTATACTTGTCCCTTTTCAGTCTGCGTTGCCAAGGCCGGGCTGCGGGCGGTGAGTTTGGATTTGTCCAGGAAATATCTGGAATGGGGAAGGGAGAATTTTCAGTTAAATGAACTCGATCCTGATGAACATGATTTCATTTACGGGGATGTCTTTGATTGGATGCGACGATTTCGAAAGCGCGGTCGAAAATTTTCAGGTATCATATTGGATCCACCTACGTTTTCCAAAGCTTCCAAAAACAAGAAAATGTTTCAGGCAGAAAAGGATTATCCAGAGCTTTTAAAGTCGGCTTTGGATATTATCGAACCCGGAGGATTGATTCTTGCTTGCAACAATACGGCAGGTTGGTCGCCAAGAAGTTTTGAAAGTGTCATTCTCCAAACTTTGCGGAAAAATAATATTAACCCCAATGGGATTCAGTTCTGTCCGCAACCAGCTGATTTCCCAGTCACAATGCAAACACCTCAATATCTTAAATCGGTTTGGATCAAAATAGATCGGATGAACTCAAGCTCTGATTTGCGATAGTTCAGATTGTTGAAGGTTCACGACCAGGAAGATTTCCAATCTTCGATGATGGCCATGACCGCGGGAATAAAAGTCAGGACCAAGACTGCTGATACTACAGTGCCTACTCCAAGAGCGATGGCCATAGGCACCAAAAACAAAGCCTGAATGCTGGTCTCAAAAATCATGGGACCGAGCCCCAGAAAAGTAGTCAGGGCAGTCAGAATGATGGGGCGAAATCGGCGTTGAGCAGCACATATCACCGCATCAATGGGTGATTTGCCTTTTTTCAAATATTGATCGCGGGTCAGTTCCAGAACAAAAGCCCCATTCACCACCATCCCGCATAACGCGATCATTCCGAACACGCTGAACACACTCAGATCGAAACCCATGATCACGTGTCCGAGCACAGCGCCAGCCAGACTCCACGGCAACATCAACAACACGACAAGCGCCTGAACATAACTGCGTAATAAGGATGCCATGATGGCATAAATCGCGAAAAGGGAAGCCAGTAGGCCCCAGGAGAGGTTTTTCATGGCCTCGCGTTGTTCCCTTTGTTCCCCCTCGAACGAGTACCGAAGCTGTGGGAATCTTTTCAAAATCTTGGGAAGTTCAGTCTTTTCAAAGGAACCAAGAACTTTGTTTCCCGTTGTGATACCTGGGACCACATTGGCTGTGACATTAATCACCCTGGCCCCATCGACTCGCGTGATACGTGCCGGGGCATTGGTCAGCTCGATTTTGGCGGCTTGACGCAACGGGATTTCACCGCCACCCGGAACGCGGATAAGTAAGTTTTCAAGCCCGCTCAAAGTGCGTCTCTCCGTTTCGGGAAATTTGATCATGACTCGTAATTCTTCCCGGTCCATGGGCTGCCTAAGGGCTTCTGCTCCAAAAAAGGCATGGCGGATTTGGCGTCCAAGCTCACGTGCCGTGATTCCGAGGCTTCTCCCTTCAGGAGTGATCTCAAAATTAAATTGCGGCATCTCTCTTCCAAAACCTTTGCGAACATCTTCCACGCCCGGATATTTACCTACGGCTTCGGCAACTTCAGATGCGGCCTGTCGAAGCACTTCAATTTCGGGATGCGAAATCTGGATATCAATTTCAGCAGATCCTCCGGGGCCAATTAGGTAATCAAAGAAAACTGATTCCACATCAGGTAAATCCGGGAATTCCTCACGCCAAAGTTGGGCGAATTCGGCGGCGGTCACTTTTCGTTCACTCTGTGGAACGAGTCGAACAGACACCTCACCGCCATTGGAACTGCGCTCGGCAACCGAAGTTGTAATTCCAATAAGGATGTTTTCCTCACCCAACTTATCTATTGTTTTTCGGGCAGCTTCTTCGATTTGAAAAGCTACTTCTCTGGTTCGTTTGGTTGGTGTTCCTGCAGGCATTTCGATTTCTGCCTGAACAAATGGAGTCTCGATGGATGGTCGAAAAGTAAAGTCAATACGTCCGCTGAAAGTATAACCGACAATCATGAGAAAAGCTCCGGCTGAAAGGGCGCAAGTCAGGTGTCGGTGACGAATAACAGTGTGTATGACCGGACTGTACCAACGGTCTATGGCGTTATCGATACGGATACGCAGTCTGGTTTGCCAGGAATTGAAATATTCAAACCATCGAAAAGTAGATGATTTATTCTGGTGTGCCAGGTGGGCGGGAAGTATGAAGAGACATTCCAATAGTGAAACTGTGAATACGGCGATCACCACTGCAGGTAAAACATAAAAGAATCGACCCGTCTCTCCGGGGACGAACAAAAGTGGAAGGAATGCGATGATATTGGTGCTAACGGCAAAAATGACCGGGGTTGACATCAGTTTGGCCCCCTCCACAGCAGCTTGCATTCTGCCCATCCCTTGGGACATTTTATGAAATATTTCCTCCCCTACCACAACCGCATCATCCACGACAATTCCCAGCGTGACGATAAAACCAAATAATGAAATCATGTTGATGCTCGCATCCATGGCCGGGAGGAGGAACAACGATCCCAGGACCGACACGGGGATGCCTGCTGCAGTCCAGAAAGCTACTCGTAGTTCCAGAAATAAACCCAGCGCCAAAATGACGAGGATGAGACCGATTGCACCGTTTGTGAGTAGCATATTGATGCGTTCTTCATAGTCATCTGAACGGTCAAAAGTGATGGTGATGCCAACGGAATCTGGAAGATTTGCTTTCTCCTGATCGATAAACTTGCGTACCGCACGCGCTACCGTCAAAGGGGATTGGGTTTCCGAACTATAAACTGCAAGCCATATGGAGGGGCGTCCGTTGAAGTAGGACTCACGTTCTGATTCCTCGAAATCATCTTTGACAACAGCGATATCTTTCAGACTGACTTTGGTGCCATCGGATCTGCTGATGATCGGGATGGATTCAAATTCCTTGGCAAGTTCCTTTCTTTCTTTCGTCTTCAGGAGGTAATCTCCACCAGCAGTCTTGATCGATCCAGCAGGTACATCGAGGGCGGCATCGTCCACGGCTTCTGCAATATCATTCAGCCTCAGGCCCAATGACCGCAGATTGGCTTGTGGTATTTCAATATGCACCTCCGGGCGACGGACTCCTCTTAACTCGACCAACGAAATTTCGGGCAGGGAAAGTAACTTTTCTTCCATCTGTCTTGCAAAATCGACCAGGCCTTTTGCATCGAGATCCCCATAAATGGACAAATACATGACGCCTCTACGGCGCCCATTGTCCAATGCAATGATCGGGGGCTCGGCATCTTCTGGGAACAGATTGATTCGTTGTACCGCGGCTGTAATTTCTTGAAGTCCTCGATTGCGATCCGAACCGGGAATCAGTTCCGCCTGGATGCGCGCACTGCCCTCACTGGCTGTTGCCGTGATTTCACGCACAATTTCCATGGTACGCAATTCAGATTCAATGGGAAGTATGATGGATTGTTCAACTTCACCAGGACTGGCGCCTCGGTATTCCATGGAGATCTCCACCACGTCTAGAGTGAAAGTTGGATATATTTCCTGCCTGATATTGAGAGAAACCAGGAGACCTGTCACAACCACCGCCACCATCAGCAAGTTTGCCGCGACATGATTTTTGGCAAACCATGTCAAGACACCCTGAAAACCTTGCTCACTTTGGGCAGATTTTTTGTTCGAAGTCATGGGGAATTGACGAGTTGTGCATTAACGATCGTTCCGGGCACCGCTGAACGAAGAGGACTGACAATCAGTGTTTCACCTTCTTGCAATGGATTGGATACATAAACCATATCGTCCATGGTCCAGTGAACTTTAACATCCTTGATCTGCAGAGTGCTATCGTTATCCACGATCCAAATCCGGTCTCCCGATCTTAAGGAAGCCTGTTGAATGGCAAGGCAATCTTCAATTTCACCTGCCTCTATGTCCACCCTGACATAACTTCCAATCAGTATGGGAGCCATCAAGTTTTGCGGACTCTGTTTTTCTGGCACAGGGAAGGAAACCAGCAATCTGGCCATTCTTCCCTCGCGTTCCACATCGCTCCGGAGACCGATGACGTGTCCGTTCCCTGCGAACTGCTTTTCGCCACCTGAAGTCAGGAAAATGCTTGCGCGTGCGCCGGGTTGCTCTCCTTGAGGAAATTGAATGTGCCTGATTTGATCAACGGGCAGGGAAACTTGAATCCACAACTCGTCCGCACCAATCAGGGTGGCTACTGAAAATCCCGGATCGATACGTTGTCCGATTTCCAGATTTTCATCAAGAACCATGCAATTAAAAGGTGCACTGATGTTATGTCTTTTGAGTAACTCCTGGTTGCGCTCTTTTGCCACCATCAGACGTGAAACCTCTGCTTCCTGAACCAGTGACTCCGCCTCCAGTGAGGCAAGTTCGCTTCCGGGGATCAGCGCATTTCTGGCGAGGCTCTTTGCTTCCTCCAATTTTCGGGTGGCTTCCTTGAGATTTACTTCCGCTCGTTTCAGCGCAGAAATACTTTCTTTGAGGGCAAGCTGAGCGAGTGTAGGATCGATTGCGAATAATTCCTCACCCTTCAAGATTCTTCCGCCCGGGGTCAGTTCCGGGTGCTGACGGATAACAAGTCCGGTGACTTCTGGTTCAATGGTGACCCTTTGCGCAGGAATGACAGTTCCATAAGCTGATACAAAGATAGGATACTTATCTGGAAGCACCTGGCGCACTTTGACCATTTTTGCCGCACGAACATCCTCCTCAGGTGCAACCTCAGGACCGGATTTGAACAGGAAATAAGCAATTACAGAACACCCAAGAAGGATGAGGATCGCCAGCCCAAATTTTGTGCTTGTGGGTTCAGGATTTGGGCTCATGCTTATTCAAATGATTCCGCCAATGCCACCGCTTTGAGCATGGCCTTTGCTTTGTTGACCGTTTCCTGATATTCGTTTTCGGGCACTGAATCACTTACCCAGCCACCTCCGGCCTGAACGAAAATTCTTTGACCCTTGATCAATGCTGTCCGAATGGTGATGCAGCAATCCAGATTACCATTGAATGAAAAATAACCCACGCAACCACCGTATGGTCCGCGTGTGGTTTGTTCCATTTCAGAGATAATCTGCATGGCGCGGATCTTGGGGGCACCGCTCAATGTTCCGGCAGGGAATGTGGCGCGAATCAAGTCGTAGGGAGTCTTTCCTTCAGAAAGGCGTCCTTCCACTTGTGAAACGATGTGCATGACGTGGCTGTAGCGTTCGATGATCATTAGGTCCTTCACCTCCACGGAACTAAAATCACAAACCCGACCAATGTCATTGCGGGCGAGATCCACCAACATGACATGTTCAGCCCTTTCTTTAGGATCGGCCAGCAAATCCTTTTCATGAGCCAGGTCTTGTTTCCTTGTCGCACCTCGGGGTCTCGTTCCGGCAATGGGGCGGATTTCGACACGTTTTTCCTCGCATCGCACATGAATCTCCGGAGAAGCACCCACCAGAGAAAATCCCTCCAATTCCAATAGAAACATGTAGGGAGAAGGGTTGATGGAACGCGCAGCTCGATATACTTCCAGTGGTGAAGCATTCAGTGGAGCCGAAAACCTTTGCGAGCCCACAACCTGAATAATGTCTCCTGCGGTAATGTATTGTTTCGCTTTTTCCACATTTCTAAGAAAGCGATCTTTCTCCATGTTCGATTCAAAGGATGCCGGTTCAGGAGATTTCAGGAACGTGGCTGGTTTGTATTCGCAGGGTTGCTCCAATAGGGACAGAATTCGATCAATCTCTTCACAGGCATTTTCGTATTCCTCAAGAGCATTCTGAGGGTTTTTGACAAAGGCGTTGACGATGACCGTGATGGTCTGCGAAACCCGATCAAAAACCAGCAACTGATCGGCGATCAGGAAATACATGGTTGGAGTATCCAGTTCATCCTCAGGAGGGCGGGGGACGACCGGTTCAATGTCATGAATATACTCATAGCCTAAAAAACCAACCGCTCCACCTGAGAATCGAAAATCTGATTCCTCCGTTGGGACATATCGAAATTGTTGAAGCGTTTTTTCAACCGCTTCCAAACCATCCCGCACCTCGTCATCCCCTGTCTTCTCAGCCAATGCTCCAACAACCTTGTAGCTGTTGATGACCTTTCCATCCTGGATGACTTGAACTTGATCATTCGTTTGTTTGATGATGGCCCTCGGGTTGCATCCCACAAAAGAAAATCGCCCCAGGTGTTCACCTCCTTCAACAGATTCAAACAGGAAGGATTCACCTTGTCCGCGTAATTTCTGATAGGCGGAACATGGGGTGTCAAAATCAGCCAGCACCGTGCGAGTCACCGGGATCAAATTCCCTTTCGCAGCCAGGTCGATGAATTGTTTTGTCTCTGGGTAAAACATCTTTCATGTCAGTTAATCCTGAAACCGGCCCAACATCCAGAAGGAAAATTCATTCACGCACAGCGGAATATATGGATGACATTTGCAATGGTGCTAGGTCTGGAATGAATGTTTGGATGGTCATATACCCCTGGTTGGGATACTTTCTTCTCATGCAATCTAAACCCTTGGTGGTGCTTTATGATGAGAGATGCGCCGATTATGAATCTCCAGGTCATCCAGAACGTCCTTTCAGGGTGACCAGCACCGTTGATCGTCTTAGAGCCCAATCTTTGTTGGAAATCGAATGGATGGTCCCCAAAGAAGCGAAAGTCGAGTCCCTTCTCAGGGCGCATTCTCAGGGACATTTGCAACGTTTGAAAACAACCAGCCGGGATTTTGACGGAGATACGCCTTATTACGAAAACATAGACAGCCATGCCCTCAGGGCCTCTGGCGCAGCTTTGGAAGCACTGGAGCTTGCGATTCAAGGCAGGCAGGTTTTCAGTTTGATGAGGCCTCCCGGACATCATGCCACTCAAAATCGTGCCATGGGATTTTGTTACCTGAGTTCCATGGCGATTGCTATATTGGAAGGTGTTGAGCGATTGGAAGCCCGAATGGCGGTGTTGGATTTTGATGTGCATCATGGGAATGGCACAGAGGATATTTTGCATGGAAAGGAAAATGTGCTCTTTACCTCCATTCACCAATCCCCCTGTTATCCCGGGACTGGACTGGAAGATCGTCCGCCTAATTGCCGGAATTATCCCCAAAAACCTCGCACACCTGCCAAGGATTACCGTAAGGCCATCTCTAATGCCCTGCAGGATATTGTGACATTCAAACCTGACATTTTGGGGGTTTCTGCCGGTTTTGATGCGTATTCCCAGGATCCCATAGCTCAGGAATTGCTTGAGAAAGAGGACTTTGAATGGATTGGTAAACAAATCGCTTCCCTGTCTATTCCTTCCTTCAGTATTTTGGAGGGTGGCTACAGTGATTCCTTAAGTATTTTAGTTCAGTCTTACCTTTACGGTCTTTGTGGCGTCTCCACGGCTTGATCACAAAGTCAGACCAAAGGCGATATCTGCTATTAACACTGGTTTTCTCCTCAAGATAGCCTTGCCAAGTGGTTGCTCTTGGTTTCTTCTAAGGGGTATTAGCTTTTATGGACCAGTCTGAATCAACACCGATGAGTTTTGTACAAAGGTTGCTACCCTGGATAATCGGGGGGGTGACATTGGTATTTTTCTTGTTCACAATGAGCCACTCCGTGACAACCTCAAGCCTTCCTGTGGTGGGTAAGGTCACGGGATGGGATTGGTCTCCAAGTGTTCAGTCTCCCGTGTTTTACATCCTGACCTTGCCGATAAGTTTTCTATCAACAAATTCGCAGCCCTTTGCATTGAACGTGCTGACCGTTGTGTTGGCAACTCTGACACTTTTCAATTTGGCGAAATCGGTTTCTCTTTTACCACATGATCGAACTCGTGATCAGCGTATCCGGGAACAGAGTGATTTCTCGTTACTCAGCACACCACTTGCCTGGATTCCACCTGTGTTTGCAGTTCTGGTTTGCGGGTTTCAGCTTACTTTCTGGGAGCATGCCACAGCAGCGACAGGGGAAATGATCGATCTTCTTATGTTCGCCTACTTGATCCGATGTCTCCTTGAATACCGTATCGGAGAAAATGAGAAATGGATGAGCCGGTTCGCTTTTATCTATGGACTATCTATCACCAACAATTGGGCGATGATCGCCTATTTCCCACTTTTTCTTTGTGCAGTGATCTGGATCAAAGGCCTCGCATTTTTTCAAGGGCGATTCCTGTTGAAGTCTGCCTGCCTGGGACTACTGGGGCTTACCTTGTATCTGCTTCTTCCATTCCTGTTGGTCAGCCAATACCCTGAATCGGGCAGTTTTTGGGATTATCTCAAGCTGACACTTGGAAATCAGAAAGCCGTTTTGACCGGATTCAAACGCAGTGTTGTTCTGATACTTTCCTTAACTTCCATTGTGCCTGTGATAGCCATGGGGATACGATGGCCTTCCACCTTCGGTGATACGAGTGCGGCTGGTGCCATGTTGACTAATTTCATGTTCAAGGTCATTCACATGGTCTTCCTTGCAGCCTGTCTCTGGGTGGCTTTCGATCCTCCCTTTAGTCCACGTGTTCGCGGTTTGGGACTGCCGTTCTTGTCGTTTTATTACCTGGGAGCCCTGGCTGTCGGGTATTATTCAGGATATGCCTTGCTGGTTTTCAGTGGTGCCCCGTCCCGTAGTAAATCACGCAGGCACCGTTCTGGTGGAGGTGGTATATTGGACCTTGTTTTCAAGGGGCTTGTTATCATTGCTGCCGTGGCTGTTCCTGCTGGTTTGGTTTACAAGAATTGGGGGGCCATTCGTACAACAAACGGTGATCTTCTCGCAAGGTATGCTCAAACAGTGATCGATCCTTTACCAAAGGAGAAATCCTTGCTGATTGCCGACGATTCCTTCAGGGCCATGATGATCAAATACGCGCTGGAAACTTCTCCAGATCATGATCGCTCCCTCTATTCCGTTATTGATACATCCGGACTTTCGACCGGGTTTTATCAAAAAATTGCTCATGAGGAAGTGAAGCAAGATTGGACTGAAGCTATTGGCGAGGCGAATATTCCTCCCGCCATCAATCTGGGATCCATCCTTAATTTGGTTGCAGGAGTGATCAAGCAATATCCTGTTTACTACATGCACTCCAGTTTCGGGATTTACTTTGAATATCTCCACCCCGAGAACAGAAATCTGATCAAGCGATTGCATGCTTTCACTAAAGATGACAAAATTCCTTACCCTCCCTTACCTACAGATCAAGTGGTGAACAACACCCAGACCTTCTGGCAGAAGTTCGACAATGATTTCCAAGATCTTTCGCGCGGGATCAAATCCGAAGTTCCGCTGTGTGTTGCTCTTGGTGGAATGGTAGCGATGGAACGCAATAACTGGGGTGTTCAATTGCAGCAGATGGGTAAGCTTGATGAAGCCAAATCCGCCTTCGAAAAAGCACAGTCCTACTCGGAAAAAATAGTTTCCCCCGCCATTAATCTATTGGCCAATGATTTGCTTAGAAATCAACAACCTGTTGTTGGACTTATTGATGATCAAGAATGGAATCAATTGCTTGGTAAATTCCGGTCTATTGATGAATTATTGAAAGCCAACGGAGAAATGGATGCCATTCGTTTTCAAAATGAAATGGGCATTCAATTGTTTTCAACCGGAAACTTCCGTCAAGCTGCGGCCAGGTTTAAGCGAGCTGCTCAGTTGGATAGCTCGAATACTTCCATGTGGTTGGCCAATGCTAAAGCCCTACTGAATTTAGGGGCATCCGAAGAATTACTGAAATCATTGGAAGAACTCAAGCAATCTGGAAATACATTAAATGAAGCTCAGACGGCAGAAGTGACTCGATTAACCGCCCTGGCACATTATGGTGTTGGGAATAATCATTACTCGAATCAAGAGGATGAGTTGGGCGCCAAGCAGTTTGAAATAGCCGAAGGATTACTGTTAAAAGCTCGTCAGGATTTTCCCAGATCCGAATCCATCGTAGAGACATTGGCTCAAGTCTATCTCTTTACAGAAAGATACCAGGATGCGGCTGCGATGTGCGATGCACACCTGAAGATAAACCCGGATTCGGTTAATGCTCGTCAAACAAAAGCGGTTGCTCAAATGAGGGCTGGTGATTTTGAAAGTGCAGTCACGACGCTGACCAAGGCGATCGAACAGAATCCTGAAAATAACATAGCCCTTCTGAATAGAGCCATTAGTTACCTTCAGCTGAAACAACTGGATCCGTCATTAGCCGATTATCAAACCTTGGCTGAAAGGGTCGAAGACAGCCATGCTGTTCACTACGGTTTGGCAGAAATTGCCCGCCAGAAAAATGAATCAGCCAAGGCAATCGAGCACTATGAAGCCTATCTGAAATTGGCACCCAAGGGCACAGGTGAATACGAGAAGGTCGTTTCCATACTGGCGACTTTAAAAGGCGAATAGATCTCCTTTGATGGATAATGTTCGTCTCCCATGTTATCACCCGCTTGATTGTTGGTGGCGCCCAGGAAAATACCATTTCGAGCGTCATTGGGCTTGCTGATTTACCTTCTGCGAAAGTTGAACTGATTTCTGGACCAACTGACGGCTTGCTTCCTGAAGGGTCATTGGAACCAAGACTGAGCTCCTTCAAGGGGCACTTTGAAATTGAACCTCACCTCGTGAGGCCGGTATCACCATTGAATGATGTTCTGGCGTATTTGTCACTCAGGCGTCGATATCTGCACAAGCGACCGGATATAGTCCACACGCATAGCGGAAAGGCTGGCATTATTGGTCGTTTGGCTGCTCGAGCAGCAGGTGTAAAGTGTATCATTCACACCATTCATGGACCTTCCTTTGGTGTTTATCAGGGGAAGATCTCCAATGCAGTGTTTTTAAAAGCCGAACAGATTGCCGCCGGCGCCACCGATCATTTCATAGGTGTGGCGGATGCCATGTGCCGTCAATATCTGCAGGCAGGAATAGGCAAATCAGATCAATATTCCACCATTTACAGTGGATTTGATCTGGGTGCTTTTTCAACCGCCAAACCAGACCCGGATCTGCGGGAAAAATCCGGTTTGAAGGAAACCGATTTTGTGGTCGGAAAAATTGCCAGACTTTTTGATCTCAAGGGACACAAGGAGTTGTTTTCTGTTCTTCCAGCGCTCGTTCAAAAAATTCCCAATCTCAAGTTGTTATTGGTGGGAGGAGGACCTCATCGGGAACGTTTTGAATCCCAGCTATCCCAAATGGGTTTAAGAGACAGGGTGGTTTTCACCGGGCTGATCAGTCCAGAAGAAGTTCCCAAATGGATTGGGCTCATGGATGTTTTGGTGCATCTTTCATGGAGAGAGGGTCTGCCACGAGCATTGCCGCAAGCACTTGCAGCAGGAAAACCAGTCGTGGCTTTTGACTTGGATGGCGCACCAGAGGTTTGCATCCCCGGCAAAACTGGTGTTTTAGTTCAACCAAATGATGAACCGTCTTTAATCGAGGCACTTGTGAAACTTGCAACTCAACCTGAGTTGAGACGTAGTCTTGGACAGCAAGGGAAAAAGCTGGTGGAGACGAGATTCACAGTGGAATCCATGGTGCGTTCTATTCATGACCTTTACCTTCGTTTGCAGTCAGATGCACGGCACTGATGGATTTAATTTCTTTTCCTTGTCAGTTGAAGAATTTCTCGCGATTGAGTAGTTCTCTCCTATGCGGTTTATCGGGACCATTATAGAAAAGCTTCAACGACACCCTAAAAGGATTGTCCTTCCAGAGGGACACGAACCTCGCGTCTTGCAGGCTGCTCGTCAATATAAGGCTTTAAAACTTGGAGCGCCCATTCTGCTTGGTGATCGCACACGCATCAAGGAATCAGCCTCTGCTTTAAATTTATCTTTGGATGGCATCCGGATCATCAATCCTGAAACCAGCGAAGATTTGGAAAATTTCGCAGATCGTTACATGAAAATGAGACGATCCAAAGGAGTCACCGAAGAGGAAGCATTAAATACCATGAAGCAGCCCAATTATTATGGTTCCATGATGGTTGCGATGCATCAGTCGGACGGACTTATCTCTGGGACTTCGGAGTTTTCCGGAAGTGTTCTGAGACCGCTTTTCAGGATTATCAAGGTGGCCCCAAATACGTCGACGGCTTCCAGTTGTATGATTATGGAAGTCGATGATACCCGCTTTGGAGAAAAGGGAGTTCTGTTCTTTGCAGATTGTGGAGTGATTCCCGATCCTAACTCAGAGCAATTGGCGGATATCGCAGTTTCTACCGCTAACCTGGCCAAGCATCTCCTGGGTATTAAGCCGAGAGTGGCCATGCTGTCTTATTCAACCAAGGGAAGTGCAGGGCACCCGGGGATAGAAAAAATCCAGAATGCGACTGAACTCGCCAGGGAAAAGGCCTCAGAAACAAAGCTAGAAGCCGATTTCGATGGTGAAATACAGGTGGATGCCGCACTGGTACCGGATGTGGCTAAAGTGAAGTCATTGGATTCACGCGTCGCTGGTCATGCGAATGTTCTTATTTTTCCGGATCTTAATTCCGGGAATATCGCCAGCAAACTGCTCAAGCATATGGCCCGAGCCAATGCCTACGGCCAAATCCTTCTTGGACTGGATCGTCCTGCGGCGGATGTTTCACGAGGCTCCAATGCACATGATATACTTGGAGTCGCTGCCATCGTTGGGCTTCAATCCATTGAATATGAAGCGCTCTTTCCAGGAGCGGGATTAAACTTACCAGGTGAAGAATCTTAGAGCGACGGCATAGATATGAAAAACATCATCACCCCCCGCATTTTCATTGCAGCCACACGACAAAACGATGGGAAAACGACCACGTCACTCGGGCTTTTGTCGGCTATCAAGCGCTACTACCCCAGAGTGGGATACATCAAACCTGTCGGGCAACGTTTTGTGGAAGTTGCAGATCATAAAATTGATGAGGATTCTTTCCTGATGGACAAAGTTTATCAATTGAATTGTCCATTACCTGAAATGAGTCCAATTGCTGTTGCTTCGGATTTCACAAAAAAATACCTGAAATCCTCCAATAATCCGCAACTGGTCAAAAGGCTCCAACAAGCCTTTGATCGAGTCGCTTGGGAAAAGGACTTTGTTTTATGTGAAGGAACGGGACATGCCGGAGTGGGATCTGTCTTCGACTTGTCCAATGCCAGGGTCGCCAAGATCCTGAATTCAAAAGTGGTTATTGTGACTCAAGGGGGGATTGGTCGTCCCATAGATGAAGTGGCTCTCAATCAGGCTCTCTTCGAGAAGGATGGTGTTGAAATCATCGGAGTTATTCTCAACAAGGTCAGACAGGATAAGGTGGATTACATCTCGGAATTTGCCAGAAAAGGATTGGAGCGGCGCGGTTTGAATCTACTGGGCGTTATCCCACATCAACGCATGCTCTCCAGTCCAACCATGGAACTCATCCGTGACGAATTAACCGCAAAAGTCCTCAACCAAACAAGGGAGATTCATAACATTGTCGACAATGTTGTCGTCGGTGCCATGAGCGCTCCAAATGCCAGAAAATTTTTCCGGCCCGGTTCATTGATGATCATGCCTGCGGATCGTGAAGATCTTATTGAAACGGCAGCAGCTCCAAATGAAACCGGGGCGCCCACCAAATTGTCCGGAATCGTACTCACGGATGATATTCAGCCCTCGAGCAGGGTGATGAAGGTGATTGAGCGCATGCCATATCCGGTGCTCATGACTCCCGAAGACAGTTATCAGGTTGCCTCTATTGTGCATGATTTAATTGTGAAAACCAGGCCAGGAGATGTCGCAAAGATTGCCTTGATCCGAGACCTTGTCAAAACCCATGTGAACGTCCATTCCATCGTAGATCAAACCGTTCGATAAACACTGTTTTAACGCATGAATTCATTTCAATTACCTATTCACAAACACCTCGAATCCTTGCCTACCTATCAGCCGGGTCGTCCCATCGAGGAAGTTGCCCGAGAGCTGGATATTCCATTTGAAGACGTCATCAAGCTGGCTTCCAATGAAAATCCTTTGGGCCCTTCTCCTAAAGCCGTGAAGGCCATGATGGATGCTATTCCTTCAGTCCATTTGTATCCGGATGGGAATGTTTTCTATCTGAAAAACAGAATGGCGGAGCACCTGGAATTGACTCCTGACTCACTGATCTTCGGGAATGGTTCCAATGAATTGATTGAATGGATTGGGCATGTGCTGCTTGATTCTGATTCCAATATTGTGGTCTCTCAATATAGCTTTGCAATTTATCAGATCATTGCCGCCATGTTCGGGTCCAGGACCAAGATCATTCCTGCCCGAAATTACGGACATGACCTGGAAGCGATGGCCGAAGCTGTGGACAATCAAACCAAAGTAGTTTTTGTAGCCAATCCTAATAATCCCACTGGAACACTCGCATCCAATAACGAAATACGTTCTTTTCTGGATGCCATTCCTGATCACGTGTTGATTGTAATGGATGAAGCCTATTTTGAATATCTGGCCGATCCCATCGATCTTGTGCCCATGATACGTGAAAGATTTAAACCTAACCTTTTGTTGTTAAGGACCTTTTCGAAGATTTACGGTCTGTCAGGTTTACGCGTTGGTTATGGGATTGGTGATCCGCAACTCATTCAATCCATGCAGAAGGTGCGGCAACCTTTTAACGTCAATGCACTGGCTCAAGCTGGGGCATTGGCTGCTTTGAATGACCAGGAGCATGTTGAAAAAACCAGGAATTTAAATGCAGAAGGAGTCAGTTTTTTCCAGGCTCGCTTTGAAGAAATGGGACTGGAGTATGTTCCTTCGTATGCAAATTTCGTGCTGGTGAAAGTAGGGGATGGCAAGAAAGTTTTCGAATCACTTCAAAGTCAGGGAATCATCACACGCCCCATGGCTGGGTATCAATTGCCCGAATGGCTCAGGATCAGCATCGGGTCAATGAAAGAAAATCAACGCTGCATCCAGGGTTTAAAATCGACGCTGTCAGGCAATTGAAATTTCATCAAAGAATAGTTGGGAGCTGATTTTGATAAAGTCGAAATCAGTCTTCATTTAGAGTGATCGGGCCATTTTGGTTCAGGCAAACTGCTTGCGGCTTGCGCGTGAAGCAACAAGGCTTTCCACGACCACCAGTCCTAAAACGGCAAACAGCATCCACCGCCAATATTTTTGGCTTTGCTCGATCTCTTGTGCCTGAAGCAAGCGTGATTTTTCTGCGTTCTCTTGACGCGATTGTGGAGTTTCATTCTCAGCGGATTCCGGCTGTCTGGTGGGAACTCCCAATCCCTCAAGCGTCTCCAAAGGCAAGACCGAGGTTCGGCTTTCATCCGGGTGCAGATTTACTGCGAAGGTCCACCGAAAATCATTGTCGGCTTCAATTTCATAGATCCCAGGTGTCGTGGTATTCCGGAATAGTTTTTCTTCACTGCGATCCTCTTCATCACCGCCTGGAGTTTTCACTAAAAGTTTTTGCGAGCTTGGTATGCTGCTGAGATCGACAACTTCACCAATGGTGTACTGTGTTCGTAATTCCTGATAATTCCTGCCCCAATTCAACATTGTATATAACCAGGGGACAAACTTGGTAGATAAGGCCCATTGACTGTCACCAGGGGTCCAGGATGAGTTTAATAAGACCAAACGTCCCTGCCCATGGTTTCTGGTGACAATGGCAGGTTGATCGCTGTCGAAATGGGCCGCAACCTGCATTTCATCCTGACTGATATTTAGATTTAGTATGTTTCGGTGTTTCCAAAAGTGAATTTTACTGAAATTACTGAATCGAGGGTCGGCAAAGGGTGCGAACAGTGGATGTTGAAAATCGATTTTTCCCAGCAAAGCATAATCACTCACGTCTGCTTCCTCGATTTCAAGACTTGGATCTTCCCATAGAATCTGGAGTGTAGACTGCATGGATGTTGAGGTGAGTGGCATCAGGATGATGCCCCCCTTTTTCACTCTTTCCCGCAAAGCCTCGGCCATCAAGTCATCCAATGGACGAGTCACCACCCACAGGTCGATGGCAGTGAGGGACGCCATAGGATCCCAGGCATTTGTTTTGTGGTGGATTAATTCAACTTGATGCTCAGGGATGGATTGAAAAGCGCGTTCCAAGTAGTATTCCAATTCGTTGTTCTGGTTGTCTGCATTGGGTGCCAGCAAGACAATTCGACTTGTTCGCGGCTTGAAAGGAGCAAGCCAGATGGTGTTGTCAAAGTTTTGATCATCTCCCTCCACGACAAGCTGGTTCGCTCCCTGGTCCTTTGGCCAGGTGGGTGCGGTGGTGATTCTGGATTGACCAGGTGTTACATACATGGGCAGCGCATCCAATTGATCCAAAACCTGTTCATTCGCTTTCCACTGGATCTGAAACTGTTCCTTTTCTGAATCCTGTGCATTGGAAATGCGGACACGTGGAGCCACCGAGGTCCCGTCTTCAGAGATTTGCCATTCGGATTGCAGCGCCTGTAAGCCAACGTTATTTGGGCTTTTTGTCTCAATTCCATCGAAGACGACATAGGCATGCTTGGGCCAATCCTGTCCGCGCAATGCTTCATATCGGCTGCCCTTTTGAAGATCTGAGACCACAACCAGTTCCCATGCCTGTTGTTCGGTCTCCTTTTCTCCCTCTTTGGCTCCTTCCTCCATTCGATTCAAAGTTTCAAGTAAAGCATTGTCGATCGAAGTGGCTTTCCAGCTTGGAGATTGTGCTTTGATACGATTGATGATTTCAGATGCTCGAATATCGGGACTCAAAGTTGCCCAATTTTCAAAGGAAACGAGCTGATCAAGACTTTCATCGAACAGGAAAACAGAGGCATATGCTTCCTGTTTCCAGAGCGTTAACCATTTCTCCGCTTTTGTGAGTGTTTCGTCCCAGAGACCATCACGGCGCATGCTGGCACTCTTGTCGATTAACAAGCAGTGACGCACGCGTTCATCAGTTTCCAATTCGACACTTTGATTGTTGGATAAATAAGGTCTGGAAAACGCCAGTGCCAACAGGAGAATAACCAGGCACCTCAGGAGCAAAAGAAACCAGTGTTCAATTCGGCTCTTGCGAGTCAACTTAGGCGGGGACGCTTTCAGAAACATCAAGGTGCTGAACGGCATCTTTTCACGAGTGACTCTTCGGATTAAATGGAAAAGAATAGGTGCTGCTACAGCTGCTCCTCCCAAGAGGAATAATGGATATAAAAAGCTCATGCGTCCTTATCCTGTGTGCCCTTTTCGCTGAACGACTCGGCCCCGGTGAATTCTTGCTTTCAAGAAATCGAACAGGCTTTTCTCCAGAGGTTGATCTGTCGTCAGAAGGGTGTAATCGATTCCAGATTTATCGCAAGCGTTCTTGAGATGATCCAGATGGCTTTCCAGTCGTTCCATGTAATCTTTCCTCGCGGATGCTGGATCGACATACATCAGTTGACCCGTTTCCTGATCTTCAAACTGAATGGCTTCTTCAAATTGAAAGTGCCGTTCTGCTGGATCAAGAACATGGAAGACTTGAACTTCGTGACCATAAGCGGCCAGAGTTGCCAGGTTGTCTTCCAGTTCTTCCAAGGGAGCCAGAAAATCTGAAATCAGAACAATAAGACCTCTTTTATTCATCAAGTCCATGATCCGCTTGATGGGTTTTTTGAGATCCGTGCTGTCTCCCTGGCACGGTTTTTCCAGAGCCAGCATGAGCTGCCGGAGGTGTCCCGGACGATTGCGGGCAGGCATGTATTCCTGAATCACCTGATCGAACGACATCAACCCTACGGCATCCCCTTGTCGGCTTAGGAAATACCCCAGAGTTGCTGCCAAGGTATTTGCATAATCCTGCTTGGAGACTCCCTTGCTTCCAAATTCCATGGACTTACTTCGGTCCATCAGCAGGAAACATCGCAAGTTGGTTTCATCCTCAAATTTTTTGATGTAGTAGCGATCACTTCTGGCATACAGTTTCCAGTCGAGGTAACGGGGGTCATCTCCCGGTGTGTATTGTCTGTATTCAGTGAACTCCACTGAAAACCCATGGTAGGGGCTTCGATGCAATCCGTTCCAAAAACCCTCCACCACAACTTTAGCTCGCAGTTCAAGATGCTTGATCGACATCAAAGTACGCGGGTCAATGAAACGATGTTGTGTTAAACCCTCGTTCGGCAGAGCGTCTGCGATAGTTTCAGCCATGAAAATGGTAACGGATCAATTCTGGTCGACTACTGAACCAGAACTTATAAAGGTTTTACGTGGTCCAATAACTTCTGGATGATGTTTTCAACACTGACACCCTCTGCTTCGGCTCGGTAGTTGGTTAGAATACGATGGCGAAGGGCAGGGGTGGCCAGTTTTTGTATATCTTCGGTGATCACGTGAGAACGTCCTTGGAGAACAGCACGGACTTTTGCGCCGAGAATGAGAAACTGTGCAGCTCGCAGTCCGGCTCCCCAGCTGATCCATTGGTTGACGAAATCGGGAGTGTCCTTTTGGTTGGGGCGTGAGGCGGCTGCCAGTCGGACGGCGTAGCGGACCATTTCATCAGCGACGGGAACTGCTCGCACGGTCTCATGGAATCGCAAGACGTCCTCACCCGTGAAGATGGCTTCAATGGGATCTGCTTTTTTGGATGTTGTTTGTCTCACCACTTCGACTTCTTCGTCCTCAGGCAAGTAATCAATGACCACATTGAACATGAAACGATCCAGCTGAGCTTCAGGCAGCGGATAGGTGCCTTCCATTTCTATCGGGTTTTGCGTGGCCAGCACGAAGAAAGGTTCCTCGAGAGGATGCCGAACCCCGGATGCCGTGATCTGGTGCTCCTGCATGGCTTCCAGCAAAGCGGCTTGTGTTTTAGGAGGCGTTCGGTTGATTTCATCAGCCAGAATCATATTGGCGAAGATAGGGCCTTTGACGAAATTGAGGTGTCTCCCGTCGTCTGTTTCCTGAAGTATTTCGGTGCCTGTAATGTCCGCAGGCATCAGGTCAGGTGTGAACTGAATACGCTGGAATTTCAAGTGGAAGATTTGAGCAATCGATTTGACCAAGAGTGTTTTCGCCAGGCCCGGAGCACCGGTGATCAAGCAATGACCTCCTGCCAGCAGGGCGATGAGGATTTCCTCGATGGCACCCTTTTGCCCTATGATGACCTTGCTCAGTTCCTTTTCAATCCGGGTACGGCTCTGGGCAAGTTGCTCCACAGTTCGTTCCTCATTGACCCAACCTTGATTGTCTGATGCAGTATCTGCCTCCACACTGATCCTCTCTATTTAATAATTTGTTCTGGTTTAATGCGTGAGGGCATACATAACGATATTGATGCCCAAAGGGTATGCTTTTTTTTCTGAAAATTCCTTGAAGTAATAATGATTGGCTCCTTCCCATTCCCAACCGTCACCCAAATCAGTGTTATGACAGATGACCATCATGAGGCGGCCTTTGTCATCCCACATGCCTTTATAAAACGGAGTCTGCGCATCCGGTCTTTCGAAAGTCAGTCCATCAAATTGACTTTTGGTTCCTCGGTCCACATTCGGTATCTGAGGCTTTTGTTTGAGTGGAAATACAAAATTGAAGATAGGATGCTCTAGTGGAATTTCTCGTGGTTCACGGTCGGGGAAGACACGGCTTAACTCCAGTCTCAAGTTTTCGTATTCATTGACACCCCAGAAATCATCAATCATCATGAAACCGCCTCCCAGGAGATACTTCCTCAATGCTTTGCGCTCCTCTTCGCGTAAAACCATCTCACCGGGCTCAATCAGGTAGACGAAAGGGTAGTCAAACAAGGAGGGATCTGTCAGTGTGACTATTTTCCCGTCGGGATCGACTTTAAGGGAGGTTAATTCTTCCAAGCGGTACGAGAAATTGAGATCACTCGAAGGGTGGTCAATTCTCCATTTTTTACCCCATCGACTGTAACCGTCCGAATAGGAGCTATAGGCAATTCTAACGAATGTGAATACATCCGGCCTAAAGGCATCATTAACTTCCCATTCGGGAACTCCCGCTCTTTCTCCATCCGGATGCCCAAATCTACGCCCGTATTGGGCGTTCACAGTATAGTTTGATGCCATTGTGACTGTGATCAGTAGCCAGTGCCATAGGTTCCAACCCGAACGCAGTTCCAACCATCGGTGATTGTTGAAGGAAATGTTTGGTTTGGACGGCGAATAAGGCATGAATCTTAGGGCTGATCAACCGTCACTGGTTTTGCCTGGTCGGCTTTGTCGGAATCTGAGTCCACCTCCACGGAGGTTGGTTCTGTGGTGGGTTTTTCAGTATCGTTGGTTTCATTCAGTTCGCTTTGTTTGGTTAAACTCATCAAAAGTTTTTGTGCCTCTCGATATCTTGGGGCTTCTTCAAGAGCCTGGAGCAGGTGGCGCTTCGCATCCGGTCTGCCATCCTTCAGAAGCAGGCTGGCCAACTGGAAATGCGCCAGTGCCGGATCGAGAGGGTTTAATTTGAGCAGCGTGCGCCTTGCGCTGATGGCGGTTTCATGGTCTCCCAGAGCTGAAGATGCAACCGCCAACGCTTCGTAAGGTCGTGCGACCAATGGATTCACTGCCAGGTATCTTTCGGCGTTTATTTTTAACGATTCCCAATCTTCCTGTTCCCTGGCGATCTGCATGAGTCTTATATAAGCTTCAGTGATATCTCCATCAATGGCTGCGAGTTTCTCCAGAAAATTTTTCTCGGCTTCAATATCCTTTTGGTTCTTTGCCACTACCGCAGCCAGATACAGGGCTCCGTCCCGACCTCGCTGATCTGGATAAGCTTCAATCAATCGATCCAATAATTCGTTTGCCTTCTCCCAGTTGCCCTGGCTGACATATTGTCTCGCGGAGTCTATCAACAAGTAATAATTGTCAGGATTTGTAGAAAGAAACTCGGTGACTTCATTGGGGCCAATCAAGCTTGGGTCGGGTTCATCCCAATTGAGGGATTCGCCCAATTTGGATGCCTTCGCCTGAGCCCATTTGATAAAGGTTTCATCCAGATCTTCGACATTTGAAGTATGAGTTTCGATTGCCTGGTTTATTGGAATGCCCGTTGCCAGGTCTGTGAGAATATTTCTCAGAGAATTTTGGCCATATGTTTCAACAATGTAGGCGACTACCAGGGAGGATTGATAGTACGCGAACTGCATGTCTTCTCCTGACTCGGCATTCATGAAAGCCCCGCTTAATTCACCAATAGGAGTCATTTCATTGCGAAGGATGCGCTGCCGGTAATCCGGAGACATGTGTTGTCCCCAGGCAGGGTTCTTTTCTATTTCCTCATAGACAGAGATGCCCTCACTCAACCAGCGTGGCATTTTGTTTTTTGTCAGGTTGAGGGTGACGACATGGCAAAACTCGTGCCAAAGCACGGCTTTCCAATTGGAATCGCGCCCGATCGCTGAAGATGGACTGTTGGCAGTGACAACATCCCCGAAACACACGCCGAGAAAACCTGGATTGTGGGGCATGCCGAACGTTCGAACGCCAAAGTCACTTTGATTTGGGAAAATTTCCACTGTGGTGGGGCGTTCGAGTGTGATGCCGTATTTATCACAGATGACATTTCTGGCCTCCACCAGCAGTTCCATGGCTTGCTCCCCAAAAATATCCGCTTCCTCGGCATCCATCCTGAGAATGAAGTGTTCGTTTTGAAGTGTGGCAAATCCATCAATCACGGATTTCAACTGAATCAGGTTGAAGGCGGTGACATTGTAGCCGTCCGTTTCATGAATGTCCGCTGCGAGTTCCCATCCTTGGGATTCGTCTCCAAGACGTAGTAAATCTTGCGCGAGCTGAAGGCGTGCGGGTGCATAATCAGGTTGAAGTTTCAAGGCTGCCTCCTGATAGGCAGAGCCCTCAGCAAATCGATATTTCTGAGAGAGTTTTTTTCCAATCAGGTGATCCACCTCAGGGTTTTGAGACCAGTATTCCAGTCCTTTTTCTCTGGATTCCAGTTCTTTGGCCTTGTCACTGTGCAAGTGAGCAATCACTGCTTCATAAGCCCATGCGTTAGGATGATTCGGATTGATCTCCTTGACCTGATCAAGAAGTTCTCTTGCTTGCTCGTAATTCTCGGCGTCGATGGAGTTATCCACAAACATCAGCAGGGCTCCTGTGTGATTGGGGTTGGCATCCAGCGTTTTAGTCAAAAAGTCTCCCATTTGATCATTGCCTGAACCGGCCAATGCCTGTGCCCAAAGGAACAGGAGATCTGCATCCTCCGGAAAGTTCTGCAATCCCTGTTGAACCGTTGTTTCTGCGACAGCATAATCTTCTTTCAAAAGTGCCAGTTCTGCCGCCGCTACAAAGGAGTCACGGAGTGGGGGATTGGCCTTCATGCCGAAATCGTAGAACAGTTCCAAGACAACTCGGGGATCCACTTCCAATTTAATGGCTGCTCTTCCCAGGTAAACTCGGTTTTCGGGGCTGACATTGGACCATTTGACGCTGTTGATGTAGGGAGCGCTCTTGTCCAGGTATTCTTGAGCAAGATCCGGTTCGTTGTTGTAAAGCGCGACTTCGTGGCCTGCCGGATAAAGTTTGATGCCGCTGACGCGTCGATCTTCGAGTCCATCCTGAAGGATCTCAAAGGCTCTTTCGTATTTGCCAAGGATCATGCAGTTCTTGATGCCCAGCAGATACCATTTTTCATTGAACCCTTTCTCGTCTTCCAATTGCTCCTCACAAACCTCCAAGCTCTTGGCGTAATTGCCTTCCAGGGTCCAATTTATCGCGTCATCATAGGCGTCCGCTTGAATAAACTGCGCTGATGTGGTCAAAAGGACAAAGGCCAACGCCGCTTTCAAGAGCAACGTGGACAATGGTTGAATCCTTTGTTCATTGAAGATCCCCATGATGATTTCTAAGACCATAGCTCGATCCAGTTGGAATGCAATTAAATTGAAAGTATTGAATGGCCCAAAAGATAGGTCAGATCCTGTGTTTGGATCTATGGTTGTCCGAAACGGGTGGACCTTTATTCAGAAACTGACGGTGTCCTTCGATGGTGATTCTTCCCAATTGGAAATGCTTGCTCCTGGCAGATTTGACCAGGAAAGAGCAAAGTGTGTATTCGGGTTTTGGAAAGCGGGAGTCCCTTTTACCCCGTCTTCAACGTTTTACTGTTTGGCGTAGTAAGCGTCCACTTTGTCGCTCACATCCTTGTAATCGATGTCCACTTCATAAATCTGCTTGAATTGCTCGATGGCTTCCTCCGGTTTACTCATTTTTTCGTAGATGAGCCCGAGATCATAGGTCAAATCTTTCCGTTGCTCGTCGAATATTTCCTTCTCCTTGATCGCATTTTGGATGGGTCTGATGGCCAGATCGAGGATGCCTCTTTGAAGGAAACATCGTCCCAGATAGTGGAGGGCCTTGATGCGGATATGAGGATTGGCCTGGGATTTTTGAAACAGCTGGATAGCCTCCTTGTATTCTCCTCGCTCGTAATGCAGCACGCCTAGCTCAAACTTGATGGCCAGATCGTTGGGGTATTGTTCGGAACGAGACCGGCAGTTTTCAAAGGCAATGGTGTGTTTCTTGGATTCCAAAACGTTCTTTTCCTCTTCATAGTTTTCTGAACTTGAATCCAAGGATTTGATTTGTTGATCAATGGCCCTGATTTCCAAATCATCGACCGCCTTTTGAATCGTAGCATCCGGTGTGCCTTCGGAACAGTCCAGCAAACGCTGGTAAAAAGCTCGCGCCTGATCCAGATCGTTTTTCTGTGTGTAAAGTTCCGCAATTTTTTGGAGTACTTTGATGTTGTTGGGATTTGCCTCCAGTTGGGATAATTGGTCCTGGATCAGTTGCTCAGCGACATCATCGGTTTTGACCTGTCGTTGCTCTTGTTCCAGGCGGATGGCTTCGTCTTTATCCTTCAGGCTGTCTCGGTAGGATCCATCACCTTTTTCGGCGGAGTCGTATCGACCTGCCTTCATGGTGTGTTTTGCGGAAGCATTTTTGTAAGCCTGATAAAGTTCCTGATCAGTTGGGTATTCCGATGCAAGATCTTTCAGTATTTTTTCAGCCTTCGATGTCTGTCCGGCTGCAATCAACGCTTCCCCAAATTTGAGGCCGATTTCCTTGTCCTTAGGGGCGTTCTTGTAGGCTAACTCCAAGGATAGAACTGCGGTTCGGTGAAGTTCCAATTTCATCGCTGCGTTGGCCAAAACTTTGTGAGCTGCGACGCTGTTTGGATCTCCGTTGAGAACAGACTCGGCATAGTCCAGGGCATCGGCAGGTTGGTTTCGTACAGCAATTTGGGCTTTGGCCAGTTGGGGGGAACTTCCTGCAGACCCCAGAACTTTGCGAAAAAAACTGGTGCCGCCCGCTTGTTTTTTAAACTGAGTCGCTCTCAGGGCTTCGCGACAATCATAAAAGCCTGGCTCTTTTTTTAACACCGATTGAAACAGAGTGATGGCGTAATCCAGATTATTGCGCTCATAAGCCAACTTCCCCTTTGAGTACAATTCACGCAAGGACTTATCAATGTCTGTAGCCTGTTTTTCTGACATAAAATTTCTATCAACAATCACCAACTGAGGGACAAAATCAAATTTTGTTCTAGCTCAACCCTCAACAGGTTGGACAACCTAGAGCAAGCCGAGGTTCAAAGTCAATGACTTGGGATTTTTTCTGCGGAGTGCAAACAAGAGCTCTGTTTTGCTCAATAATGAATTTAGTTTCTGCGATGAGGATTCAATGTATCAGGCTGCAAACGGTTTCTCATTGGGACCATGAAAAAAGGCTGAACAACCCCGGTGACAGAGGTTCTTCAGCCTTGATGTTTCATCGGAAATCCTATTGACGCTAAAAGCTGACGGATGATCGGCCATTCCTTGGTCCTTCACCTCGGCTGGGAGGACCTCCTCGACCCGGCCCACCTCCTCGCATACGACTAAACATGCCTCCTCTGGCTTCTTGTATTGTCATGTCCACCCTTCCGGCAACAGATGCCCCTTGGGCTACGTCAGCTTCTTTAAATATGAGGCTGCCTGTCAGCGTTTTGGGCATGCCTCCGAAATTCCATCTACCGCCATTGTTCTCTGGATCAATGGTCCTCATCATACCTTGAAAAGAAACGCCTTTTCCTGAACTGTTTTTGAAGTCAGTTTTGTCCACCATGAACGTAAATTGAATGCGATGCCCATCGCTTGGACGAATGCCATGCAATTCCAGAGTGGCGCGTGGTTCTCTGGGCTCGCTGTTTCGTCTGCCGCGCGTACGTGGTCCCCCCATCCCAAAGCCACGTGTTTCCTCGGGTTGAGCAACGATTCCGATGTCGCTTAACGAAATTGTTTCTCCATCCAGAACTAAATCTAATTTTGCACTGCCTATCCCTTTTAAGGGAGTATCCTCGCGTTCATTTCTCCAGTTGGTTGCGAAGGAACCTTTCAAACTGCCAACTTCCACAACATGCAAAGGAAGTCTTGGTTCTCCCATTGAAATGGGCCAATTCTCCAGTTCTGATTCAATTTCAGCACGTCGAGATTGGACGAACTCAGTGACTCTTTCCACGCCCCGTTCGACGCGGTCCTGGTTGTCGTGGAGATGTGCTCTCGTCAATTTTTGGATACGGTCCAGGTCAGCCAGGATTTCAGATTCAGCCCACACATTTTCAAGCAAGTCCTGCATCACCGCTTTGTAGCGCTTAGGGATTCCTTCTGAATGGTAGAGGCGGTTGTTCAGCATGCCTTCACTGTAGATTGCTTTCGGTATATTGCCTCCTCCCCGCATTCTTCCGAACGGGCCTGAAAGGTCGGTGAAAGCACCGTCTGCACCCCATGGCATGAAATGAAAACGATTCCCGTCCTCAGGGCTGGCATAGGCGAAATAATTATTTTGGTTGTTGGAATAGCCATCCCAAAAAGCGATCAAGTTTTCCATCGCCCAGAACCGAATGAATTGATCCAGGTTTACTAGTTCCTCGGCGTCCTTGAGATTGAAGCCTTCCTGAGTCTCGACCAGTTTTGCCAATTCAATTGCTCTTGATTTGTCCTTTCGAGTGCGTTTGTTTTTTGCCTCAATGCGATCGATTGCTTTTGGGTAAAAATCCGCCAGTGTTCCCTCATAAAATTCACCTGAATCATCTCCAAAGTGGTTTTTCAAAAATGGACTACGAACCGACTCCACGTGGGAATAAACGCCTAGGTATTCTCCATTGACAGTTACTTTTGCAAAACTTACTCGAGGAGCCGGAATTCCTGCTTTGTTAAACAGCTTGTAGGTAAGGTATTGGCTGGCCAGAGATTCATCCTGAACGTTGTTGTTTAAGGTCAGCCGATCCAATCCCTTTACAGGTGATTGATCCACATACTCGTCAAATTTAATCTTGAACGATGGTCGATCCGAGTTGAGGGAACCAATAAATCCTTTGGTGCGGATGCCGACTTGATTGATTTCGGTGCCATTGACCTTTATATCCGCTTTAAACTGTGTGAATCTGTCCGTAGGCATCTCACCCCCAAACATAAAGCCCATGCCAGAATTGCTTCGATCACTTTCACTTCGCAGTTTCTTCCAATCTTCGGAAGCCATTTTTATCTGAACCTCCATAAGTTGATCCGTTTGAAACAGATCTTGAGCTTTTAATTTTTCCGCCTGAGCGCCTTGCTCGATTGTTGTTAACCACAATGACACCAATAGAATACACAACATTCTGTTAGCCAGGGAGTATTCTCGGTTGCGTTTTGCTTGTATGATTTTCATCTTTTTTCTCGTACCCAGAGTCGTTTGACGCCAAATGTGTCAATTAGGTTACATTTTTGTGACGGAGTTTTCTGGAGATGATGACCATGAAAACTACCTGCAACCTGGCCATTTGATTTGTCATATGAGGTCTATAAAAATCGTCAAATGTTGCGTGTAAACGTAGTATTTGTTTTATTATCGTCATAAATTGCGATTAAAAATCCATAATAATTCTTTGCTTTAGGTTGGCTTAATTGATATTTCTGCATATAAACCGTCATAAAATGCGAAAAATTTAAAATAATTTCGATAATTCGTCTTGAAATACGATTTATCGATTAAATCAAATCATGATTGGTTAAACGCATGAAATTCCAAGATTCACAACACGACGACGCTATTCTTCAGGAACTGGGCAGAAGACTGGCTCAAGTCCGTATCGATCTAAATTTGACTCAGGTAGAATTGGCACGAAGGGCTGGCATCGGTAAACGCACCTTGGAAAGACTGGAAAATGGAGAGGTAACCCAAACACGAACTCTGATTCGCATCCTGCGTGAAATGGATTTAATGGAGCGGCTGGATGTGCTCCTGCCAAAATCCACGTTGCGCCCGTCACGACCAATCATGAAGGCCGATGCACTTCCGAAGCGAGCGAGTCGAAAGAGGTCGAAAATGACCAGTGAGAAAGAGTGGCAATGGGGTGATGAGGCATGACCGTAACCCGGGCCATTGTCAGGATGTGGGGAACCGATATTGGCTATGTAAACCTTCATGAAGGTCAGCAGATTGCGAACTTCGAATATGATCGAGATTTCCAGCGCAGTGGTATTGAGGTTTCTCCACTTCGCATGCCTTTGGGCAAGGGGGTATTTCAGTTCCCAGAATTGTCTCTGAAATCATTTCACGGATTACCAGGTCTATTGGCCGACTCACTACCCGACAAGTTTGGAAATGCGATCATCGACATGTGGCTTGCAACACAGGGGCGCAGTCCTGAGTCCTTTAATGCTGTTGAGAGATTATGTTACATCGGTAATCGAGGTATGGGTGCTCTTGAATTCAGACCCGACAAACGGCGTGGCAGGCCTCCGGCATCCAGGATTCACGTGGCCCAATTAGTCAAACTTGCCTCAGAAGTTCTCACCCACCGTTCAGCACTCGCCACCGTTTTCGCAAACAGGCATGAAGAACAGGCTGTGAGAGAAATCTTACGGGTTGGGACCTCTGCAGGTGGGGCAAGAGCGAAAGCGCTGATTGCATGGAATCCTGAAACCAATGAGGTGAAGTCTGGACAGGTTCCAGCCGAGATCGGTTACGAATACTGGCTCATGAAGTTCGATGGCGTAAGGAATAATCGCGACAAGGAGTTGGCAGATCCTGAAGGATTTGGGGCTATTGAATACGCTTATCACAAAATGGCTAGAGATGCAGGTATCAGCATGATGCCTTGTCGCCTTTTTGAAGAAAATGGACGGCGTCACTTCATGACGAAGAGATTTGACCGTACTGAGGATGGAGGCAAAAGACACATGCAATCGTTGGGGGCCATTGCACATTTCGATTACAATATGGCCGGAGCCTACGGATATGAACAAGCGTTGATGATCATGGAAAAACTCAATATGGGGAGAGATGCCATTGAACAGCAATTCCGACGAATGGTGTTCAATATAGTGGCTCGAAATCAGGACGACCATGTCAAGAACATTGCTTTTATCATGGAAAGAAAAGGTAACTGGTCACTTTCTCCGGCGTTTGACCTGACCTATAGCTTCAATCCATCCGGAGATTGGACTTCCGCTCACCAGATGACCCTGAATCAGAAAAGAGATGGATTTGTTATGAAAGATTTTGAATCTTGCGCGAGACTTGCCCGCTTGAAGCAAGGGCAAGCAAAGGCCATGGTTTACGAGGTGCAGTCAGTCGTCAGGAAATGGCGGGACTATGCGGATGATGTGGGGGTTCATCCAGATCAGAGGGACAAAATTCAACAAACATTGCGACTCGATTCATTCTAAAGAAACTGGTGAAATCCAGTTCAACAAACTAGTGCTTTCAGGTTTTTGATCATCAAGGCTTGGAAATATTATGAAGTTGCGAGGGGCCAGGGACGCTATTAGTGTTGGGCGCATCATGAAAAGTATCAAAGCAACGGCTATTTGTGTTCTTTTTGGCTGGGGAGTTTGTGGGGGATTCACTCAGGCTCAGTCAGCGGAACCTCAGAATCGACCCAACATTTTATTCTTTTTTAGCGATGATTTAACCACTCAGGCGATCTCGGCATACCGTTACGGGATGAATCTTCCTCCCACCCCGAACATTGATCGTATTGCCAATGAAGGGATGCTGTTTGAGAACAGTTTTTGTGGCAACAGTATCTGTACCCCTTCTCGGGCAACAGTCATGACCGGTTTACATAGCCACAAGAATGGCATCGTAAATCTGGCAGGTGCCCTGGATCCAGACAGGCCCACCTGGCCAAAGATGTTGCAGAAAAACGGATACACCACTGCCATTTTTGGAAAATGGCATATGAAAACCCGACCTGTTGGTTTTGACGCTTGGGAAGTTTTGAGTGGGCAGGGGAGCTACTACAATCCCCACTTACACAATGCCAACGGTAGCCGGGAAATCGAGGGGCATTCCACAGATATCATTACGGATCTTGCTCTCGACTGGTTAAAAGAACGTGATCATTCAAAGCCCTTTGCGCTGATGATACAACACAAGGCCCCACACCGTAATTGGAAGCCCAGTATCAAGGACCTGGAACTTTACAGGGGCATCACCTTTCCGGAACCTCCCAGCCTATTTGACAACTACGAATCCCGTGTTTCTGCTGCAAACCACAAGATGGGGATCGATGAACACATGAGGATGGCAAGCGATCTCATGCTGTTTGAAACTGAGCAGGATTTAAGTGTTATATCGCGGTTCACACCTGAGCAGCGAAAGGCTTACATCGCGGCCTTCGAAGAAGAGAACAAAGCTTTTCTGGCAAATCCACCAACAGGCAAAGAGTTGGTGCGGTGGAAATACCAACGTTACATGCGCAATTATCTTCGATGTGTGGCTGGCGTGGATCGAAACGTGGGGCGTGTACTGGATCGATTAGATGAGATGGGATTGTCTGAAAATACCATGGTTGTCTATTGCGCTGATCAAGGGTTTTATCTGGGGGAACACGGTTGGTTCGACAAGCGATGGGCTTATGAAGAGTCCATGAAAATGCCTTTGATCATTCGCTGGCCGGGTAAAGTCAAGCCGGGCACACGTGCCAAGGCCATGGTGCAAAACATTGATTATGCTTCTACGTTCCTGGATGTTGCCGGATTGGAACCTGATTGGGAAGTTCATGGTGTTAGCTTTTTAAAAATCCTCAAAAACGGAGGCTCCACGCCCGAAAATTGGCGTGACACTCTCTATTATCGATACATTGACGGGGGGCATGGTGTCGCCAAGCACAGCGCAATCCGGACTCAAAAATACAAGTTGCTTTATTTTGATCACCCTCGCACACCGGCCGAAGAGGCGAGCAGGTGGGAGCTTTTCGATCTGGCCAAAGACCCTCAGGAGATGGCAAACCTTGCTGCCAATGCGGACTATGCATCCATCCTAACCGAAATGAAGAAACGGTTTTGGGAAACCAGGAAATATTATTCCGATACTGATGAAAGTGTATGGGATGCTCCTGTCCGGAAAAAATATCCCAGCGAACAGCTCATACGGGCTTTAAGGCGTCCGCGTCGATGAGGCTCAATCTTTGATCAGTGACTTGCGCATGCTACCTGTCCATTATCTGACCATGGCATTCATCCTTTCGATACTGGCTCATTTGCTCTTGGATGCGGAGGAGAGCAACCGTGTCCCATTGATCAACATGATTCCTGCAATTGAAAAGCTGGGGGCCGAATGGGCGCAATCTGAGCTGATTTATTATCTGGATCCCAACCACCAGCCTGAATGGTATGTTCCCAAGGATCAGCCTGATCCTGAGGCTTTTAAAACATTTTTGGAACGCACTGCCAGTCGGCTCGGGTGCGATGCCTTGTTGAAGGTTGCATTTGGTAAAGGAGAATTGGCGATCAATTCAGGTGGTCATTTTGTTTTTCTCTATCGATGGGGAAATCAGGAAGCTTTATCAGTTGAATGGTCTGAACTCCTCGAGAAAGCTCCATTAAATCAGGATGAGGTTCCACCTGTTGGTAGTGCTTCCTGCTGGGCACATCATGACTTGTTCCATTCTTTGGCATTTCGACGAGGACCTTACTTGGTGCGAGTGGAGTGTGGCCGCAGTGAAAACTTTTTAGGTCTCCTTGCACTGGCTGAAGCTGTTGATCTAAATATTTTGAAAGCCACAAAACAACAGCCAGGCCCTTGAGGGTTTTTAATCTCTCTTGACTCCCAGGGCCACCAGGCAGACCAATGCGAATACAAGGGCCCAGGTTTCGGGTTCCGGAATAGCATAGAATGCGTCGATAGTGATATCTGATGCGGCATCAAAGTCACTCGAATCCAATGCTACCCAACCCATCGTTCCGTCCCATCCTATGACGTCGCTTTTCTGAAAATCGGCCCCCATGCCAGGTAATTTGGCTGAACTGGAAGTTGAAAGATACAAAAGATCATCAAAGCGAAATTCGAAAGCGATGATATTCTCGTTATCAGAACCATCGGTTGCATTCAGAAAGATGGATTCGTCAAAAAATGTGCTTACCGTTCCTGTCGGGTCGGCAGGATCAAACCTCACAATATCCCCGTCCGAGACTGATGTTCCGGCGAAGTTGCCATTGTTGGCAAAGGACAAAAGGATGGTGTTGTCATCGGTAAAACTAAATCCATCCACCTGGAGTGATGTTGTCATGTAAGGAGCAGGATCGAAGAAAGTCGTAGCCCGGTTTCCCGCCGACTGGGATGCGTCATATGCGATAATGACATCGCGATCGAATTTTTGTCCGTCCACTCTTAACGCCGTACCGCCGCTTCCGTCCCTCAATGAAAAATAGTGTATTTGATTTTTGATAGAGTATGCATCGATATCCGAAGTGGAAGGCACTCCTGTAATGGCTCCATCCAAAGTAGGCCCCGATATTTCTGTTCCATCCGGACTGGATGGATTATACCGCCACATTTGATGATCCTTAACCGTGTTTCCCTGAAGGTTTTCAGAGAGCTCCTCGATTGAAAAGTGTAAGTCTGTCAGAGCAATCACAGATGCATTTATGGCAAGGGAAGTCGCAGTCAAACTTAAGCACGCCAGGCAGACTCTAAGGAGGCTTTGGTTTTTGCTTAACGCTTTTTGTATAAAGGATGGTTTAGTGCTTCTTATATTAAGGATGTCGTCTCGTTTGGTATTTGTTCTAACGGAGGGTGTGTCGTTTGTCGGATGTCTTGTCATGCCCATCACCAATGGCAATGATGAAAAAGTTGTCAAATAATTCTTATATTAAAAAATTTGGTTTGACGTGTATTTGGATGTTGTGTCGTTAAATGATTTAAAATGTCTAAAATACCATATTGCAATAATTTGAAATATTTGAATCAAACACAAAATATGATTTGTCTGAAATTAGTTGTTTGTGAATTTATAAAATTATGTAAAAAATTTTCAATCTAATGTTTGTTGTTTCATTTTCTTTAAGGGATGGATTGTTCAGTGTTGATACGCTGACAAGGGATGAGGATTCTTAATGTGTTACTAAATTGCCAATTGCCAAGTGGGGTTGATTGGCCGTATGAGTAAGACCATATGAATATTGCGGTTTTCTCAGAGAAATCCTTTCATCGGCAATGGAAAAAGGTCCTGGCTACCTCCAGTCTCTTTGATGAGGCGGTGGAGCAAAGGGTGAGGTCCATCATGCAGGAAGTAGCCACTCAAGGGGACAAGGCAGTCTTGCGTTTTACCGAACAATTTGATGGAGCAGCACTCAAGGCAAGCCAGTTGCTGGTAACCGACAAGGAATTTAAAACCGCAGCGGGGCAGGTAAAGAAGTCAACAAGGGCTGCCATCAAGGAAGCTTTCACGAACATCCAATCCTTTGGGAAAATGTCCAAACGATTGGGGTGGAATGGGCGAAATGTTCACGGAGCACGCGTAGGTGAAAAATACGATCCTTTTCGTAAAGTTGGTCTGTATGTTCCTGGAGGGACGGCTCCCCTGGCATCGACGGCACTCATGACTGTTGGGCTGGCCAAGGTTGCGGGTTGTCCTGAGGTCATTGTTTGTACCCCATGTAATGCGGAGGGGGAGGTAAATCCTGATCTTCTATATGCCTTGAAATACGCGGGAGCCACTAAAGTTTTTAAGCTTGGGGGAGCCCAGGCGATTGCTGCCATGGCCTTTGGAACCCGCACCATTCCTAAAGTGGACAAAATCTTTGGGCCAGGTAACGCATACGTGGTCGCTGCAAAAAGACTTGCCGTTGGATATGTATCCATTGATTTGTTGCCAGGACCGAGTGAGGTCTTGATTATTGCAGATGAAAGTGCAGATCCTTCATACATTGCTGCAGATATGTTGGCGCAAGCCGAACACGGATCAGGGAAGGAGCGTGTTTGTTTTTTAACCACCAGCAAGCGACTCATTTCCAAAGTGGAAAATCAACTTGCAAAGCAGGTGGGTAAATTAACACGTTCGGAATTCATCCTGAAAGCCCTTAAAAAGAATGCATGGTTGATTCAGGTGAAGGATTTGGATCAAGCAGTGGAACTGGCCAACGAATTCGCCCCGGAGCATTGCGAAATCATGACCCGGGATGCGCGCAGACTTTCCAAAGGAATCGTGACTGCAGGTGCCATCTTCCTTGGAAACGACTCTCCAACCGTCCTCGGTGATTATGTCGCCGGGCCAAGTCATGTATTGCCAACGGGAGGTGCAGGGGCTTCTTTCCCCGGATTGACTGTGGATCAGTTTCAACGGCGAACAAGTGTCGTGGAGTACAAGAAGAAATCTCTCGCAAATGCACTGCCTGCTGTGAGTGCTTTTGCGGAAATGGAAGGCTTGGATGCTCACGGGAACTCTGCGGCAATCAGGTGTATTGAGTCATCCCGTTGATTTATCCAGCTCATTATGACTCGTCATTCAAAGCCCAAGCCTGAGTGGATTCGTCCTCTGGTGCACCAATTACACCCTTATACTCCGGGAGAGCAGCCCAAGGTCAAGGGGCTGGTTAAACTGAATACCAACGAGAATCCCTATCCTCCCTCTCCTCGAGTAATGAGGGCTCTGAAATCATCAGTAGACGCACGCTTGAGACTTTATCCCAATCCAACGTCTCAACCGCTGCGTCAGCTTCTGGCCCAATTTCATCAAGTTGAGGAACAACAAGTGATTATTGGGAATGGATCGGACGAACTGCTAGCTCTGGCTACTCGTGCTTTTGCAGAGCCATGGCAGGGGAAGAGGCGGGGTGTTTCGAGGGAACGATCCTTGATTCAATATTGGACACCAAGCTATTCACTTTATCCTGTTCTGACCGATATTCAGGGAGCCATTCGAAACGAAGTTCCCTTGAACACTGATTTCAGCATGCCGTCTGTTCGGCAGTTAAAGAAATCAGGGAATTGGAATTTCAGTGCCGCCTTATCTTTCGTGACCACGCCCAACGCACCTACCGGCAGGGGATATTCCACCAAGGAATTGAAAGCCTTGTGCAAGGCACAAGATGGAGTTGTCATTCTTGATGAGGCATATGTTGATTTTTCAAACGAAAATGCCTTGGAATTGGCTTCCGAATTACCAAACGTGCTGGTGTCCCGAACTTTTTCCAAATCATACTCTCTTTGCTACCAGCGTGTCGGGTATTTTATTGGTCACCCGGATCTGATCCATGCCCTGGATTGCATTCGCGACAGCTATAACGTCAATGGGTTTGGGCAGATCGCGGCGGTCGAAACTTTGAAAAGTATTTCCTACTATCGAAAAAACTTTAAAAAGATCATTCAGCTACGAGATCAGTTTGCTTCCGAACTGGTAGGAATGGAGTTCGACGTGTTGCCCAGCCAGACAAATTTCTTGTTTACCAAACCGCCGGGAGCGCCTGCCTCGGACTGGTATCATGGTTTGAGAAAACTGAAAATTCTGGTTCGATGGTTCTCTTCGGGTCCTTTCAATGACCGACTTCGAGTGACCATCGGATCAAAAGCTGAAATGCAGCAATGCATGGATGCACTTGTTAAATTGAAACGGAAATTATCCTGAAATTTGACCTAGCTTCCCAGAGTTCATGTCAAGAAGTCTTCCATCGGCATTCTCGACAAATTAAGAACCTGGAAAAGTAACCCAGCTCTACCTTTCTGGATACAAAGCAAACAAAAGGTGGCGTCCTATCAAGAACGCCACCTTCCTGCATTGCGAGGGAATGTCCGATGCATTAGCTCATCGGAACCGGTGTGCGTACTGGTGCGTTCGTATCATAATCGATCGGTTCGATCTCCTTGCCGTAACCATCTGTTAATTTCCTGGTCTTTTCGTCAAACAATACGGTCAGGTTGAGTCTTTCCGAGATTTCTGCCATCGAAATAACCGCCTGTGATCTTACCGCTAATTCAATGTCTCCATTGGGTTTCTTCCCGTTGCGGATGCAGTCAAACCAGTTTTTCTCGTGAGCGGGGACGTTGCCGACAGGCTCTCCCACCGCGAAGTCTTCTGGATCCAGTTCGTCGGTGAATGGTCGTTCAGGGCGGAGTTCCACTTTGTTTTGGCTGGACGCAAAATTCATTGTTGATTTCAAACCGCGAACCATGTCAGCCACACCCTTTTCATTTACCGTTGTGCCTGCAACAAACAAAGTCAGTCCACTTGGGAATTCAGCCAACAAATGCGTGCTGTCCGTGATTTCCCGATCCAGAGAAATAGCCCTTGTTCCTGTGCAAACGACACGTCGCGGAAACTCAAGAACAGGGTTTACCATCATTAATGGGGTAACACGATGAGGCAGTAGATTTCCCAGAATACCGTTGTTATAGGCGTAGTATTTGTGCCAGCTGAAATAATGGTCAGGGTTAAAGGGGATTTTGGGAGCTCCTCCCAGCCAGCGATTCCAATCCAGGTTGGATTCATTGGCTTCGGGGTCGATTGGATATGTCCACTCACTGCGAGGATAATTGTTTCGGCAATAGGAGGCCTGCATCCAAACCAGTGGTCCTGCCAGGCCATCTTGAACCCATTTGGCAGCCTGGTGATATTTTTTGTCTGAACAAAATTGAGAGCCCAACTGGAATGTCATCCCGGTTTTCTTGCAGGTGTCATAAACTTCCAATGCTTCACGGAAGTAGCGTGTCATTGGTTTTTCACAATACACATGTTTTCCTGCCTCCATGGCATCAATGGATATCGGTGCATGCCAATTATCCACCGTGGAGATGGTGACGGCGTCGATATCTTTTCTTTCCAGTAATTTACGATGATCCGAGTATGCGTCGCTGTCCGACAGCTTCAATTGCTGTTGAGCCTCCTTCAATCTTTTTTGATACACGTCACAGACAGCAGCTGTTTGGATGTTGTTTTCTCCAGCATGTCGGCTCTGGTAGCGAATATGAGCACGCCCCTGACTTCCAGTTCCAATGAAACCAACCACGATGCGGTCGTTGGCTCCAATGACATTTCCCGCAAAAGGTGCTTGCTGTGCTTCCAAAACCGATCGAGTGCCCACACCCACCGCGGTTATTCCGGCGGAAAGGGTGGCGGTTTCTTTCATGAAGGTCCGACGACTGCGGCCTTCTCCTTGTGAGGTAGATTTTGAAGTTGGCATGGCTATTAACAGATTTGCATTCAGCCTAATCTCGCATCATGAGTGGCTCCACTTTGATTTTGTGAATGAGTCCCCCTTTTTTGCTGTCAAGTAGATTGAAAATGGGCCATTTCATCTACGGATTAAATTGATGTAATGGCTTGATCTGACTTTCTTGAATGAATGCGAATCTTTCAAGACAAGGCCCTTGGCATGATTTTGGCAACTTTGATTGAACAAATTTTGCATCAGCTGTGACAATACAAGGGTAGTCATTAGGTTTGTTTGGAATAAGATGAAGACGCTCATTTGAAAGAAGGTTCGTTGACTCAACTTCACTTGCGCATAGACCGATATTGTTTATGGGAGAAGCATCGCTAGGATTCATTCGTAGGCGATTCCTGATTAGAGGGAATTTGCATGGAAGTTCTTTTCCTGCATTTCTTTTTCGGCTGGTGCGTTCGTTAAACTTGAGAGGATACATGCGTCCTTATTCAAGAGGTTTTGAGGTTCAACTGGAAGCGGATGAAGGAACTTTGCGCGGATTTGAGAGTCAATTAATGACTCGCTTCCCAGTGAACGGGGATCAGTTCACGGTACAAATCAGTGCCATGCCCACGAGGGGGGACACATCATTCAGATTGATTGAACCGGAAGATGTGGAGATATCCGGAAGTTGGATTCTTCCCGACACGGGGCAATGCTCTGAATGTATTTCAGAAATGCTGAACCCCAATAATCGACGATTTTTTTATCCCTTCACATTTTGTGCGGATTGTGGTCCTAGATACTCACTGGCTGTTGAAGGATTAATTCGCCGGGAGGATACCGTGCTCAAGGGCCATCCACTCTGCGAACAGTGTCTGGCAGAAGTCGGGAATTCCAGGGATAGACGTTTTTTGCATGCTCTGAATACCTGCCCAATTTGCGGGCCTTCCGTCGGATTGCTTGATCATTCCGGTATTGTCAAGGGACGTCAGCGGGAGGCCCTGATTCAGGCGGCTGCTGCTTTGGAGCAGGGGAGATTATTAGCAGTCAAGGAACCTTCTGGCTATTCTTTGGTGGCCCTGGCGACTCTGAACGAACCTGTCAGACGTCTGCGAGGCATGCTCGACAAGCCCCATGAACCCATACCGATAGTGGTTTCTTCTCCAGATGCAGTGGATGCATTTGCCGTCATCTCAAAAAGGGAACAAGAGTGGTTGCAGGAGCCCATGTCACCTCTTCTTCGATTAAGGAAGCGTGGAGGTTCCTTGAGCTTTTCTGATCAAGTGGCCCCTTTTGGGGATTCGTTGGAGATAGGTCTCCCAGCAACCGGAATGCTTCAACTCCTGATCAATTTGTTAAACCTTCCACTTGCTGTTGTTTCTGATCTTAGGCATCGGCTGCCATACTCCTGTCATGAAACGGAAGCTCTGAATCACTTCGATGGCCAGGTGGATTTCATGCTCATGTCGGAACTTCCAGTGTTGCGCTCAACTCCAAAGTCATTGATTCAGAGTGTGGCAGGTAAAAGGCAGATTTTAAAACAAGGAACAGGTTTGGTTCCGATCGATGTGATTTTGCCAGAACCTGAAACGAATTCGTTGGCTCTTGGGGGAGGGCTCCAGACTTCATTGGGAATTAATATTGATGATCGAGCTTTTCTCCTTGGGCAGATGGGGGAATTGAAAGGAGGGGCAGGCTTGGATTATTTTTTCGATAACCTCCAAGATACCAAAAAGCTGTTCAACATCCATCCTGCCAAACTGAAAATCGATGCTGATCCACAGGCTTTGACGACCCGATATGCTCTGTCAACAGAAACGGAGTTCCAAAAGGTCGAACACGATCTCGCCCACGTGATGTCTGTTCTCTCGGAGGAGGCAAAAATAGCCCACCTGCTTGGTGTTTGCTTTGACGATAGTGTTGGTATTGAAAAACAAGAAACCTTAGGAGGAGGAAGTTGCCTGTGGCTGTCCGGTCAGTCATGGCAGCGAATCGCGGGATTTGGATCCTTTTTGCTTCCCGGTGGAGAGCCTGCAATGGGCGATAATCGGGCAAGTTTGTTTGGAATGCTTTATGAGGCCTTTGGTTCTGAAATGTGGGAGGCGTTACCTTTAAAACTTCGGGCCCAGTTGAATGCCCAGGAAATGGAACGATGGGATCATATCCTGAAGGTAAAGTTGCAGTGCCGTCGGACGTGCAGTGTCACTCAGTGGTGGCAAGGCCTCGCCTCTTTGTTGATTGGCTGTCATCGAAATCGTTTTCAAGGGTATAGTTTCGCAGCCATAGAAACTGCCATGGATCTCGAACTGGATGTGCAGCGTTCCGTCAAACCTTACCCTGTTAGCTTTAAAGCATCTGATTCCCGGCATGCCCCGATTGTTTTTGATTGGTGCCCGATGCTGAAAGATTTGGTGACAGACATCCATCAAGGTCGTCATTGCCGGTATATTTTCAGCAGAGTTTTTGAAACGTTTGCTCGTTGGTTATTGAAACTTTCTGCACAGCTTCACCCCAAAGGTATTGTGTTAAGCGGTTCTGCCTTCGAAAACAGGATTTGGACAAGCCATTTGGTAGTGACGCTCGAGCAGCATGGTTTTCGAGCCTTACTTCATGATCGTTTGCCTTGCAACGATGCCAGTCTGGCAATGGGGCAGATGGTGGCAACGGCACGAAGAATGGATTTATTTCCCTCAAGGATCTCCGGGATTGAAAATAGGATGGATCAAATACTTTCACAAAGTCCTACAACAAACCGCACCGATGGAAAAGAACCTGAGGTGCCCTAAGGAACTCTAATAACATGACACAATATACATTATTCTGGTTGGTTCCGATGTCGGCTGTTTTGGCATTGGGTTCTGCTTGGTTTTATTATCGGCAATTGATGGGTTTCAGCGAGGGGAGTGATGCCATGAAAGCCATTGCCTCTCATGTTCGCAAAGGAGCCATGGCCTATCTCAAACAACAATACAAAGTAGTTGGGATCATTTTCCTGATATTGGCAATAGTGTTCGCCATACTGGCCTACGGGGTTGGTTTTTTGAATCCTTGGGTTCCATTTTCATTTATCACAGGTGGGTTCCTCTCCGCTCTGGCTGGTTTTTTTGGAATGAAGACAGCCACTCAAGCCGCAGCAAGAACGGCTCAGGCCTGCCGAGAATCCCTGAATTCCGGACTTCGGATCGCGTTTCGCAGTGGTGCGGTCATGGGGCTTGTGGTGGTGGGATTGGCTTTGCTGGACATCAGTTTTTGGATGATTGTTCTGAGTTGGGTTTATCCTGACAAATCAGCAGACGGGCATCACTTGATCATCATTACGACTACCATGCTGACTTTTGTGATGGGAGCGTCCGCCCAGGCATTGTTTGCTCGACTGGGTGGTGGGATTTTTACCAAGGCAGCTGACGTAGGGGCAGATCTGGTAGGCAAGGTTGAAGCGGGAATTCCGGAAGATGACCCGCGTAATCCAGCGACCATTGCTGATAATGTGGGGGACAATGTCGGGGATATTGCTGGAATGGGGGCTGATTTATATGAATCCTACTACGGATCCATTCTTGCAACGGCTGCCTTGGGGGCAGCGGCCTTTGTCTCCAATCCTGCGCTTCAAGCAAAAGCTGTCCTCGCACCGTTACTGATGGCTGCGATAGGCATTGTGGCTTCTGTGATTGGCATACAGTTGGTCAAAACACGTGAAAAAGCCACACAACACGAACTTCTGAAATCACTGGATCGAGCCATACTAACGACGACATTCCTGAACCTGATCGGAGCCTGGATTGTCTTGAGAGTATTGAGCTTTCCAGACATGTGGGGATTCTGGGGAGCAATTGTCACCGGTATTCTAACGGGCACGATCATTGGGAAATCGATTGAATACTTTACATCCTCATCCTATCGCCCCACCAGGAACATTGCTGAGAATGGCGAGACAGGTCCGGCCACTGTGATTATTTCCGGATTGGGAACCGGTATGATATCGACATTGGTGCCCGTTGTGTCCATTGCGATAGCCATTTTGCTCTCATTCCTGTTTGCCAGTGGGGGTGATATGGATTCCGTAAATATCGGATTATACGGTATAGGCATTGCCGCTGTGGGAATGTTGTCTACTTTGGGAATTACGTTATCTACCGATGCTTACGGACCGATTGCAGACAACGCAGGCGGTAATGCAGAGATGTGTCAATTGGGTCCTGAGGTCAGGGAACGCACCGATGCACTGGATTCTCTCGGCAATACCACTGCAGCAACCGGGAAAGGATACGCGATTGGCTCGGCAGCGCTGACGGCACTCGCCCTGTTGGCTTCGTATTTGGAGCAGGTCAAAGTTGGATTGATTCGACTGGGTAGAGACACTTTGGAATTGAGTTCAGGTCAAACCGTGGCGGTTGCAGAACTGGATCTTACCGCACTTGTGGATCACTTTGATCTCTCCATCATGAATCCAAGATTGCTGGTCGGTATCTTTCTTGGGGCCGTGGTCTCATTTTTGTTCTGTGGCCTTACCATGAACGCTGTTGGAAGAGCTGCCCACAAAATGGTGGCTGAAGTTCGTCGCCAATTCAGGGAAATCAAAGGGATACTCGAAGGAAAGGCAGAGCCGGATTATGCCAAATGCGTGGAAATATCCACACGTGCTGCACAAATGGAAATGGTTGTTCCATCGTTCATCGCCATTCTGACTCCGGTTGTCGTTGGTTTGCTGATGGGGGTTCCTGGTGTGATGGGAGTTTTGGTTGGGGGAGTGTCGACTGGCTTTGTTCTTGCCATTTTTATGGCCAATTCCGGAGGAGCCTGGGACAATGCTAAAAAGTATGTGGAAGAAGGAAACTGTGGAGGCAAGGGAAGTGACACGCATAAAGCAACCGTCATTGGGGATACGGTTGGTGATCCATTCAAAGATACTTCAGGCCCCAGTCTGAACATCCTGATCAAGTTGATGAGTATGGTTGCGATTGTGATGGCGGCATTGGCAGCGACTTTTAGTGTCTTTTAAAAGCCAGGGCCTTTGGTGCTGCCACCATTCATTTCGCAACTGAGAACAACAACAAGCTTGCATGTATCGTAAAATACAGATGAAACTCCTCTGAATTTGTATGGCAGACTCAAAAAAAGCATCTCAGTCAAAGGCAAAGCAGAAGTCCCCTTCCTACATGGTAATTTGCGTCTCTGTCTTGCTTTTAGGATTATGGGGGTTTCCTGGATTGTGGTACACGCAGGTGGATCAGGAGGCTGAACGTTATTGGTTTTCGGCCAGGAATGAGGTCCAAGGATATGCATTCGTGGACCAACCCATCGGAGATGCCATGGAGCGTCGTCTGGTTGCGGATGAAACTTTCAACGGACAATTTTTAGATCCTTCGAATAATGCTGTCCTGGCCTTCATCGCCAAACGTCACAGTGAATCCATCAATGAAATTGGATTATTCGTACATACCCCGGATCGATGCTGGACCGAAGGAGGCTGGAAAATACAACCTATCCAACCCGATTACGTGGAGGTGGATATTCAAGGAGAGAAGGTTGGTTTCGAGCGTCGCTTGTTTATTGCCGGATCTAGATTTGAATTGGTTTACTTCACAGGAATGGTTGGAGGACAGACCTTACCCTATCGTCTGGATCACAACCTTTCTGTGGCGATGAAGTACCAGTTTGAAAAAGACCGAGTCAACACGACCGGCACATCCCGGCGTATGGTGGACACCAAACTTTGGGGCAGGGTTTGGGATAGTTTCAAGAGCAGGCGACAATTATTAGGTCCAAAACAATTCATCAGAGTTTCCACCACGGTTCATCCTGACCAACTTGAAAAAGGGGACTTACGTCTGCAAAGTTTTTTGGATAACTGGCTTGAACGGGTTGATTATGTCAAGGAAATGGAGTCTTGGAAGGATTCCGTTTTGTCTGAGGAAGGAGGCGACGATGCCTAATCAACTGTCAGGTGTTCAGCCCGCAAAACCGGATCAGTTTTCTGATTCATTTCTTTATCTGCACCTGGTTCCCAGCTTCATTGCTCTTGCTTGGCTCGCCGCCAAAGCATCCTGGTTTTGGAATCATCAGCCAGATCTCTCCTTTGGATGGATCGTCATTTTTCTCTGTGCTTTCCTTTTTTGGGAATCCTGGCAAGTGCGTCCTGCAGCCAAACTGAAATTGTCTTGGGTGTCTATTTTGTTCGGGCTTTGTGGAACAGGTTTGCTTTTTGTCTTTCAAATCTATCAAGCCGCGCTTGGGTTGAAACCTGCAGCTTTGGTCGGACTTGCGCTTGCGGTCATGATGGTGGTCACAGCCAACTTGCATTATGTTTTTGGCTGGAGAGGAATTTTGAAGTTTCTTTTTCCCTACGCATTCATATTAATCGCATTGCCCATGCCTTCCGCCGTGCATGGGATTGTAGTCAATGGACTACAACATCAGGTTGCCTATGTTACCGTGGAGATTTTGGCAATTATTGGCATCCCCGCCGATTTATCGGGTAGTATCATTCATCTCACCAGCGGACCTGTGGGCGTCGATGAGGCTTGCAGTGGAATACGAAGTTTGCAGAGCACGATCATGGCCACGCTTTTTATTGGGTTTTTAATGCTGAAGGGGATTGGATTAAGAATATTTTTATTCTTTGCAGGCATTGCCCTGGCTATTTTTGGCAACCTGATTCGGGTGTTGTTCTTGAGTTATCAGGCGCATCACCACGGCATCGAGGCTATTGATGCCAGTCATGATGCTGCGGGCTGGTCTATTTTGTTGTTCACGGTTGGAGGCGTGGCGATTCTTTCATGGCTGCTTGGAAAAGTTCAAACTGCCATCGAGAATTTGCCGAGGCCAGATCAGGCTCAGGGCTGATTTTGGGTTACTACCATCAGTCACTTCTTCGATTCATCAGTCCATGAACCGCCTGTACGACTTGATGCTCTACATCCGAAGACCAGCGTGTAGGTTGTCCGTAATAAACCATGGCGCCCCCTCCTTCGTATCCCCCTTCCAGCCAGACTCTTTTTGAAGGGATATATCCCATCACATCATGCGAATATCCTGAAACCCAGAGTCGGTTGCCATAGCTCTTTTTAAATTGAAGAACGAAATCCACAACGACTTCTCCTCCCATCGTGATCCACTCGACCTCATTTCCCAGTTTCCACAATCCAATGGGGTAGGGATAACTCGTTGGTATTTGATTTCCTTGCTGGATGTGATCCAACCATTTTCTGGCTCTTGACGCAGCATATCGATTGTCAGAAAGAGCTTCATTTTCCAGATTCTCTTTAGTTGGCAGGGTGTCAAACAACAATGGTATCTCTGAATACTTGGTCGCCAAGTCAGGTGATACTTCATCTAGCACACCTTCCATTCCAAGAACGACAGCATCGGCCAACTGCTTTCCATAGCTCTGGGCTAATTCTGGTTTTCTGCGTGGGATGGGATTGATATCTGCCCCGCACCCAGCCCAAAACATCGCCTGGGCACCCTCAAAAGTTTCCTCCAAATAGGACTGGGCATAACCAGGGTAATCTCCGGACCATTGATAATCGCTGAGGACGGTTGCATGACAAGCATAGCCAAAAACAATCCCCAGAGGTTTGTTGCTGATATCTCGAATTTCGAGAATCGGAACCGAATAATCCACCGGTCCTTGCAATTTTCCGGCCGCACGCCATGCAGGAACATGTGATTCCGGGTTTTGCCGTCGATTGGTGGCAAAAGTCGCATGCGATTGACCCGCTCGGAGTCGAGCTGGTTGTAAATTTTCAAAAGCTCGATCACCTAAATCAACCAGGAGATTTTTCAACTTGGCAGTGTAGTCCAATAGGAGTTCAGATTCTGATTCATCCAGGATGTACATGGTCCGTAAATTTTCACCCACGACAGGACCGGTATGTGTGTGTGAGCAATTGATGAGTATATCCTTGAGTTGAAGTCTGTGTCGTTTGGCCAATTCATTTCTGACCGGAAGAGTCACATCTCTTGAAAGGCCCACCAGATCCAGGGTGATCAGCAGGGCTTGATTTCCATCAGCGTCTTCTAGTGCGAGGCTCTTGGCCCAGAGAGGAGTTCGAGTGCCTTCAGAACCATGATCTCTCGAGGCGTAACCACTCATCCACATGGATGTTGCAGGGGTGATGTTTTGCCGGCTGAATCCAGCTTTCCATCCTCTAGGCGGATCTGTCCTGCCTTGCAGCAAAGGTGTAAGAAGGCAAAGCAGGAAGGGTAAAAATCTCTTAATTGTGAGCAACGGATGCATCTTCAATCTTTATCAAGCTTTGTCAGAAATGGAAAGGTGGAGTTACCGAATCTATCAATCATTTGATCCGGATTTGGGTGATTCTCAACGGCTAACATGACAACTTTGTAATGAACAGGTAAGGTTGTGGTGATTTTCATGTGGTTTGCTAAGGACGTTGATAAAAGATCAATGAACCAAATTAGAAAGAGAAATCATATGAAACAAACGATTGCCAAATTATGTTCAAACATGCGCCTTGCGTTGATTGGTACGATGGCTGTGGCCATTGTGGCCTCTGCAGCCAACGGTTGGATGAAAGGAAATGCAAGTGGTAAGAATCGCCCTGAAGCGACCTTGAAGATCAACGATCAACCCCTTCAGCGCGACGGCAACATGACCGTCAGTTTTGCCCCTGTCATACAGGAGGTGGCTCCAAGTGTGGTTAAGGTTTTTACCAGTTCAGAGGTGAAATCCTCAGGTCGTCGGAGAGGATCCGGTTTGGAACAGTTTTTCGGGAATCGATTTCGCGGTTTTGAATTCCCCGAAATGCCTGAATCCAAGCCCAGGAGCGGACTGGGTTCTGGAGTGATTGTTTCCCCTGAAGGTTATATCTTGACCAATAACCATGTGATTGATGGGGCGGACTCGGTCAAAGTCGTATTGAGCCCTGGAAATGAGGAATACACCGCCGAGGTGGTCGGGGTGGATCCCAAGTCTGATGTGGCGGTTCTTAAAATCGAAGCGGAAGACTTACAACCGATCGAACTCGGTGACAGTGATCAGATCATGGTGGGAGATTTAGTCCTCGCCATTGGGAATCCATTTGGTGTGGGGCAAACCGTTACCATGGGAATGGTCAGTGCCAAAGGCCGTGCTCACATGGGACTTGATTATGAGGATTTTATCCAAACCGACGCCGCAATCAATCCTGGAAATTCAGGTGGTGCTCTGGTCGATGCTCAAGGGCGGTTGATCGGGGTCAATACAGCAATTCTAAGTCAATCCGGAGGTAATCTTGGAATCGGTTTTGCCATTCCCGTTAATCTCGCCCGCAGTGTCATGGAAAGTTTGATCGATCATGGTCATGTCGTTCGGGGGTATTTGGGTGTGAATATTCAGGACGTGAAACCAGCTTTGGCTTCTCATTTTGGTTTGGAGGAGAATTCTGGGGCCTTGATTGCGGATGTTGTACCTGACAGTCCAGCAGAGGCAGCTGGTCTGGAAGCTGGCGACGTTGTGATTGAATTTGACGGCAAGAAGATCAAGGACAGCCGGCACTTGAAGCTGGTGGTGGGGCAAAGCTCACCTAATCAGGGCTATGATGTCGAGATCAGTCGAGGAGGCAAGCGAACCTCGATTGAGGTTTCGCTCGACGAATTGACTGACGAGGGTCCGAAATGGGCGCATTCATCCTCCAGAAGTGGTGATCATTCCTACTGGCCCACTGACATGAAACTGGAAAACCTAACTCCTGAACTCCGCAGGCAATATCAGATTCCATCCAGAATTGAGGGATTGCTTGTAACTGCAGTCCAGGAAGGTGGTTCCGCCTGGCGAGCAGGTATTCGTCCAGGGGCGGTCATCAACGAGGTCAACCAAATGCCTGTTTATTCTCTCAATGAACTTGAAAACTTGCAGGTAAATGGGGCTGATACTTTAGTAAGGATCTGGTATAGAGGTGGAAGCACTTACTTGGTGATTCAAAATGAGCCGATCGGATAATTTTCTCCAATATTAAAATCATTGCAAAGTTGCCGCTTTCGATGTGCAAAGCGGCAACTTTTTTTATGTTGAGCATTCAACATCTCATGATTTTCTGGAACGTGATTTTAATTCGATAGTTGCATTCGGTTGCCAAATTCAGTTTTCTTGCGATCCCTTATGGGTTTGTCTCAGATACAACAACCACCAAAGTGGCGCACATTTTTAATACTAGGCCGGACCTCCAATTTGCCGACTGTTTGGTCAAATTGTTTGGCGGGATGGCTGCTTGGAGGGGCTGGCGCGATTCAGGTGCTTGGCTGGTTGTGCCTGGGGGCCACGCTCCTTTATGTGGGGGGGATGTATTTAAATGATGCCTTCGACGCAGGATTTGATCGAAGATTCCGAAAAGAAAGACCCATTCCAGCCGGTCATGTGGAGGAAAAAACGGTTTGGCTTTTGGGGTGGGGAGCCATGGGGGCTGGATTTGTTTGCCTCGTTATGGGGAGCCAGGTGTCTCTTAGTATCGCGTTTTTGTTGGTTTTATCGATTATCATTTATGATGCGGTGCACAAACATTTTCCTTTCTCTCCGGTCATCATGGCCGCTTGTAGGTTCTTTCTGATTTTGGCTGCTTTTGATTCATCCGGCCACCCATGGCAAGGTTTTGCCTTATGGACGGCCTTTGCGATGGCTGCCTATATCGTGGGGCTTACCTATGTTGCAAAACGTGAATCCACCGGTGGTGTGATTGCCTTTTGGCCCTGCCTGTTCATCGCCGCTCCCATAGGACTTTCTTTCCTGGTTAACAACGGACGCTATTTTTGGATAGGTTTGTTGTCATCCATGTTGATGTTGGCCTGGGTGGTTTGGTGCCTTCAGTTCATATTTCGAAGCAGGAACATTCAAGTTTTCAAGACGGTCTCTGGTTTGCTTGCGGGTATTCCACTGGTCGACATGGTGTCCATTGCGGGTGCGGATCCTATCTGGATGGGCGTCATGGGGATATTTTTCCTGACTGCGCTTTTCTTCCAAAGATTTATTCCAGCAACTTAAGCAAACTGTATCCACAGCATCATTTCATAAACAGGCCTTGATTTGCCTTGTTGTCCAGTTCCGATAATTTCAGCCGGACACTCACAATGTAAGGGGATTCTCCTTTTTTCCAATGGCCGTAGGTGGTGGTGACTATGGTTCCGTTAGGCAATAGTTCAACACCAGGATAGGCGCAGTCGGCTGCTTTGGTGTTATCCATGAGTCGAACTCTGTATTGGCCTTCTCGATTGTGAAGGATGTCATCGTATGTTCCAACCCAGGCTACCCAATCTCCCTTGGTAGGTGATTCATGAGTGGTGTCGCGAAATGAAATGAACAATCGTCCGTCCGGCGTGTAAACACCCGTGTGACGATCTCCGGTCAATGAGGCCGGCAGCTCGCGTGGCGTGGTCCACGTTTCGGCTTCGTCATTACTGAAAATGACGTGTGAATTTCTACTTCGCCTGTTTTCACGCAGTAGAACCGCCATCTGATTTCCATCAGGAGATCGGATCATTCCCGGTTCACAAAGATGAATCTGGTCGTTGGCATATATGGGCTCAGGGGCCGACCAGGTCAGGCCACCGTCGGATGAAAAGGTCTGGTAAAGGGTCATTGTAGGAACACGCTTCCCATTCGCCGTAAAAAATCTCCCGTCATCATGAAACATGGCCATGTAATGTCCTGGTCCTTTCTGGATCGGCGCCACATACCCCATGACCACAATTCCACCCCAATCACCAACAGGTTTGAGTTCGCTCCAGCTATGGCCATCATCTTCCGACACAGCCAGTCGAGCAGGGTACAACCCTGACCACATGATGATCCGTTTCTTTCCGTGGGCATCGATCACCCGGTGCAATGTCGGGACCTCTTTGGAGCTTGCCCAGGTTTCCGGCGTTTCCAATCTCTTCGACCAGGTCTTTCCACCATCGTTGCTTCGTTTGTAAACTATGGCACCTCTGCCATGACCCTTGGGGTAGACACAAAGCATGGTCTTCCCATCTTCCAATAAACAAGTTGTCGGATGCCCTAAATACTGGCCCGGTTCACGATCCACGATGACTTGTCGATGCTGCTCTGCTGCGAGGTCGATGGTTGGGATCGAGTAGGATTTTGGTTGGGGGGATGCTGGAGTCTGCGCGTTTGCCAACATCAATGAAAGGGAAAAGACGAGGGCGTTGGCCAAGACGCAAGTGGTTCTTATTTTGATCAAAGCTGTGTTCATGGGCTTGGGATATTACTTTTGCTTGAGAATAGGTTCATTCCTTTCAATTGGAGAAGGTTTTTATTTCCTCGATACGTCTTGCTCGGAACCCACCTGCCTCGTTATTCTGACCGATAGTTTCCAATGATCATGAAGGTTCGCTGTCATTCTCCTGCCATAATAATGGCCCTCGGCTGGTTTGTTGTGTTTTCCTACCAATTTGGAATCCAGGCTGCGGATTGGGCGATCCCACCTGAATTGCAGGATTACTTTGAACATCAGGTTGAATCCATCGAACACCGTTCAAAGCAAATTCTCTATCCGGAATCCAAGGAATCTTGGGGACGGAAAGCCCCGGAATTAAGGCGTCAGTTGGCTGAAATGTTGGGCTTGGATCCAATGCCAAAACGGACGCCATTATCGCCTGTTGTGACAAAAACGGTTCATCATGAGCTTTACACGGTTCAAAACCTTCACTTCCAATCCTTGCCGGGCCTCTATGTGACTGGGAATTTGTATCTACCCAAAGATACTTCAACGCCTCAACCAGCAATACTATACGTGTGTGGTCACGCCTCAGCCAAAAAGGGAAACATCAGTTTTGGAAATAAAACAGCATATCAACACCACGGGATCTGGTTTGCCAAACATGGTTTTGTTTGTCTCACCATTGACACCATTCAACTGGGTGAAATTGAGGGTACACATCATGGCACTTATCGTTACGGCCGGTGGTGGTGGAATTCAAAAGGTTACACGCCGGCTGGTGTTGAAGCATGGAATGGAATGAGGGCTCTGGATTATCTGCAGTCCAGACAGGAGGTGGATCCGGATCGGCTGGGGATCACTGGACGTTCTGGTGGTGGCGTTTATTCCTGGTGGGTGGCTGCGCTGGATGAGCGAGTGAAAGTCGCCGTGCCGGTTGCAGGGATAACCGATCTTCGAAATTACGTGGTCGATGGGGCTGTGGAAGGTCACTGTGATTGCATGTTCATGGTCAATCAATATCGATGGGACTATCCTTTAATCGCCTCCCTGATCGCTCCTCGACCTCTTCTGGTGGCAAATTCTGACAAAGATTCCATATTTCCCCTCGACGGGGTGATCAGGACACATGAACAGGTGCGAAACGTATATAATATTTTGGATGCTTCTGATCGTCTGGGGCTATTGATCACCGAAGGACCCCACAAAGACACACAGGATTTACAGGTGCCGACCTTCAGGTGGTTTCAAAGGTGGCTCAAGGGTATCGATGAACCTGTCACCGTGGCTGCCTTGAAAGAAATTCCACCGGATCAATTACGTGTTTTTGACCAATTGCCCGCCGATGAAATAGTCACTTCCGTGGATTCCTCATTCATTAAAGTTGAGCCAAATGGAGCGATTCCAAAATCAATGGATGAATGGGAGGATCAAATTTCACGACGTATCGAAGCATTGAAAGCACACTCGTTTGCTGAATCAGGAGATGACGCTGTGGATGAAATTGCACCCGGATTATTTCCATTTTGGCAATACCACCGAAATGCACAAAATGCCTCGATTGTTGAAATAACCGAGCGACCTGGGGTTCTGAAGGATCTTTCTCCACATAAGATCAATCAGATTCGTCGGCGATATATGTTGATAGGCCAAACTTTGGATTCGACTCGTGTGTTAGAATTATCCCGGACACTTCAAAGACTGATCAGCGAACATAACCACAAGGATTCCCCCTTGATCATCAAGGCAGAGGCAAACATGGCCGTCAACGCCATCTATGCCGGTTTGTTACTGGATCCAGGTATTTGGAAGACGACTAAAGTTAAATTTCACCTCAGCCATTTACCTGCTTCACATATGGAAGGACCGGACTATTTGAATATCATGAAAGTGACCCGTTTGCCTGAAAGTTTGGCCTCTTTAGCGAGGTACATTGAAGTTGTAGTTGAACAAAGTCCGCAATCCCTGAATGAATTCAATCTTGCACTTGTCTCAGCCCTGGGAGTAGACGCGTCCAAGTTAAAAATGGTTGCCGAGTTTCAATAAAATACTTTGTGAAGCGTTAATCCGCAGGCAGGCGCATTCATTCCGGCTACGGATCGATTTTTTTCAGACAGCAATATGGGAATAAGGTCCGGTGTCCATTTTCTTTTTCCAACGGCCACCAAGGTTCCAACAATGCCTCGACACATTTTGTAAAGAAAACCATTACCTTCGATCACGATTTTGTATTCACAACCTTTTTTGCGGACATCGCAACGAGTCAGGGTTCGAACTGTGTTTTCATAGACGTAGTTCCGATTGGATGCAACCGATTGAAAATCACGTTCACCTAGAAAATGGACGGAGGCTTTCTGCATTTGGTCCAAATCAAGTTGGACAGGCACATGCCAGGCCAAGCCCTGCAACAATGGATTCATGGCTGCGTGATTCCAGATCCTGTACTGATATTGTTTGCCTTTGGCATCGAATTGGGCATGAAACTTTGAAGGCACTCGTCTCACGGAAACAATGCGTATGTCTGAGGGAAGGTTCGCATTGATGGCCAGCCGGATTTTTCGTGGAGGCATATGAAGTGCGTTGGCGGGTAATTCCAGGTGAGCAGCCATTCCCAGCGCATGCACGCCCGTATCGGTTCGGCTGGAACCGTGAAGAGAACCTGCCTCAGGAAATAGATTCCTTATTACCGACTCGATGATGCTTTGTACGCCTGTTCCTATTTTTTGAGTCTGCCAACCCTGATAATTCCCTCCATGATAGGATATGATGAATTTTAATCTGATTTTGCGTGATCCCGAATCCATTTGATTTCCGTTTTCAATCGATGAAAAAGAGGTTAGAACAAGCCGAATGAAAAGCCAAGTGAACCTCTGTTTAAAGCTGCTGATATCTCTGAGCTCATTGTTGTATGCCTCCACCTCGTCGACCACACATGCTGAAGAATTACCGGAAAGTATTGGAAAGGCACTGACTTTCTACGCCTCATTTGATCGAGGTATCGAGGCAGATCTCTCCAAAGGTAATCCCAGTCTTTACACGATAACAACCCGACAACCTGAGGAAGTCGTAAGGAGAGGATTGCACGCTCAAGGGCAAACAGAGTGGGCGACGGGGCAGGGTATCAAGGGTGGAGCCGCCTTAAAATTCAATGTCCGCAATGCTCCATGGATCTTTTACCAGGGCGAGGGCAATGTCCAGTATCGTCAGAAGAATTGGGAAGGAAGTGTTTCGCTTTGGCTGAAATTGGATCCCGAAACTGAACTGGCACCCGGGTTTGCAGATCCTTTGCAATTAACAACTCGCGCCTGGAATGATGCGGCGTTCTTTGTGGATTTCAACAAGGACGGTAATCCCAGAGATTTCAGACTGGGTGCTTTTGCTGATTTAGCACTTTGGAATCCCGGGAAAAAAGAAATTCCCGAAGGTCAGCGTCCACTGCTGCCCGTACAATCCCCACCCTTTGATAAAGATCAATGGACCCATGTGATGTTCACCTGGTCGAAATTCAATACCGGTGAAAAAGATGGAGTTGCTCGGCTCTATTTAAATGGCCGGCATCAAGGGGACATTGAAGGATGGAACCAGATTTTTACCTGGAAAGACGATGAAAGCATCAAGCTTTACCTGGGGTTAAATTACATTGGCCTGCTTGATGAGGTGAGTTGCTTCAATCGGGCACTGAGTCAAAAGGAAATCCAGTGGATATTTGAAAATCCCATGGGTTTGCATTGAGTTCAGGTAAAATTTTTGTTCCCTGCGAAATCCAGGCTCGAACCAGGTCCCATTCTAAGCTTCGTAAAAAGGGGTAGGAAATTTGGACTTTCCTCGCCCAATGGTGCTCGCTAGGTTGAGGGGGTCTGATGCGTATTTCTTTTACAAAAATGAACGGCGCCGGCAATGATTTTATCTTGATCGATAACCGGAGCCTTGGGTTAATCCTCCAACCCCAGCAAGTTGCAAAGCTTTGTGACCGGCATGCAGGGATTGGGGCCGATGGTTTGATGTTGTTGGAGGAAAATAAAAATGGTTCCGCCGACTGGTCATGGAAGTTCTACAACAGTGACGGCAGTGATGCGGAAATGTGCGGTAACGGCGCACGATGCTTCGCCGCTTTCACTCAGCAACTGACCGGAAAAGAAGGCGGTTTGAGTTTTGACACGGTTGCAGGCGTGATTCACGCCACTTTCGATCAAACCTCCGTTACCGTGAATTTGACCGAGCCTGGGAATATGGATTTGAATCGGGTCATTCACCTGTCGGGCAAAGAGGTGGAACTCCATTCGGTAAATACTGGAGTTCCTCATGCGGTGATGTTCGTTGAGGATGCAGATCAATGCATGGTTGGAGATCTTGGGGCGGAAATTCGGTACCATGAACATTTTTCACCCAAGGGAACGAACGTCAATTTTGTTGAGGTATTGGAGCCCGGAAAGATTCGTGTCAGAACCTACGAGCGAGGAGTGGAAGGGGAAACTTTGGCCTGTGGCACTGGAGTGACTGCGGCTTCTCTGGTGGCTTCCAAGGTTCATGGTTTTAATTCGCCTGTTGAAGTGCAGGTGCAAAGCGGAGACCGCTTGAAGGTTTCCTTTGAAAAACTGGAGGATGGCTTTTCAAAGGTTCGACTGAGTGGTCCGGCAGATTTTGTGTTTTCCGGAGTGATTGATTTGGATTAAGAACGACCAACATGTTAACAGGTACATTTACTGCAATTGTAACGCCTTTTAAGTCAGGCAAAGTGGATGAAGAAGCTCTCGTTTCGCTTCTTCAAAAACAGATTGATGCGGGAGTCGATGGTGTTGTTCCAGTGGGAACAACCGGTGAATCTCCCACCCTGAACTGCGACGAGCATTTACGTGTCATCGAACTGGCCGTGAAAGCAGCTGCAGGCAAAATCAAAGTTTTGGCCGGCACGGGTGGCAATGCGACTGAAGAAGCCATCTATTTGACAAAAGAAGCTGAAAAACGCGGGGTGAGTGGATCTTTGCAGGTTGCCCCGTATTACAACAAACCTTCGCAAGAAGGTCTCTTCCAGCATTTCAAGGCCATTGCAGAAGCCACCGAATTACCGATCATCCTTTACAGTATTCCTGGCCGTTGCGGAGTGGCTATCGATGTTGTGACCGTGCAGCGTTTGGCCGAATCCTGTTTGAATATCGTAGGGATCAAGGAAGCTGGTGGGGATGCTGATCGCGTCAGTCAACTGCGTCATGCCATGGGAAATGACTTTATCATCCTCAGCGGGGACGATGGATTGACCTTGCCTTTCATGTCAGTTGGTGCACAGGGGGTCATCAGTGTCGCTTCGAATATTATTCCCGACAAGATTTCAGCCATGGTCAGGCATTTCACCCAAGGACAAATCAAGGAAGCCTTATCCATACATCAGAATTACTATCAACTCTTCAAAACCTTGTTCATTGAAACCAATCCAGTTCCTGTCAAGGAGGCCTTGCACATGATGGGGCAGATGGAGTCCGAAATGCGCCTGCCTCTGGTGTCCATGACGGATTCCAACCGAGAACAGTTGAAGGCAGTGCTCAAAGCACACGGCTTGATTTGATATTATTGGAATGAATTCCCCCGATTTGGACTCTAAATTTCTGGATTATGTCAGAGAATTCTAAATCGTCAGTTTACGATATACCTCTCAGAATGCGTCGACTCAGGAGTGGTCCGCGTATTCGTTCAATGTTACAGGAGACTCATCTGAGACCGGAGCAGTTGATCGCTCCCTTATTCGTTAAGGAAAATCTCTCTGAACCCGAGCCCGTTGAATCCATGCCGGGCGTCTTTCGAATGTCCATTCAGGATATTGTGGAGGAATGTCGAAAGCTGGATGGACTGGGTATTCGCGCCGTGGCTCTCTTTCCCTGTAATCCACCGGAAATCAAGGACCCCTTCGGCAGTGGTGCGCTGGATCCAACCGGGCTTGCTCCCAGGACAGTTCAAGCCATCAAACGTGCCGTTCCGGAAATGATTGTGATCACTGATGTGGCGCTCGATCCTTACACCAGTCATGGCCACGACGGAGTATTGAATGCCGATCAATCGGATGTGGACAATGATGCGACCTTGAATGTCCTCACTCAGATGGCTCGTATTCTTGCGGAGTCTGGAGCTGACTGGGTGGCTCCTTCAGACATGATGGACGGCAGAGTCGGGGCGATACGCGAAGTGCTTGATGACTCAGGGTTCACTCAAGTATCCATACTGGCATATAGTGCGAAATTTAATTCCGCTTATTACGGACCCTTTCGTGATGCTGTCGGCAGTCAATCTTCCGCTGGTAAAGTTTATTTGGACAAAGGGACTTATCAACTAAACCCCGCCAATCCTCGCGAAGCCATTAGAGATGCTCTTCTGGATCAGGAGGAAGGAGCTGATATTCTGATGGTTAAACCAGCTGGAGCTTATCTCGATATCATATCTGAGTTACGGAGATCATCTGATTTGCCCATTGCCGCTTACCAGGTATCCGGGGAATATGCCCAGATCCATGCGGCCGCTCAGAATGGATGGCTCGATTTCAAACGAACCCGTGATGAATCTTTGTTGGCGATCCGCAGGGCAGGCGCCGATTTAATCCTAAGCTATTTTGCGGGAGAAATTGCGGCTGAATTTGCTTCTTAACATATGGAAATCAACATTTGATTATCCTGCTCAACCCGTTATGTTCCCACCTTGCTTTGCGAATACCCTAATGGGTGATTCAATGACAATTTTTAAATAGCTATGGAAGTGCTGAATTTTTTATTCATCCTGTTTGAGGTGATCGTTCTGTTTAACATTTTGATCATCGTGCATGAGCTTGGCCATTTTTTGGCTGCCAAGTGGCGTGGTTTGGTTGTTGAACGATTTGGGATATGGTTTGGTAAACCTCTCTGGGAAAAAGAATTCAGGGGAGTGAAATACAGTCTGGGAAGCATTCCTGCCGGTGGTTTCGTGGCCCTTCCTCAAATGGCTCCCATGGAAGCCATCGAAGGAAAAGGGGATACCGAGCATAAAGAACTGCCTCCCATCGGAGTGATCGACAAGATCATCGTTGCTTTTGCCGGCCCCTTGTTCAGTTTTGGTCTTGCTTATGTTTTTGCCGTGCTGATCTGGGGAATTGGAAAACCTGTCAGCGAAACGGATACCACCACGACCATTGGATATGTTTTTCCTGATTCGCCAGCTGAAAAAGCAGGTCTGTATGCAGGAGACGTCATTCGAAAGGTCAATGATTCGGTGGTCACCCGGTGGTCCGGGATTGGTGATGCCGTCACCTGGCAGATCGTCAGCAGTACTGGCGAATCCATTCCGATTGAGGTCGAACGTGCCGGGCAGACTTTGATTGTCGACGCTGAACCTGAAAAACAGGACGCCGAGTGGTATAAGAGGGGAAATCTTCGTCAAATTCAGATCGCTCCATTTCAAACTCCATTGGTTGCGGGTGTTGAGAAAAATAGTCCGGCAGCCATTGCAGGTATTGAATCCAACGATATTATCAAAAAAGTGGATGGGGTGGCTATTTATCATCCACGAGCCCTGAGTCAGGCCATTGAAGACAACAAGGGTAAGGAACTGACTTTAACTGTTGAGCGTGACGGTTCGATGATGGATTTTTCAGTAACGCCTGTGATTCCTTCCTACGTGGATGAGGCTCCTCCAGAAGATGAACAACGTCACATGGTTGGAATTCAGTGGGATTTGAATGGAAACATGACGATCAGCCATCCTTCACCTAACGATCAGATTCGATCCAGCGTGATGGCCATGGTCAATACCTTTAAGGCCTTGTTTGCCGAGAATTCTGACATCGGCGCCCAACACTTGAGTGGCCCGGTGGGTATCATGCGAATTTACTACATGCTTTTCCAAAGCGATTACGGTTGGCGACTCGCACTTTGGTTTAGTGTGATTTTGAATGTGAATCTGGCTTTGATGAATTTGCTTCCAGTGCCTGTCCTGGATGGTGGTCACATCGTCATGGCATGCATTGAAGGCATCATCAGACGTCCCATTCCATTCTTCATTTTGAATTACGTCCAGACTGGATTTGCCCTGCTGGTCATCGGCTACATGCTCTATGTGAGTTTCTTTGACGTTCAGGATCTTGGGTCTGGGGAAAAGCAAAAAACATACAAGATCAAATTTGAACCGGTCCGTGAAAATGGTTCAGGTGCCAACCCTTAACAGTATGCAATTCCAGGATTCTCCGTACCGATATCAGAGAAGGCAGACGCGAGAAATAGTCATTTCTAATCCCCAGCAGGTTGTGCACCTGGGGGGAGATGCTCCGATTGTCTACCAAAGCATGATCACCAGCGACACGCTGGATACCGAAGCTTGTGTTCAACAGTCACTGGACCTTGCGGCAGTTGGATGTCAGTTGGTTCGAATCACAGCCCAGACCGTGCGGCACGCTGCTAATCTGGAACACATCTCCAAGGCATTAAGAGCCCAGGGATGTCACGTACCATTGGTGGCAGATATTCACTTCAAACCCGAGGCGGCAATGGAAGCTGTCAAGTGGGTGGAGGTCGTTCGAGTGAATCCCGGGAATTATGCTGATTCCAAAAAATTCAAAACCCGTGAATATACCGATGAGGAATATGAAGCGGAACTAGAGCGGATCGAGGAGAAATTCGCTCCGCTGGTCGAGCAGTGCAAACGCCTCAACCGAGCGTTGAGGATCGGAACCAATCATGGTTCACTGAGTGACCGGATCATGAATCGATACGGAGACACTCCGCTGGGCATGGTGGAAAGTGCCTTGGAATTTGCGCGGATCGCTCGAAAAAATGATTTTCACAATTTCAAATTCTCGATGAAGTCCAGCAATCCCAAGGTGATGATCGAATGTTATCGCCTATTGGTTGCCAGGCTCGATGAACTTGGTCCCGATTGGAATTATCCAATTCATCTGGGTGTGACAGAGGCCGGTGATGGCGAGGATGGTCGGGTAAAAAGTGCCATTGGGATTGGAGCTTTGCTTTGTGATGGATTGGGTGACACCATCCGGGTTTCATTAACTGAGGACGCCCCTAATGAGATACCTGTTTGTAAGGCGTTGTTGGAGCAAATTCCTCACCTGACTCAAACCGAGAAAGATTTTCCTGATGCTCCTGTGCCCTTTGAGGCTTTTGAATATAGTCGCAGGAAATCTGATCAGATTCCATTGACGGAAGGTGTCTTGTGTGGTGGCGACCAGACCATCCGGGTCTTGGGGATTACTTCCCAGGTAATGGCCTGTCCTGCACGACCGGAGAAACCTGATGTCATTCAAACCGAGGGAACCTATGATCTTTCCAACATTCATGAGGTAGATCCGACTGAAGCTTTTGAATTACCTTCTGAGCCCTGCCTGATAGCCGTCAAAGATGGGGTTGATTTGCCGGTCATTGCCTCTTATCGATTGCTCGCATCTCGCCTGAAGTCCATGGGTTGTTCCTATCCATTACTGTTGAAAGACACTTTGACTCCCCAGGATTCACTGACATCTGACATTGCTTTGCTGAGATCGTCAGTCAATCTGGGTTCGTTGATTTCTGACGGAATCGGCGACGCTATCCTTGTTCGAAACGAAAAGGATCCCAAGAAGGCGGTTCAGTTGGCTTATACGATTCTCCAGGCTGCCGGTTGTCGTTCTTTCAAAACCGATTATGTTGCTTGTCCATCCTGTGGGCGAACCTTGTTTAACCTTCAATCAGTTACCGCCAGAATCAAAGAACGAACCGGACATCTGACAGGCGTCAAGATTGCCATCATGGGTTGCATTGTGAACGGTCCAGGAGAAATGGCCGATGCTGATTTTGGTTACGTCGGAGGGGCTCCAGGAAAGATCAATCTCTACGTTGGAAAACAACCTGTGAAGTTCAATATACCGGAAGCGGACGCGGTCGAACAATTGGTTGAACTGATTCGGGAACACGGCAAGTGGAAAGAAGCCGAACCTGTTCCCCAAGAGGTGTGTTGAATCGATTATTGGTGATGTCAATCAGGGGCTCGTACTGGCTATTTTTCCAGAGACATCTACGATTAATTGTTCCAGAACTTTCTTCAATGCCTCGGCAATGGCATCGGCATATGCCTGATGTGTATCGGATTTCAGCCCTTGGATGACGCGATAAGTTTGATTCCACAGTTCACCTGTTGATTTGGGATTCACTGGAGAGTTATGTTCGATCAGTAACCAACGTATTTCCAGAACAGCATCTGAATGATCCTGATCTCTGCGATCCAGATACAAAGCGTTGAGTGTAGCTTCCAGGTAATAATCTGCATCCATCAAACTGTCTTCGCTCGTAACCGCCTTGAACTGTCCGGAATGATTCAGTGCAGCGATACAGGATTCGGTGATGAGATCTCTGGGATAGGCAAACCACTCGTGATAAAAGTCGGTCTCCCATTGATTGTTGGGTAATCGGTAAACAAAGGCCTTTCCTTCAAATGGAGCAGCCACCCGCGTGTTTCGAATCTTAATTTTATACGGGAGAGGCTGTGATGCCTTGCTTTTCTCAAAGGCCAATTCAGGCATGAAACTTGATTTATCAGGATAGGGCCGGTTGAGTGCGCAGCCTGAACTGAAAATCAAGATGGAAACAGCAAGCACCAAGGGGCCTATCCGGAGGAAAGTGTTTTTGTTCATGATGGTAAAAATACAGAAGCCTAGGGTTTTTTGTTGGGGGGAGGGGCACCAAACAATAACTGACTCGGATAATTCTTGGCGTTCTCGGTGATCGTTTTCAAATTGTCGGTCAGGATTCTCAGGTTGTCCAGAACCAGTCCAATACGCCCCTGATTCCCGCCTGTCATCTGATTGAGGTTCTCCAATGCGCTGTGTAACTCGTCAATGGTGGATTTCAGTTTTGGATCATCAAACAGGGTTTGCATGGATGCCAGGGCTTTTTGTGTTTCACTTGAAATTTCAGGAAGGTTCAAATCTTTCAATACGGTTTGGATTTCCTGATTGGTGGTTCTTAATTCACGCAGTAACTGGTCCAAATTTCCGCTGATCGATGCAATATCTGTTTTCTCCAGTTTATCTTTGGCAACCACAACCAGGCTGTTCACATTCTGAACCAGACCCTCCATGTCCACATTTTCAAGTTTTCGGAAGACCTCCTCTGCAGAGCTGACAATACGGGCAAAGGAGCTTCCCGCCGAGGGGATATAGACATTGTCCGGTGTCCAGTCGATCTCGAGTGGCGGATGAGAATCCGGATCCAGATAATCCAACTCAATATACGAGGTTCCGGTGAGACCTACGTTTGCCATTCTAACCCTCAAACCTCTTTCGACTTCGCGTTCCAGGAGTGTGTTCTCCGGCGTTTTTGTCCCTTCAAAAACATCGTTTTCCAAGGAAATCAATAACCGAACATAGGGCTTTCTTTCTTCCATGGGCTTGTCGGTTTCATATTGTGTGCGGGTGAAATCGATGGATTTGACATTGCCTATTGGAACTCCACGGAATTTGACGGCAGTACCCAGATCAACTCCATGTACCGATTGGTCGAGGTAGGTCTCGAAAACCGGGTAATCCTCAAAGACCGAACCGATCCCCATGGTCAGGATGGCGCCAATCGCGAGAGTCGCAGCCCCCATCACAAACAGCCCGAGTTTGAAATAATTAGCTTTGTTGCTCATGATATCATGAAGTTTATTTACCCGCTCGACGATTCATCATGCTTCAATTTGCCGCGATTGAAGAATTCGCGAACTTTGGCATTCGGGTGTGTTCTCTGCAAGGTTTTTGGCGGTCCGTCGGCAATGATTCCCTTTGTCTGCGGATCGAGCATGATGATGCGGTCTGCTATGGCAAAGATGCTTGACAGCTCGTGTGAGACAATCACAAAGGTGATCCCCAGACTGTCGGATAGCCTGCGAATCAGCGCATCCAGCTCCGATGAGGTAATCGGATCGAGCCCTGCAGAAGGTTCATCCAGAAAAAGGATCTCGGGGTCCAATGCCATCGCTCGTGCAATCGCTGCCCGTTTTTGCATGCCACCACTGACTTCCGACGGATAATGCTTGGTGTAGTTTCCGAGACCGACCAACGCCAGTTTCATGTGGGCAATCAAATTCATGGCATGCAAATCCAGCTCGGTATGTTCTTCAAGAGGAAGTCTCACATTTTCGAGCAAACTCATGGAGCCAAACAGGGCGCCGCTTTGATACATGACTCCGATGTTTTTCAGTATTGAAAGGTGTTCCTTTTCGTTGGCTTGAACGAGGTTTTGCTGAATGATTTCAATGGTCCCTTCTGCGGGGGGATAAAGTCCTATGAGATGTTTCAAGAGTGTACTCTTGCCGCATCCTGATCCCCCGAGAATGATGAAAACTTCTCCACGACGAACGACGAAATCAATCTGCTTTAAAATGACGGAGGTGCCGTAAGCGCATGTCAGTCCCTTGGTCTGGATCATGATGTCGTTTGCTGATTTCATAATCCCAGGATGTAATAAATCACCGAAAAGAGTCCATCTGCCAAAACGATCAAAACAATCCCACTGACGACGGCGCGGGTCGTGCTTTGTCCCACAGCGCTGGCTCCGATGCGTGTTTGTAGTCCGCGCAGACAGCCTATTCCCGCCACCAGTAAACCGAATACACATGCTTTGAACAATCCTCCCCAGAGATCGGTCAAGGTGACGGCAGCTCGAATCTGATTGATGTAAACAATGGTTGGAAACCCCAGGCTGATGTAAACAACCCAGCCTCCTACCAGGCCCATGAAATTGGCAAACAAGGCAAGCAGTGGGGTCACGATTACTGAGGCCAGGATCCTTGGGATAGCCAGAAAACGAACCGGATCCAGCCCCATTGTTTTCAGGGCGTTCCCCTCTTCATTACCCTTCATCGTTCCGATCTCCGCCGCAAAAGCGGACCCCGATCGTCCCGCCAGTAAAATGGCAGTCATCAATGGGCCTAGTTCTCGAAGCATCGCCACACTGACCAAGTCGGCGATGAAAAGTTCCGCTGCAAATTGTTTCAATGGGATCGCCGATTGGAAAGCCATGATCAGGCCGATGAGAAAACAAATCAGGCAGACGATGGGCAATGCATTCACACCAGCTCTCTCCAGAGTGATCACCATGTCCTTCCAACGGATGGATGATGGATGTTTCAATGCCACGACAAGGGCATAGGTCGATTCGCCTACGAAACTCAAAAGTTGCTTGAGGTCCTGAAGGATTCCATCCGTCGTGCGACCAATTTCTTCCGCAAGTGGTATGGGCTTTGGCTTGGTGTCCGGTTCGGGTTTGAAGTGATCCAGGTCGAATTGATCCAGCAGATTTTGAAAATCTTTGTGGAGTCCTTCCAGTGTCACTTGAATTTGCGGACGACGTTTGGATTCCAACAGAAGATCCGCAATCATGGCAATGCCTGTTCCGTCACAGTAGGTCACTCCTTGTGCGTCGAGGATAATTTTGTTGTCATCCGATGCCAATAATCTCTTTCGTGCATGGGCCCATGATTCGGCAATGGATTCCGTTCGCAGTTCACCCTTGAAAACCAGCCTCAGTGATTCACCGGTTTCGTCAACAAATTCCAGACTTGAGGAAGATGCATGCTGCAAGCTCGACACGAAGCCATCTCACCGTCATTTAACAAGCAAGTCGAGTTTAAATCCACTGTTCTGGTAGGGCTGAGCTGCCGCTCGGCCTGCACGCTCCCTCCCTTTAAGGTAGATCAAAAAGTACTCAGACCTCTTGGCAAGTGGTGACAATACAAAGATGACCAGAAGCACGGTCTTTAGCGGTCAGGCCATGGTAGGGCAGAGCTGCTGCTCAGCCTGAACGCGCCTTCCTGATTTGCCTGATCAGGAAACATCACGAATCAGAGAGTATGGTTGTTTCTCAAATGGCGATCGAGTAAAGTTCTCCCATGCAATTTCTCACTCGATTTTTAGGCGTTTTTTTCCTGGGATTCGTGATGTCTTTGGGTGCTGGTGTCGCCAACACACATGGGGCCACCGTGAGTGATCGGCCCAACATCATCTACGTGATGGCCGATGACCTGGGTTGGGGGGATCTGGGGTGCTATGGACAAAAACGAATTCACTCACCTAACCTCGATAAAATGGCTTCGGAGGGCATGCGTTTCACTCAGGTTTACGCCGGCTCCACGGTTTGTGCTCCTTCAAGATCCGTGCTCATGACCGGACTGCACACAGGGCACACACGAGTGCGAGGCAATGCCAGGATTCCGCTGGAACCCGGGGATTTGACCGTGGCCGAAGTTCTGAAGGCCGATGGCTACCAAACGGCATTGATTGGGAAATGGGGCTTGGGAGAACCGGAAACCACGGGGATTCCGCGTAAACAGGGTTTTGATTACTTTTACGGATATTTGAATCAACGCCATGCTCATAATTATTATCCTACATATTTATGGAGAAATGAACAAAAAGTGGCGCTCAGGAACACGGTTCCGAGCGAAGATGCCGTAGGGGGAGGGGTGTCGGATAATAAACTGGATTACTCCCACGATCTGATCATGGATGAAGCACTCGGCTATATTCATGAACATGCAGGGAAACCTTTCTTTCTCTACCTGGCGCTGACCATTCCACATGCAAACAACGAAGCCAGGAGCGAGGGGATGGAGGTGCCGGACTTGGGGGATTATTCGGATCTGGATTGGCCGGAACCACAGAAAGGGCATGGTGCCATGATCAGTCGCATGGATCGGGATATGGGACGACTTTTCTTGGCTCTGAAAGAACTGGGTATTGATCAGGATACCATCGTTTTTTTCACCTCCGACAATGGACCCCATAAAGAAGGCGGAAATGACCCTGATTTTAACGACTCGAACGGTCCCTTGCGTGGCATCAAACGGGCGATGTATGAAGGAGGGATACGAGTGCCGATGATTGTCCGTTGGCCTGGTCGGATTCAATCCGGTGTGGTGAATGACACAGCCTGGTATTTTGCAGACTTCCTACCTACAGCCGCTGACCTGGCTGGAGCCGAAATTCCAGGTGGCCTTGATGGTGTCAGTATCAAACCTACCTTGCTGGGGCAGCAACAGGACCTTTCAGATCGAATGATGTATTGGGAGTTCCATGAGCGTGGTTTCAAACAAGCGGCACGTTGGGGTAATTGGAAGGCAGTGCGGCTGGGCCTGAATAAACCGGTTGAGCTTTTTCATTTAACCGGGGATGCAGGGGAACAATACGATATCGCCTCAAAATATCCCAAGGTCGTCGCCAAATTTGAAAGGTTTTTGAACCACGAAAGAACCGAATCAGAACATTGGCCCATTAAAGGGAAATGAACCCATGGCGAATCCAGCCAAATAGGAACTGACACTGATGATCGTGATCTTAAGTATTTGGTGCATCGCAAAGGCGGTAGGTTTCGTGGTTTTCGGCGCCGCCGTGTGAATTCTGAAATTGTTATTTGGTTTCATCCTCCTCCACGACCATCACTTTAGGCAGAATTTTAATAACCCAGATCAGGATTGCGGCTATCCAGCATATGGCGGCATAGATGTAATGTGATTTCATGATTTTGGGCCAGATGTCTCCGCTAACCCGTGAAACCATGCCCACCCAGATAAGGGCGATCATCACCGCAAACCACACCGTTTTTTTCTGAAGTAACCCAATATTCCCGCTGTGCCCCAGGATCACTCGAGTCGCCACGGTCAAAGTCAGCGCGCTCAAACCTCCCACCAAGGACCAATGCACCCAGGCGATTCTGTATTCAGGCAGAAGAGCTCCAAGGAAGTAAGCCGATGGCAAGGCCCAAAGGCAAAGGCTGATGCATTTAACGAGGATGTTGCCTCGAAAAAACAGGAGTGAGGGGGGTAATTCTTTCGACAAATACCAGCTGATCAACAAACCCCTGAGCAATAATCCGCAGCGGTTGAAATCAAATGCCTCCGCAACCATGCTGCCCAGAATGCCTAGTGCCAGGATGCAGGCTCTTTTTGCTCTTTGCATCCATTCAGGCGTGGGATGCAGGCAGTCGGGAAGATCGTGAAATCCTGGTTCCTGGATGAATTTGGGCAGGAAGAATGGGCAAACACCGAGAAATGGCAGCAATGGCCAGGCTTGATACAGCAACAAAGGACGGATCTGAATCAAAAAAGCTGAGGAATCTGGCTCCCATTCCATCAGGGATAAAATAGCTCCTGAGATCGCACAGAGGATGGCTGGAAGGACCAGTATAAAGCCAGGGGGAGGGAGGCATTTGCGATCACGAAAATGCAGGTAAAGCTGCGCAGACAAGAGCAGCATCAATAGCAGAAACAACTGGTTTCCAGTGCGCACCGGGCCATGACTGAGGGTGACATTCATGGCTATGTATGTGATTGCCATCAAAACCAGAATTCCGATTCGGTTGCTTCTGGAGTCCATCAATCGTGGAATGGCGGTGAGCGCGAACCCGACAATAAAACCGCCCAAAAACCCCTCGGTCATTAAAAAAGCATGATTTTGACCGGGATAACTTGAATTCTCTATCCAGAACATCATGGGCCATTTCATCACTCCAATGCTCCCATAAATCAATGCCAACGGAAAAAAGAAGCGAAAAGGTTCCGATTGGAGGAGTTTTAAAAGGTTGGGGGCATTTTTATTCATTCCGTAACTTATTGTATGTTAGGTAAATGAGTGATCTCTGCAAGGAAATTTGAAAATACTTTGAACAAATTCACCCTTTGCCGGGTCTTATTATCTGTAGTTGTTCATGTTCTCCTGGAGTTCATAGTTGCTCATTAGGTTACATCGTTTGGTTTAGTGAAAACGATGACGCATTGTTCAGATGCGTTGGTTTAGTTGTTTGGGTTAGAAAAGCACCGGTAAGGGATTACCGGTGCTTTTCGTTTTTTTGCTTGTGGTTGATCAGATGTGGTCAGAGGTTTTAAAAGATGAACGCAGATAATGAGGAGAAATTCTTAAAACAACCTGCGTAAATCGGCTGAATCTGCGGTTAATATTTTTTATCTTATCCTTGTTTGTTTAAATCTTGGCCAAAGCTGAGAAGGCATTGACCCCTTGAATTGTGTCGGAGTCTATTTGCTTAATCCGTTTTTGGATCTCTGACCAAAATCCAGGTTCCAGACCTTCAGTGTCCTCGCGCTCATAAATGGCCATGGTCAGTTGTGAATGCAGGTTGACCAAGTCTTCCAACGGAAGATCCGGAATCCGTTCACCAACTTTTTGTCCTTCGTTTGTCATGGTGTCACCTTACTACCTTCGGCCGAATATTGGAAGGGGTAGGCTGGCTGCTGACAGGAAAGGGATTTAAACCGCATCACCACTTTGCGGGATCTACGAGATTTCGCCGATGGTATTTGTTGCCATAATTATGTGTGTTCATCTGTTTAACGTCGTAGTTCCCGCATGGCGATGATGTGGGGATGGTTAATGGATCGTCCGGTTTTCCTTCTTTTCAAAAACATTGCGTCACGCTAGCATCCTGCTAAACAAGAAATAGTTAACTCATGGGTAGATTGAAACTCAAATTTAGGGGGATCGCTTGAGTCATCAGCTCGCAAAAGAGAAATTATTGGAATCCTGGATGAGGGATGCTGACTGTTCCATGCATCAAGTCATCGCCGCTCCGAAATTCGAGTGTTCTATCCTCCCTTTCATTTTTTCCAAACGCCCTTGCTTGTGGCTTCATCAATTGTGAGCCGATTATTGAAGAAAACATAAGGTCAGTCAGGAGTAAATCCGCTTTCTTGGGGTCACACAGTCAGGAATACATTCATGCAAAAGAACCAACAGCAATCGGCAGGAGCGTGCGGACAATTCTTACACAGCATGGCGTATGAGTGATCTTATTCTCTATACCTCTGAAGACGGAAAGACCCGTATCGACCTGCGGGTGGAGGGGCAGACCGTATGGCTCACTCAGCTTGAGATCGCGGAGCTTTTTCAGACTACCAAGCAAAACGTTTCCCTCCACGCCAAGAACATTTTCGTTGAAGGCGAGCTGCTGGAAAAATCAGTTGTCAAGGAATCCTTGACAACTGCCACTGACAAAAAGCGCTATAAGACAAAGCTCTACAATTTGGATCTTATTCTCGCGATCGGTTACCGAGTCCGTTCATCTCGTGGAACCCAGTTCCGCCAGTGGGCTACCACCCACCTGCGTGAATACCTTGTCAAAGGCTTCGTCATGGACGACGAGCGCCTCAAGAATCCCGGTGGTTGGGATTATTTCGACGAACTCCTGGCTCGTATCAGAGACATCCGGGCCTCGGAAAAACGCTTTTACCAGAAAGTCCGTGATCTTTTCGCCCTCAGCAGCGACTACCAGGCGCGTGAAAAAGAGACTCAGCTCTTCTTTGCAGAAGTACAGAACAAACTTCTATTTGCCGTTACCGGCCACACCGCAGCTGAGCTGATCGTTGGCCGTGCGGACCCGCACGCTCCCAACATGGCCCTCACCGCATGGAGTGGCTCCCGCGTGCGTAAACACGATGTTATTGTGGCAAAAAACTACCTCGCCGGACCCGAAATCGACACCCTGAACCGTCTCGTCGTCATTTTCCTCGAACAGGCCGAGCTACGCGTGCAGCAGCGAAAGGACCTCACCCTCGACTACTGGCGCGTAAACGTGGATCGTATGCTGGAATTCAACGAACAAATCGTCCTCGAAGGCCCCGGCTCGGTCAGCACCGAGCAAATGAAGCAAATCGCCCGCGAACGTTATGAGGACTTCGATGCAAACCGCAGGCGGCAGGAGGCCATCGAGGCCGACTTGGAGGATCTGAAGGCCATCGAAGATTTGGAAAAGGACATTAAGCGCAAAAAGGGAAATCATTAAAGTCCGGGATGAAACAAAGCGCGAATTTCGTATGGTGATCAATCAGCCGAATCTCAGGAACGTAGCATGAACAAAAAAACACTCACTGAAGCGGACATCCGCACCAAGTTCATTACGCCTGCTCTCGACAGAGAGAAGAAGGGCTCCTGGGACGTCATGACTCAACTCCTGGAAGAGCATCCCTTTACCAGCGAGTCATCCTGCGAGGGAAGACCGTGCATCGAGGCGAGGCAAAGAAGGCTGATTACATTCTTTTCTACAAACCGAACATTCCCATCGCCGTCATCGAGGCGAAGGACAACAATCACGCCATCGGAGCCGGGATGCAACAAGCACTCGATTATGCCGAGACTCTTGATCTTCCTTTCGCCTATAGTTCCAATGGAGACGGTTTTCTCGAACACGACCGCACTCCTGGCGCGAATCCCGTCGAACGGGAGATCCCTCTCGACCAGTTCCCAAGTCCCGAAGAATTATGGCACCGGTATAGCGTCTCCAAGGGGTATAGTCCTCAGCAGCAAGCGATCGCCACTTTCGACTATTATGACGATGGTAGCGGTAAGAAACCACGTTACTACCAGATAAACGCCATCAATCGAACGGTCGATGCCATTGCTCGTGGGAAGGATCGCCTTCTCCTTGTCATGGCGACGGGCACGGGCAAGACTTACACTGCCTTTCAGATCATCTGGCGATTGTGGAAATCTGGCGCGAAGAAACGCATTCTCTTTCTCGTTGATCGAAACATACTTGCTGACCAGACCAAAACCAACGACTTCAAACCGTTCGGTCAGGCGATGACCAAGATTACCAACCGAACGGTGGACAAGTCCTATGAAATCTACCTCTGCCTCTACCAGGCCGTTACCGGCACGGAGGAAGTCAGCAACATCTACAAGCAATTCTCGCCCGATTTCTTTGACCTGATCATTGTTGACGAGTGCCATCGTGGCAGCGCCGCCGATGATGCGGCCTGGCGTCAGGTTCTGGAGTATTTCACCTCAGCTACGCAAATTGGTCTCACCGCCACACCAAAAGAGACAAAAGATGTCTCCAACATCGAATACTTTGGTGAACCCATCTATACCTACTCGCTTCGTCAGGGTATCAACGACGGCTTCCTCGCGCCCTACAAGGTTGTTCGGATCGGCCTCGACAAGGATCTCGATGGGTGGCGACCGGAAGCGGGCAAGCTCGATAAATATGGCTTCGAAATCGAGGACCGCGAATACAATGAGCGGGACATGGATCGCAACCTGGTTCTTGAACAGCGCACCGAACTGGTTTCGGCAAAGATCACCGAGTTCCTCAAGGCCACAAACCGTTACGCAAAGACCATTGTTTTCTGTGAGAACATTGACCACGCGGAACGCATGCGGCAGGCACTCGTCAACGCCAACCCTGACCTCGCCGGCGAGAACAGCAAATACGTCATGCGCATCACCGGTGACAACAACGAAGGCAAGGCTCAGCTCGACAATTTCATCGACCCCGAGTCCACCTATCCGGTCATCGCCACCACATCCCAACTTATGTCCACTGGTGTGGATGCACAGACATGCCACCTCATCGTTCTCGACAAACGCATCAACAGCATGACTGAGTTCAAACAGATCATCGGTCGCGGCACACGGATCAACGAAGATTACGACAAGCTCTTCTTCACCATCATGGACTTCAAGCGGGCCACCGCGCTCTTCGCCGATCCCGATTTCGATGGCGAACCCGTTCAGATCTACGAACCGGAGGAAGGCGAAACGGTTGTTCCGCCAGATGAGCCCGCCGAACCTGGTGGAGGGGAAGACTCACTGGAGGGGATCCTCGGAGAGCCGCCACCACCACCCTACGGCCCCGGTGGGGAAGGACATAGTGCCCCGAAGCGTTATTACGTCGATGATGTGGAGGTCAAAGTCGCCATTGAGCGGGTTCAATATCTCGACGCCGATGGCCGACTCATCACCGAATCGCTCACGGACTACACCCGCAAGACCCTGCGCAAATCTTTCGCTACCCTCGACGACTTTCTGACCCGATGGAACGCCGCCGAACAGAAAAAAGTTCTGATCGAGGAACTGGCCGCTCAAGGGCTTTTCCTTGACGAGCTGGCGGACCAATTAGGGCACGATTACGACGCCTTTGACCTTATTTGCCACATTGCCTACGACCAACCACCGCTCACTCGCAAAGAACGTGCCGACGATGTGAAGAAGCGCAACGTGTTCGGCAAATACCGCGAGCAGGCGCGCGCCGTTCTCGAGGCGCTCCTTGCGAAATACGCCGACAGCGGCATCCAGACCGTCGAGTCCATGGAGATCCTCAAAGTCGATCCTCTCCGCGGTTTTGGCACTCCCATTGAGATCGTGCAATTCTTCGGCGGGAAAACTGCCTACCGCGCCGCAATTCGAGACCTTGAAAACGCCATTTACACGACCGCTGCATAGAATTATTAACACATGCCTAACATTTCCAACCTCGTAAAATCGATCCAGGACATCATGCGCAAGGACGCCGGCACTTACGGCGACGCGCAGCGCATTGAACAGATGGCTTGGCTCTTTTTCCTCAAAATTTTCGACGACCGCGAGACCCAGCTTGAACTCTTCGATGATGACTACAAGTCTCCGCTCAAGGATCACCTCCGCTGGCGTAACTGGGCCGCCGATGAGGAGGGCATCACCGGTGACGCACTGCTCGACTTCATCAACCTCACACTGCTTCCTGCGCTCAAGAACATGAGCGCAGGGCAGGATCATATTTCTGGACTCATCCGAATGACGTTCGAGGATGCCAACAACTACATGAAGAACGGCACCCTCATGCGACAGGTCGTCAACAAAATCAACGGCATCGATTTCAACGCCTCCGACGACCGTCACCTGTTCGGAGACATCTACGAGAAAATTCTCAAGGACCTTCAGTCAGCAGGTAATGCAGGCGAATTTTACACTCCCCGGGCCGTCACCCAGTTCATTGTCGAGCAAGTCAACCCCCGTCTTGGCGAAACCGTCTTTGACCCCGCCTGCGGCACGGGAGGATTTCTCACTTGTGCCATCGACCACCTGCGCGACCAGGCTAAGACCGACAAAGACATGTCCACCCTTCAGAGCTGCTTCTCCGGCATTGAGAAAAAGCACCTCCCGCATGTTCTCTGCATGACCAACCTCATGCTGCACGGCATTGACGTCCCCTCCAATGTTCGCCACGACAACACGCTTTCAAGGCCCCTCACCGACTGGAAGCCCAAGGAATACGTCGATTGCATCGTCACGAATCCACCCTTCGGCGGCATGGAGGAAGACGGCATCGAGGCTAATTTCCCTAGTGAGTTTCGCACCCGCGAAACCGCTGACCTTTTTCTCGTCCTCATCATGCGCGTGCTTAAACCCGGCGGCCGCGCCGGACTCGTCCTGCCCGATGGCACCCTTTTCGGCGAAGGCGTCAAAACCCGCATCAAGGAAAAGCTCCTCAGCGAATGCAATCTCCACACGATTGTCCGCCTGCCCAACGGCGTCTTCAATCCCTACACCGGCATCAAGACGAACCTGCTGTTCTTCACCAAAGGCCAACCCACTACCGAAGTCTGGTATTACGAGCATCCTTATCCCGAGGGGGCCAAGAGCTACAACAAGGGCAAACCCATCCGAATTGAAGAGTTCAAACCCGAGAAAAAATGGTGGGGCAAGCCCGACAAAAACGGTCGCTACTCCAAACGCAAAGAAACTGAGCAGGCCTGGTGCGTCAGTATCGAGGATATCCAGAAGAAAAACTACAACCTCGATATCAAGAACCCACATCAGGCCGAAGGCGACAACCGCAGCGTCGAGCAACTCCTGCCGGAATACGAAAAGCTTCTCGAACAAATCGCCGAAACCCGCGGCAAGCTGAAACATGAACTTCACCTAGCCCTCACCACCACCACCGGATCGTTGAAATGAACGTAGAAACGTTTTTTGAGAAGTTCAACCAGTTCGCCGACGCGCCAGATGCAGTTGCCAAGATGCGTAACTTGGTGCTGAACTTAGCTGTTCAAGGCAAACTCGTGCCACAGAATCCGGAGGATGAGCCAGCGGATCAATTGCTGAAACGCACAGCCTCACAGCAAGAAAAACTGCGAAAAAATCGGCCTAAAACAACATTGGAAGAATCGCTACACCCTTTTGATCTCCCCAAGGGTTGGACTTGGGCGACTTTTCCCGCCCTTGGAGAATTCGGCAGAGGAAAGTCCAAACACCGTCCTCGAAATGATCCGTCTCTCTATCACGCTGGAACCTACAAACTGGTCCAGACTGGTGACGTCGCACGGGCTAATGGAGAGGTTCAAACATACACCGCTCTCTACAACGATACTGGCCTTGCTCAGAGTCGTTTATGGCCTAAAGGAACCATGTGTATAACGATAGCAGCGAATATCGCTGACTCTGGTATCCTTGGATTCGACGCATGTTTCCCCGATAGTGTTGTCGGCTTCATTCCTCATGATGATTTACCCTCGGTCCAATACTTCGAGTATTTCCTGAGGACAGCCAAAGATCATTTGGAAAAATATGCGCCATCTACAGCACAGAAGAACATTAACCTAGGAATCTTGGAGCAGGTCATGATCCCTCTTCCTCCTGCTGCAGAACAAAGCCGGATCGTGGCGAAGGTGGATGAGTTGATGGCCTTGTGTGATCGGCTGGAGGCGCAGCAGCAGGAACGCGACACGCAGCAGGCCGCACTCGCCCGCGCCTCGCTGGCCCGCTTTGCCGACGCGCCCACCCCGGCCAACCTCAACTTCCTCTTCCATTCCTCCTACCACATCCCACCTGCCGACTTACAAAAATCCATCCTCTCCCTCGCCGTCCAAGGAAAACTCGTTCCGCAAGATCCCAATGACGAAAGAATCGAACGAGTTCTTGCTGAGATGAGATCCCGAAGGGAAGAACTCATCGCATCTGGAGAAATACGTGAACCAAAAAAGCAACCGGCAGTTTCCGCTAAGCAAGCGCCGTTTGAATTGCCTGACGGTTGGCTATGGGAAAGATGGGGGAATATCTGCGATTGGATTACATATGGTTTTACGAAACCAATGGCGCATGTAGATTCCGGCCCGCCGATCATAACCGCTAAGAATGTTCGAAACGGGTTCCTTGATCTTGAAAATACTCACTATGCGGAGGAAAACGAGTTCGCTGCACTACGTCCAAAAGATCGGCCGAAGAAGGGGGATATCTTGATTGTAAAGGATGGAGCAACTATCGGCCGGGCCGCTATGGTCGACTTCAGTGACTCCTTCTGTATTAGTCAAACAGTTGCTGTATTGTGGCGACGATCGTGCCTTTTGCACGGAGCGTTCCTGTTAATGCTGATTCGATCACCTTTTACTCAGGAAATGATTTGGTCCAAAGCGGAGGGCGCTGCTATGCCTCACTTATCCATCACGGACTTTGCAGAGCTGATAATTCCAATTCCACCTGTATCCGAGCAACGCCGGATTGTGGCCAAAGTGGATCAACTGATGGCCTTGGTGGACGAGTTGCAAACCCAACTCACCGAATCCCGCGCTACCGCCAAGAATCTCCTCGAAGCCCTCGTCGCCGAACTTACCGTCTCCAGAAGCTGATGGTAATTTAGGTCGACGGCAATGTGCTTCTAAGTTACATTAAGACCATCAAATAAATGGCTACAGCAGAACAAATCAAATCGTTGATCCGTTCGCACCTCAAAGAAGATGATGAGCGTTTTTATACGCTTGCACTGCAAGTAGCAGCTCATGAGGCCCAGCAAGGACACATTGGACTTGCGCATGATATCCGCGAGATCGTAGACAAGAGTCGTAAGACTCGAGGAAGCAACATGCTGCTGAAATTCCCCCAAGATCTGGCGGGAATGGTGTTGTCAGAGTCGCCTGACGTTCCGCTTTCTGCGTTGGTGATTCCCGACGCCTTTCGGGATCGGGTCCAACGAATTATTCATGAGCATCGACAACAAGAGAAGCTAAAGAGACACGGACTCTCAAATCGAAGAAAGATCCTCCTCTCCGGACCTCCAGGGACAGGGAAAACCCTCACTGCCAGAGTTCTCGCACACGAACTTCGTCTTCAATTGCACACGATCCAGGTTGATAAGCTGGTCACAAAATTCATGGGCGAAACAAGTGCGAAACTTCGCCAAATATTTGATCTTATTCGAGAACAACGCGGTGTATATCTGTTCGATGAGTTTGATGCCATTGGGGGAGAACGCTCTCTCGAAAATGACGTCGGCGAGATGCGGCGAGTTCTTAACGCGCTGTTACAGTTCATTGAACAGGACGTTTCCGAAAGTCTCATTATTGGAGCGACGAACAACCCCGCACTATTAGATCGGGCGCTTTTTCGCCGATTTGACGATGTGCTGCACTATGGGTTGCCGGATGAACCATCGCGCCGTCGTTTGATCGAAAATGTTCTAGGCTGCTTCAAGGGGCGTCTTGGATGGAAAGCGGCTTTGAAAGAAAGTATCGGGCTAAGTCATGCAGAGATCGATCATGCATGCAGAGATGCGATCAAGGAGGCGATTCTTGAAGATAAAGTAAAAGTTGAAACCCAATCTTTAGTGAGGACGCTTCGCGAACGAAACCAAACGCATGAACGCAAATAATCCATGGCGGGCGAACGGTATTCTCATCTTTTCCTACCTGGGCCATCTCATGTTCGAGATGACTACAGCAATCCCCGACGAGGTGGTGACGGGCCGCGGCTCCGGGCTCAAGATAGGCCGACCCATGCTGCACATGTAAGGAGTGCATTGGAAACAGCTTGGCAGCAAGCTGATGACCGACGTGCGGTCGCCCATTCCTCAAAACAGGGTGTCTATCTTGAATTTGCAAGCGAACCGGGATTTGATCTCACTCTGAAGAGTTTGGAATCGCGCCAGGCTGGAATAAAGTTACTAAACGTTCACACTGACGGTCAAGACGGAGAGGAGGTGACTCGCGCTACGGTGTTTATTCCATTGGATAAAAGCGCGCACTTTCTGCAGAAAGCAATCGCCTATGCAACGGAAGACAATCCGCTGAAGAAGGACGGAACCTCTACACCGAAAAATGCGCCCCTGATCGAAAGTATTGGGGATGTCCGTGCTGCCATCCTAGAGTCATCATTTTGGCAGGATGCTCCTGATCGCCTTCCTGGAGACGATCCTAAATGGGTGGAGGCCTGGTTAAGCAGTGAAGATCTCGGTGTCATTCAGGCATTCGACCAAGTATGCGCAGATCAAGGAATTGAACTGGGTGAAGGTATTCTCTCTTTTCCAGAGCGCACCGTGCGGCTCATTTTGGCGAATCGTCAGCAATTGGAATCTCTCATCGAACACTCAGATTCAATCGCTGAATTTCGCCACGCTCGAGAGGTTGCTACCTTCTTTGTTAAGCAAGACAAGGCGGAACAGACCGAATGGGTGAATGAGCTTTTGGCTCGAACTTCGATTCATCGCCAGCACGAAGTCTGTGTTTTGGTGCTAGACCATGGTGTAAACAATGGTCACAGACTCTTGGAACCAGTCTTGCCTGATGAAGACTGTCATGCAGCTGACCCTGCTTGGGGCACGGGAGATGACGACGGTCATGGGACGCTAATGGCCGGGACAGCAGCATACGGAGATTTGCTTCATTGCCTCGAAAGTGGGGCTCCTATTGTTGTTAGGCACGGTTTGGAGTCGGCAAAGATTCTTCCACCACCACCAGAGAAGAATCCACGTCGACTTTGGGGGCACTTCACTGCCCGAGGAATCAGTAGAGCGGAAATTCAAGCACCTCAACGTAAGCGCGTGATATGCATGGCAGTCACCAGTAATGATGAACTCAATCACGGGCGTCCTTCTTCATGGTCAGGTAAAATTGACGAATTGGCCTCCGGGTATTCCGATGACCGCCGACGTCTGATTATTATCAGCGGTGGAAACGTTAAGAATCCAGAAGATTGGAAGCGTTTTCCCGATTCCAACATAACATGTGAAATTCAGGATCCAGCACAGGCTTGGAATGCTTTAACTGTGGGAGCCTTTACCGAGAAGACCCAAATTTCTGATACGACTCTTACATCTTACAGAGCTATTGCTGAAGCTGGAGACCTGTCACCGTTTTCCTCGACATCTTCAACGTGGCCGAATCGGAAATGGCCGATTAAGCCAGAAGTTAGTTTTGAGGGCGGCAATGTTGCTTCCGGGCCAAATGATTCGGTTTTCGATACCGACGACCTGAAACTCCTTTCGACCTATCGCGATCCACAAATAGCAGAGTTTTCTTCTTTCGACGCTACCAGTGCCGCTTCTGCCCAAGCTGCCTGGATGGCCGCGCGCCTTCAAGCAGAGTATCCAGACGCCTGGCCAGAAACAATTCGCGGGTTGATTGTTCATTCGGCAGAGTGGACTGACACTCAAAGGAGAAAGTATCTTCGGAGTAATTCGAAGGGGGACTACTACCGATTGGCGAAAATTTGCGGCTATGGAGTTCCAGACCTTCAGCGCGCTATTTCCTGTGCCGCTAATTCGTTGTCGCTGATCTCACAGGCCGAACTTCAACCTTTTGACAAACATAAGAAACAGAGTCGCTACGTTTCTAAGGACATGCATATCTATAGATTGCCATGGCCAGTTGATGTGCTTCAGGATCTCGGTGAGGCTCCGGTTCAAATGCGGGTTACACTCTCCTATTTCATAGAACCAAGTCCAGGTGAAGTTGGGTGGAAGGATCGGTATCGGTATGCTTCACACGCGCTGCGTTTTGAGCTGAATGGCCCAGGAGAGGACGAAGAGGAATTTGTTCAGAGGGTAAATCGAAGAGCACGTGAGGACGATGAGCATCCAGGAACAGAAGGTGCTTCGGATCATTGGAGTTTAGGTGAAACCAGAAATGTCGGCTCCATTCACTCAGACATCTGGTCTGGCAAAGCTGTCGAGCTGGCGAATTCACATTTGATCGCAGTTCATCCAGCAGTCGGTTGGTGGCGAGAACGCGCCCATCTTGGCAGATTCAATCGGCTGGCTCGTTACTCGTTGATAGTGTCATTTTCTCTGCCTGAGCAGGAGGTTGATATTTACACTCCCGTAGCGGTGAAACTTGGAATTCCCACGCCGATTGAGATAACGGTTTAATTCCAAGCCCACATCCTCCGAACCGATAACCATCCATCCGCCTTCGCCCAAAGACTAGGACTAGGACATGGCAGTCCAAAAATGCCTCGAGCACCCTCACAGTAGGAATGGTGGCAGTTGCATTCCGACTACCCATATCCGGCGTGTTTCCCGAACGTCCCCTTATCAACGCAATGGAAGGTATGGGTTCAGTAAAAATCAGAATCTATTTCGACTTTTATTCTGACTTTGCGATATTTGAGGTTTGAAATTCGTGTAAGGCATTGATGAAGAGTGGTTGGAGCGGGTGAAGGGGCCGATTGCGGGTGAGCGTATTTCTTAGATTATGGGGCGACAAATTTGTCGAGGCCGGGAGGCCCATCGGACCCTCGACTCGGTTGAATCTGCGGGTCAGGCAAGTATGTCTTGGACGATGTGGCCGTGGACGTCGGTGAGTCGGTAGTAGCGGCCTTGGAATCTGTAGGTCAGTCGTTCGTGGTCGATTCCTAGTTGATGCATCAGGGTGGCTTGCAGGTCGTGGACGTGAACAGGGTTTTCGACGGCGTTCATCGCCAGTTCATCGGAGGCTCCGTAAGAGATGCCTGGTTTGATGCCACCGCCAGCCATCCATAAGGTGAATGCGTACGGGTGATGATCGCGGCCCCATTTAGGGCGATTGTTGATGTCTCCCTGAATGAATGGGGTTCTACCGAATTCTCCTCCCCAGACCACCAGTGTGTCGTCCAGCAGTCCTCGTTGTTTGAGATCCATGATCAGTCCGGCACTGGGTTGGTCGGTGTCTTTACACTGTGTGTAGAGTTCGGTGGTGATGCTGTTGTGTTGATCCCATCCTGCGTGCATGACTTGAACATACCGTGTTCCCCGTTCAATCAGGCGTCGTGCCATCAGGCAATTGTAGGCGAAAGTTCCTTGCTCCTTAACCTGGGGGCCATAGAGATCCAATACGTGATCCGGTTCCTGGCTGAGGTCGGTCAATTCGGGGACCCCTGTCTGCATGCGGTAGGCCATTTCGTATTGAGCAATGCGTGTTTCAATTTCCGGATCTTGAACCTGCTCGTATTTGAGGCGATTTACTTTGCCGATGTCATCCAATAGCCCGCGTTTTAATTTGGCATTCATGCCAGCCGGATCTTCGACATAAAGCACGGGGCTGCCCCCGCCACGAAATTTGACTCCTTGATAACGGGAAGGCAGGAACCCGGATCCCCAGTAAAAATCGTAAAAAATCTGTCCGCAGGTGGTTCCTTTGCTGACCGAGGTCATGACGACAAAGCCGGGTAAATTGTCGCTTTCCACACCCAGGCCGTAAGTCATCCAGGCTCCGAGTGTGGGGCGGCCGGGGATCTCTGCTCCGCTGAGGAAGAAGGAAATGGCAGGAGCATGATTCACCGCGTCTGTATGCATGCTTTTAACAAAACATAATTCATCGGCAATCTTCGCGGTATGAGGAAGGAGTTCACTGACCCATGCACCACTTTGACCTCGACGTTTGAAAGGTTCCACAGGGGAGAGCATCAATTTTCCGCTCGGATCGCCGGTCATTGTGCTGAACCTTTTTCCATTCAGAAAGGATTCAGGGACGGGTGTTCCATGGATGGGTTTGATGGCGGGTTTGTAATCAAACAGATCCACATGAGTCGGAGCCCCATTCTGAAAGAGGTAAATGATTCGCTTGGCCTTGGCGGCATGGTGCGGGAGATTGGGCAGACCGGGCATTCCCGGTTTCGAAGTGCTTGGAACATCGGTTCCCAACAAACCCTCTCGATTGAGCAACGATGCCAGAGCAGCGGTTCCGATTCCTGTGGCATTGCGTCCAAAGAAATGTCGACGGTTGATGCGTAATCCTGATTCCAGAAAATGTTGATGCGGAAGAGTTGTATTCATGCTTCAGCCTTCACTCGCGATTCAAAGTTTCATCCATGTTTAAAATGCCCAAACTTACCGTGGTCCAGGCGGCAAGTTCGACAGGATCCAGGTCTGACGAAACGCCTGATTCACCGTGACTCAGCCATTTTGTGAGTGCTTCCTTGTCCTTCGAAAAATGGTTGCGTGCTCTCCGGGCACTTTGGCTCCAAATGTCTTTTTCCTCTGCCATCGGTGGGCGCGTCAAAGTCAAAAGATAAATTTGGTCGATGATATCTTTGCTCTGATCCTGTCCGGCCAGTTTCATTGCCCTCGAAGCCAGTCCCCGCGCCGCTTCGACAAAGGTCGTGTCATTCAAAGTGGTCAGGGCGTGGAGAGGGCTGTTGGTGCGTTTGGCGTCCACACTGCAGGTTTGCCGGGAGGCGGTGTCAAAAAACAGAGTCGGGGCGATGATGCGTCTCCAGAAGGTGTACAGGCTGCGGCGAAACAACTTTTTGCCATGATCCTGAGAGTATTTTTTATTACCAAAGGTGGCATCTTCCCACACACCGTCAGGTTGATAACCATTGACAGGCGGACCGCCCAATGAAGGATCCAGTAGCCCTGCTGCTGCCAGTGCCTGATCACGTATCATCCAGGAGGGAAGTCGAAATCTCGGAGCACGTGCGAACAGTCTGTTCTCAGGGTCCGCCTCAATCAGTTCCGGGGATGTGGCAGAACTGCGCTGGTAAGTCTGGCTGGTCATGATGGTTTTAACCAGATGTTTCACATCCCAACCGGACTCCATGAATTCCGCGGACAACCAATCCAACAGCTCCAGATGCCTCGGGAATTCTGCCTGGACGCCAAAATCTTCAGGTGTTTTCACCAGTCCCAATCCAAAGAACTGCTGCCAGAATCGATTCACCGTGACGCGCGCCGTCAACGGATGATCTCGCCGGACAAGCCATTGGGCGAGGTCCAGTCGGTTCGGAGGTGATTTCGAACCTTTTAAAGGTGGTAATGAAGCCGGGACGGCTGCCAGAACAGGATCACTTTTGAGGTTGTAAAGTCCACGTTCCAGCATGGGAGTTTCACGACGTTCCTTTCGTTCCTCCATCACCATGACTTTGGGGACCGATCGGTTAATTTGGGCTAACTGATTGTTTGCCTGGTTCAACGCATCACGTGCTTTCGCTAACGCGGGTATCGATTCAATGAACGCATTTGTGATCTGATTCTTCTGTTCTTTTGAACGATCCTTGCTTGGAGTGTTCAGGGCTTTTTGCAGGCTTTGAATAGACTTTTGAGTTTGTTTGTCAGAATTGTTTTCCTCTTTCAAGATTTCGTTCAACTCCACGAGTTTCTTTTCTGCCCAATCGTCCAGTGAAGGAAGGTGTCGGGTTTTCAGATCTTCAAAATGTGATCTGGTTTTCCGGACTTTTGCGCTGGCTTGAGCGATTGCTTTGCTTTGACTTTCGGAAGGAGTGGCGATCACCGGGGCGGTCTGTGGATCGCCTCCACCGCCGGTGACCGGGGTTTGATTGAAAAAATCAAAGAACTGATAGTATTCCTTCCTGGTATACGGATCGTACTTGTGATCATGACAGCGGGCGCAGGTCAGTGTGGCGCCCAGCCAGACGGTTCCCATGGTTTCGGTCATGTCCATGACATATTCCACACGGTTTTCTTCGGGGATACGTCCGCCTTCCCCATTGATCATGTGATTGCGGCAGAAGCCGGTTGCCAGTTTTTGTTCATGAGTTGCGTTGGGCAAAAGGTCACCCGCCAATTGCCAGGTGGTGAACTTGTCATAGGGGAGATTGTCATTGAAGGCCGCGACGACCCAATCACGCCAGGGCCACATCGTTCTTTCCCGGTCTCCCTGGTAACCGTTGGAATCCGCATACCTGGCCGCATCCAGCCAATTCCACGCCATGCGCTCTCCGTATGCAGGTGATGACAGATACCGGTCAATGGCCTTTTCAAACCAAGTGTCGGAAGTGTCTTGAAGGATTTCTTTCACTTCCTGAGGGGTGGGGGGGAGTCCGGTCAGGTCCAAAGCCACGCGTCGAATCAGGGTGCTGCGCTTTGCTCGTGGCTGCGCCTTCAAATCATTCTTCTCAAGAGCATGGTCGACGAATGCGTCGATGGGGTGCTTGCCTTTTGCGGGCGGTTCGGGCCTATGAATTGGATTCAAAGACCAATGCTTGCCCCAGGGGGCTCCCTGAGCGATCCAAAGTTTCAATCGTTCGATTTGTGATTCACTCAATGGTCTGCCCAGTTCAGGTGGCGGCATGAGATCATCGGGATCTTCGGTGATCAACCTTCTGATGAGTTCACTTTGGTCGGGATTTCCCGGCTTGATGACAGGTGACCCTCCATCAGAATGCTTCTTGGCGCTTTCTTCGACATCCAATCGAAGGTCTGCTTTGCGAGCCTTGGGGTCAGGTCCGTGGCATTGGAAACAGGCATCGGACAGAAGGGGTAATATTTCCCTGGAAAAATCGATGACTCGTTCCTCCTCAGCCTGCATCGGCCAGGCAGAAAACATGAGCAGGAAAATGAATGACCGATTTGCCCGTCGCAGGAGTTTCCTTCCTGAATGATACCAAATATCCTCAAGTTGTGTGATGATCGATTGAATTCTGAGTCGACTCATTTGTGTGATGTATCAACCCTAGAAAATATGTGATTTCACTGCAAGGGGTGATTCACAGGCAATCACGCCCGAGGTGTTGATGGTAAAGAAAAAGCCTCCCCACGAAGGGGAGGCTGATTTGTTTGATGGCAGTGTGTTGGAACGTATTGATTTGAAAAGCTTTGGCGCAATCCAGGTAGTGACGCGCTGCCGCGCGTCTTTGGTGTGTGCGAATATTAGTCGTTGAAAGCCAACAGTGGAATCGAGGCCGAGCGGCAGCTCGGCCCTACCGTGAGCTACTCGGCCGTGATGGCAAGAAGGAATGAGGAGCTGTCCTTCATGCTCGATGAATAATCGATGGCACTGATGACCTTTTCAGGGTTTGGATTCTTCCAGGTTTTCTTGAAAAGGCGCAATTGCATGGGGGAATTTTCCGTAGCAGCGTTTTCACCCTCCCAGGCGGTTTGTGAACCGCTCAGAGACGGAGCTTCAGGAGCTGTCCACCAGTCTGCGACATCCTTGCCGTATCGAACGCGGATGACATTCTCCGTACCGTCATTGTAGTAAACCGTCCATTTTGCGATGGTTTCACCCTCTTTCGATGGCCATCCGGCGCCGTGCAGGAAATGAAGTTTCTTTGCTTTCTTGCCGATGACGATATTGGACACCTTTTGAGGATAGGCAATGGATGAAATGGCCTGGACCTGTTGTCCGTTCAGATGAACCAGTCCTCGTGCATCAAACTTGACTCCCTCCAGTTCAATGGTGCCTTTGGGAAAAGAGGCCAGATCGTTTCCTTCAAGCCCTCCCTGGTGGAAGTTGTCGTCCAGGGCAGCGTTGTAGTAGGCGTCCAAAGGAATACAATTCTCAGGTGTGCCTTCAGCTCTGGCTGGAACCGGTTTTTTCGGAGCTGCCACTTCTTTGGGGCCTTGATGCCTTCGGGTGTTGTTTCGGTTCACATTGATGTTTTCCAAAAACAACCATTGAGGGTTCCTTAAAATGGACTGTTTACTCTTCTCAGGATTCATGTCCATGGGAGACATGGCTTTCATCATGAGAGACTGCATGCCTTCGGGGTTTTTGATGTAATTTTTCGCCAGTGTGTTTCCGACAATTTTAATGAGAGACGAAATCCCTCCCGTATGATTCAGGATGCCGAACTCACAGGTGGTGTCGTGATGCTTGGCGTAGGTCATGATCCCTCCGACGTCTTTCGCCACCGCTTCGTAGTCCTCAATCACATCCTCCAGCAATGGAGCAATTCTAGGACGAGGGAAAGCGATGTCGCCGGGCAGTAATCCGTAGATTTCTCCGTTTTCAGGATTTCGATTTACCGAAGCCAACAGAGGTGAGAAGGGAATTCGGGCAATCGCTTTGTTAACGGCGACGGCGTCCTTGTGATCGATACCGTCCAGGGCAGATTCAACCTTTTCCAGGTAACCCTGAATGTCTCGATGTGCCAATGCTTCCATGCTGGCCAAACCATGGATCAAGGCCGGCAGGGTATCGTTGAGTTTGAGGAACGATATCGAATGCGCTCCTTCCGGCACCATGTCCAGAAGGGTTTCTGCGCTTCTAGGGAGTTTGGATCCGGATTGCCATTCAAAATCCTGCAACCATTCATTGTCACCGCTATCCTGATGATACACCAGATGGTCTCCCACCTCTCTTGCGAGATAGACTTTGCGATGGATCAATTCGTGTTGGTTGAAGCCAAACAGACCACTCTTGGTGAGCCAGACGTTTTCCCAGGTCAACTCGGTGATGTCGTGGCCCCTTTTCTGTGATTCCACGCGATAAACTTGATCGATCCATCCATTGCGTTGGTAGGGTTCCAGCAGCTCGTAGGCCTGCTTGCGACTTTCCTCCAGGACATATTTCTTCTGTTCCAAATGCTGGTTAAGCAGATTGGGATCGCTGTCCGGAGTAATGACGACCTGACGGTAAGCGGGTTGATACTGTTCTTCGGTCCAAGCTGTGAAGAAAGATTTGAATGAATCATGATCTTTGGGATTGGGGGTGTCCTTGACTTTTGCAGCCACCTTGAGGGTCCAGTCACTTTGAGACTCCATAGGTTGCAGCAGGACTTGATCGACATGCATTTCCTTGATTTTTTCGAGCCATCCGGTTCTGAGGTTTTTTGCCTCCATCAACTGATGCATTTTTTCAAGCGTCTTGGTAACCCAAGCGGAAGGAACTTTATTGGGCAATTGGCCAACTGCTGACCACTGATTGGCCTGTGCTGGAAAAGAGGAGAGTGCAGATTTCAATTCATTCAACGGGATGGGGCGTGTGATTTTCTCAGCATCCTGACCACCGGCATGCACCATGAAAGTCAATCCGGGAGTCAAGGATTTGGCTCGAATTCCCAGAGTGATCCCTTCGAAGGATTCCGCTCCTGAGGAGATACTGTCATAGGCGGATTGATAAACAGCAGTGACCACACATTCGCCATAATTCAGCAATTCCTCCAGTCCGCTGACAGGAAGTTGCATACGGATTTGAGCGTCGATGACCTTGCGTTCGTTTTCTGGAATCTGATTGAGCAGGGTCTGCTTTTGCTGGCTGAGCAAAGAGATCGGAAGGTATTTAAAGAAACCAACCTGACTGAACAGTGGTTTGGCCAAACCTGGATGCACGGAAACAAAGACATCCAGATCCTTGGCCTTTTGGATGACATCCGACATGTGAGGGTCTTCCGATAATCTGGAATAACCCTGTGTGTCCTTCAGAAGGAGCAAAAGGGAAGGTTCACCCGACAAATAAAGGCGATTGCCACTGGCCAGACCGAAGCAGTTTTTGAGTGGCCCCATGCGGACATTGGCCTTGATCATGTCGTGGCCGCCGATGGAAACCGATTCAACTTGCAGCGGCCCTTTGACGTGTTGGGCATTGTGCATGAATTTTTCGGCATCGGTAAGCCCAATGCTGAGAATGAAAAACTTGGTTGGATCGCCCGGGTAAACAGAGAGGGTGATGTCTGCATCCAAATCCAATCCCGTGTCCTTTTCCAGTTTAGCAGGATCAATGGGTTGGCCCCCCATCTGCATGCCTAATACTGTCAGTAATGGATGTTCTTGTTGGAGTAGTCCCTGGACGGGTGGGGGAGCGAGGTGTTCCGGGATGGTGTTTTTGGCAAAGCCCTCGGCCTGGAACAATATATCAAGCGGATTCTTGATCTGAGCATGCACAATGGCATTGCTGGGCAGGACGTTTTCAGGTTTGGCTGTTTCAGCGTTCAGTTGGTGGATGGACCAAATACCTGAACAAGACAAACTCAGCAGGCAAACGCTGGCGTAATATCTCAAAGGTTTTTTCAGTTTCATATCAAATCGGGTCATTCACGCATCTTTACACGACCGCGTTCAAAATTGTTTCAAATAAAATTACGTTGTATTTGAAATGCATGTGGAGTGAGACCCTGGAGCGCTTCGAGAGACTTGACCAGGAATACAAAAAAAAGGACCTGGAATACCAGGTCCCTGAAAAAAGTCGTTTTAGGGAGGCAAAGCCGCTTCAGGCTTTATTCATCATAATTGCCCAAACTGCGAATCCAGATATTGCGGAACCGCATCGGGTTGTTGTGATCCTGCAAGTGGATGGCTCCATGTGGGGGGTGTTCCTTGGTGTAGGTTCCCACGCGACGATGGAGACTGGGGCCGGAGTATTCCTGTTTATGATGCAGCAACACGCCATTGTGAATCACGGTGACGTTGGCTTTTTTCACCAACTCGCCGTCTTTCCATCGGGCGGTTTCGAAAATGATGTCGTAACTTTGCCATGCACCTGGAACTTTGCTGGCATTGGCCAATGGCGGTAATTGACCATACATGGCTCCGGCTTGCCCATCTGCGTAAGTGCGGTTGTTGAAAGAATCCAGAACCTGCACCTCATACATGCCATAGATGATGACACCACTGTTGCCTCGTCCCTGGCTGTTTCCTTCCACTTTGTGAGGAGTGGCAAATTCGATGTGTAATTGAAAGTCCCCGAAATGATCTTTGGTCTGGATCGAACCCGACTTTGGTACGACCTCCATATAACCATTCTCAACTTTCCATCCGGCGGGTTTGTTGCCGGATTTCCATTTGGAAAGATCATGGCCATCGAAAAGAATCACGGCGTCCGAAGGAGCAGGGGCGGAATGACTGAAAGTCGTTCCCGGGGTGACCACTTTGGGTGCTGGTCGATCCGGATCATGCACCCGCCATTTCTGGCCGGGGATCATGGGGGTGTCGGTGTAACCAACCGGTGAGTCAGCAGCCTGGATCAGCGACATGCCTGCCAATGCGAGGACCAATGTCAAAATAGAGCGTTTCATAAGTATCATGGTTCTGTTGAGAGCTGGTTTTCTGTCAAGGATTCGGCAGAAAGGCAAGCTGAATTCCATGAATCTGCCTCGATTCACATAAATCAGAGTGCAGGGGTAAATAAAATGGTATAGCCCCGCTGTCCCGGGGCTATGAGCTCTTCATGGTGTTCAAAGGAGTTGAATGGGAGGAAGAAGGCTGTGGCGGACACGCAGCAGCGCGATCCCTACCACGCAAACCATGGTAGGGCCGAGCTGCCGCTCGGCTACGAATCCACCTTTCGCATTCGATTATTCTGGAATAATCCAGAGAACGCATTTGCCGTTGTGAATGTTTCGCGGACGCGCGGCAGCGCGATCCCTACCACACAAACAATGGTAGGGCCGAGCTGCCGCTCCGCTACGAATCCACCTTTCGTATTCGATTATTCTGGAATAATCCAGAGAACCCGGTTGGCGATGTGGATGTTTTGAGGACGCGCAGCAGCGCGATCCCTACCACACAAACAATGGTAGGGCCGAGCTGCCGCTCGGCTACGAATCCACCTTCGTATTCGGTTATTCTGGAATAATCCAGAGAACCCGTTTGCCGGTGCGGATGTTTCGCGGACGCGCGGCAGCGCGATCCCTACCACGCAAACCATGGTAGGGCTGAGCTGCCGCTCGGCTTGAACGCGTTTTCTAACTCCATTTTATTTGTTGCAACAACTTGTAGTTTAACATAATAAAATCCCCATGCGTGAGGAACAAAAACGCAGACGCACACCTGCAAAAGGTGTGTTCATATCCTCTTTGAATCCAACTTGGGTATTCCTCACCGTATGCACAGAGAAACGAGGCCGGTGGTTGGCGCAAAGTAATGTGCAACGGTCATTGCATGCATTGTGGAAACAAAAAGCAACAGCTTGGCTTGTGTGTGATTACTTGATTATGCCGGATCACTTGCATCTGTTTTGCGCCCCTTATGATTTAAAGTTTACTATCGATCGATGGGTAAGCTTTTGGAAAGACTGTTTTGCTAAAACAATGGTGGAAACAGGTAAGTTTCAGAGATCCAGCTTTCATCACCGATTACGTCATGATGAAAGTTATAGAGATAAATGGAATTATGTTCAGGAGAATCCTGTTCGAGCAGGATTAGTCAAATCGGCGGAAGATTGGCTGTATAAAGGCCGAGTTCACGAAATAAGAAGATAAACAATCCGGTAGGGCCGAGCTGCTGCTCTGCCTGAGCCAGTTTTTCTGAATAGTCAGATCCGAAAGCGATCATTCAACCGATTGCCGGTGTGAATGTTTTGAGGACGCGCAGCAGCGCGATCCCTACCACACAAACTATGGTAGGGCCGAGCTGCCGTTCGGCTACGAATCCATCTTTCGTATTCGATTATTCTGGAATGATCCAGAGAACCCGATTGCCGGTGCGGATGTTTCGCGGACGCGCGGCAGCGCGATCCCTACCACGCAAAC
>CAYFHO010000012.1:0-94862 GCA_964342825.1 uncultured Verrucomicrobiota bacterium
GAACAGAATTGATCGTGCTCAAGAACGCGTACAGAGAAGTGGATTTACCGGAACCTGTTGGCCCTGTCACCAGGATGATTCCGTGGGGTTTGACAATCAGCTCACGCAGAGCGGCCTCGTGATCCGGGTCAAATCCAAGTTTGTCCAAACTCAAAAAGATCTTTCCACGCGTCAAAAGTCGAAGTGAAACACTCTCCCCATAAACCGTAGGCACCGTTGAGACACGTATGTCTATTTCCTCACCCTTGATTCGGACGTTGATACGGCCGTCCTGTGGGAGTCGTTTCTCAGCGATATCCATGCCGGCCATGACCTTGACACGTGAGATGAGGGCCGATTGAAAACGTTTCAACTGAGGAGGCATGGGAGCCTGGTGAAGAATGCCATCCACGCGATATCGGATGCGCAGTTCGTCCTCAGCGGGTTCAAAATGAATGTCCGTGGCCCGATCCTGAAAAGCTTCCCAGATGATCTGGTTCATGAACTTGATGACGCTGGCCTCCTGATCTCCATCAGTGATTTCTTTATCTTCACTGACAATCAATTCCAGAGGTTCGTCTTCTTCGAGTTCATCCAAAGTCTCAGCTCCCACACCGTAGTATCTTTTCAGAGCTTTTTCGATTTCAGACTTTGGAGCCAGGCCAAACTGAATGGGGCCACCTGCTTCGTATTGAGCGGCATTGATCAGTCCGGGTTCGAAGGGGTTGCTGACAGCGATGCGCAACTCTCCATTTTCATCCGACACGGGGATGATATTGTATTGGAAAGCCACTTTGGTCGAAATACGGGCCCGGACTTCAGGTGGGACTCCCAAGCCCTGCAAGTCGATGAAAGGCCAGTCAAGAGTCTTGGCCAACTGCTGCAGGAATTGTTCCTCCGTAATGCCCTTTTCTCTGGAAAAAAAAGTCAGCAATGAGTCATCCGAACCGCCTTCGACTGCGGTTCGCCACTGCTTGCCCCACGTTTCAAACTCCTCCGGCGTGACCAGAGAGGCCTGATTAAGAAGCGTTTTGATGGATAAAAAAGGCGCTGCCATGTATTTCTCTACTTGCCTCTAAAAACGCTGCAAAATAGGGAAAGTTGCGACACAGGTCAAAGGAAATGCAGAATATCCCTCAAGCTCGGGTGTTATTGCTTGATTCCACTTCCTTTTAAAGGCTCAAATGGGGTCCTATGGCCTCACTTAGAGTTGGTACCATTACTGTTATTGGCAAGGATAAAACAGGTGTGATTGCACGTGTTACGAATTTCTTATTCGAACATGGTGCGAATATTGAGGCGCTGGAAGAACAAGTGACTCGTGGTCAGTTCAGCATGACATTGCAGGCGAGCTGGCCGGAAAGTCGTTGGGCACCCAAGATGATCAAGGCGGGGCTGGCTGATTTGGGACGGTCCCTGGCGATGGAGATATCGGTGAATTTCAATCCGGTCCATACACGTCAACGTATGGCTGTCTTTGCCTCCCTCGAATCCCATGCGCCCCAGGGATTGTTGGAAGCGGTGGACAAGGGCACTCTCAAGGCGGATCCGGTGATCATGGTTTCCAACCATCCTTCGATGAAGAAACTCGCCAGAAAGCACCAAGTGCCTTTCCGACAAGTCCAATGGACAAATCGTAAACAGGCTGAGGAGGAAACGCTTAAGTTGATGGAAAAACATCAGGTCGACTTCATCGTTCTGGCCCGATTCATGAAAATCTTGTCACCTACTTTCGTTTGGCATTTCAAGAACCGGATCATCAATATTCACCCTTCTTTGCTTCCAAGTTTTCCCGGACCTCAGGCGTATCGCCAAGCCTACGAGCATGGGGTGAAAATAGCTGGTGTGACCGCTCATTTCGTCAATATGCACCTTGATGAAGGCCCGATCATTGCCCAGGAATCATTCTCCATTCAACCCAACATGACTCTGAAAGATGTGGTGGCCAAGGGGCAAAAGATGGAAACCAAAGCATTGATTCGTGCGGTGAAACTTTTCTTAAGCAAGCGTTTGGACGTCCATTGGGGGACGGTGAAAGAGGTTTGATATGGGGGTCGGTCGCATCATCCGTCGTATCTGGGCTGTTGTGGGAAGAATCCTTTTGTACGGATTGGCGACCGTTATTGCGTTGAATATTTTCTTTCATTGGCAGATGAAACAAAGGGGAAGGCAGTGGCGCGGTGGCGGAGGTGGTGGATGGCGCGGAAACCGTGAGCCCGCACATCGAACGGTTCCAAGGATTAATTCCGAGTATGACCTTTCCATCCGGCAACAAATTGAGAATTATCCACTCAACATATGCCTCGTGGATGGCAACGCACTTGATCACTTTGGCCATTCAGTGGATTATGATCACCGAGGCATGGTTGTTAGGCTTTGCTGTGAGGATTGTCTGCGGGATTTTCGAGCGGATCCGACCCATTATTCCAAGAAGCTGATTGAAGCTTCCCTGAGCAAATGACTTTCATTGCAATTTGGTGTGATAACGTTAGATTAATCTCAAAAAATGATTGCCGGTAAAGTTCAGAAGAAAAGTGATGAAACGGTCATTCGCAAGGGCGATGAGCGTCTGATCAAGTTGACCTCCAGCGCTGCAGGAAAGGTATCCAAACTACTGCAAAGACAGGGGCGACCTGAAGGTGTTCTACGTGTTGCTGTGGTAGGAGGTGGCTGCTCCGGTCTACAATACAAGATGGATCTGCAGGATCGTCCAGCCAACAGGGACATTCTGGTTGTATCCGCAGGTGTTCAGGTCGTTGTGGACCCCAAAAGCGCTCTTTACGTCACAGGTTCAGAGCTGGATTATGCCGAATCCCTGCAGGATGGTGGTTTCAAGGTCAATAATCCGAATGCAGCGACCAGTTGCTCCTGCGGAGAAAGTTTCAGTGCCTGATCCTGGCATCGATTCCGCTTCATGAGTCAATCTGATTTTTTCCAACTCTTCGGGTTACCCTTTCAGCCTTGTGTGGATGAAAAGCTACTCAAGGAAGTTTATCTGAAACTTTCATCCTCCCTGCATCCTGACAAAACATCCGATGCCTCAAGCGTTGAACCTGGGCATCCGGATCCTGCTCTGATCAATGAAGCCCATCGCATCCTTTCGCATGCGCCTTCCAGATTGAAGCATTTTCTGACCATTCTTGACGGTTCAGCTCCAGGGAATCTCAAACAAGTGCCTCAAGAAATCGGTGATTTGTTCATGGAAGTTGGCGGGCTTCTTCAGAAACTGGACTCAGTTATCAAGGAAAAACCCGCGGAAGATGCTTCTGAACTGTCTCGTGTGCTTTTCCTGAAAAAAAGCATGGTATCTCGCCAACAGACAGAAGCGATGCTAGATAAGATCCAATCCGGGATTCATTCCCTGCAATTGAAACTGGATTCAATCAATCAACTTTGGAGCAGAGAAAGTTCCAATGGGGATGTCTCTTCGGAATTAACAGACCAACTGACCCAAATTTACCATGAATGGACTTTTCTGGATCGGTGGCAGAGTCAGTTGAGAGAACGACTTCTTGAATTGACCGTTTGATTCAATGCATTCTGGACCTTTGCGTTATTTAACCTACCTTTTCTGCACATGACGATATCTGACAGTTCACATCTTAAGATTGGAGATCGCACTTTTCGATCCAGGCTACTGGCTGGGACAGGTAAGTTTTCCTCTTCCGAATTGATGCGTGACGCCTTGGCGGCGAGCGGAACTGAAATCGTGACCGTTGCTTTGAGAAGGGCTGATCTGACCGGGAAGCAAGATCCTTTTGCCAATATTCTTGAGTTCATTGATCCAGAAAAATATCTGCTGCTTCCCAACACAAGCGGAGCGATGAATGCCGAGGAGGCCGTTCGGTTGGCAAGATTGGCCGTCGCGGCGGGATTGCCACGATGGGTGAAATTGGAAATTCATCCTGATCCGCGTTATCTGTTGCCAGACCCTATCGAAACCCTCAAAGCAGCCGAGCAATTGGTCCAGGAAGGATTTACGGTGCTCCCTTACATCAATGCAGATCCAGTGCTTGCAAAAAGATTGCAGGAAGTTGGGACTGCTACCGTCATGCCCCTCGGATCGCCCATCGGTTCGAATCGTGGAGTGGTGACCCGTGATCAAATTCGGATCATCATCGAACAAGCTGAGGTTCCTGTTGTCGTCGATGCTGGACTGGGTGCTCCCAGTCACGCGGCGGAAGCAATGGAATTAGGTGCGGATGCGGTCTTGATCAATACCGCCATGGCCGTCTGTGACGATCCGGTTCGAATGGCAAAGGCATTCCAGAAGGCAGTAGAAGCAGGTCGGGAAGCTTTTGAAATTGGGATGGCAGTGACTTCACAAACCGCTCAACCCACCAGCCCTTTAACCGCATTTCTTTCAGCATCCTGAAACAATGAGCCAACCGCTTCGACAAGACCGAGTCTCAGAAATCTTTTGTGAAGCCCAGAAGCAACGCGTCCTCGTTGTGGGGGATGTGATGCTGGACCAATTTATTTGGGGCAGTGTTTCTCGCATTTCCCCGGAAGCCCCTGTTCCTGTGTTGGATTTTCAACGAGAAAATTACATGCCGGGTGGTGCCGCCAATGTGGCACGTAATCTGACTTCCTGGGATATTCACACCTCCGCATATTCGGTCATCGGCAAAGATGACGCCGGGGAACAATTAAGTGATCAACTTGACCAGTGGGGAGTCAAGTGTTCCGGATTGATCCGATCCAAAGAGCGCAGCACTGGACTAAAAACACGGATTGTCGCCCAGAGACAACAGATTGTGCGTGTCGATCGGGAACAAAAAGATTTGCTCAACGAAAACCTGACCTCTCGATTGCTTTCCAAAATTGAAAAAGCATTGACCTCGAAAGTGGCGGCTGTGGTGCTTTGTGACTATGGCAAGGGCATCGTGACACAAACTTTGCTGGATCGAATGGTTGAACTTTGCCGGGAACGGGGAATTTGGCTCAGCATGGATCCCAAGCCGGTTCGTACTCTTCGTCTGCATGGATTGTCCTTGATGACGCCCAACCGAAAGGAGGCGTTTGCTTTGGTTCAGAGAACCGAAACACCTGGACCGGATAATCCTCTGGAAGACACCGCATTGCTTGAAGTGGTGGAACTGCTGATGCACAAGGCCAATCCAGCCATGATGTTGGTCACCCTGGGGGAACACGGGATGTTATTGTGCCGGCGAAATCAAAAGCCCTTTCATATCCCGACCATGGCGAAGGAAGTTTATGATGTGTCGGGTGCAGGGGACACTGCGATTGCTGCCTTTACCGTGGCAGTCGCTGGAGGGGCATCGCCTGTAGAATCTGCCGTCATCGCCAACCATGCAGCAGGAGTCGTTGTAGGAAAAGTTGGAACGGCGATCTCCAGCCTTCAGGAATTGTTGAGCACCTTTCCAGGATCATGATTTCTTCCTCAAAAGCGGTGTTCCTTGATCGAGATGGGACATTGAATGTTGAAAAGTCCTACCTTTGTGATCCAGACCAGTTGACACTATTTCCGGAAGTCGTTCCTGCTTTGACAGACCTGATAGGATTGGGGTTCCGGTTGTTTATCGTTACCAATCAATCGGGAATTGGTCGCGGTTATTATACTTTGGACGATATGCACCGAGTGAATGCCCGGCTGGTTGAGAAACTCAGGCCGGAAGGGGTTGAATTCGACCACATTTACTTTGCTCCTGAATCTCCCGAAGAACCGAGTTATGGACGAAAACCTTCGCCTCGCTTCCTGAATGATGCAGCCCGAGATTTTCAAGTTCAACTGGATCAATCCTACATGATCGGAGACAAAATATCTGATCTACAATGTGGTGAAAATGCAGGTGTGAAAGCCTCCATCCTGGTCAGGACAGGTTACGGAACAGAGACCGAAGCCAAGCTGGGCTCCAATCCTCACGGCTGGTTGATCGCTGACCATTTACTGGACGCTGTCGAGTTGATTCGAAAGTCCATTTGATTAGGTTGGAATTTTCCAATCTTGAATAGTTCAAGCCTGTTCTGTATGGATGGGAACAAGAACCATGGTTTCAACCACACAGACCACCGATATCGCAGGAGATACACTCAAGATCTCCAAAAAAGCCAATGCCGTCGTTGAGGATTTGGAAATCAAAGATGCGCAGTTGATCTTCAACACCATTTGGGCTGAACTGGAGCAGGAGAAAGGACCCGAGAATTTACGCTTCCCGAAGGAGATTATCCTCCTCGGAGGTGCGCCTGGATCAGGGAAGGGGACACACACCCGATTCATTCAAAAAGCACGGGGTCTTACTTGTCCGTCCATCATCGTCAGTTCCCTGCTCAACAGCCCTGAATCAAAAAAAATTAAAGATTCTGGCGGTATGGTGGGTGACCGTGAGGTGATTGGGATCATACTCAGAAAACTACTGGAAAAAGACTATCGCGACGGAGCCATTCTGGATGGGTTTCCCCGAACCAAGGTTCAGGTAGAATGCCTCAAGGTGCTGGTTTCCAAAATGAAGGAATTGCGCGCTCGGTATTATGAAACACCCTTACGCATCTATTTTCGTCAACCTACCATTCACATCATGGTTCTTTTTGTGGATGAAAAAACCAGTGTTGACAGGCAAATCAAGCGTGGCCAACAGATTGCTGAGCACAATGAAGAAGTGAAGACGACCGGTGTAGGTGAAATCATCGAATTGCGCCCTACCGATCTTGATCCGGAAGCTGCCCGTAGACGTTATGCCGTATTCAAGGAACAAACCTGGGAAGCTCTTCAATCACTTAAGAAAACCTTCTTCTATCATTTCATCAATGCTCAGGGATCCATCCAGGAAGTTGAGCAGAATATTCTGAATGAAGTCCGCTACCAAAGTCTGCTGGAACTCGATCCCGAAACGTATGACAGTTTGAGAATCCTGCCCCTGGCCAGCGAGATTATTTTGCACGCAAGGCAAGATCTGGTGAAAAGATTGGACGGCTACGCACTCGAGCATTCGGATCTTTTTCATCAGGTGATCGAGTTGATTCAGGAAAAGATCCTGCCAATCGTCTTACGGCATGCCATTTCCGGGCTTGCCAGTGTGAATTCTGAGGACAAGCTCCTGCACAATGACCTGGCGTTGGCCATGTTGATTGATATTTTTTCGGAGCGCGGGTTTCATGCGGTGGTAGACTTGCATCGCATCGAGATACCAGAACGTGTGGATTTAAAAACCGGATTGATACAATGCCGGGAGAAGAAGGTGTTTCGCATATCCATTCGATTCCAGGGTTCCGAAATCCGACGAGGCTAATCTCTCAAATAAAACCACCCCATTTTCAAAGTGGCAGACAAACAAAACCTTCAAATCCATTGCCCAACCTGCCGGAAAAAGGGCAAATGGTTTCAAAGCGAGTACGGCCCGTTCTGCTCGAAGCGTTGCAAGTGGGTTGATTTGGGGAAATGGTTTGAGGAAGAAATGGTCATTTCAGAAGAGCTTCGTCCCGACTTGTTCCAAGGTTACGGCGATCTGCCTCCTGGGACCTACCTCGATGACCCTGATCAGGATCCATATGGTCGACACTAGTTGAATCGACAGATCTTTCTTGATTCAAGCTTTGCACTTCTAGCCTGACTACTTACGATATCGGGCATGTCCCCTTGTAAGAAAATCCTTCTTATCCTTTTTTTGCTGGGCTTTTGTAAAATGACCATCCTGGCGGACGAGGAAGATTATCCGATTGTTCCTGAAGACATGGAGGTAAGTGTTTTTGCCCAGGAACCTCTGGTACGTAATCCTTGTGCCATTGCCTTTGGAGCCAATGGACGACTCTATGTCGGCATGGGACCTCAGTATCGCAAACCTACCCCCAACACCAAAGGTGATTCAGTATATATCTTAATCGATTCGGATGATGATGGTGTAGCGGATGATCGCAAGGAGTTTGCTCGGGGCCTGAACAATATCCAGGGAATGGCATGGCGAGGGGATCAATTATGGATTGCAAATTCTCCTGATTTGACCGTGGTGAGAGATTTTGATGGAGATGACGAAGCCGATGATTATTTGCGAATCTACACTGACCTTGGAAACATTGAACACGGATTGCATGGGTTGAATTGGGCACCCGATGGTAAGCTCTACATGTCCAAGGGTAATTCCAAGGGATTGAACCAGACACCCGATCGGATCGCTCCCAAAGCGTTTCGCGAGCTTTGGGGGATGGACGCTCCTGAGGGAATCCCGGATTTTCCTGAACCTAAACGCTTCAGCAAGGACACCTACCAAAATACCTTCCACGATCCCGATGACGATTGGGGACTCAATGGAGGGATATTACGATGCAATCCAGATGGCACAGGTTTGGAGATTGTGTCACGCGGGATGCGCAATCCATGGGACATTACATTTGATTCCCAGTTTAATTGGATCGGAACGGACAACGATCAGAATCTTGGGGACAAAATTTTTTCACCATTTTACAGCGCCAATTTTGGCTGGGGGCATCCTTGGAGTTACGATTGGTTGGGAGACGATCACTTGCCGTCCGCACCTTCTGCCGGTCCGCTTTTTGAGGGTTCCGGGACAGGTGTGATTTATTGTGATATCGACGGATACCCAGATCATTACAGAGGCGTATTCTTGATCAATGATTGGATCAAAAGGGATATCTATATCTACAGACCTCAGTGGAAAGGAGCCTGGATGCGTCCCTTGAATGAATCCCTTTCCTCCCTGGCAAGTGCCGGGACGGGGCGCACCATGGCGGCCAGCGCTGGAAGGCGATTCGATCCGGTGGATATTGAAATTGGTCCCGACAAGGCGATTTATGTTTCAAGCTGGGGCCGCCAATACGGTTCAGTAATGCGAGAGGGGCGGATGGTCAATGAAGGTCGAATTTATAGACTATGGCCAAAATCTCTTTCAGGTTTCGCAAAGGCAAGCAATGCCGGCGCTAAGGATCATCCCTCTAAAGGTCTTCAAGATTTGATTCGAAACTTGGGCAGTCACCTGCCGGTCTGGAGAACGGATTCACAGAATGCATTGGTGGAGATGGGGGAAGAGTCCATTCCTGCGTTGAAGAAGGCCTTGGCTCAGTCTGTTGAGGGAAGCAGTCTTGAGACTTGGGTGCTTTGGACCCTGGGGCGCATTGGGGTGAAGGAACGTAGCCTTGATTCCTTTTTTGAAACGCAGTGGCAAGGCCATCTGAATCGACGTTTACAATCCTTTCGGATTGCGGCGTTCCAGGCACGGGAGAGAAAAGAACAAAAATACCCAGCCTATGCTGTTTCCGCATTGCGTGATGAGAATGCTCGACTGCGCCATGAGTCGGTGCTGGGGTTGCATCAAACCGGGGACACCCGCTGGAACCGGGAATTGCTTCGTTTGATTCAAAGTGAAGAGGATCGCTTGGTGTTTTATTCAGCCTGGCAAGCCATGCGTGATCTTTTCACCGAGTCCGAGAAGAAATTGCTGCTGAAGCATGAGGAGCCTCCCCTGAGGCGCGCGGCTCTTTTGTGCCTCCTTGAGGATGATTTGCTTTCGGACCCTGAAATTCAAGTTATGACCCGAGATTCGGATACCATGACGGCTTTCCTCGCTCAAAAACGATTAGGGGGAAAAGCGCAACCTGTGATCAAAGGTCCGGCAATCAAAGGCCTTTCCAATCGTTCGGCAAAAAATGCAAACCAAATTCGCAGTATGACCGGTTCGAACGAGTTCACTTCCAGAGTGGTGAAGTGGATAAAATCTGAATCCGGTCGCCAATATGAGGAAGCCACTCTGGTGAAAGGTGTGAGAGCCTACACCGATCGATCTTATCAGTTCCTGAAAATCCCCGATGAACTCGCTGGCCAATCTTTCATTCGGTCAGCCAATGACGATGCGGACTACCACAGTGGGGGAGGAATGCAGTTCGAACTGATGTTCCCATCCAAAGTTTTCATCGCGAATGATCTGAGAGGAGAGAAAGTTCCTGAATGGTTGACTCGAGATTTCAACGCCACTGATCTCTATTTACAAACGAACGATGCCCGACACAGGCTTTTTGCTGCGGATTTTCCGGTCGGTCTGGTGAATCTAGGTTCGAATAAAGATGGGGTTCGATCACCGAAGGCCGGATACATTGTGATCATTCAACCACAGTTGATGCAGGCAAGACAGGAAACCACAGACCTTGCACAGGTTTTGGATTTGCTTCCCAAGGGGGACATTTTTAGAGGGCAAACTTTGTTTCATCATCCCAATGGTGCTCGATGTCATGCTTGTCATCGGCTTGAAGGGCAGGGGAATGCTTTTGCTCCCGACTTGAGCGACATTGGTAAAAGAGCCAGCGCAGAAATGATCGCTGAATCCATCCTGAACCCCAGTGCCGAAATTACCGAAGGCTTTGCCTCACAAACCATCGAAACCAAACAAGGGGAGACTTATGAAGGATTGATCGTTTCGGAGTCGGGACGCGAGCTTACTTTGGCAAACGCTCTTGGGCAGACGGTCAAGCTTTTGAAAACTCAGATTGAATCTCGAAAAAGTTCCAAACTTTCTTCAATGCCGGGAGGACTTGGAGATGTTCTATCACCTTCACAGATTGCTGATTTGATTGCCTACCTTCAAAATTTGCCTTCAGGAAAGAAGGAAGGTGTGAATCGAAATCCTTTGAATCCAAAACAAGAAATTCAGGTAACTGCGACGAAGGATGAAGATTCGAGTGAAGAAGAATCGGTTCTCAAAGCGAGTCCAAGGTTATTGTTTTTAGAAGATGGGATTGAGGTGTTTTTGGGGAATCAAACAGTAATGAGGTATTATCATAAACACCCTGAAGTGCATCGTCCATTTTGGGCCCAGGTTAAAACACCAAGCGGCCAGCAAGTCACCCGTCAATATCCCCCAATAGCAGGCGTGGATGCCATGGACCATCCCCACATGCATCCGGGGCTTTCCATCGGGTATGCCGTGCTCAACGGAGTTAATTTCTGGCATAACCGTGAAGGCAAGGTGATTCATCAAGATTATTTGAATGTTGATGTGCACGGTTCCCATGCGAGTTTCAGCACCCGGCAAAGCTACATCGACTCGAAGGGCCTTGAGATTTGTGAGGAACTGAGCCACTACAAGATTGTTCCTAATACTGATGGATACCTGCTATCTTGGGAGTTTGAATATACCTCTGAAAATACCATTTATTTTGAAGTTAAAGAGGAGATGGGGCTGACAATGAGAGTTGCGACTCCTTTGGTTGTGAAATCCGGATCAGGCCGAATCCTGGCTTCTCATGGGGGAGTCAACGAATCCGGAACCTGGGGCAAGAAGGCCCAATGGTGGGATTATTCAGGAACGATCAACAAGAATTTTCTCGGCATTCAGGTCATGTCCGGACCAGGAAATCCTGATGTCTGGTCCCATAGTCGCGACTACGGAGTGCTGGTTGCCAATCCGTTTCCCGTAGATGTCAAAGCCAATCGAGGACATAAAACTTTCCTTCGCCCAGAAGAAACACTTCGCCTAAAATTCGGAATCCAAATCCACGAACACAAACAATCTGACGATTTTAAACCCGAGAAAATTTATCAGCGTTTTTTGGAGTTGAATGGAGACCGTGACTGACTCCCACATGGTCAGGTCAAATAAAACTTCAATTGCGTTGATATACTTTGAAATGCCATTCCTTGTCTCGTTGATAGGGAATCGAGGAGTTTACAATGCGACCTCGCTGTGTTGCCGTTGTGAAAATCTTCGCCAATGGGTGTAGCCAACGCTTTTTGCCAGTTGAATGGCATCCTGAAAATTAGCCCCCACTTCGTCTGGAGCATGGGCGTCTGAACCGAAAGTTAACGCCACTCCCATCTGTTGGGCCATTTGGAGTAATGACGGACATGGATACATTTCCTTGCAGTCCTTGCGAAGTCCTGCGGTGTTAATTTCAATGGCCACATCGTGCTTGCTGGCAGCAGAAAGGAATTGCCGGTACCACGGGGTCGGATCTTTTTTGGGGCGGTAATTAAATTTTTTGCACAGGTCCGCATGTCCGATAATCTGGTATAACCCCGAGCTCGCCGCCTGGGTCAGGCGCTCAAAGTAGGCCTCCCAAATGGTGTCCACATCCCCCTGTTCCCATTGGTCTTTTTTGTTGGGATTATCGATGTCGAATTCATCGGTTATGTAATGAACAGACCCGATGAAATAGTCGAATGAACGTTTGCTTTCCAGTTCGCGAACCCAATCCTCGTGCCCTGGGATATAGTCCACTTCCAATGCCAGTTTTACCTGAAGCACTGGATAATCAGTCTGAGCTTTTCTTACATTTTCCACATAGATGTTCAGATCCTCATAATCCATGTGCCAATCATCCCAATCATCGCGCATCATGGGGTTGTGTTCTGAGAATCCAATTTCGGTTAGCCCCTTTTCAACCGCCTGAGCTGCCAGTTCCCAAGGTTCACCCTTTGCGTGATGGCAAAGTGGCGTATGCATGTGATAATCCGCAGGTAAACTCATGTCCTTCAACTTTTGTGGATGCCGTGTGAGTTGCCAAGTCTTTTCCTGTGAAGAGACAAGTTCCCTTCAAAGAAATCATTTTTCAGGTTTCGAAATGACTGGGCTTTTGGGAGACAGTTATTGTATCTGTTCAGCAATTTCCTCTGCAGGATAAGTCCAGATTTCTGCCAGGGTTGGATGATAATGTGGAACCGATGCAAAAGCTTCCGCCGTCATCCTTTGGTGAATGGCCACTGCAACTTCATGGATCAAATCTCCTGCCATGGGACCTGTACAGGCTCCACCCAACAATTCACCCGACTTTGCATCTGCTATTAACTTAACATTTCCATGTAATGCTTCCATGATCATCGATTTTCCGTGGTCATTGAAAGGGTAGTCGGCGGTAACAACCGTTTTTCCTGCCGCTTTCGCCTCTTTCTCAGACATACCTACCATGGCCACTTGAGGATCAGTGAAGACAACCGACACCAGCACTCGATAGTCCATGGATTTCATGGAGGAGGGGTTCAGGATGTTGTGAGCTGCAATTTCGCCTTGCTGGATGGCGATGTGAACAATTTCGTGAGGTCCAGTGCAGTCTCCTGCGGCGTAGATATGAGGGATTTTTGTCTGCATCTGTAGGTTGGTTTGGATATGTCCTGGGCCATTATCAAGTCCGGCTTTATCCAGGTCCAGCCCGTGGGTATTGGGTTGTCTTCCCAAGGAATGAAGGACGGCTTCGGCGTAAACCGTGTGCTCTTTTCCGTCTTGATTGAAAGTTATGAATTTTCTCCCGCCCTTAATTCCGCCATCAACCAGTTGTGTATCGGTATAAATTTGCATCCCTTCCTTGCGCAGAGATTCTTCCAGAGGGATGACCATATCAGTGTCAAACGGTTTGAGAATGTGAGGGCTTCTCTGAATCACGGTGGTCTTGACTCCAAATCGCAGGAAAAATTGCGCCAGCTCCAATGCGACGGGACCTCCTCCAAGAACAATAATGGACTCCGGAAGTCGATTTAATTTGAGTACATCATCACTCGTCCATGGAGATGCTGTTTCAAGTGCACGAATGGGTAAAGGACCAACCGTTGAGCCGGTCGATATGAGAATGTTCCTGGCGGTGACTGATTTCCCGTTTTCCAAAGCCAGAGTGTTTGGGTCCTTGAAGCTGGCCAGGCATCGGATCAGTTCAAATTTTCCCGATTGTAATTGCTCCCTGCGATAGGAGGCGAAATCCTCGATCATGGCATTTTTTCTGGCCATGACCTGTTTGAAATCGAAACCAACAGTAGGAATTTTTAAACCCCAGGTGGCAGCATGATCTGCCAGGTGTTTGACTTCGGCGGCGTAGAGCAAAGCTTTTGTTGGCATGCAACCTCTGAGAATGCAAAGCCCTCCCAATTCCTCGCCTCCATCAATGACTGCCGTCTGCTGTCCACCATCTGCAAGGGTTCGGGCCGCAGCATACCCCGCACTACCACCACCTAAAATGATGGTGTCAAAATCAAATGAATGTTTCTCCATAGCTTCTAAAGGAATCTAATTCAGCAATGAAGGCAACGCAATGAAGCTTATTTTCATCAAGAAACTCATGCGATAGGGAGGTGAGTTAGTGAAGTTTTCAAAAACATGGTATTTCATTAATGAATAAGCGCTTGCTTAAGGTTGTTGGGCATGGTTTCCTGTCTGCCAATGAAATGTAGGCTTCTATCCCACTTGGCAATTGTTACAGCTATTTTTGTCATTTCCTTTGGATCTTTGTTGAGTTGGCAAATCACAGCTGATGAAGGTTTTGTCCGGAGAATTGTTGGTGGCCAAGAAGCAGACAGCAATGAATGGCCATGGATGGCGGCGCTCATCAGTGCGTCTGCCGATTCTCCTGCCGGCGGCCAATTTTGTGGCGGAGCATTGATTCACCCTTGGTGGGTTGTGACTGCAACTCATTGTTTGACCGCCGAAACGGCTGATTCATTTGAAGTAGCCATTGGAATCCATGATCTGCGCAATGATGCCCCTGATTCCTATCGTCGCGTTGCCATTCAGGAGGTTTATCTTCATCCAGCTTATGAAACAGGATTGGATCCATCGATTGATGGTGACATTGCTCTCCTACGCCTCGCCGAACCTGTGTTTGACGTTCCTGTTTTGCCCTTGGTTCATCAGTACGAACTGATTCGACCCGGTGTGAATGGAACGGTTATTGGGTGGGGATTAACCTCAGATGGCGGGGAAGGATCGGAGGTTTTATTGGAGGTGGAACTTCCCATTGTTTCTCATGAGGTCGCCAATGCAACCGGAGCTTACGATGTGGATTTAACAGCTGACATGATCCCCGCCGGATTCGCAGAAGGCGGCAAAGATTCATGTCAAGGGGACAGCGGTGGACCGTTTGTAGTGCCGAATGAAAATGGAGGCTGGGGCCTGGCTGGGGTGGTCAGTTTTGGAGCGCCTGCCGGATGTGCTGCTCCAAATGCTCATGGTGTGTATGCCAGTGTTCCTTATTTTTTCAATGAGTTGATGGCACTCATGCATGCAGGATATGAACAGTGGCGACTTGAAAACAACATCAGTTCCATTTTGGGGGACACGGACGGTGATGGTGCCCTTGACTTTGCTGAATTTGCCTTTGGCAGTGATGCCAACGATCCGTCAGACCGTCCTGAAATTAAGTTTGTTCAGACAGCGGGCCCTGGTGGAGAAATCGTGCCCGGTGTTGAATTCCATCAGGCAAGAAGTTTAAAGGAAGTGAGCTATATCGTTGAATCTTCACTGGATTTGGAAAACTGGGTTTCTGTTGAGGGTGGCGATTTAGAATTGAATCAGGAAAATCGTCGGATCTTTAAAACCCCTGATGCAATTTCAAGTCAAGCCACTCAATTTTTACGTGTCCGAGTTGAGCCATCCTCTGATGCAGAAGCTCCTCGTTTTTTTCAGCATGCCATTCGTTTGAAAGGAATGTTGGATCAAACCAGAGAATTTCTGTTCAGAGCCCCCGAAACTCCTGAATCAATCACGCTCCAATATTACGCTGATCAACAGAACTTTGAGCCCAAGCTAACAGTGACTGATGAACAATCGGGTCAATCCCTGGCTACCGTCACAGAGCTTCAAGAAGGAGAAATTCGTCATACATTTACCACCGAGCCCGGCCAGTTGTATCGTATTCAGCTCGCCAGTGTGAATGGGCAGGCAAGTGGCCCTTATCATTTTAACTTACCTCCGGTTGAGCCTTCAGAGGACGGTGAAGGGGGGCAGGGAGGTTTGGATGGATTTATCACGTTAGGGGATCAGGTGGAAGGGGTGCTTGACGAATCAGATTTGGTGGATGTCGGTGTGTATGGTGATGAATACTTGCTGACAGGCACCAATGCCGGCGACACCATTCGCATTACCTTGGCCGCTGGAAATGCGAATCCGGATTTTCTGCCTGTTCTTGTCATTCTGAACGCTGTTTCCTTTGAGGATGTGGCGGATTCATATGATCAGGAAAATGAAGAGGTGTTTGTGACTTTCAGCCCTGAAGAAGGTGAACAGTATTTAGTTCTTGTCAGTAATCTGGAAGACGGCCAAAGAGGCGCCTATATCTTGACCGTTGAATCGCTTTGATGGATCAGTCAGGATTTAAATGGGTGTCACGCATTGCTTTTGGATCGTGCATAGCTTTCAGCCAGAGACTCGGGCGATTGTCCGAGTCGGTATCGAAGCATCAACTGCCCCATTAACAGGTAGGTTTTCAAAATACCATTGGCAAAAAAACGGCGGGAGGATGTGGTGACGGTTGCATCTGCCAAGGCCAATCTACCAAGCGGTTTCAGTTTTTTGCACAATTCGAACTCCTCCATCAAGGGAACCTTTGGGATTCCATCGATTGTTTGCAGGGCATCTCTCCGAACAAATATCCCCTGGTCTCCGAAAACGTATTTGCCAAACATGATGCGTGGCAAACATCTGAACTTGGAGCCGGTCAAGAGCCAGTGTCGACGATCGAATTGCTTCCAAAATCCACCCCCTACGACCGTTGGATCCTTAAAGCATCTTAACATGCTCTCGATACCATCGTTGGGCAGACGTGTGTCCGCATGGAGAAACAAGATCACATCGCCAGTTGAACGCTTGGCTCCTTGGTGCATCTGAAGGCCTCGACCTTTAGGGCAATGAATGATTTTAAACGGATATTTTTTCGCCTGGATCAATGTATCATCTGTGCTTCCTCCATCCGCGAGAATCCATTCTGCTTCAGGTGCTCGAGACTTCAGGTTGGAAGCGATTTCTCCAATTTGGTCAGCTTCATTCAGGGTTGGAATCACGATCGACACCTTTATGGGCTCGGGTAAAGGCTTTGCCTTTTGTTGACGGAAAACTTCCAACTGCCAGACCAACAAACCTATAAGAGCCCAAAGGAAATAAACACCCAGCGTTAAGAGTGCAGCTGTCACCGCATCCTCACCTGGGATGGAGTAAATTCCCAAAAGGATGAGTGCCGATCCTTCTCGTAATCCAGCTCCGCCGATACTGATTGGTAATCCCGAGATCATGGAAATAACCGGAAAGATCCATAAAACATTCCACCATTCAAAGGAGACAGAACTGACTGCTTTCAGGTTGAAAACCATGACCAGACTCAGGGACAGATGAACGATGGTCGCCGCAAGGGCCGCCTTTGATGCTACTTTGGGTTTGTCCCATAAAATGGCTCCACTTCGTCTTAATTGATTCAGGAAGATGCCGAATTTCGAAACACCATTTCCTTTCCATTTGCTTAATCCCCAAATACAGATCGCCAGAAAACACACAAGACCAAGTGCCCATAAAATCGGAAGTCGTAGCTGTGTCCATTGAAAGGAATCAAAGCCTCCTGAAAAATATCCAGTCAGAGCCATCAACACTCCAAATGTCAGTGCACCTATCAATCCAAAAAAGCGATCCAACGGTGCCACAGCCAGAACATCAGTTACCGGAAGTCGGTACCAGCGGGCATAAATCATGGACTTGATCAAATCTCCGCCGGCAGCGCCAAATAAAAACGTGTTGAAACAATGCCCCAGGGTGACGGCCCTGAGCGTGGCTTCTGGATGGATGGTGGCTCGACTTAATCTTAACATCAAATGCCAGCGATAAGATGCGAACAGCAAATTCATAACAAACGTGAGGAAGGACAGTATGATCCAGCCAGGTTTTGCGTTCTTGATAGATTCAGCCAGTGTTCCCGGTTCCAGACGCTGATAAATAAAAAACAGCAGAATGCATGACACCAACAAGCCAAGTCCACGCATGACAATCACCTTTGTCTTGCTTAGATTTTTGAGTATTCCACCTGTTGTGGAGTTGTTTTCGGTTTGACTCATGGGCAAATCAGCTTGGCTGAAACCGGCACATACCATCAGTTTTTACGACAGGATTCAATTTTTTTAGACAAACAGGATATGTTGTGACGCTTTACTTAGTGGAACAGGTCAAATGACAAACAAAAGCAAACAGCAGGAATGGATGCGTTGGCTCCATGCAAAGGGATCACGCTTCCTGCTGTTTGCCCGTCAGCAAACCCGAACCGAGGCGGACGCGAAAGATGTGTTCCAGGATGCGGTCCTTAAAATTTGGAAACGTTTCGAGCAGGAAGGTGCTGCTAAATCGGAACATCCTATTCTACCTCAAGATGCCCAGATGTATGTTGCCATACGTCAATGTGCCGTTGATTTGGCCCGAAAGGAAAGTCGCAGAATCCTTCGTGAAACCAAAATGTTGAGTTGGGAAGATGATCGGAACTTAAACTGGTTTTGCCCCGATTCGGGATCAGAGGAATATTTTGAAACTGCCAAATCCTCATTGATGAGCCTGGAAGCCAAATACCAGGAGGTACTGACCTTGAAAATATGGGGGCAACTGACCTTTGCGCGCATCGGTGAAGTGTTGGGGATTCCAGCCAACACCGCTGCTTCCCGATACCGATACGGACTGCAAGCTCTCCGAAAAAAAATGAAAGTTCAATCCATATGAAAGAATCCGATGAAATAACACCTGATGAAATTTCGATCGAAAAGTCTCTGAGTCATCTTAAACCCATGGATGTGCCAGAGGACTGGTTATCTGAAATTGAGGACCGTTTGGCTCGGGAATCCGGTGAGGAGTCGGTCAAGATTGCTACCGGAAAGACACAAACAGTGCAGAGTCCAAAACCTTATCCTGTCGATTTTCGTATGTTCATATGGACTGCTGCGGCCTTCTTGATGATAGGGGTTTTTGTGGGCTGGTTTGCTGGCAGGTCATTCATGACTACTGGTGATTCTGTGATTTCTGGTATGGATTCAAATTCTTCTAAGATGGATGGTTTTGCATCCAGTCAGAATTCAAATGCTTCCATTATTGAGCCTTTTGAAACCGTCGTGCGCAATCAACAGCTCCGAAAAGTCAATGATGATGGAATAGTGCTTTCCATCGGTGAAACTCCAATGAAACGATTGCGATACGAGTTTGTGGACACTTATGTCTGGGAACCTGCTTCGGACGGTGCGCTGATGCGAATGGAAGTTCCACGAGAAGATTTTGTCCTTGTCCCTGTTTCCACCTATTAAAGTCATCCAGAGTGGATGAATGAGATTAACACACTAAATAATAATGAATACAAAGAAACCGTACACACTTGTGCTCTCTGTATTGACCGTCCTGGTCAGTTTGCAAATCAGCGCAGCTGAATCGAAAAAGCAAATGCGTATCTATGAATACAGGACCGCTCCACCTGCCATCGATCCGTTGGCTGAACCCGAATCTCAGGAAGCTCGACAGAAAACCCTGTTGTGGCAAACAGAGCCGGGCAATCATTTTGTTTGGGATCACGCTGCTCCTCCGGCCAATGTCCCAACCGGTCCATGGTTGGGGGTTCATGTCACAGAGGTGCATCCTCTGGTCTCGTCGCAGTTGGGGTTGACCGAGGGGATGGGTTTGGCTGTGGAACATGTGGTGCATGAAAGTCCTGCCCACAAAGCCGGCATTAAGAAACACGACATTCTTACGAAAATTGGAGACCAGACATTGGTTAATGCCAATCAACTGCAGGTGTTGGTGCGATCCAAAAAGCCAGGGAAAGAAGTGTCTCTAACCTATATTCGAAAAGGGAAAAAACATGTTACCAAGGCTCGCATTAAAACCAGACATCAAAATCGATCTGCCCGATTTGAGGGTTTTCCTACTTCAGAGAATATGGAGGTTATCATCGAAAATGATGTGCCGATTCAAATAGAGAAACAAGTGATTCCTAAATTGGATCCTCTCGAAAAAAATGCCATCAACGACGTTATCATCAAGCGGAAACCCGGTTACATGGACAAGGGAGTGCGAACCAGTGTCGTACTTCTGGATAATCGAAAATTGGTTCTAAGTGATGATACCGGTACCTACAATTTGACCACCGGGAATGGGACAAAGAATCTGATCGTGCTAAATCCCGAAGGCAACACGATTTTTAAAGGAGAACTCAAGGATGATGATGCTTTTAAGAAACTGCCAGAGCATGTGCGAAAAAAAGTGACCGACATGCTTGAAAAATCAAACGCAGAACATGTTCTACGTTTTTATGATGATGGCAGTAACAAGGTTCGTGTCTTGAATCATTCCAAGAAAAGAATTAATCGTGATGAAACCTCTGAAGATGTCGGAGTCATCGTCGAAGAACTGGACATCGACTCCGAAGAAATCACTCTAGAGGATTCTGATATTGTGGAGGACAATAGTGATATTGAAATCATTCCCGGCGAAGATTCAGAAGAGACGGATGGAGGTATCTAGGATTCTGTCCCATTATCCGTCGATCCGTTATATTTAAGAAAAATCAAAAACCCATAGCCCGTTCAGGCTGGGTGCATTTGTATGCCCAGACTGGGTGGGCTTTTTTGTTCAGATTTGTGACTGACAATTCTTTCTCCAAGTTCGTCTTGGATTTGTTGGAGATTTTTCGCCAAGCAATCGGAGAGAATCAAATCCTGATTCCGCTCCTTGAAGCAGGGTTGCACTCCAAGGACACCGAAGAAATATCCAAAACCCTTGAAATCATTCAGAGCATGGATGAAAAACCCATAGATTTCATCCCCGATCTCCAAATGCTTATTAAGAACAGGAACCCGAGTATTCAGGATCAGAGTTTCCGGTTGCTTCTGGATTACGGAATCGAGTTTTTCACGCAGATTCGTCCATAATCGATTTTTATTTTTTGTTTGAAAATGCTTTTCCGGTCTCCATAGCATGACATCCCCTGCGAGTTCGTTCGTGGGTTCTATCAAATGAATTATCGGAATATTCTGAAGGTGATCGGCAGTTTGTTGATGGTCCTTTGCGTATTGGAGCTGATTTGCCTCGGTTATTCGGCCATTCAGGAATCCAATGGATTTCAAGGTTCCGCAAAATCCTTTGCCATTTCTGCTGCCCTCAGTGGTTTGACCGGGGGAATATGCCTGCTCTTCAGGGAAAAGAACCGAAAGGAATTACTCCGCAAGGAAGCCATTGCAGTAGTGGGCTTGGGGTGGATTATTTGTGGTATCTTTGGTGCTTTTCCGTACATGCTTTGCACTCCAGTCATGTCGCCTGTGGATGGTATATTTGAATCGATGTCTGGATTCACCACGACCGGGGCTTCAGTGATTCGAGATCTGGAACAATACCCCAAAGGAATCCTCTTGTGGAGATCCCTGACTCAATGGTTGGGCGGTATGGGAATACTGGTTCTTTTTGTCGCTTTGTTGTCCTCGCTCAGGATTGGGAGTAGAGCCATATTTCTACATGAATCCTCGGCAAATGAGTTGGAAGGTGTGGCCAATCGTACAGGTAAAATCGCGCTAAAATTATGGACTTTGTATCTCTCCATCACCGTGATTTGTCTCGCAGGATTCAAAGTCCTGGGAATGTCCTGGTTCGATGCGGTTTGTCATACCTTTGCCAGTGTATCCACTGGAGGATTCAGCACGCACAACGAAAGTATAGCTTTTTTTCAAAGCACGGCCATCGAGCTATGGACCATCTTTATCATGGTGGTGTGCAGTATTAATTTCATTCTTTACGCTTGGATTTTGAAAGGGCGATGGGATCGTTGGAGGGATGACGAAGAATCGAAGGTTTTTCTCATTATATTACTCTTGGGAACCCTGGTGATTGGCATTGATTTGACCGTTTTCGATTTGGAAGGAAGTGTTCTGCATTCGTTCAGAGTTGCAGCATTTCAAGTGGTGTCCATCATGACAACCACTGGATTTATCACAGCAGATTTCTCGACCTGGCCTCCGTTATCCGATGTGTTGTTGTTGCTGTTGATGATTGTTGGCGGATGTGCTGGATCGACTTCAGGAGGAGTCAAATTGAGCCGATGGATCTTGTTCATTAAAAGTATCAAGGCCCAGATCAATACGGAATTCAGACCCAATTTAGTGACACATCTGAGGCTTAACGGGAGACAGGTCAACGATGCCCTGCGCATAGGAACACTTTTCTTTGTAGGATTGTCGAGTGTGACCGTCATGCTGGCCACGCTGGTAGTTTCACTGCTCGAACCTCAAATGGACATCGATTCCAGCGTATCCGCTGTGTTGGCGACTTTGTTCAACATCGGACCCGGACTTGGTTCGGTTGGACCCACTCACAACTTTGCCGATTTGGCTGGCTACACCAAACTTCTATTGAGTTTTCTAATGGCTGTGGGCAGGCTTGAATTTTACGCAATCTTCGTATTGTTTTTCCCCTCTCTATGGAAAAGTTACTGAGACTGGGAACTTGGTTGGTTTCGCTGGAAGTTGATGGTGCGCGATGCTGGGTTCGAACCAGCGACCCCCACAGTGTCAGTGTGGTGCTCTACCACTGAGCTAACCGCGCCTTTTGTTGCGGACGGGTATTTAGAGTCAACACAAGGGTTTTTGGCAAGTCTTTAAATGCAATTTTAAATCGCTTTTTCCATAAGTTTGCCTCCATGATGGCATTTCTTGCGCATGACATCTAAAAAAAGCGATCCCTCCATGCATCCAGCCACTCAGTTGGCGATGGATCTCATTCGTTGTCCAAGCATTGCCCCGGCTGATGCAGGAGCCCAGAAACTTTTGCGAGAACGTCTGTTAAAACTGGGATTCAAGGTGTTTCCCGTGGATCAGGACGGTGTGCTGAATACCTGGGCCTGTCTCGGTACTGAGGGTCCATTAATGGTTTTTGCCGTTCATGCAGACGTGGTCCCATCGGGTGATCCAAAAGACTGGATCTCGCCTCCATTTGAACCTGAAATCAGAGATGGCCGGCTTTACGGTAGAGGTGCGGCTGACATGAAGGGGCCACTTGCTGCGGCTGTTGTGGCAGCAGAGCAGTTTATTGCTACCAGTGAGTCACAACTTCCATTTAGATTGGGCTTTATCATCGCAGGCGATGAAGAGCCAGTGAACAACCATGGCACTCAGGATGTCTTGAATTATTTGCAGCAGGAGGAGACTACCATTGATTATTGCCTGGTGACCGAGCCAACATCACTTTCCCGATTTGGTGATACCATTAAAGTGGGGCGTCGTGGATCCATTAATGGATTCTTAACGATTCATGGCATTCAGGGGCATTCTGCCTATCCTGAATTGGCGTCAAATCCGGTGCACTCGAGCCTGTGGGCATTGCACACCCTTACCGAACGATTGTGGGATCCGGGTGATGAGCACTTTCCGGCAGCTGGCTTCCAGATAACCAATGTCAGTGCAGGAACCGGTGCTGCCAATGTCATTCCTGGAAAGTTCAATGTTCAGTTCAATCTTCGACACGGTCCTGGATTGAGCCTGGCTCAAGTAGAAAAAATGGTCAGGGATTCATTGGATCGAGCGGGATTGCGTTATGACTTGCGCTGTGTTTCGGATGCTTTGCCGTTCAAGACAAAACAGGGCGTGTGGACAGAAATTTGCCGGGATGTTGTGAAGAAAGTTTCAGGTGTGGAACCTCATCTCTCCACTGGAGGTGGAACTTCGGATGCCAGGTTTATTGCTCCTTACTGCGAAGAATTGGTGGAATTTGGTCTGGTAGGTGACACGAGTCACCATGTCGATGAAAACATTGTCGTCAGTGATTTGGTTCAACTAACGCGAGTTTATGAACAAATACTTTATCAATTGGCGATAAAACTGAAGAATTGATGGCTGGATTTTTGACAGGCGGACTGAATACCTCTGATTCATTTCTTGCCCGTAAACGTCAGTATTTGAATCAGGTCCAATCCGGTTTGTGAAAGTTGGTATTCCCGACCTTGCTTTTTGATCAAGCGTCTGCAGCGATAACGGGTATAAACCTCCTCATTCACATGGAGGAGTTCAACATCGTTATCATTGTCGGTCCTCCGATCAGAAGGAACCAGATCGAAGGGAAGGCCGAAAGGATTGAAAGTGATTTCATAACCATGGATATCTTCGTTTGGTAATTGTGGATCAAGACGTACCAGTGGCACATATCTTCGGAGCCAGGGGAAGTGTCTCTTTTCGACAAAAACCGTAAAGAACGCCTCCTGATTTCGAATGAAATTCCTCAAACTGAATTCCTTTCCCAGTCGAGCTTGCTCTCTAAAGATGGCCTCAGGATCCAGGCCCAGAAAGTTGCGTCCGTTCCAGGCACCGTGATCATTTTTGCTTCCCGGGTTGCGGATTTTAAACCATGCATCGAAACCTTCATTGATGACCATTGTCATCTCAAAATGAAGATGTGCTCTGGACCGTGCAATGGTGCTGGAGTTTGTCGTTCTTCCCATCGTCCCAATGCGTGCCCCTGCCTCAACGGCCCGCCCTGTGACCACCTGTTCTTCAATGTGACTCAAGTGTGCGTAGATGGTGTAAATCTCAAGCCCTTCGATCTTATGACCCAGGATGATATATTTTCCATAATTCGATAGCCCTGGTTTGTCATTGACGTAGCATACAATCCCCTCAGCCGCCGCAAATATGGGATCAGTGGGTTCTCCTTTCTTGTCACGCTGGGTAAACCTGATGTCGATGCCTTCGTGAAATTTCCAACCATCCGATCTCACGCAACCGAATCTTCCACTCTGCCACCGGCCTGTTCGAGTTGGGGCGAAGAAGCTGCGGTGTCCGTGCTCGGTGCCTGACCACAAGGATTGATTCAAGGTTGGTATCCGGAAGACCGGCTCGGCAACAGCGGTCAGGTAGAGCCAAAATACCGGTAAAGTGATGATGTATTTCAGCATGACGGAATCAGACGCCTGATATCATCAGAAGACGAAGGGTTTGCCGAGTTCCTCTGCCGCATTATTGATTCCCTCCACAATTCGATCGGCTTCCTCACGCGTTGCATCGGGTGTAAAGATGAAGACACCATCGCTGATGGTTCGGTTGATCATTGGAGCAGCCAACCACCTTGAATCATCGAAATTCGAGTGAATCGCAATTCGTTTGCCCCGGTTGGAAGTGGTGATAGTCTGAAGCCTTTTGGCACCGATCTTATCAAATTGGATCCGAATGCTGAATCCTCCAATTGCTTCAACCACACTTGCTTGTGTGATATATCCCACATCAAGAAAAGCCTCGTTTCTGATGCAAATTTGTTGGGGGTTGGCGCGGTAGATAGGAATGTAACCGGTACGGCCCGTTCCGTCAGGAACGGCCTCCAGATGAAAATTCATCAGACTGTATTTTTTGTCTTTTGAAATCCCGTCCGTTTGGCACCCTCCCAGCAAAAGGATCAAAGTAGCGAAAATGATGTTGATTGATGCGCGTAGTCTGTTCATAGTCACGTGCTCTGTTTCACAACATCAAAACCAATAACGCTATGGGAAAACAACATAATAAAATGCAAAAACGAAAACGTCGCAAAGCTTATAACAAGCGAAAAAAAGAATTGGCAAAAGCACCTGCCAAATCCTGAGACGTCCAGTTCAAGACTTTAACCGGTTGATCCTTGGAGGGAAGGGGGGATTTCCTGCAGGGCAACCGGTAGTCTTTGTTTTTGATTTCTCCCTCCCTTGGATTAACCCCCAAATTTTTATTCGCTAGTTGCCCCACTCGAGGTCTTTTCGGGTTACTATAGAGGACACAACCCACTGGCTTCTCTCACCTTTCGTCCATCGAAATTCCAATATTCTTACAATCGGATCCGGACTGCTTCCCAGAATCGCGGTCACTGTCACCAATGTGTTGATAGAGTCATCCTTGTTGAAAGAAAAAACCGTATCCGTGATGGTGACTTGCATTCCGGAAGGTTCCTGCTGACGTGAGGATAACACCGAGGTTTTAATCTCGTTTCTTCCCTTTATATTCCAAGTGTTGGAGTCCGTTCGAATACTCAATTCAGCGTCCTGAGCAAACATTTCCATGATACCGCCTGCAGCTGCGAGGTGTGCAATTGGGGATGTATTCGGAGCGTAGGACACCATTGATTCCAGGCGTGTCAGTTTTTTACGGATACGCGTTTCATCATTGGGAAACAGAAAATGAAACGCCTTCCAGCCAAGAAAGATGATAGCAAGCAAGAGAATGGATCGACTTAGTAACTTCAAAACAGAATCTTCCCTGCCAGCATGGAAATATGGACTTTTCCAAATTCACTGATGGCCCTGTTGTCACCAACTGCCCAATAAACATCAGGTTCAAGTTCAATCTCGCGCTGTCTCCATCCGCCTTCTTGCTCGATGTAGGGTTCATCCAACTCCTGGTCATTGATGAAAACCTTGCCATCCCGCATGCGCACTCTTTCGCCAGGCAGTCCCAAAATCCGCTTTAAAATAGTGACTCGTTCGCCGGTTGTCTTGATAACGACAATGTCGCCGCGTTGAGGCTCTGACCATTGATAGGCCAAACGATTTGCGTAATTGATCTGCCCGTTCCGGTAGGTGGGAAACATACTGTAGCCGGTGACTTTGATGGGGAGGAGTAGATGTTTTAAAATAACATACGCCATCAAGCTCAGGCAAAGCAGCCTGTACCATGTGCGCACAGGGTTAGAGCCGACCGAGAATCGACGCCAAAGATTTGTAGCAGGAGAGGCTTGGGTTTCTGATTCTGAATCCATGACGGCGTTGATATATTACTCGTGTCTATGTATGAGATACCTCATCCCATCAAATGTTCAAACTCCAGTTCACATTTTGAGTTGTGAAAAAATAAATTATACATGCTCTTCAGAAAAATCACCAAAACCAATGGGCCAGAGGTATCACTACCATCAGGGACGGTAAATAGTCTGCAAGTCTCGGTTTGCCTGCGTTCATGATCAATACAACGGATGAGAAGACCAGGAGTCCGCAGATTCCCATGATTCCTTGAATGACATTTGGATGGTTTGAACTTGAGGCGATCCATTGTAAGACGAGCGTTAAATTTCCTTGAAAAGCCAACAGTGGTATGACGCTTAAAATTACGGGTTTTCCAAACAAACGATAAAATGAATGAGCAGCAATTCCATCCATGGCGGCCTTGAGGACGAATACACGAAAATCACCGGTTAATCCTTCCAGAGTGGATCCAATCACTGCAAAAGGTGTCAGGCAGATGAGGGCGGATGTAAGTTTAAAACCCTGTGTCCTGGAGGGATGGCTGAGTTGCTCTTTGGCGAAGATCGCCAATCGATTGAGAGATTTTTGAATACCAAAAAGCATCCCAAGTCCATTGCCAACGATCAGAGCCAAAAGGAGTAAGGTCAATTGTTTCAGGTGGCTTAAAAAGCCTCCATGCGTTGATTCCCAGACCAGGGTCACCCCCACATACATCGCAAACACCGCCAAAACGATTTTTATTCTTTGCTCGACCACTTGATTCAGGTCTTTGCGAGAAATGATCGCAATGAAAGCTCCCAATAAAATGGCTGCCGCATTGATCCATGTTCCAGTCACGAAGCTTAATCTATGAGTGTTAACGGGACATATCCATGTTTATTGTCCTGTGAATGGTACAAAATGAAGGGCAGGAAAGAACCATTGCTGGGACCTTTCTGCCCTTTGAGAATGAATTTCAGATTTGAGCTACTTTAATCGTTGCTTTGAATCTGGTAATATCTCTGTCCTGTCACCGGGGTGCTATCCTGCCATGTTGTCGTTTCCCCGCTGGCCACGATTCCAGAGGCCATTTCAGACCAGTTTCCTGAAGTGACGTCGTCGCTTGCCAAAATGCTATAGGAACTCCCGCTGATGGAACTGAAAGTCAGTTCAAAGAGGTTTCCATTTACTTGAACTGCAGTGATGGTTGCCGGTTCCGGCTCTGCAGTTCGGATGCCCTTTGCGTTGAATAAACGAACATTGTCCACGTATATGTCAACGAATCCGTCAAAACCTCCCTGACTGATCAGGTTGATATTAGGAGCGGTGGCACCCCAGGCAACCGATCCAAGGTTGACCGAAGTCGTGCGTTTAACTTCGCTTCCCGCATAATTCAGGGCCAAACGCAATCCGGTAGCACTTGGGATGAATTGGAACCAAGAAACATCGGTAGATGGATCCGGTATGATGACATAGTCGAAACTGATCGTGTAATGTACCCGGTCCTCTGGAGCAATATTCGCCATGATGTCGTTTAAAGTGGCGCTCTGAGACAACTGCATGATGGCTCCAGTGGTCCAGCCACTTTCAGATACTTCAATCCAGGCCGCTCCATCTCCTTCCGTGACACGCGGATCATCATTACCTTGTTTGGTGTAATCGGAAACCGGGAATCCCGATTCGGTGATCAGGGTAATCTCCTGTTCATTCAATCCATCGATCAGGATTTCTTCAGGTTCGTAACCCCGGGCATAGGTGTCCAATAATCGGATATTATCGACCCAAACTTTGCTCTCAATACTCAAATCACCATTGAAACCAAAACCAATCGCAACTCTTCCGTCCTCCGTAAGCAGCAGGTCATTTCCATTTCGAATGGAATCGAACTCAAGGAACGCCGTCACGGGTTCATCCCAGGCTCCTGAACCTTCAACCTGGTCTCCAAAGCTGGCATCGGGTCCAATCCAAACGGGATTATTGATCCAGTTTCCTTCTCCACTGCCAAAGGTGATATCGTACAGTAACCACCAACGGTGGGGTGAGGGGTCGTTCCAGGCTTCTTCAAAGGTTGAGGATGCTTCGGGATTCAGCAGAACTTGAAAATCCTGTCCCCATCCGGAAAGTGTGTTGAAGCTTACTTCCAGTGCTTTATCCCCATCTGTGACAGCGCTGACGTTATTGTCCTCCGTGGATTCTGCGACCGCATATTCTGTGCGGTCACCTGCCCAAAGAATTGCAACGTCACCGACCGTATCATTATCGACTTCTTCAAAAGACTCCAGCAACAGGGTTGGCAAAACAATGGGCTCGGGTTGAATCAGACTGGGAAGGGTGATTTGATCTTCAGCAGGTTGAAAAATGAGATCTCTCAAAGGTTCACCATTCATGGTCAACTCAATGCTGGCGCCACCATGATCTCCGGAGTCATTCGTCCAGTCGCCATTGAACCAGGCGACCTCAATTGGGTAGAGGCCAGGTTTTGTGAAAAAGGCATTTCCATCGGGGTTGGGCCCAGGTGCACCGTGGCCGCCGTCGTTGTCAACCACCACCTGATTTCCAATCCGAATGACCGATCCATCATCTGACGCACTTGTGAATCCATGCGTTCCTGCGTTATCAATCTGAATCAATCCTCTGAGTTGGACCAGGCCGTCATCCAGATTTCCCTCAGTGCCTTCAAAAGAATCACTGTCTTCCGCCAGCCACTCCAGGATGGGGGTCAGGTCATTGCCGGTATAACTTACATTGGTGGAAACAAAAGTTCCTTGGGGATCCGAATTGAGCATGAAGATTCCGTGGTTGTCTCCGGGGACTGTTTGAAAAATGGGGCCTTGGGCTCCTTCGCCAAATTCCAGTCCTTTGGGCTCGGTGGTCCAATATTTACCAGCCAGTCCTGGATCGGTGGATTCCTCTGAAATCGGGGATACTCCGATAGGGGTGGCTCCGACATCAGCAGCACTGTAAAGAATGTCTCCAGATACGGCTTCTCCATCCATCAAGATGTTTAAATTGGCCCCACCATGCTCTCCCGCATCGTTGGTCCAGTCACCATTAAACCAGGCAATCTCGATTGGGTACAAACCGCTTGTTTCAAAGTTGAAAACCCCGTCCGGATTGGGGCCGGGGGCTCCATGGCTGCCGTCATTATCCACTACCCGTGTTCCGGCAATCCAAATGATGGATCCGTCATCCGACTCGGAGCGAATATCCAGTTCACCCGGATCGTCGATTCTGAGGTATCCGGTGAAACTGAGTACGCCATCATCCATGTTTCCATCCGTTCCCACATAGGATGCTCCGTCGGATTGAAGCCACTCTTGTATGGGGGTTAAATCATTCCCTCCCTGATAACTTAATCCAGTGGCGGTGAATGTTCCTGTTGGATGTGCGTTGCGAATGATTTTTAGACCAATGTCTTTCTCTCCACCCTTATCATCCAGATTGTCGATCGTAGCGACGCCAGCCTGCCAATAACGTCCATCCAATCCGCTCCCCGTTTCGGGTGCTCCCGCAAGCGGAAGAATTTCTTGTGTCATTCCGTTGATAGAAATGAGTACAGTTAAGCCTGAAATGGCCATGAGCCGTAATGTCTGGGTGATCATGACCCGGATTTAAGGTGGGGTTAACGCTAAAGTCAAGGTCGTATTTGACGTGATTATTTGGTTTATATCTCATTAGAATGTTCAATCTCGATCCTCAAACGGCAATCATCACGAAAAAGGGGCTTAATGATGCTTTGACACTGAAGGAGGCATTTGGCTTGGACACGTGAGTATCCACGGCGCGAACACTTCAATGGAGAGTTGTAAATGGATGGCATCATTGATAATGGTCTCGAGTCTTTTCGACAAAACTCTATCGTGTTTATGAACAACATTTCGGATGCAATTGTTCATTCAGAAGATTTGGATAAACGAAATTCAGTGCCTTTTAATACCTGACCCATGCTCCTCATCGCACTTATTTCATATTCTACACTTCTGTTGCTCATCTCCTTCTGGGCACAACGGAAAATCCGTGATGAAGAAGATTATGTCGTAGCTGGAAGGAAGCTGTCGTTTGGAGTGACCACGGCAACTCTTTTGGCCACATGGTTTGGTGCAGGGACACTGCTGACCGCCACGGATGAAATTGCCGCGGAAGGACTCAGGGTGGTGGCTCTGGAACCTGTGGGAGCGGGGCTCTGTTTGGTGGTTGCCGGCATTTGGTTTGCCAAGCCCTTGTGGGAATTGAAAATCTTCACTTTGGCCGACTTTTTTAAATCCCGGTATGGGGTCCGGGCGGAAATGCTTCAGATTGTGACGATGTTACCCTCTTTTGTTGGGTGGATTGCCGTGCAACTCACCGCTCTGGCGGGAATTTTTAACGTGCTATTTGGATGGGAGATTCCTGTCACCATTGTTGGAATTGGTTTGTTTGCCCTCTTGTATACTTGGATGGGGGGCATGTGGTCTGTGAGTTTGACGGATGCGTTTCAACTTTCTCTGATGATTTCTGGTATAGCTATTCTTGCCTGGCATGTCGTGACAGATCTCTCAGCGGTCAATGGTTCCATAGAGGGTTTGAAAGAGCTATGGGCGAAAACCACGGTCGAGCGCAAACAGTGGATTCCGCTCCATCAATCCAGAGAGTTGGCTGAATGGTTTGGCTGGCTCAGTGTGGCCATGCTTGGAAATTTGCCCAGTCAGGATCTGGCTCAGAGGATATTTGCAGCCAAATCCGGTCAGGTTGCCCAAAGGGCAAGTTGTACCGCAGGTGTCTTATACCTGGTACTGGGTGCGGTTCCAGTGTTACTTGGGATGTGTTTTCCAGTGCTGTTTCCGCAAGGGGATTCGAGCGCAGTCGTCATTCAAATGGCCCGTCATTATTTTTCGGATGCCATGATGATCGTTTTCCTGCTTGCGGTGGTGTCCATGGTGCTGTCTTCCATGGACAGTGGTATTTTGGCGCCTGCCACGGTGCTGGGTAGAAATTTATTCCGCAAATGGGCGCCGGATTCCATCAGTTCTCTTGCCCTTTGTCGGTGGGGGGTATTGATGATAGCAGCCATCAGTGTGGGAGTAGCCTTGATGGGATCAGGAGCCTTTGAATTACTTGAGAGCAGCTATTCCATCGGATTGGTCGGCTTCCTTGTTCCCCTTGCTTTTGGCCTATTTTCCAAATTGGGAAATCAGACTTCTGCCCTGCTTTCGATGGGGGTAGGAATTGGTGTTTGGCTTGTGGAGTTGCTGTTTGGTGTCGAATGGCCACTTGCCCCTCTTGGTGCCATTTTAGCTTTGCTGGTTTTTTATATCCATGGCCGTTGGTTTGCTGACTCCGTTCCTGATTCATGAAAAAGGTTCTCCTAAATATCCAGTGGACAGGGAACTTGATCCGGCAATTGTCTGCCATGTTTTTGAGCAAGACGGCTGATCAACTGACCAATCCTAAAACTGTCCTCACTTGGTTAATGGGGGCCATGGGTGCACCTGTGGTTTTCATTGGATGGTTGGTTCCGATACGCGAATCATTATCCATGCTGCCGCAATTTCTTTTGGCAGGCTGGATTCGGACCAAAGCTTATCGTAAGCCGGTTTGGGTTTTGGGGGCATCGGTGCAGGGCGGGGCGATACTACTCATGATCCTGACTGGATACAAATTAACGGGGTGGGCAGGTGGGTTGATGATCCTTGGTGCCCTTGTTTTGTTTTCGCTGGGAAGAGCACTTTGCTCCATCACAGGGAAGGATGTTTTAGGCAAAACCATCCCTAAATCCCAACGTGGAAAAGTCAACGGATTGGCAACCTCAGGGGCAGGGGGCATCACTTTGTTGTTTGGTTTGCTAGGCCTGGCTTTCCTGCGAAATTCAGAAAGCAGCGAGGCTTTGTTGATTCCTTTGATGATAGCCTTTATCTGCTGGATTTTCGCCATTTATAGTTTTGCTGGAATCAAAGAGACTTCAGGAGAAACGGAAGCATTCAGGCATGGGGGGCTTCAACTGGGATACGCCTGGGAACTCCTTTCGAGTGATAAAATCTTTCGGGATTTTGTGATTGCCCGTGCTTTCATGACCGGCTCAGCATTGATGTCTCCCTATATTGTGCTCTATTCCCAGAATGTCAGTGGAAACCGGCTTGGGCATTTGGGAGGTTTTATTTTTGCCGGAGCTTTTGCTTCGATGTTCAGCGGCTTTATTTGGGGGAGAATGGCAGATCTTTCCAGTCGCCGAGTACTCGTAACTGCTTCCATTCTCGCTGGCGCGGTTAGTTTTTTCCTTCTATCCATGAGAGGAATTGAACTGGGCGATGTCTTTTCAACCTGGATGTTTCCAGTTTGTTACTTGCTGCTTACCATTGCTCATGACGGGATTCGTGTGGGGAGAAAAACCTACTTGATCAACCTGGGATCGGGCAATAAACGCACTGACTACGTATCCATCAGCAACAGCTTGATCGGGTGTTTTCTGATTTTGATGGGAGGACTGGTTTCGATTCTTCAAACATTGCCGACTGCCTGGATTGTTCTGATCTTTGGTTTGATGAGTTTGTTCGGCGGAGGATGGTCCTTACTCATGCTTCCGCACCTGGAAAAGGAATGAATCCATTGAAACTATCGGCAGGATTCAAGTTTTAGCCAATTCATATGGCATCGCAATGGATCCATATAATTCCTGCACGGCCTCGGTACCATATTTCTTTTCCAGACGCTTGATGATGAAATGCCCTCTGGCGATGGTCTGAAAATGGTTGATAAAGATTAAATTGATGGTCATTCCACTGGCCGCACCAATAATTGGAATGGCTTTGGCTGCCACATGTTCTGAAACCATGACTCCAAATCTGGATGCGACCGCGCTGATCAGGCGTGTCATGACAGGGACGGTCTTTTTAGCCACTCCCCCGGATACGGAGAAGGCTGCTGCTTCTGAAACCGCCTTGGCCAAAGCCAGTCGAACAGCCCAGTAATGTTTGTCGGGTTCTTCTCCCTTGGATGGTTTGCCTTCGAAGGCGAACACTTCCAGGCAGGACAAGCGGGTTTCAGGATCTCTTAATGAATGCCCTTCACTTCGAGCAATGTCCGCAATGGACCGGAGCATCAGGGTCGTTGAAACAGGCAGTTCCCACATCAATGTTGCGAGTCCCAGAGAACCTCCCAGGCCTCCGGAAATCATTACCGCACATTGGTGGCTTCTTTCGGAGGAAGATTTGCCTTGCCGGTTCCACATTGTCCACGTTGCCATGCGAGTTGCTTTGGATAGTGCAGATCCTGAAACCTTGTGGATGGCCTTGTTCCAGCCCAGTGGTAATTGATTGAAAATACCCTCGATAGGGCGACCGAGTGCCTTGGTCAATCGCGATGCAAAGCTTGGTCGTTCCAGCAAGAAACGCGCTTTCCTGAGATCCGAAAGCTCTTCATCCGTGAGAAGAGCAGGCATGGTTTCGAACTGGATTTCCATCTTGTAGGCAAATTTGCCATGAAAACAGCAGCACGTAAACCGGAGAACTTTGAATATATTGATTCTTGTGGAACCTTGCCACTGAATATGAGTGACCTCAAATCGGTCCATAGCTGTGTGGTTGCCTGTCGATGACAGGAAAAGTGACTGCTTATGTGTTGGTTATCGTGGGTATATGAGTTGAGGATGAGAAGGTTAACGAGTGATAGAAAAAATGAAAATAATTTGTCCCCTTCCTCCAACAGGTTTCGCTTAGGATGATAGAAGGCCCGATTTCCCTTCATGTGGGAGATAACGAATAAATTTATCATGAATTGATTGGTCAAGGGCACGATTTTTTGAAGAAGATAAACAACAGAACAAAGAGGAAAGTTATGAAAACCATACTCCAATCCATGCGTTCGCAGGCAGTACTCAGTTTAATCCTGATTCCAAGCCTCGTCGGTTGCCAGACCCGCTCCCGGCACACGGTGGTGCATCATGGACCGCGTCCTCATGTGGTTCGGGAAGTGACGACAACAACCACGACGACCAAACCTACACCTGCTCCAGCGCCAGCTCCCGCACCTGTTCAGGCTGTGCAGCCCGTTCAACAACCGGTTCCCGTCGAAAATACAACAGTCAGCATTCAGGTGCCTGATCCCTTGCAGTTGAGTCCCGCCGCTCAAGAGTTGGTGAAACTCCATGAATCCTTGGTCGGGGAATCGGTCATGCTTACTTTTGTGGATCACTCAACTTATCCCTTTAACCTGACGGCAGATCAAATCATCTACCTGCAGGATATTGGCGTATCTGAGGATGTCTTGAGTGCGATGATTCAACGGGACGCATTCCTAACAGGAGAACCGCCCGCAACCATCGCAGATGCTGCTCAGGCAACGCTTAACGAACCTGATTCATCTCCAGCTGGCATTGCTCCTAGTACCGTCGCCGTTTCCACCGCAGACCAACCGGTTTACGCTTCAAATCCGCCTCCGGCAGCACAGCAGGAACCTGCAACCGTCACAGAAACTCGTGTTGTGGCCAGAGAATATTTCCACGAGCAGCTGGCACCCTATGGGGCTTGGGTTCACATCTCGGATTATGGATGGTGCTGGCGGCCCACTGTGGCAGTGGCAAACGTTAATTGGCGTCCTTATTACGACAACGGTCGATGGATTTACAGTGACCAGGGTTGGTATTGGCATTCTTACTATTCCTGGGGTTGGGCTCCGTTCCATTATGGCAGATGGACCAGACACGCTTCCTTCGGGTGGGTTTGGGCTCCGGATACTGTTTGGGGTCCTTCATGGGTGACCTGGAGATATGCGAACGATTTCTGCGGTTGGGCTCCATTACCTCCTGCCGCCGTGTATCGTAGTGGAATTGGATTCACTTATCGTGGTTCCAGAGTTGGCTTGAGCTTTGGATTCGGTCTGGGTTTCGATCATTTTGCCTTTGTTTCACGTCGCCATTTCACGCACCCACGGGTGGGGCGACACGGGCTGGGTAGAGACCATGCTCGAAACATCTACAACCGGACAACTGTAATCAATAATTACAACATTGTGAATAACAACACTGTGATCAATAACGGTATCAGTCCGGAAAGGATCGCTGCAGGAAACAGTCAGGAGATTAAGAAGATTCCATTAAGAGAAGTATCTTCTGCGGAAAACGCTCGCCTTGCCAGTACGGATGGCAGGCAGGTCAGATCTTTGCCAGTTTTTCGCCCCAAGTTACCTCAACAATCCAGCACCGTTTCTCAACGTGTATTGGATAAGCAATCCAGCAGGGTGGCCATGGTGCGTCCACAAAAGAGCTCGGAAAATATTAAACTGAATCGAGGCCAGTCCAGCAATCGACTTGCCACCTCTTCGGTCAATCAACGACCAACTGTTTCCAGCAATGGAAGACCAAGTGGAAATCGCTCCAGCGAGGCAAATCTCAAACGGCCTTCGAGTAATAATTCGAGAAGTGGATCACTCAGAACGAGTTCACGTCCCTCGACTGCCCGGCGTTCACCCACCGTAAGCAGCCGTCCCTCGGTTTCATCACGAAACAGTTCGGTATCCACTCGAAGCAATAATAGTGTTCAGAGTTCTCGCCCCCAATATGTGCAACCATCCACTAATAATCGTCCAACTGTGACTCCGCGCTCGAGTGCAAGTTCCAGAAATCGCGAATCGATTACCTACACTCCGCGTCCTCGCACTTCATCGACCTCGATCAGTTCTCAACCAAGGACTGTGACGCCCAGTGCGAGCACTCGGCCTTCCATCAGGACACAGCCCAATCGAACACAGGTGCAGCCGCGCACGTATAGCCGTCCATCACCTCAAACTTCACAAAGGCCGTCGTTGGCGCCTCGATCAACGCCAGAGCCAAGATCAAGTAGCGTTGCTCCAAGATCGCAACCACAACCATCGCGCAGCTACTCAAGACCGGCTCCTTCCGCTTCTCGTCCGTCCAGCGGTTCGGTCAGCCAACGATCCATCACACCTCCTTCGTCCAGGTCCGTTCCTTCGTTCAGATCGTCGGCCCCTGCGAGTGGAAGTCGTCCCTCAAGCGCACCGTCTGGAGGTTCCTCTGGCGCCAGTCGCCCAAGTCGCCCCGGCCGTTAACAAGCAATTGAAAGGGTGGATATGATGATGGGGATCAAACTACAAACAATCGTTGGTGTCACCGCAATCTCCTTGCAGAGCATGCTGATAGGTCAAACGAATGACAAGGTATCGCGTTTGTTGTATGAAACTGCCTTTGAAAACGAGGAGGGATATTCTACCGAAGCTGACCTTATCGGGCAAAATGGTTGGATAGGTTTTGCTGGAGGAGACACCTTTCTTGAAACTTCCAATGACGGTTCATCCGGATTATTGACTGATTTTTTGGAAGGCGAGGGGCAGCAGGCGTATATCGGATTCGTTAAACCCGATTATGAGACTGATGTTGAATTTCTCAGCCTCCTTCAGCCCTTGAACTTTGCTCCGTCCGAAAGTGGTGGTCAGTTGGTCAGGTTTACCGTCAGTGTTGGCATTCTGGATTCCACCAATGGAGAGCGTGATAATTTCCGTTGGAGCATTTACAACACGGAAGGATTCAGGTTGTTTTCCCTGGATTTTGATAACGAAACAAAAGCGATCTCCTATGCTCTGGATGATGCCGAGCCCTTACAGTCCACTGGGTTCGAGTTTGATAACGACACGTTCTATAACCTTAGAATGGATATTGATTTTCAAGGTAACAAGTGGTCGGCATGGGCGAGTGACGTGTTATTGATTGAGGACCTGCCGGTCAGTACCCAGAATCTCAAGCGAGACTTAAGCGATATCGATGCAGTATGGGCCATCTTTAAACCCGACGCTCCGGGAGACAATTTCATGGTTTTTGATAATTACAGAATTGAAGTCATAGAAGATGCTCCTCCTCCGCCGACATTGAAGCCATTGGGTCAGTTGCCCAACGGAGGTTTTGTCATTCGGATCGAAGGGCAGCCCAACACTGTTTACCAGATTGAGGCGACCTCAGATTTTACCAACTGGAGTGTCGTTCAAAATAAAATCGATCTCGGGGCGACCGGCAGAGTTGACTGGGTGGACGACTCAGCAAGCACCAGCCAGACTCGATTCTACAGACTTCAATAGCCTTTCAAATCTGCATTCTGAATTGGAAAGCTCGTCGAAATAATAAGCCCGGTTGATGAAAGTCAACCGGGCTTATTTTTAGATTCAATGATTGATGGATCAGTTCTTCTTTTTATAAACATCCAACGAAGGTTCCTCATCTCGGAAACTTTCAAAGTTAGTTGCCAGGGTTAATGTTCGGTAGCCCATTCGATAGACGATGGTGCGGTCGTCGTAAATATCCGCAATGTTGCTCTCGCTCTCACCAGCCTTGATGTCGGTCAGTTTCAATATTTTCAAATCGCCCGCTTTCTCTGCGCTCGCTTTGCCTTCTGCGTAGATGAATGTCTCTCCCTCCAACGTTTGCATCCAGAATTTGAATTTGGCTTCCTTAAATTCCAAAACCTGTTTGAATTTTTGGCCATCATCATTGGTTTTTTCCACGGCCCATTTTCCGGCTAAACGATCCAGCTCAGCGGCTTCACCTTTGGTAGTCAGCAGGGTGGCTACGGTCAACAGAAGGAAGTATTTTAATATTGTTTTCATGATCAATTTAATTTCAACATGGTTGGCAGAAATCCACCATTATGATGAAATTAACCAATGGACAAGGGGAATCTGATCTTATCTGCTCAAATTTCCCCCTTTTTCACCATCAGAACAAGAAAGCGACGAATCATACATTGCGTGCAGTGGTGATGGTATTGTTATGTTATACATTGATGCTGCCAGTGATCGGTGAAGCAGGATCTCCCAATGTTATTCTGGTGATGGCGGATGACTTAGGCTGGAGTGATACAGGGTTCAACGGAAATCGTGTGGTCCAAACTCCTCATCTGGATCAGATGGCAAGCAACGGCCTGGTGTTTGATCGCTTTTATTCAGCTGCACCTGTTTGTAGCCCCACCCGTGGATCCTGTTTGACCGGGCGACATCCGTATCGATACGGCATTCCGACTGCCAACGCCGGGCACATTTTGGAAGGCGAATGGACTTTGGCTGAATTATTAAAAGCTCAGGGCTACAGAACGGGACATTTTGGGAAATGGCACCTTGGGACTTTGACCAAAAGCGGACGCGATTCGAATCGAGGAGGTGACCGAAATCATCAACATTTTGCACCTCCCACCCAGCATGGTTTTGACACTTATTTCAGTACCGAAGCTAAAACTCCCACCTGGGATCCACTATGGTCCCCCAAGAAGCACAATCGTACCTGGTGGGATCCCGTTTCCGCGAAAGAGCGAGCCATTTATGGCACTGCTTATTGGACTCCTGAAGGCAAGGTGGAGGAATCATTGGAAGGGGATGACTCCAGAGTGATCATGGATCGGGCTTTGAAATTTATTGAAGGAACCGTCCGTGAGGAGGTTCCATTCTTCACCGTTATTTGGTTTCATGCCCCGCATCTTCCTGTGGTTTCCGGCGAAAAATGGACCAAACCTTATGAAACTCTGGGTGGCTATCATAAGCACTACTATGGCTGCATCTCTGCTTTGGATCATCAAATCGGACGCCTGAGGAAATCTCTAAAAGAATGGAAAGTTTCCGACAATACCATGGTTTGGTTTTGTTCAGACAACGGTCCTGAAGGAAAAAGCTTCCAAGCCCCTGGTTCCGCATGGCCACTAAATGGGCGTAAACGCAGTTTGCATGATGGAGGCATTCGCGTGCCGGCTGTTCTTGAATGGCCGAAACATGTTGCCAAAGGAAAACGCACCAATATGCCCGCAGTCACCAGCGATTACCTGCCCACCATTGCGGATATTCTCGATGTCACGCTACCCAACAGGCCTTATGATGGGCAAAGCCTTCGTCACCTGATTACTGACCCTGATGGTCACGAAGTCAAATTGATTAAAGACCGCGAAATTGGATTTCAATCAGGCAAACAGTATGCCTGGATGAAGGGGAGCTTGAAGTATTATAGTCCTGATCAAGGTAAGACGGATTTCTTGTTTAATCTAGACGAGGATATTTCCGAATCAGTTAACCTGGCTGAAAAAATGCCTGACGTACTCCGGGGGCTCAAGCAATCGTTCCATCAATGGAAACAGTCCACTAAGAAAAGTGCCAGTGGTGCGCATTATTGAGGGGGCCCTCCCTTTTTTGACTCATCTTTACCTTTCCAGATATGTCACAAGAATCTTTATACAACAAACTGGTTGATTCTCCAATGGCGGTGCGTATCGCGCCCTTTATTTTGTTTCTCATCCTCACAAGTTTACAGGGGCAATTTGGAGAAAGTTCTGCTTTTTGGCTTTATTTCATCAAGTCGGTTGTTGGTGTCGGTTTGATTGCTTGGATGTGGCCGCGCGTAAAGGAAATGCGATGGAGTTTCAGCTGGGAGGCAGTAGTTGTTGGAGTTCTGGTCTATGCTCTCTGGGTTGGCTTAGACCCTTATTTTCCTCACTTGAGTGATTTTGGTGAGAAAGATTCTGAAGAAACCTTTGTATGGAATCCGCATGCATTTTTCGGGCAAGGAACCGTGCTCGCCTGGTTATTCATTGTTGTCCGCATTCTTGGGATGACCTTAGTGGTGCCCCCACTGGAAGAAGTATTTTATCGCTCGACGATTTACCGCTACATCATCCAACCCCAATTCGATAAAATTCCCCTGGGTCAATTGCATTGGGGAGCCTTCATTGGAACTTCTGCCCTTTTCGGTCTTGCACACAACGAATGGTTATCTGGGATTTTATGTGGTCTTTTGTATCAATGGCTGGTCATTCGAAAGCAACGATTGGGGGATGCAATGACAGCTCACGCGATTACCAATTTCTTGCTTGGTTCTCATGTCGCTCTGCGTGGTGCCTGGCAGTTCTGGTGAAAATTTCAGGTTGATTCGGTGATCCAGGAGAACACCGCGCCACCTTCCAGTTTCCTTCAAATGACTGGTAGATTGCGGTGCTTCAGGTTGCAGGTTCTTGGATGGATTGCAATTTCCATTGACTCTGGTTTTATGGGGTGCGGTTCAGAGTGGTGGGAAAGCGGCCTGCATCCTGGTAGGGATGTTCACGACGCCTTGGGACTGCGCGTCCAGAGGTGTGTCCGCACATTGCTGTAGGCTATTGTATATTCCCAACGCGCTCACGGCCCCGCGGCAGCGTGGCCCTACCATGTTGATTCCCCGTCAGTTTGAATCGACTCCGGTTTTTATGGGCGCTTCGCTCAGCTGGTCACTTGATTTAACATTCAGATTGATGCATTTTTCATCGAGTCTACAACGTGGAATATAAAGATTATTATCAAACTTTAGGTGTCGCCAAGGGAGCCAGCACGGATGAAATCCGGAAGGCTTTCAGGAAGCTCGCGCGCAAATACCATCCGGATGTATCGGGAGGCAACCCAGGGGCTGAAGAAAAATTCAAGGAAATCAATGAAGCCTATGAGGTCTTGAGTGATCCCGATAAACGTCAAAAATATGATACACTGGGCAGCAACTGGAAGCAGGGTGGGGGATTCCGACCTCCTCCCGGCTGGCAGGGCAGAGGCCCAGGGGGAGGCCGCCCTGATTTTGATTTTGATCTGGGGGGAACTGGCTTCAGTGATTTCTTTGAGCAGTTCTTTGGCGGTGGTCGCGGCCATTCACCTTTTGGAGCAGGTCACCATGGCCCATCCAGGGGGGTAGATGTTCAGGCTGACATCATGGTCACTTTGGAAGAGGTGCTTCATGGCTCTATTCGTTCGATCACATTGAAAGATCGCACCGGTGCCGGGGGGACGAAACAGTTCAAAGTCAAGATTCCTAAAGGAGTTTCAGATGGACAAAAATTACGGCTCGCAGGGAAGGGAGAAATGGGGCATGGGAGCAACCAGGCTGGAGACCTGTACTTGATCGTTAGATATGCCCGTCATCCCGATTTCAAGGTGCAAAAAGGCAACCTTATTTATGAACTCGCGCTGGCTCCATGGGATGCTGTACTGGGAGGGCAGGTGCAGGTTCCGACACTTCAGGGGCACGTCCAGATCCGGATTCCTGGTGGGAGTCAAAATGGCCAAAAATTGCGACTCAAAGCCAAAGGTTTGCCGACGAGTGATGGTCATGAAGGAGATCTCCACGTGCTTCTAAAGGTGGAAATGCCTAAGGAAATTTCAGAATCCGAGAAAGAAATTTGGGAAAAACTCAGACAAGTTTCTTCTTTTCAGCCCGGGCTGGATCGTTGAAATAATTGCCACCAACTTTGAGTAAGATTCATTCTAAAAAATTAACTCAAACTTATGGCCCGCTGACCAATCAAGAAACTTGGCAGCACTCCCGTTTTTGATCGCAAATTCTAGAAATCCGGTGGATGCCTCGATCAATGCCGGTTGTCCGTCAGGTGCATGACCATACGTTGGATGGATTCTTATGGAAATGACTCCATTTGGAATCCTTACCTTCAGGTCCAAATTCTTGATGCTGGCTGGAACACTTGAATGGGGAATGTTGGTGATCAAGTTTCCAAATCTATCCTCATGAATGATCTGTCCGAAAATACCGGTTTCTGAGATTTCATGTTTGGGCCATTCCAATGAAACCATGGAATCGATTTTTTCTCCTAATTGATTGGGGTTCACACCCAATGAAAGTTTGGCTGCAGCTGGAGCAAACAAATCCCGTCCATGAAATGTATGGCTGATTTCCCCATCAAATTTCGAAGGATTCAGCCGAAAGACTTGCCGGAGATCCAGGTTTAAAATGGCCCAACTAAAAATTCCATTATCTGGGCCAACCAGAAAACAGGAATTTGTTTCAATGATGAGACCGTTTCGTAACGTACCAACGCCAGGATCGATCACCGCCATGTGAACGGTTTTGGAAGGGAACCAGAGGATGGATTGCATCAGAATGAAAGCAGCTCCCCGTATGTTGCCTGGAGAGATGTGGTGGGTGATGTCAATAAGATGGGCCTTGGGATTTATCCCGACCATGACACCTTTCATCACTCCGACGAACCAATCGGATGTTCCGAAATCCGTGGTCAAGGAGATCGGTAATGACTCTGGTAAAAACTCGGACATTGACAATGCTTGAGACTCTTTGATATGTTCCGCGCTCGTTTTTTGTGCCGCAAAGGGAAACGGGCGCGGACGGACTCCGACAATCTATTTTTTCAGATTCCACGCATAAAGAAAATTATGGCTAAGAAAGCATCAGGAACAAAAAAGACAAAGTACGTTTACAAGTTTGGCAATAAAAAAGCCGACGGAAACGGTAAAATGAAGGAGCTCCTTGGGGGCAAAGGAGCTAATTTGGCAGAAATGACCCGCATCGGATTACCGGTGCCTCCCGGGTTCACCATTTCTACTGAAGTCTGCACTTACTACTACGATAACAAGCGCACCTATCCAAAGGAACTCCAGGCACAAATTGAAGACGGCGTTCGTAACATGGAACGCGTCCTTAAAAAGAAATTTGGCGATGTCGATCGCCCACTTCTGGTAGCCGTTCGCTCAGGCGCCCGGGATTCCATGCCCGGTATGATGGATACCATCTTGAATCTCGGTCTGAATGATCAAACCGTTAAGGCCCTTGCCAAGGCAAGTGGCAATGAGCGTTTCGCCTGGGATTGCTACCGCAGGTTTATCCAAATGTATGGTGACGTGGTGATGGGTGTCCAGAGCCGACCCGGTGAAGATCACGAACCATTCGAAACGGTCATCGAGGAATACAAGAATGAACTCTGGCCTGATGAAGCTCACGTAGAAGACACCCGCCTGGATGCCACCCAAATGAAGGAGTTGGTACGCCGGTTCAAGAAACTCGTCAAAGATCGCACGCGTCAAGCATTCCCAAATGACCCATGGGAGCAATTACAGGGTGCTGTGGGTGCGGTGTTCGGATCATGGATGAATGACCGTGCGATTGTCTATCGCCGAAAATATGGTATTCCACACGAGTGGGGAACTGCCGTGAACGTTCAGGCAATGGTGTTTGGTAATACCGGTGAAGAATCCGGATCAGGCGTTGCCTTCACACGAGATCCAGCGAATGGCGAAAAGATATTCTACGGTGAATTTCTGATCAATGCGCAGGGTGAAGATGTGGTTGCCGGTGTCCGTACTCCCGAGCCTGTGGCGGACCTGAAGAAAGTGATGCCCAAAGCTTATGATGAGCTAGATGAGATTAGGCACACTCTCGAGTCTCATTTTACCGACATGCAGGACTTCGAGTTCACCATCGAAGAAGGAAAAGTCTACATGCTGCAAACCCGTAATGGAAAACGTACCGGTGTGGCAGCTGTTCATATTGCTTGTGACATGGTTCGTGAAAAACTGATCGATTGGCAAACCGCTATCCAGCGCGTTCCAGCAGATCAGTTGGATCAGTTGTTGGCTCCTATCTTCAATGCAAAGGCGGTCAAGAAAGCCAACAAGATCGCTCACGGTCTGCCAGCTGGACCCGGAGCTGCGACCGGACGCATCTATTTCAATGCGGATCGAGCAGTTGAGGCCGCAAGCAAGGGAGAAAAAGTTCTGTTGGTTCGTGTCGAAACTTCCCCTGAAGATTTGCGAGGCATGATCGCTTCTGAAGGAATCTTGACCGCACGAGGCGGTGTCAGTTCTCACGCAGCTTTGGTGGCTCGACAAATGGGTAAGGTTTGTGTCTGCGGTGCAGATGCACTTTCCATTGATTATTACGACAAAACCATGACCGTAGGGGATTTGGTCTTGAACGAAGGTGATTTCCTCTCCATCGACGGTACCTCCGGAGACATCTACGAGGGTAAGGTCGACACAGCTCCTTCCGAGGTCGTTCAGGTGCTTGTTCAGAAAACTCTGGATCCCAAGAAAAGCCGGACCTACAAAGACTTCAACCAACTCATGGGATGGTGCAAAAAAGTCACCAAATTGGGCGTTCGAACCAATGCCGATACACCAGAACAGACTGCTAATGCAGTTGCTTTCGGAGCAAGCGGTATCGGATTGACCCGCACAGAGCACATGTTCTTCGAGGGAGATCGAATCGATGCCGTCCGTGAGATGATCCTTGCTGACAAGATCGATGATCGTCAGAAAGCGCTCGATAAACTTCTGCCCTATCAACGTGAGGATTTCGAAGGTATCTTCAAGGCACTTAAAGGATTGCCCGCAACGATTCGTCTGCTGGATCCTCCTTTGCATGAATTCCTGCCTCATGATCATGCAGCTCAATCCCAATTGGCTGACAAGTTGGGTGTGAGTATGGATATCATTACCAAGCGTGTTCACGAACTTCACGAGTTCAATCCAATGCTCGGTCATCGTGGTTGTCGCTTGGGTGTTGTTTACCCTGAAATCAGTGCAATGCAGGCCCGCGCCATCTTCGAAGCCGCAGCAAATGTGCAGAAGAAAAACAAAATCAAGTGCCGCCCTGAAATCATGGTGCCTTTGGTTGGTTTTGCACGTGAGTTGGAACTTCAAATTGAAGTCATCCACCGTGTGGCAGCAGAAGTTTCCAAGGAAAAGAAAGTTAAATTCAACTATCTTGTCGGAACCATGATCGAAGTGCCTCGAGGTGCTTTAACCGCAGACGAAATTGCCAAGCACGCACAGTTCTTCAGTTTCGGAACCAACGACCTGACACAGACCACTCTGGGCATGAGCCGTGACGACAGTGGTACCTTCCTCCCGACTTATCAGGAAGTGGAAGTCGTCAAAGCTAATCCATTTGCGAGTGTGGATCAGGAAGGCGTAGGGCAATTGATGGAAATCGCGACTGCCAAAGGTCGTTCCACACGCCCTGACATTAAGTTGGGTATCTGTGGTGAGCATGGGGGAGATCCTTCCAGTGTCGCTTTCTGTCACAAGGTTGGATTAAACTATGTCAGTTGTTCTCCTTACCGAGTTCCTGTCGCTCGATTGGCCGCAGCGCAAGCTGCTTTGGAGGATGCTCCGGCACCCAAGGCCAAGGCTGCCAAGAAATCAAAGAAAACGGCCAAAAAGGCCGCTAAAAAGAAATCCAAGAAATAAGGGTTTCCTGCTAAAGAATTAATATGCAAAACCGCCGCATGGATTCATCCGTGCGGCGGTTTCTTTATTGAAATGGATGTGGTGACAAATTGGGACTATCAGTGGTCACAACCACGTCTCAGACAGGCATCAAGCGCCAGGTGGTACGAGTCTTCTCCAAAACCACAGATCTGCCCTACACACACAGGTGCGATGAGCGATTGATGGCGAAATTCTTCACGTGCATGAATGTTCGATAAATGTATTTCCAGGGTTGGGACTTCTGCTGCAGAAATGGCATCCCTCAAGGCAATGCTGGTGTGAGTATATGCCCCGGCATTCAGCACGATAAAATCGAAGGCGTTACGAGATTCCTGGATCCATGTGACCAATTCTCCTTCATGATTGGACTGACGGAAATCAATTTCCGCACCTTCTTTCTTGGCTCGCTCGCTGATGGAATTACCAATGTCATCTAGTGTTTTTGCGCCATAGATTTCAGGCTCGCGTAATCCGAGCATGTTGAGGTTGGGGCCGTTTAAAAATAAAATGCGCATAGGGTTTGATTAATCGAAGTGGGGCAAAATGTCGATCCTGGATTCAGTCCGAGGCCAACGATTTGCTTTTTGGAGAAAAAGGTTTTGTAGTCCAAAGGGATTTTCCGTCCATTGTGAAAGATTGAAGTTCTCCTTCAAAGGTTCCCATCACCAGGCAATTGTGTTTCTTCCAGTAAATCAGACATGATCCAGGTTTTTTGGTGCGTTGAATTACTCTCTCTCGGCCTGTATTCGAGGATTGGGCTCCGGTGTGAGGTTTGAGATCCTGATAACGGTAGAGCGTGCCTTTTTGGTTGAGCGCATACAATTCAGAACGTTCTGCCATCCAAATTAAATTCAGTATACCAAATTGATGCCTACCTAAATCATACAGTCTTTCTCCCGATTGTTGATCCCAAACCTTGATGGCGTTGTCTAATCCTGCAGATATCAGAAGAGTGGAATCGGTGTTTTGAGTCAGATTCGTGACCGGAGCTGTGTGACCTTCGAGCCAGTTTGCTTCCCGCAAAGTGTCAGTCTCCCAGGTCCTCACCGTGTGGTCAGCTGAAGCGGTCATCCAATAACTGCCATTTCCTGATTCCTGTAAATCGGTGATCTCATCATCGTGCGCCAACCAGCTATGAGAAGGTGCAAATTGATCCGAGGGGAAAACATGGATTTTTCCAAAGACACCTGGAAGACTTTCTCCCACTAACAATCTCGATCCATCCATTGTATACTGCAGTGAAGTGATTCGTCCCTCCAATGGTTCTGAAATCGAACGTTCCACTTGTCCGGTCTTCACATCCCAAAAGTGAATGATCCCAAAACCTCCGGACACCCAGTTGGTCTGATCAGGTGTGACGGTCAAAGACCTGACGGCATCTCGATGACGAGTAGGCAGTTTAACTTGTATGGGCTTTTTATCCTCGAGGTGGGTGACAATCAAATCTTTACCTTGGGAACTTAACATTGCGCCATTACTTTCGCACGATGTCATGGCGAGAACCGGGATGTAATCATCAGGTAAGGGGTGTAGTTTCCACTCGGCCAAATCGATTGGGGATATTCTGGACAATGTTTCTTGATCCCAGTGACTCCCTTGATCAATCCATTTGGTAAGTATTGAAATTTGATCTTCTGACAGTTGTTTCTTGGGGGGCATGTGTGAGTCGCTGTCCTCAGTAAGTGTTGTGAGTAAGAAACTGTCATTGGGTTCGTTTGGGGATAACACCGGTCCATTGTTTGATCCTGCCAGCAGATTTTCCCTGGTCGACATGCTCAAGCCTCCCTTCGATTTTTCATCATTGTGACATGAGAAACACTCGTCCCGGAGTATGGCCATTGCTTGCTGGGTAAGAAGTGGATCCGGTTCTTGGGCCAAGATCTCAGGTGTCGAAAAAACTCCAAATAATACCGATATCAGGCAGATTCCAGATCGAATATGCCCGAATTTTATCCAAGGGTTTATGTCGAAATGAAGCAGAGGCATTGGATCCTTTCTTAGGTCTGGCAGATTAATCCATTACCTCTCTGAACAGTTGCTCCTCGACAATCCAGGAAATTAAGCATCCACTTCCGAATGCAATGCTATTCGGTTGCCTTCGCTATCGAGTAGGATCGCTCTAAAGCCGTGAGGACCGATGGAGTGAATTGGAAGAACGATTTTTCCACCGTGTTTCTCCGCCTGATTCACGGCATCCTTGATTCGTCCGTGCACATTGAAATATACGAGGATACCGGATTCCGATGTGATTTCTTCCGCTCGAGGCACCAGGCATCCGCCATTTCCCTGGTCATGTTCGAGAACACAGAACTCAACGTCGTTGAAGTTCTCTTTGAAAACCTGGATATTCAGCGTCTTTGAATAGAAAGCGTTGGCGCGATCCAGGTCGGAAACAGGAATATCAAACCAGACCCCCAGATTGTTTTCTCGGTTGAAGTTACTCATGATTGCATCAACCCATACTGTAAATTTGGAGTTAGATACAATCCTTATATTCTAACCACGGCATACAGGGCTGCGATTCAGAATGGAAGGAAATTGAAGTGAAATGGTAGGGCCGCGCTGCCGCGGGGCCGTGAGCGCGGTAGGAGTATACAATAGCCTACAGCAATGTGCCTGCGGACACACCGTCCCGACGCGTCGTGGATATCCCTACCAAGATGCAGGCTGCTTTCCTGCCACTATGAATCGGACCCGGAATACCGTGCTATTCCATTAAATCCCATTTTGAGGGCGGATGGTTTCCACCAGCATGTTCAATTGCTCCAACCAAATTCCTTGCCACGTATCCGGCATGAACATCCAAATCACGGCGGCCAGAGCAATGTATGGACCAAAAGGAAGTCGGCTGGACCAATCGCGGCGTCCAATCAATATCAGGCCTACCCCGATCAAAGCACCGATCATGGAGCTGATCATGAGAGAAAAGATGGTGGACTGCCACCCCAGAAAGGCACCGATGGCTCCCATGAATTTGACATCTCCCAGTCCCATGGCTTCTCGGGGGAGCGTGATGGAATGGCAAACCGCCTCCATGTGCCCGATGGTTTCCGGATCGAATGATTCATTTTCAATGATGAGTTCATTGGGCGAGAGACGTACCTGGACTCCCGCATAGCATCGATCTGCAAGTTCAAGGCGGTCCGCCTGAAATTTTATGCTGTCTGATTTGCGGTAGAATAATTCTTCATAAGGAACGGATTCATCGGGAAGGACAAGTTCCGTCTCCGTAAAAATGAGTTTGGCGGAATCTGGAAGCTTTAAATGCATCTTCCCAAACATCAATTTGCCCAGTCGCACGACCGCATATACGAGCAGCAAACCTGCCACCGCCCCGGCAGCGCTTCGCTCCATCGAAGTTGCTCGGCTGTCAGTCATGTGCAGAGCTGGTACGGCGATGGAGAACACAAGGCCCGCACCAATGCCACCCAAAGTGATCTGATCGGGAATGATAAAATGTTCGAAGTCAATCAAGGTGGCAACCAGGAATCCAGAAAGGATGGTCGCATAAGCAATAGCCAGACCGGTTGAAGTTGGACCAACGGCCAGCCATGTCCCTAGAAAAAGCAAACCTGTGACCAATTCGACGGCAAAGTAGCGGAAGCTGATGGGAATTTTGCACTGAGCGCATCGACCCCGCAAAACAAGCCAGGTGATTAATGGCATGTTCAGATACCAGGGAATGCGATATTGGCAGCCGGGACAGTGTGAAGGTGGATGCACCACGCTCAAGTCTCGCGGCATCCTGTAGATACAGACATTGAGGAAACTGCCGACCATACTGCCAAGGATGAACCAGCAGACGGTCCAAAAATGAAACGGTACACTCTGCCAGCGTTCTGGAGCGAAAAGGGATGTCATGATCTCACCCATCCCAACACATTAACTGGCCGAAAGTTTTCCATAAACATGCTCGTGAAGGGCTTTTCGCATGATTTCAGTTGGTGCGCTTTTACCTGTCCATATTTCAAGGGCCGCGGTTCCCTGGTAAAGCAGCATACCCAGACCATTGGCAGTGCGGCAGCCGGCCTGTTCAGCTTCCCTTAAAAAGGGTGTTTGTGCGGGTTGATAAATCATGTCATAGGCGTGAAAAACATTTCGGAGATTGATGGCTTCGCAATCGACCGGTAAAGGATCGTCCGGTTTCAAACCCAGGGAGGTTGCGTTCAATAATAAATCGATCAGAGTTCCTTGTTTAGGGTAATCTAAGGAGGTTTCGACCTCTGGATACTTCGCTTGGATATCCTTCGCAACGTCTTCCGCTTTGGAGCGTGTTCGATTGATCAGGTGCAGCTTTTTGATGCCTGCCGATGCCAGTTTCAATGCCGCCACACGTCCTGCTCCTCCAGCTCCCAATAAAACACAGGTGCGTCCTTTCAGCTTGAGTTCCAGATCTTCGTCAATCGATTTCAGGATGGCATCGGCATCAGTATTGAATCCAACACTTCGAATGGTCACAAATTGAGTGGGATCTTCTGCCTGCCCAATGGGAGTCCAGGTTCCATCCTTGTTTTTGCCCTCGAATCGAATAGTGTTCACAGCACCCCATTCCCTGGCGGCTGAATCCACTTCGTCTACCCAGTCAAAAGCGAGCAGCTTATGTGGAACTGTCAGGTTGAGTCCGACATATCGCATTGCCCTGGCTCCATGCAAAGCTTCGTTGAGTTGCTCCGGCAACACGTCGAATGCCAGATATCGCCAATTCATGCCCATTTCGGCAATACCGGCATTCTGCATAGCAGGAGAGGCGGAGTGGCGTATGGGATGTCCATAAACCGCCGCATACAATGTCGAGGCATTCAGATTGCTTTGATGATTCGATGACACAGGGATTTTTATAAGGTTGTTGGTATCTTCCACACAACGTTGAATTTTCATGTTGATGTCTGACCGATGCATCGGCATGTTGTGCCGACACCCCACCTTCTAGCATATCTCCTGATGACTGGTGAACTGGATCGATGGATATCGACCAAGTTCAAGGAATAATTATGCTCGCAAAAATTGATGCTGCTTCGGTGCAGGGGATAGAGGCTCTGAATGTGGAAGTGGAAGTGCATGTGGGATACAGCGACACATGTGTGGTGATCGTCGGGCTTCCCGATGCTGCAGTCAGGGAATCACGGGATCGAGTCGGTTCAGCCATCGAAAACAGCGGTTTCAAATTTCCTAAAGGCCGCACAACCATCAATCTCGCACCTGCCGACCTTAAGAAAGAAGGCCCGAGTTTCGATTTACCCATTGCCATGGGAATGCTCGCAGCCAGTGAACAGATGGAGTCATCTTTATTGACTCAATATATGATTGTTGGAGAACTGGCGCTCACTGGCGCGGTTCGACCTGTCAAAGGCATCCTTCCGATCGCCCTTCGCGCCAAGAAGGAGGGGAAACGGGGGATCCTAGTGCCCCAGCAGAACGCATACGAAGCCGCAGTGGTGCAGGGGATCGAGGTCATTCCTGTACAGAATTTGCGTGAAGCGGTTTATTTTCTGGAAGAGCAGGTGAGCATTCCTCCTTGTCAGGTGGATCTGAAGAAACTTCTGGGCCGATCTGATGATATGGAACTTGATTTTGCCGATGTCAAAGGTCAGGAATCCGTCAAACGTGCCCTGGAAATTGCGGCAGCCGGGGGGCACAATGTACTATTGATTGGACCGCCGGGAACCGGTAAATCCATGCTCGCCAAAAGACTTCCAGGCATCCTCCCACCCTTGACTCTGACCGAGGCTCTTGAGACGACCAAGATTCACAGTATCGTTGGATTGTTGGATTCAGGACAGGCATTGGTCACGCGTCGGCCCTTTCGCACGCCGCATCACACCGCCAGCGATGCCGGGTTATTGGGCGGGAATGTCCATCCTTCGCCCGGTGAAATTTCTCTGGCCCATAATGGTGTGTTATTTTTGGACGAACTGCCTGAGTTTCGTCGCAGTGTGCTTGAGACTTTGCGTCAGCCTTTGGAGGAGGGGAGGGTGACCATTTCTCGAGCCGCCGGAACAATGACCTTTCCAGCTCGGTTCATGATGGTCGCCGCCATGAATCCAACGCCAGACGGCAAGATGCCCGAAGACAGCCGCTGCAGCCCTCGAGAGATCCAGAATTATCTAGGGAGAATATCCGGCCCACTGCTGGATCGAATAGATCTTCATATTGAAGTTCCTGCGGTGCCTTTCGATAAAATCTCGGGAATGATGTCCGGTGAGTCCTCTGAACAAATTAAACAACGTGTGGTGGCGGCTAGAGATATTCAACTCAGACGTTTTGCCAAATCAAAATTGATTGTGAGCAACGCCAGCATGACATCACGAGCGCTGAAAGTTTGTTGTCAATTGGATGACAGTTCTCTTGATCTGATGAAGCAGGCAATGGCGCATGTTGGCTTGAGTGCTCGAGCTTATGATCGAATATTAAAGGTGGCCAGAACCATAGCCGACCTGGCACATCAGGAAAATATCCAATCCGATCACATCATGGAAGCCATTCAATATCGGGAATTGGATCATCAAATATGGACATGATGTTCCTGATTAATCGAATCATGCCATGATCATATTGATACAGATTACAGATGAATCCTCCATGGATGAATCCAATCATTCAACTGCTGAAGGTGACCAGGTTTTTCCCGATGCAAGTAATTGCGTGAAGCCTTTAGCAGTTTGTGTTAAAAGTCTTATTGGATGAAAATTACGAAGAAATCGAAAGATCATCTTTATTTTGAAACAGGGGCTCCCTGGTTCCTGCCAGTCATCGCATTAATCGGCCTTATGGCGGCGTTGGTTTATTCCACTCAAGTCACACAGGTGCAGGTATCGAAAGATTCGAACGGGCAAGCCAAGGCGACGGTTACTCATCGTTTGATGGGGATTGACAGGCGCTTTGACGAAGTCAAAAACCTGGTTCGAGTCGAAAGGGAACTCGTCCGAAATGCACCTGGGACGGAGTCTCGCTGGGAAATATGGTTTTCAGGTGAAAATGGCAGGATTCCGATGTCTGGAAAAACCTACGGTAACCATCAATATACAGCTGCTAAATATGATGCTTTTCTCGAACAAGTGACTTCCTTATTGAACTCCAATCAACCCAAATCCCTCTCGTTTCGTGCAGATAATCCCTATTGGCACAGTTTGATCGTCATGGTTTTCTTTTTCATTGTCTTTGTGGTTGTTCACCAGAAAGCGCGAGGACACATGGATTTTCAGAATGGGACCTTGTACCTCAGAGTGCGGAAATTTATCCTGACTCAAAAATATGTTTTCTCCATTGATGATGTTGCCTCCTTTAAAAGTGATGCCGTTTCCTTGAAATCGGGTCAAATATTGAAGCTTCAATCAGGCCGTGACATGCAGCAAAAGGTTGCTTCTTCACAGGCAGTTGAGGGTCTCAACAAAGCTTTGGTTTCATGGCAACATGCTCGAACTTGATTTTCTTACCTCCCGTTTGGCTTTGCGGTGAAGATTGAGGGTGTGGGTTACAGTGCTTTGCTACGAAAGTTGCACCATTGAAATTAGGGTAAATGAGCGCATTTCCTGGTGTTTTTATTTGTTGGAGCAAAATCTTGAAGAATTCCAACTTTCGCCGCATAAATATGTCTCCTGATTTTGGATTTCTTGTTGAAATTCACTGTTCGGGAAAATAGCGGATACAACGATGGAAACTTATTTCAACAATCTCACCACCGACGAAGGGGGACGCAAACAGCTTCTTCAAGACATCAGGAACTTGATCGAAGAAGCTGAAGGTTTGATCAAGAATACAGCGGAAGACCTGCCGGAAAAATCCAAAAAAGAGCTTTTGGAGCGTCTGGAGCGACTGAAGAAATCGAGCTTAAGAATTGATGAACAAACTTATGCGGGCGTTGAAGTTGTCGATCAAATCATTCGACGATACCCTTATCAGTCCCTGGGAATTGCCGCCCTTGGGGGAATCGTGCTCGGAATCATTCTCAACAAGCGTTAATTCACCCAAGTCCCGGCTTTTTGGTGGGTTTCGCCAACCCGGTTGAAGCTGGATGACGACCTTTTCAATTAATTTCGGGAAATAAGGGCGGTGATACGCCGCTAATCCCTGACATTGAATTTACGATTTTGACCTAATTCATCATGCGAAAGCAGTATCCATTCGATATTATCGAATCCAAACGACAGCGTATCTGGGATGAGGCCGAAGCCTTTCGGGCCTGGAACCCCGAGGAAAATATTCCAGAAACTCATCCTTTTTCAAAACGACACGGATTAAGTGGAGCCATTCCAGCTTCACAGCTTCCACCCAAGTATTACATCCTCGACATGTTTCCTTATCCATCTGGATCCGGACTGCATGTCGGCCATCCCGAGGGTTATACAGCGACCGACATCCTTGCCCGGTACAAGCGAGCCAAAGGTTTCAATGTGCTTCACCCAATGGGGTGGGACGCATTTGGGTTGCCAGCAGAACAGTATGCGATCAAAACCGGTCAACATCCGCGAGTCACAACTGAGGCCAACATCAGTAATTTTAAACGTCAGATCAAGTCATTGGGATTCAGTTATGACTGGTCAAGAGAGGTGGACACAACCGATCCTGATTATTTCCAGTGGACCCAGTGGATTTTCCTGAAGTTATACAACTCGTGGTTTAATCCCGAAACCAACAAAGCAGAACCCATTGAAAACTTGGTTATTCCTTCTGATTGCGTTACCGAAGAGGCCAGATCCTCCTACCGAGATGAACGTCGATTGGCCTTTGTTGCCGAAGCCCCTGTGAACTGGTGCCCCGAATTGGGGACCGTTCTGGCAAATGAGGAAGTGGTGGATGGCAAGAGTGAGGTGGGCGGTTTCCCTGTGATACGTAAACCGATGCGTCAATGGATGCTGCGTATCACTGCTTTTGCCGGGAAGTTATTGGAAGGTTTGGATGAAATTGAGTGGAGTGATTCTCTCAAGGAAATGCAGCGGAATTGGATTGGGAAATCCGAAGGAGCCGAAGTGCATTTTCAGGTTGCCGACAGGGAAGAGGTGATCACGGTATTTACCACACGGCCCGATACTTTGTTTGGTGCGACTTACATGGTGCTGGCGCCGGAGCATTCCCTGGTAGATGAACTGGTGACTGATGAACAGAAAGCGGCAGTTGAGGAATACAGAGCCTTTACATCCCGAAAAAGTGATCTGGAACGCACGGAATTGTCCAAAGAAAAGACCGGTATTTTTATCGGCGCATACGCCATCAATCCAGTTAACAAAGAACGAATTCCCATTTGGATTGCAGATTATGTTTTGTCCACCTACGGGACAGGAGCCATCATGGCGGTCCCGGCGCACGATTCTCGAGACTTGGAGTTTGCAGAAAAGTTTAATCTGCCCGTCTTGAAGGTGGTCACCGCTCCTCAAGGTCAGGATTCCATTGGTTTTGTCGGGGAGGGGATCAGTGTCAATTCCGGTTTCTTGAATGACCTTCCGACACCCGAGGCCAAGCAGAAAATGATTGATTGGCTCACTGAAAACAATGTGGGCAAAAGGCGCATCAATTACAAATTACGTGACTGGTTGTTCAGTCGACAACGTTTCTGGGGAGAACCATTTCCCATTCTGTGGAAAGGCGGTCAACATCGATCCGTGGGTGAGCATGAACTCCCCGTGATGCCGCCTGACCTGAAGGATTTCAAACCTACAAGCGATGGCGAACCTCCTTTGGCGCGCGCAACCGAATGGCTCAACCTGAAAGACGGTTCCAAACGGGAAACCAACACCATGCCTCAATGGGCCGGTAGTTGCTGGTATTACCTCCGATACCTGGATGCTTCCAACAAAGAAAAATTCTGTGGAAAGGAAGCAGAATCCTATTGGATGGGGTCTGCTGAAGATAAAGCTAATCCGGGTGTGGATCTATATGTGGGAGGAACTGAACATGCGGTTTTGCATCTGCTTTACGCCCGATTCTGGCATAAGGTGTTGCATGATCTTGATCTGGTATCCACTAGTGAGCCTTTTTTCAAATTGGTCAATCAAGGCCTCATCCTGGGAGAGGATGGACAAAAGATGTCCAAATCAAGGGGTAACGTGGTTAATCCAGACGAGATCGTAAGTGCCTACGGTGCTGATGCCTTTCGTTTATATGAAATGTTCATGGGGCCTTTGGAAATGTCCAAACCCTGGAATACAAAGGGCGTAGAAGGTGTGTATCGGTTTCTCGGTCGGGTATGGCGATTGATCGTGGATGAAGAGAGCGAAGTTGCTTTTGAACAGGCCATGGCGGTGGATGCAGACAAAGGTGAGGAGAATCTGAAAAAACTTACCCTGCATGCCTCCATTCAATCGGACGCAAAACCCACAGCCGAGCAACTCAAATCTCTGCACGCCTGCATTAAAAAAGTGACAGAAGATCTGGATGGCATGCGGTTCAACACGGCCATCTCATCGATGATGGTGTTTGTCAACGAAGCCGTGAATTGGGAAGTACGTCCGGCGGAATGCATGCGCAGTTTTCTTGTGATACTTCAACCCTTTGCTCCGCATCTGGCCGAGGAGCTTTATGGGATGCTTTCCGGTCAGGACAAGGGCGTGATCGCCTACGAGCCCTGGCCTGCGTTTGATCCGGCATTGTTGGTGGAGGACAGCATTGAATTGCCTATTCAGGTCAACGGGAAGTTGAGAGACAGAGTCACCGTACCAGTTGATGCGGATCGTAAAGCAATTGAAGACCTGGCACTGGCAACCGATAAGATCAAGGCTTTGATCGAAGGGAAATCCGTTAAAAAAGTGATCGTGGTTCCCGGAAAATTGGTTAACCTGGTGGTCAAATAATCCTAATCTATCTTAAAACCCATGATGCATCGCAGAACATTCATTCATCGTACTTTGGCAGCGGCAGCCGCTTCAGGAGCTACCTGGTTTGATACGCCAGACCTATTAGCAGACACCCGTGAGGATTCTCTCAAAAAATATGGGGGATTCCCAATGGGGATTCAGAGCTATTCTTTGCGTGCATTTGGAATCGATGGAGCCTTGGCAAAAATTGAGGAACTGGAACTCCATTATGTAGAATTGTTCCGGATGCATTATCCACCCATTCCTGATCCTGTTAAGATATCAGAAATGAATGCTAAACTCGAAAAGCATGATCTTTCCATCAGTGCACATGGAGTTCAGTCATTCACGAAAGATCATCACAAAAACAAGGCGTTCTTCGAGTTTGCCAGCAAGGCTGGGATTCGAAACATTAGTGCCAATCCTGAACCCGATTCCTTTGAAAGCCTGAACCGATTGGTTGCCGAGTACAATATTCGGATTGCCATTCACAATCACGGACCCGGCGCCCTTTATGATTCCCCCCTGGATGCTTTGAAGGCCGTCGCCGGATATGACAAGCGTATCGGTTTTTGTGCTGATCTGGGGCATTACATTCGATCAGGGGTAGATCCTGTCGAAGTCATTTATCAGTTGGGAGACCGGTTGTATGGTGTCCATTTGAAGGATTTTGCAGAGCAAAAGAAAAAAACCGAAGGTGTGATTATCGGTCGGGGACATCTGGATGTGGAGGGGGTTTTCAAAGCCTTGAAAAAGGTAGGGTTCCCTGCCGATGGAGCCTTGTCATTGGAATATGAAGAAAATCCGGAAGATCCCATGGACGACATTCGCGCATGCCTGCATGTTGCCTCAGAGGCAGCTCAAAGAGTGGCCCGGTAATCCGGACGCACTAAACAACAATATCTTGCGAATAAGCCACTTGTTTTCATGAGTGGCTTATTTTTTATAGAAACTCTTTTCCCAACTCTTTTGTTTGTCACCTGCTTCCTTGAGTAATGGTGTATTTGCCGCAGCTTTTAAAACCCAGTTGAGCAGTTTGTCGTAAGGAGATTTCATGGGGCGTGCAAAATCAACAAAAAGCACCACCCTGAAGCCGTCGGTGTCGTTCCACACTTCATGATTGTAGGTATCGTCGAAGATCAGGCTTTTGCCTTCTTCCCAATATCGGGTTTGAGTTCCTATGCGGATTCGGCATTGCTCCTTGGGTTCGGGAACCAGGAGTCCCAAATGGTAACGCAGTACACCACAGAACGGTCCTCGGTGTGCCGGAATATGTTTGCGTGGAGACAGAATCGAAAAAAAGGCTGTGTGTAACCCTGGGATATGTTCCAGGAGTTGAGTGGTCCTGGGGCATTTTGCCTGATTGGCATCACATTGCATTCCCGGAGCAACGAGGAAATAGGTCTTCCAATCACTATCCGTGGTGATGGCACTTGCTTCCTTCAGGATTTCGTGAAAACTGGGGATCTGATCTCGAAACGCCATCACATCATCCAATTCCTGCCGGATTTCTTCCCAATGATCTTCAAGCTTTTCAACCCACGGAAAGGCTTCTTTTTCGTAGATAGCCAGATCTTCGACTAATCCTTTTTTGGCAATAAAATTTTCAGCACGGTCAGCAAACAATCGGCCAAGCTTAACTCCTAAATGGCGGGGAGGTTTGAGTCTGTAACTACGACTGGCTCGAGGATCGTCAAAATCGACGCTCGTTTCCATTTTGGGGTTCATGCTGATTTTTTCGTTGATGATGTTTGCCTTGTGCGGTGGAATCTTCTTCGTTTGTTCATTCGGAATTATATGAATCACTACTTTGATTGGCAATTTCAATTTATTCTCGGTAAGGCTCTGTGTCCTTCTCTGATGGCAGCATGAGTATTCGATTGGAAATGATTCAAGTGGCTCGCCTCGCTCCCAAAACCCTGGAGGATGCGGCAGATCTGGTGAGAACTTTTTTGACCGGACAGCTTCATGCGGAAGGTGGCTTTGCGGATCGTCAGGGTAACCAGGACTTATATTATACGGTCTTCGGATTGGATAGCCTTCAGAGTTTGGATGCCCTGCCAGGGACATCATTCTGGCAACCTTACCTAGACTTCAAGTTACAAAGCGGAATCGAGAAACTGGATTTCGTTCATCTATGTTGTCTCATCCGATGTTTGTCGATCGCTCCGGAAATCAATAGGGATTCATCCGGTTTATTGGACAGACTGCTTCACTATCGAAGTCAAGACGGTGGTTTTAATCCTGAGCCAGGATCGGAGTTCGGCACGGCTTACGGAGCTTTCCTGGCGGCAGGAGCCCTTCAGGATTTGGGGATGAATCTTGCCGAGTTTGAAGATGGACTTATGGATTCTTTAGGCATGTTGCGAACTCCGGATGGAGCCTGGGGAAACGATCGAAAGCAACGGTCAGGGGCGACCAATGCCACAGCTGCGGTGATGACAACCATGCGTCAGTTCGGAAAGGTTCCCCCGGCTGAATCCATTGACTGGTTGATGTCGGCAACTCATCCGATGGGAGGTTTTCTTGCCAATAAGTTGGCTCCCATTCCTGATCTCCTTTCAACTGCCACAGCCTTACATGCGTTGTCTGGTGTTCAGTATGAGATTGCAGAGGACGTCCGGGAACGATGTCTGGATTTTATCGATACACTCTGGACCAATGTGGGTTCCTTTCACGGCCACTGGCATGAAGAGGAACTGGACTCGGAGTATACATTTTATGGATTGTTGGCGCTGGGGCATTTAAGTGTTTAAAGTTTGGAATCGACTTTAACGGCTTTTCCTTTTCAACTTTGTTCATGATCTCCGAATACCACCCCAATCATCCATTGCCTCGGATGTTTCCCTTGCAGCAGGCATTTTCCGGCCGATCAAACCCATTGGATGTTGCGGCGGCTGTTCGTGAAGCAATGGAACCAGTTAAATTCCGTCTCCAATCCGGTATGCGTATTGGGGTGGCCGTTGGAAGCAGGGGGATCACGGGATTGAACATCATGGTCCAGGAGATGGTGAATCAATTGGTGAACCTTGGAGTGGATCCCATCATTCTGCCAGCCATGGGGAGTCATGGTGGTGCTACACCAGAAGGTCAGTCCGCCGTGCTGGCTGGTTATGGCATTGATTCAAAATCATTAGGAGTGCCTGTGGAGGCTTCGATGGAAACCCTTTGTGCTGGTGAATCCAAGTGGGGGACTCCCATTCACTGGAGCCTGCCTGCCTCACAGCTCGATGGAGTGATTATTCTGAACCGAATCAAGCCACACACAGATTTCAAAGGCCAACTGGGAAGCGGAATCTTGAAAATGCTGGTCGTTGGGTTGGGGAAACGGGATGGCGCTTCGGCTTTTCATCGAGCATCCATTCAATTTGGCTATGAACAAGTTCTTCGCAATTATGCTGAAATTTTGCTGCAAAAGATGCCTGTGATCGGTGGTGTCGGTATTGTAGAGAATGCGCTTCACCAAACGGATCGGATACAATTCATTCCTTCCGAAACAGCCATCAAGGATGAAGAAGTTTTATTCCAGTCGGCTTTCGAGTTGATGCCCCGACTTCCCTTTGACGATCTTGATCTCCTGATCGTGGATCGTATTGGAAAGAATATCAGTGGATCGGGAATGGATCCCAACATTGTAGGACGAGGGGTTCACGGTTACTCGACAGATTTCTCCAAGCAGAAAGAATTCCCGCGTATCAAACGCATTCTGGTCAGGTCGCTCACCCCTGAATCACATGGAAATGCCATTGGGATAGGGATGGCCGATTTTACCACATCCAGACTCGTCAGGTGCATGGATCCGAAAACTTCTTTCGTCAATGCGGTGACAGCTATGACCATGAATGGTGCCAAAATTCCCATCCATTTCGAATCTGATCAGGAGGTGATTCAGTGGGCTCTCAGCTCACTCGTGGTGCCGGATACGCAACAATCCCGTATTTTACGAATCAAGGACACGCTTCATCTGGATGACATGGAAGCCTCTGAGAATTTACTCTCAGAGGCCAAAAGCAATCCGCAACTGGTCTTGAAAGGAGAGCCCGTCTCTTTTGAATTTGATCAGGAAGGCAACTTGCCGGAGCTCACCGAAATGTAAGCGAGACCCTTCCGCAGTTATTTCGCCTGCAAGAGAGCTCGTTTAAGAGGCGATCATGTTGTTTTTTCGTGCAAAGTTGAATAAACCACCCTCATCCACGACATCTCTCACATCCCCAAGCGGGTTGATGGAATAAACTTTGCCTGTTGACTCAACGGTGACAGTCAAAGCGTCGAGATCGACTGCCACGACGTCTCCAGTCTTGAGCACTTCACAAAGCCGCTCCTTGCTCTCGCATGGATAAAGTTCACCGGTCGCGACACAATTTCTGAAGAAAATTCGGGCAAAACTTTCCGCTAGCACGAGTTCACAGTCAGCAGCTCCCATGGCAATGGGCGCGTGCTCTCGAGAACTTCCGCACCCGAAATTTCGGCCAGCCACCACTATGGGATATTGGCTGTCGAGTTCACCCTCCGCCACATAACGTTCGGGATACAGAGAGTCAGGAAGCCCACAAAGGGCATAACTGCCCAGTTTATCATACTCTTCCTTGACGGTAGGAATGAGATTCAAATATTGCGCAGGAATGATTTGATCTGTGTCGATATTGTCTTGAACAACGTAAACAGGGCCCTTGATAACCTTACTCATATGCGGAGGTAGTTTGTAAATTTGATTTCACTTTTGCAACCCTTTCCTGATCAGCGATTGCTTGCCTGTGCAGAGAGGTGCGGTTTGTCCGCTTTCTTGGCCTTGTTCATTTCATCGATGTAGTCCATCAATATGTAAAGTCCCTCTCGAGTGTAGGCATCCAGGCGTTTGTCCATTTCATCCTGATCATCGCCTACGTAGGCATTCTCATCAATGGCGGGTAGATCCCCGTCCTTGGTCTCCTCCTCTTCCTCTTCAACGACATAATGCTCAGGATTGTCACCATCGAAGAGCAATTCGGCAGGCTTCTGATCGCGGATTTCATCCATGGTCAAACGGAAGATTTTCAGTCCGGGGTAACGTCTGGCTTTACGCTCCTCATCACGTTCCTTGGATCTTGCTTTGTCTGCTTCTTTTTCCGGTTTGCGTTTTTCCTCATTCAGGCTCACGGTTTTGCGTTCCTTGATTTCTTGATAACGCCGGATGTCATCCATGATGTATTGGAAATCTGTGTCATTCTTGATTCGTTTGGCAGAAGCTTCCTTCAATGCCTCCAGGGTGCCTTCCACTCGTTGCATGACCTTATAGTCGGCCGGCTCGATCGAATCTGGCTCGAGGCTCTGGGGAAGATGAGCCTCTCCCAGTTCCATGTAATCATAGATGGATGGGAGAATGATATCAGGTGTCACACCATTTTTTTGAGTCGTGCTGCCTTCCACTCTGTAAAATTTCGAAATGGTGTATTTGAGTAAACCGCTTTCGTCGGGGGTATTTCTGATTTTGTTCAGTTCGACCAGAGTTTGGACCGTCCCTTTGCCATGGGTGGTTTTATCACCGACGATTACCGCTCTTCCATAGTCCTGTAATGCCGCTGCGGTAATTTCAGCAGCCGATGCGCTCAAATGGCTTACCATAACAACCAGAGGTCCATCATAAATGGTAGATGGATCGGTGTCATCCAGGATCTGCTTTTGCTTGACGTAGTTTTGCACCTGGACGACTGGTCCCTCGGGGAAAAATAAACCGGTAAGTGCAACGGCCTCTGGAAGAATGCCACCACCGTTACGTCTTAAATCTAGAGCAATGCCTTCCACATTTTCCGTTTTGAGGCGTTTCAGAATCCGGGCAGTGTCCGCTGCGACGTTCTCGTAATATTGCGGCACCGTCAGCACTGCCAATCTCCTGGTTTTGCCGGATTCAACGGGCAATTCCACGATACGGGCTTTCGCGAACTGCTCCTTGAGTTCTATTTTTTCGCGAATCAGTGTTAATTCGCGGGTTTCAGATCCATCGACAGATTTAGCAGGGATGATGGTGAGCTTTACTTTGGTGTTGAGTTTGCCTCGAATCAACTGCACCACCTTGTTCAATTTCATTTCCACGACATCAACCGCTTCCTCATCTCCCTGGGCGACCGCGATAATCTTATCCCCGGGTTTGATCTTTTTGCTTTTATCCGCCGGACCTCCTGGCACGAGACTGACAATTTGGCAATAACCCTCGTTGCTTCTGAGAAGGGCTCCTATTCCAGTCAGTTCGTTGTGAACGTTTTTAATGTAGAAATCATCTGCCGTGGTTGGGCTCATGTAATCCGAATGCGGATCATATGCGTTGGATAACGCCGTCAAATAAATCTGAAGGACTTCGTCGGATTCCAAGGTAATGAAATCTTTGACCAGTCGGTCGTAGCGTTTGGCCAGGCGCTCTTTGACTTTGGAAATATCTTCTTTTCCAAGCCGGCCTTGCAGTAAGTCGTACTTGATGCGCTGTCGCCAAAGTTCACGGGCTTCAGCTTCTGTTTTTGGCCAAGGCTCCTCGGAGCGTTTGATCATGATTTCGTCGTCTACATCGAAGACGTAATCCTGCTCCAACAACTCGTCGATGACTTTTCTGCGCTCCTGAAAGCGTTGCTTGAATCGTTCGAATATTTCAAAGGCAGGGGCAGCATTCTGGACGCGTCTGTTCTTCAAAACTCCTGTTGTATAGTCGTCCAGGACCTTCTCATATTTTTCCCGGAACTCGTCGATGTCCGATTGAAGAAAGATCTGGTGGTTGAGATCCAGTGCATCGAGGTAGTTGTTGAAAAAGATGGTTGAAATGTCGTTGTCGATCCATTTTTGGCGTAAGTGACTCTGGCTAAGTATCAAACCGACCACTTCAGTGATTTTGCCACTTTCCCTTGAACTCAGATCCAGGCCTTGAACCGGAGTCAAAGCCATCAAAACGAGGCAGACCGTGATGCGAAATTTGGTTCTCATATTTACTTCAAAGAGTTTGCACTGATTTAGAGCAGATTCAACAAATGTTTCGTTGATTTTTTCGCCTTGGAAGCCACAGTTTTATGAGAGAAGCTAGAATACCGATTGATTGAGAAAGTTGTGATGCTCCGGTATATCCGGTGATCGCTTCCGAGCCTGAATCACGTGCCATGCAAACATTAATTCATAGACTGATCAAATCAGCGACGCGATGCTCTTGGTTGAGCAAGATAAATCCAGTATTGCGGTTGGCACTTTATTGTAGAATGGCCGCTTTTTGTTTTGCGCTGACTCTTTTCTTTGCGGTGGAATCGAGCATACTTTCTGCCGACAAGCCTGCCTTGGGTAGAACCTTTACATTCGACTTCAATGGAGGCCCCATGAAAAGTCGGTTCTCTCCTCAGAGTGACGCAAACGATGGTAAAGGCAAGCCAAGCGCGGCGATAAAGTTACAACCCAAATTCTCCGAGGGCATGGAAGGGCTTGCTCTGGAATCTCGTGAAGCCACCGATGGAATAATCCTTGATTTGAGTTCAAGGGACACCCCGACATTGCCTCTTGATCAGGGAAGTGTGCGATTTTGGTTTAAACCGGATTGGGATTCTGGAAAAGGTCCAGGGGGCTATGCTTCTCTCATGAGTTTTGGTCGCTGGAAAGCGCCACCTGACATGACTGGTTATTGGGGGTTGAGCTTTGATCCAAAAGGTGAACGCATTCAGTTTGGTGCCCAATCGAAAGATCAGGGTACCACCTTCATCGCAACTTCCGTTCAGTTAAAAAAGGACAATTGGTATGAGATTGTTCTGAGCTATGACAGCAGTGCGACCTGGGTTTACATCGATGGTAAACCTCATGGTCCAGGGCAGGGCATATCTTTCGTTCCCCCTGATACAGCGCTGAAGTCTACCGGGCTCGCACTTGGAAATACACCCCAAGGCCACCAGCCCGTGAAAGGTTTGATAGATGGATTTGAAATCTTCAATTACCCCATTGAATCCGTTGAACATCAATTCAAATACTTTGCTGTCAGTGCTCAAGTTGATGCGAAACCGTTGCGAGTTCATCTTCAATGGCCGGCGGTCAAAAAGAGAACCTACGAAGTGAAGCGCAGGAAATTTGGGACAACTTCCTGGAAAAGCTTGGTGACGGATTTGAAAGCTTTTGAACTGGTAGATGCTTCATCCGATTTGGAAGCAGGGCAGATTTACGAATATCAGGTTTCTCCTTATAGAATTCCAGGTCGGATTCATCAGATTGAAGTGGCAGCCTTCGTACCTCCCACGCATTCGAAAGGAAAAGTCCTGGTTTTAGTCGACCGCTCACATTGGAGAAATCTGCAAGGAGAGTTGGATCGATTTCGTGATGATCTCAACCTGGATGGTTGGGAAGTTGTCATGGAACGAGCACCGCGGCACGTGGATTCCAGGTGGAAACCCAATGTCAGGAATATTGCAGAGGTTAAAGAATTAGTTCAAAAACATCTTGGTGCACCGGTGAATGGATTGAAAACCTTGATACTCATCGGGCATGTTGCGGTTCCTTATTCCGGTTACCACGCACTCGATGGCCACGTTAGCCCCGGTGACGATCATCGAGGGGCATGGTCCTGCGATGCTTACTATGGTGATTTGGACGGTGTATGGCGCGATAGCGTCGTTGATCATATCAATAGAACTCATCCTGATGCGACCAATGTTCCCGGAGATGGTAAATTTGATGACAATCTTTTGCCTACCCATCTTGAAATCGCTGTGGGTCGCGTTGATTTTGCAAATTTGCCCAGTTTGAACAGTGGAGTTTTAGGTGGGCGATCCGTTCGGAGATCCAAAATGGAATTGGAACTTCTCAAACAGTATTTCAACAAGAACCATGAATTCCGGAACGGAAGGATCAAGTTTGAGGATCAAGTGGTTATCAAATCACGTCTTCCATCGTCCATGAATACCTATTTCAATGGCATTGCAGTGGGCAATTCCGCCCAATGGTTCGGGCATGTACCAGGGGCTGTTCGAACAGGAGATGGATTTCAAGATCCGGGACGAAGTTTATGGGCATTCATGGCGGGACGCAGTGGTAGTGCTTCGTTTGCGAGTGGGGTTCGCCGGACTCGCGACTTTAATCAATTGGACAAAGGACCTCGTTCAGCCTACATGATGCTTTATTCCTCCTGGCATGGTGACTGGAACGTTCAAGACGCCTTTCTGCGTGCTTGCCTGGCGGGTCCGGATTCCGGGCTGGCAGCCATGAGTGCCGTGGTCGGACCTTGGCACTTGCAAACCTTGGGTAGGGGAGAGTGTCTGGGGTATGGTTACCTGCGATCGGCAAACCAGCAACCAAGGCGAGCCACGCGCGCCCTTGCAATTCTTGGAGACCCTACTTTGGGTAATTTTTTCACCCCACCCGTTTCAGATTTGAAAATCACAAAGGAAAATGGGGTGCACCGTTTGAACTGGACCCTACCTCCGATAAACGAACCGGAAGGCCTCTATACTTACCAGTTTCAAGAACGGTCCAACAGATATGAACTAATGAAACGACTTGCTCCTTCGGCTTCTGATTGGGCACTTCCCAAGACGGTGTCCAAAGGATCGCGCATCATGGTTCGAACGTGTCGATGGATTCATTCGGCAAGTGGCGTATTTGCGCATCTAAGCCCGGGTGCCTCACTGGAGATCAAGTAGAAATAGAATCGAAATCATGGATGGTTTGTATTGAGATCAAATCCATTGATTTTCGACTCATCGAATCATAGCCTGCAGGGATGCCAGTTTTGAGAATTCATATCCTTGTCCTCTTAACCATTATTTTTTTCGAGGGAATATCCATCAATGCGGCTCCTGGTCGCCCGAACATATTGTTTGCCATCTCGGATGATCAGTCTTTTCCGCATGCCTCGATTTATGGAGCGAGATATATCAAAACTCCTGCTTTTGACCGTATCGCTCAGGAAGGGGTGTTGTTTAATCAGGCCTTTTGTCCAGCGCCCGGTTGTTCACCTTCACGTGCAAGTATTCTTACTGGACGAAATATTTGGCAGAATCGTGAAGCTGGAACGCATGCTTCAAATTTTCCATCTGACTTAAAAGTTTTCACTCAAGCTTTGGAAAAGGAGGCGGGCTACCGAGTGGGTTATACGGGCAAAGCCTGGGGACCTGGAAATTTTTCGATAACCGGTTGGAATCAAAACCCTGTTGGGAAGGGTTATAATCAGCATAAAATGGATTCTCCCTCCGGAATTTCTGGCAACGATTATGCCCGTAATTTCGAAGCATTTCTTGAGGGGCAGGATGACTCCAAACCATTCTTCTTCTGGTTCGGAGGCTATGAACCTCATCGAGTATATGAAAACGGAGCGGGTCAAAAGGCCGGCAAAAGCATTGGAGACGTGGATGTGCCCTCCTTTCTTCCGGATCATCCTGTGATTCGAAACGATCTGCTGGATTACGCCGTGGAGATCGAGTGGTTTGACTCACACCTTGGACGCATGCTTGAAACACTTGAACAACGTGGTGAACTCGATAACACACTCATCGTTGTGACAGCTGACAACGGCATGCCATTTCCACGAGCCAAAGCCAATCTATACGAGTTTGGGATTCATGCGCCTCTGGCCATTCGGTGGGGAAGCGAAATAAGGGGAGGGAGATCTGTGGATGATTTGGTCAGTTTCATCGATTTTGCCCCCACCTTTCTTGAGGTTGCCGGCATTACTCCATGGAAGGAAATCACAGGAAAGAGTTTGGTGACAATGCTCAAATCAGATCGGTCTGGAGTTTTGGAGCATGACCGGCGGTGGGTTCTTTCAGGTAGAGAACGACACACCCATGCCCGTCCGAATAACCTTGGGTACCCAGCGCGCGCCGTCCGGACTCATCGTTATCTTTACATCCGGAATTTTAACCCTGACTTGTGGCCTGCGGGTAATGAATTTCATGACATCGACGCCTGCCCGAGCAAGTCACTGTTGGTGGATCATAAAGACGAACCTGCCATTGAACCGTATTTTGATGCAGCAGTCGGGAAGCGTCCGGCAGAGGAATTATTTGATATTTTAACAGACCCAGGTTGCATGCGTAATCTTGCCGGTGCTCCCGAATACCAGAAGCATCGTAAGGATATGGCGAACCTACTGACCCGTGAACTCAGGCGGCAAAAGGATCCAAGGGTATTGAATGGAGGCCAGGTCTTTGACAGCTATCCTCGATATTCAAGCATGCGTCCTCACCTTGGAGGTTTTGCAGAACGTGGACAGTATAATCCTGCTTTCGCTGAGGATGAAAAATGATCTTCGTGAAAAGAGTTTAATGGAAATAGGTGTCCAAAACCTTTCGGTAAGCAGCACATTCTTTCTCGACATCTGATGCTTTTAGAATGGCCGAAACGACGCAAATTCTCTGTGCTCCCGCGTCAAGCACGTGTTGCAGATTCGAAAAATTAATTCCACCTATGCAAAACCACGGCACCTCGACATTTCTTGAAGCCCACTGGACATATTTCAATGTTACCGGGTCGGCCGTGGGTTTTGTTGGAGTTGCGTATACGGGGCCTATGGCTATGTAGTCAGCACCCGCTTTAATGGCTCTGAGTGCTTGTTCAGGGCCATGGGTGCTCAGACCAACTTTTAGATTTCGTTTTCCAAGCTTGCTGGAAAGTTCCCGGACGTGTTGATGGCCGGAATCAAAGAAATCTTCCTGCCCCAGGTGGACGAAAGAGTTATCCAATTGAGCTGCTGTGTCCAAATCGTCATTGATCACAAGGTGAACCCCTGATGAAGCGGTGACCGGGGCAATTTTTTCAGCAGCTTCCAAAATCTGGGCCGCAGAAGCTCCTTTCATTCGAAGCTGGATGATATCAGCGCCTCCATCGCAGAGTGCCTTGGCCAGATCCTCGTGTTCACGGTTTCCCCTGTAGGCTTCATCCACAAAACCATACAACCGGCATTGACCGAGCGGTTTCAAGGGCATGACTGATCCGGGTTAGGCTTTGACCTCGATCAATTCCCTTCCTCCACCACCCAGGAGTTGGGCTATAAAATTAGTCGTGTAAACACCCCTTCGAAAATCCGGATCCTGCAGGATGGCTTGTTGGAATGGAACGGTTGTTTTTATCCCGGAAATCATCATCTCTGATAAGGCTCGACTCATTTTATTCATGGCATCACGTCGATCCTTTCCATAGGTGATTAATTTACCAATCATGGAGTCGTAGTAGGGGGGAATCGTGTAACCTGCGTAAACATGAGAGTCGAATCGCACCCCGCGACCTCCCGGAGCATAGAACATATCGATACGTCCGGGCGAAGGACGGAAATCACCGAATGGGTCTTCGGCATTGATCCGACATTCCACCGCATGTCCGGTTAATTTGATTTCGCTTTGGGAGATTCGCAATGGTTCGCCCATGGCGATCAGGATCTGCTGCTGGACAAGGTCAATTCCGGTAACTTCTTCCGTGACGGGGTGTTCCACCTGGATGCGTTTATTGACCTCCAAAAAGTAGAAATTACCCTTTTCATCGACGACAAATTCCACCGTGCCGGCGTTGGTGTATTTGGCCGTTTCACCAATTTTAACCGCTGCTCGACTCATCTTCTTTCGAAGATCACGATTCTGTTTCATGTCCAGAAAAGGAGAGGGTGTTTCTTCGATGAGTTTCTGATTTCTCCTTTGAATGGAACAATCGCGTTCTCCCAGGTGAATGATCTTGCCTCGGCCGTCACCCAGGATCTGGTATTCGATATGACGAGGGTTCTCGATGAACTTTTCTATGTAGACCCCTGAGTTTCCAAAAGCTTTTTCAGCTTCTGCGCGAGCGGTATGATAGCCTTTAAGGAGCGAAATGTCGTTGTGGACGACACGCATACCTTTTCCGCCACCTCCCGCTACAGCCTTAATCAGCACCGGATACCCGATCTGCTTGACGATCTCCAACGCCTCCTGCTCGGTGTCGACCAATCCGTCGGACCCGGGAGGAGGGTTGACTCCAGCTCGCTTTGCCAGTTCGCGGCTCACGGCCTTGTCTTCCAGGGCGTTCATCGCCTGTGGCGAGGGGCCGATGAAGCGGATGTTGCAGCTTTCGCAAACTTCCGCAAAGTGAGCATTCTCTGAAAGAAATCCGTAACCGGGGTGGATGGCATCTACGTCCGCAATCTCAGCGGCACTGACAATGCGATCAATGCGCAGGTAACTTTCGTGGCTGGGGCTGCGTCCGATGCAAATGGCTTCATCAGCCATTTGAACATGCATGGAATTATGATCCGCCTCGGAGTATACCGCGACCGACTTGATATTTAATTCTTTGCAGGCGCGGATGATCCTAACGGCTATTTCTCCGCGGTTGGCGACCAGAATCTTTTCAAACATATGTTATTCCTAGCAGGCTGCCCGCCTTATCCATCTTCATTGACCTGATCAATTAAAGATTCAAACTCGTTACAGAGTAGGGCGGGGGAAAAAGATCAGTTAGGTTTTATTTTGAAGAGAGCTTGACCGAATTCAACAGGTTTGGCGTTCTCAACCAAAATCTCTGTCACAACACCGCTCTTTTCGGCTTTGATTTCGTTCATGACCTTCATGGCCTCCACGATGCAGACGACTGTGTCCGCTGTCACCCTGGTTCCTACTTCAACATAAGCAGGGGAATCAGGGGAGGGTGAGTCGTAAAAAGTTCCAATCATTGGAGAACAGATGTCCAGATCATTGGAAGCCTTGGCAGCGGGCTCTTCTGCCTGCACCTGAGGTGCAGGCGTCTGGACGGGTTGACTGCTGGGTGGCAATACGTGTGATACCGGAGGAGAAATCAAATAGGGGCCATCGTCAGATGTTGAACCGCTTCCGCTAAGTCCGCGTTTTAATTTGATCTTAAACTCTTCTTTTTCCATTTCGAATTCCGAAATGGAATTCTTTTTCATTAGGTCAACGATTGCTTTGATATCCTTTAAATCCACACCGGACTCCTGGTTAAAGTCTCACTTCAGATCGGTCTGCACAGGCAGTATCATATGAAAAAAGCAGCAACCTTTTCTGGTACTGCTCCGATCTATATTCAAATTGCAGTTGTTACAGTAAAGTTACAGGCATCCAGAGTCAAGCGGAAGGTGGGTATCCATTGGGCTTGAATAATAGCTTAACTTACAGAAGCGCTGCGTGATACAACGAAAAACGGCGACCAAAAATTATTTGGTCGCCGTTTCCATCTGCAAAGTGAATTTCGACAATAATCTCGAGCTAGGCGGTAGCCTGTTCTCTTTCCATACCTTGATCCAGAGGAAAAATGACAGGTGCGTTTTGTTTGTCCATCATCTTACGCAACCGATGCAGGGCGATATTCTGCAACTGGCGGATTCTTTCGCGAGTCACACCAAACTCCTGACCGACTTCCTCAAGAGTTCTTTCTCTTTCGCCATCCAGTCCGAATCTATACCTGAGAATACGTGATTCCCTAGGATTGAGCTTGGACAAAAGTTGGCTCAACAAATTTAGAGAAGTCTGCAGTTCAAGCTCCTCATATGGGTGATCTGCGTTTTCATCTGCCACACGTTCTTCCAGTCTTGTGTTGTCGTCGTCTCCCACCGTGTCATCAAGAGAGACTGGTCTCGCAGAAGCACGACGCATCAAGGCCACTCGGCTTGGTGCAATTTGCAGTTCTCTTGCGATTTCCTCGTCAGTAGGCTCGCGTCCCAGAGCCTCATGCAGACTGTTGGATACGTTGCGTAATTTGGCGATCTTTTCCACCAAATGGATGGGAAGGCGGATGGTTTTAGATTGGTTGCTGAGGCTTCGTTTGATGGCTTGCTTGATCCACCAGGAACTGTAGGTCGAAAATTTAGCACCCTTCGTCGGATCAAACTTCTCAACTGCTTTCATCAAACCGATGTTTCCTTCGTTGATCAAATCCAGTAATGGCAACCCAAAACCTTCGTAATCTCGTGCAATCTTCACCACCAACCGAAGATTGGCGCGAATCATTCGCTCGCGAGCTTGTTCGTCACCCTTTTTGATCTTGGCAGCCAATTCTGCTTCCTCCTGGACAGTCAAAAGGCTTTCTTCCGCAATCTCCCTGAGATATAGCGCAAACGACGAGCGCGTCGGCTGTATGTCTCTTGCTTTTGTCTCCATACTGACCTCACGCTGAACCATCAAATTTTCAGGAATGGAGGAATTTTCTACCTGCTGCCACTCTTCCTGAATACGTGAGTTTTTAGATTTTGCTCGCTTTCCAGCAGTTTTTGTCGACTGCCTTTTGATGTTTACTTTCTTCAGGAGTCTATCTCCCGACTTCTTATCTGTCTTTTTCTTTGAAGTTTTTTGTGTCGCTAATTTCATCGAATCCTCACTTTCGTTTTCAATGGCCGAAACCAGATACTAACTAAGACGCTCGTTGCCCCATGTTTGTTTCAAAATTTCTTAAATAAATTTTAAACCGCAGCTTTTTCCTAATTGTCTCGTGGTTTCAAACTACACCCCTACGTTTATCATAAAGTTTTTAAATGTCCACATAAAAATCAGACAAAAATTAAACAAAACAGTGAATTCAAAATTTTGTTTCGGAAATCATTTCGGTTTGTCTATGGTAGGTTTCATCGCCGTATTTTGGTTTGAGTTAAAAAAGAGCGATAAATTTCAAGAAATTTTGAATCGTCTTGAAATTTTTTGTTGACGGGAATCTTTAAGCTTCGGCGCGCTTACTCTCGGATTCATATCTTATCACCTGTTGAAGCTTACTTACGTTTCTCTAAGCTGGATTAGGATCGATACATCTAGTTTAATGACCTCACCACTTATGAGAATGGATCTTGCATATGGGGAAGGAAAACTGTCCTTGGAGTTGCCTGACGAGCGTACGACTGTCATTGAGCCTCGTTTTGTTGCTGGTTTACCGGATGAAAAGGCAGCTGTGACCCATGCTCTCGATCACCCCATTGGTAAATCGTCATTAAAAAAATGCCTTCGACCGGAAGACAAGGTTTGTATTCTGTTTACAGATCTAACGCGCGCAACCCCCAATGAACGTATCATTCCCTGGATTCTTGAGTATTTGAGCGATCATCCTAGAGAAAATATTACTTTATTGAATCAGCTCGGTACACACCGCCCCAACACGCGTGAGGAATTGATCAAAATGTTGACCCAGGAGGTAGTCGATACTTACCACGTCATGAATCATGATTGTGAGGATGAGTCGCAGCTTGTTCAATTAGGGCATACCAAGGGAGGAGTTCCGGCACTTTTGAACAAACACGCAGTCGAAGCTGATTTACTTATTGTTACCGGTTTCATTGAACCTCATTTCTTTGCAGGGTTTAGCGGGGGCCCCAAGGGGATCATGCCTGGAGTGGCTGGATTAAAAACGGTCATGAGTAATCACGGGGCTTCCAACATTGGGGATCCAAGATCAACATTTGGTAATACGGCTGGCAATCCGCTTTGGGAAGAATTACGCGACATTGCTCTACGCGTTGGCCCCAGTTTTTTACTCAATGTCACACTCAACCATGATCGGGATATTACGGGAGTTTTTGCAGGTGATTTAATTGAGGCTCACCGGGAGGGATGTCAACAAGTCAAAGCAACCGCCATGCAGCCGGTAGAAGCTCTTTTTGATATCGTGGTCACGACCAACAGTGGTTATCCGCTGGATCTGAATTTATATCAGGGAGTCAAGGGCATGAGTGCCGGAGCACGGATACTCAAGGACAATGGATTACTCATCCTTGCCTGTGAATGCCGGGAAGGATTGCCAGCGAAAAGCCCCATGGATGAGTTGCTTAGAAGTGTTCGAAACCCTGCTGAAATTTTAACGATGCTCACTACACCGGGTTTTGTGCGCCCTGAGCAATGGCAAGCACAGATTCAGGCCCTGATCCAGTCCCGCGCAGAGGTACTGGTTTATAGTTCCTTGGATGATTCAACCCTTGCAGCTGCTCACCTGAAACCTTGCAGAAATATTTACGAAACAGTCATGCAACGACTTGAGCAATTGGGAGAGGATGCTCGCGTGGCTGTGCTTCCTCAGGGGCCTCTGACCATACCTTATCTGCAAGGGCAGTGAGTCATTTTCCTCTTGGAATCCGGGAGAGAATGGGCTCCAAATCCCATCCTTAATTGGAGCCTGTTTTTTTATCAATTTGAGCCGAGCGTTTCTCCTAGGATTCATTGGGCTTCGCTCTTGTAAAACCTATTTGTCCGCAACGCTAATCGCAATTTCTGATCGTATTGTGACAAGATAGGTTTGGTGGCTATTCACGAATACGCGTAGAAGTGTTTTCGAGAAAATTACTTCTCGTGGAATTCGATGATGGTTCTGCAATTCAATTCGGGGTTTTTCGTTACGCGGCAGATGCTTGTGCTAATGATTTTTCTTGTTCTGGTGAATGGTCTCGTTGGCGCAGATTCGCCGGAGGGAGCGACAAACAGTGAGGTAGCTGCCATTCTAAAAGCATCCGAAATTTCCAACCAAACTCCGACACAACCCGAGGTCGGTGTTGATGAGGATTCCCATTTGGATAAAACCCCGGTCAGGGTGACCAAGGGGCTCGATCTGGTTAAGAAAACATGGACTTATGATTGCATGTCCTGTCATCGAATCCTTGAATCCAAATGGAAATACGATCGCAAATTATACGAGCACGAGCACATTCAGTTGGATCACGGAAACAATCGTTTTTGCCTGAATTGCCACCATCCCAAAAATCGTAATGCCTTTGTGGATTACGACGGAACCGAAATACCGGAAGAAAACGTGGTCCTGCTCTGTGCCAAATGCCATGGCCCTACCTACCAGGACTGGAAGGCTGGAGTGCACGGGAGAACGAATGGTTTCTGGGATAAATCCAGAGGCAAACAAACGAAACTGAGGTGCATTCAATGTCATGACCCGCACTCTCCTCGTTTCGCTTTAATTGAGTCAGAACCCGCTCCCACTTACCCCAAGAGAGCTGCCAATTCTGCTCAAAAGCATGGACATGAGAAAAATGAAACGGGAGAGGATGCCCATTAACTTTGCTTCTGATCGTTAATCATTGAAATACGGAAATTCAAACTATGGCAGCCCCCACTGAACCAAGCATCGCCACTTCCCAAGGCAAATCCAACCAGTCCCGTCGCACCTTTCTGAAGGCTGCCGGAGCGGGGATTGCGGGTATGGCCGGGTTGGTCGCCGCATTGAAGCCCCTGCTGGAGCTGGAAAGTGGACAGATAACCCTCAGCGATTTGCTTCAGAAACATTACCGTGAACTCTCCAAAGATGATCTGAACCGGATCATGGGAGAGCTTTCTGAGAAATGTTCAAAAGAATACGGTGTTCAACCTAATTTGAGAGATATCCCTCCAAATGACGGAGTGGAGTTCGGCTACGCATTGAGTTTAACCAAATGTGTTGGGTGTCGAAAATGTGCCCATGCCTGCCTTGCCGAAAATAATCAGTCACGTGAATCCGAAGACGATATCAACATGTCCTACATTCGGGTTCTCGAGATGAAGAAAGGTTCCATCAATGTCGAGACTTCCGACCAGTATTACTCCGGTGAGGTTCCTGCCGACGATACATTTTACATGCCTGTCCAGTGTCATCAGTGTCGGGAATCACCCTGCACCAAAGCCTGTCCAGTAGAAGCAACCTGGCAAGAACCCGACGGGGTTGTGGTAGTGGATTATAACTGGTGCATTGGTTGCAGGTATTGCATGGCAGCCTGTCCTTACGATGCCCGCAGGTTCAATTGGAAGAAGCCCACGGTTCCCAAGGAATCCCTCAATCCTAACCAAAGTTACCTGAGTAATCGGGTGAGACCTTCGGGTGTGGTGGAAAAATGTACGTTCTGTCTGCATCGTACCCGTGAGGGAAGGTATCCGGCCTGCTTGGAAGTTTGTCCAACAGGAGCACGCGTTTTTGGGAACCTTTTGGATCCTGACAGTGAAATCAACTACATCCTGCAAAACAAAAGGGTTTACATCTTGAAGGAAGATTCAGGAACGATTCCAAGGTTTTATTACTTCTTTGGATAGAGATGGACGTTTTTGTGAATAGATGAGCTGAATCAATGAAAGACTACTTTTTATTCTTGTGGCGAATCCTGAAGCTTTCTTTCCAGGGGGGCAAGGGTTACTACCTTTGGATGACGCTCCTGTCAGTTCTATCCCTCATCGGCCTGAATGCTTACGCCAAACAGTTTGTCGCGGGTCTGGAGAGTACGGGATTGACGGATCAGGTCAGCTGGGGAGCTTACATTGCCAATTTCACCTTTCTTGTTGGTGTCGCTGCAGCCGCTGTCATGCTCGTCATTCCCGCTTACGTCTACAAAAATAAATCCATGCATGAAGTGGTGCTTTTCGGGGAGTTGATGGCCATTGCGGTGATTGTCATGTGCCTGCTTTTTGTGACTGTTGATTTGGGACGTCCCGACCGGTTTCTGCATTTGATTCCTCCTTTTGGCAAGATGAACTGGCCGATATCGATGCTTTCCTGGGATGTGATCGTCCTGAATGGTTACCTGATTCTGAATCTGCACATCTGCGGTTATCTCTTGTATTGTAAATACCGATCCAAGGAACCTACCCGTAAATTTTATGTGCCGGTTGTTTTCATTGCCATCTTTTGGGCGGTGAGTATTCACACTGTCACCGCGTTTTTATATGTTGGATTGGCTGGAAGACCCTTCTGGAATCATCCTATCGTGGCGCCTCGATTCCTTGCATCCGCTTTTGCTGCGGGACCCGCTTTGTTGATCATTACCTTTCAATTCATTCGCAAGATGGCTCATTACACGATCAGCAATGAATCCATCCTTCTGCTACGAAAAATCATTACCGTGGCCATGCTTGTGAACATGTTCCTGTTGGGATGCGAAGTGTTCACGGAATTTTATTCAGGAACTTATCACGTGGTTTCAGCCCAATACCTGTTTCTCGGATTGCACGGCCATGATCAGTTGGTTCCTTGGATTTGGACGGCGATATGTCTGAATTCGGTTGCATTGGTCATCCTGATTCTGCCTATCAGTCAAAAGCTGGGGTTCCTCAATTTAGCCTGCATGATGCTTTTTGTTGGGATTTGGATTGAAAAAGGGATGGGCCTCATTATTCCCGGATTTGTTCCCACGCCACTCGGACAAGTGGTGGAATACCAACCGTCCCTGAATGAAACACTTGTATGTATGGGGATATGGGCCTTTGGGGCATTGGTGTACTCCTGGATGCTCAGAGTCGCCATTCCGATCCTGAAAGGTCATTTGAACATCAAAACAGCAGAGGCATGAGTAAATTTTCTTCGACACCAAACCCTGAAAAAGGAATTCAAATTATGAAAGCGAAATGGACATCCTGGCTAATCGTCTTGGCGATTATGGCCTTCATGAATGCAGGCACTGTTTTTGGTTTTACCCTAAAAACGCTGTCAGTCGAAAGTGAAACATGTATTGCTTGTCACAAGGTAGACAGCACATCAATTTACGAACAGTGGGGTTCTAGCAAGCACTTCCGTGCCAATGTGGGTTGTTATGAATGTCACATGGCACAGGAAGGTGAGCCCGATGCATTCGAGCATTTCGGTGAGATGATTTCCATCTTGGTGACCCCCAAAGATTGTGCGCGATGCCATGAAAAAGAAGTGGACGAGTTCAGTAGTTCTCATCATGCCAAAGGGGGTCGCATTCTAGGGTCTCTTGACAATATACTTGCCGAAGTTGTCGAAGGTAATAATGGATTGGTCACCGAGGGATTTCCTCATGGTGTCTCTGCTGCAGCTGTGAACGGTTGCTGGCAATGTCACGGCTCCATTGTGAAAACCTTGCCTGATGGTAAACTGGATCCCGCAACCTGGCCAAACACGGGGATTGGACGTATTAATCCGGATGGAAGTGAAGGGGCATGTTCCTCCTGTCACTCTCGTCACGAGTTTTCCGTTGCCCAGGCCAGAACCCCGGATACTTGTGGAAAATGTCACATGGGACCAGACCACCCCCAATTGGAAATCTTCAATGAGTCCAAACATGGTATCGCTTATCATGCCAATGTGGACAAAATGAACCTGGACAGTCCCAAGTGGGTTGTAGGTGAAGATTATGACGCCGCACCTACCTGTGCCACATGTCATATGAGTGCTACCGTGGATCAACCTGTGACTCACGATATTGGGCTGCGCATTTCATGGAACAACCGTCCAGCCATTTCTGTCCGTCCTGAAGTTTCCGATGCGAAAATGGGACTTCCTGGCAAGGATATTCCCTGGCAAGAAAGGCGTGCAAACATGAACAACGTTTGTATCAGTTGTCATAACCAGAATTTCGTCGACGCATTCTACATCCAGTATGATGCGCTGATTGATCTCTACCATGAGAAATTTGCCAAACCCGGCTTGGCCTTATACAACGCCGCCCAACCTTTGCTGCGGAAGCCTAAGTTCAGTAATAAAATCGACTTCGTTTGGTTTGAGATCTGGCATCATGAAGGTAGAAGAGCGCGTCATGGTGCCTCGATGATGGGCCCAGATTACACTCACTGGCATGGAACCTATGAGATCGCACGTAATTTCTACACCGAATACATTCCTGAATTGACGGAACTTGCGGAACGTCATCTGCACTCAGACAATGCTGAAAAGAAAACGGCTGCTGAGGCCTTGAATAAACTCATCGATGAAACCCTGAATCACAAGAATCACGTCTGGTTCCTGAATAAAATGGATCCGGCTGAAAAAGCGCGACGCGAGAAATCTGCTGCTGAGTTCAAGGCTAGATATCAATAAGAATCGTTTCGTCGAACCTTACTTTTCATTCTTAATCATCGAAACTCACAGGGCGTGGTCAGTAAAACTGGCCGCGCCTTCTTTTATTGCCAGAAACCCTCAAGTCCTTAATATTGCGGTATGCAATATGCAATGGCACTTATCCTGACTGTGGCTTTTAGCGGAGCTGTCGCTGCTGAAAATTGGAAGCAGTTTCGCGGCCCTTCCTCAGCCGGAATCGCTGCAGACCATGGCCTACCGACCCATCTGAATGACGGGCATATTTTGTGGCGTAGTTCTTTGCCTGGGCGGGGACTATCCAGTCCGATTGTTGTGGGCGATAAAGTTTTCCTCAGCGCGGCGGAGGGCAGTAAACAGGATCGTTTGTTGGTCTTATGTTTCAATGCCCAAACCGGAATCGAAGAATGGAGACGGACCTTTTGGGCGACCGGCCGAACCATGTGCCACAAAAAAACATGTGTGGCCGCTCCCACGCCAGTCAGTGATGGCCAATCCATCGTAGCCTTGTTTTCTTCCAATGATCTGGTTTGTTTGGATTTGGAAGGTAATTTGAAATGGCTGCGGGGATTGACGGTCGATTACCCCAATGCGTCCAACAGTCTCGGCATGGCGAGCAGTCCCTTGATTGTTGACGGCGTACTGGTCGCTCAAATCGAAAATGACAGTCAGTCATTGGCGCTTGGAATTCGTCTTGAGGATGGTTCCAACCTGTGGTCCATGGCGCGTCCAAAAGGAGCCAATTGGACCTCACCTATCCCTTTCGAACAAGGTTCCAAACCTGCCGTTGCTCTTCAATCAGGCAAGGGGATTCATCTTGTTGAGGCCAGCACGGGTGCCTTTCTCTCCAAATACCTTGGTGGGGCATCCACGATTCCTTCAAGTGTGCTGGTTGGCTCCACTCTGTTATCCCCTTCTCACGGAATCAGCGCTCTGGACCTATCATCCAGTCAGGATGAGATTCCAATGCTATGGCGTTCACGAGCCCTCAGTCCCGCCACCGCCAGTCCCATCGTCATGGACAATGCGGTTTTTGTTGTCAACAACGCGGGAGTCCTGACTCGCGGTAGTCTCCAGGGAGGTCGACGTGAGTGGCAATTAAGACTCAAAGGTCCATTCAGTGCCTCAGCTGTTGGGTTTGGAACGATTCAATACTGGGTCAATGAGAAAGGGCTGCTGCAGGTGGTCGATGTTGAGCCGGATGAAGGCATGGTTGTCAGTCAGTTGGATCTCGGCGAAACCGTATTGGGAACCCCTTCGATTGCCAATGGCGCCTTATATGTGCGAAGTGATGCGACCCTTTGGAAAATTGGTAATCCTCCAGTGCTTTAATATTCTTCATTCATCGCCGTGAAGCCGTTTTGAGCTATTGCTCATTTTGAATCCAAATTGATTCTAAACTCGTGATTTTATCATTCCTTTCCAAACAGAATCATTTTCCCTTCGGTGTGCTTTTACAAGCACGGCAATGATTTGAACCTTTTATCCTCCTAAGTTTGCATGAAATCTGCTTTTAATCAGCAGACGTCAGTCAATAACGATTTTATCATGATGGTATATTGCAAAAAATCAGGGGAAAGGAATCGCTGCCTGTTTACCCGGTGGTTTTTAGTTTTCTTCGGGTTGATGATTATGGGGGTAGGGCTGGATGCGCAGTCCTTGATTCCATTTGAAATCAAGACGCCCGAACCTCGGACAGTTTGGGTTGAACCTTCAAGTGATATGCTGGGCCCTGCTTTGACTCCAGCCGCGACAACGATCGAGATGCGATACAGCAAGAGTGCTGACCAGGGATCACACATTGATCATCGATTGATCCTTCATCTCAGGGAAGATGTATCAATAGATGAGTTTTTAAAACCGTGGAATGTAACATTCATTAAATCGTTGAATTTTCCGGGTGTTCATGTGATCGGTACGAGTTCTCCCATGGATGCATTGATCACTGCTCAAGCCTGGGCACGCAAGCCGGAAGTGCTGGCGGCATATCCAGTGGAAAGGAAACCCTCCAAACCCAAGTCTGGGTTTGCTGTCAGACCCAATGACCCGTTTTATTCCAGTCAATGGTACTTGGAGCAAAGAGATCCCGAGACCATGTTGACGGATGGAGGAGATATCAATATTCGGTCTGCCTGGCCTGTTTCTCGAGGTGAGGGTGTTCACATTGCGGTTGTGGATACAGGGGTTGATCTCAATCACCCCGATCTTCAATCAGCTCTCGATTCTGATCTGAACCGAAACTTCATTTCAGGGACCGAAGATGGCAATCCTGTTTCCAAGACATTTTTTCATGGAACCGCGGTGAGTGGTTTGATTGCTGCGGCTTCAGGAAACAACGAAGGTGTGGCGGGGGTGGCCCCTCTCGCATCTCTTTCCAGTTGGGTTATTTTTGGTTTTGGAGGCAATATCGCAGATTCACTCCAGCTCTCCGAAATGTATGAAACCGCCAACGACCAGATTGCTGTTCAAAATCATAGTTGGGGAAACGCCTTTCCAGAGCAGTCGGGTCCTTCCTTTCTTGAAAGATTGAGTTTGTCAAACGCCTTCCACAATGGGAGATCAGGCAAGGGAATCGTCATGATTCGTGCTGGTGGCAATGATCGAACATCGGGGGATTTCCATCCCGGGCTGGGGGATGTCAATGATGATGGATACACCTCCATGCACCAGGTGATAGCCGTGGGGGCAACTGGTCGTGATGGTCGGGCTACTTCTTATTCAAACTGGGGTTCCTGTTTGTTGGTGGCTGCTCCCGGCGGTGAGGTTCAGGATGGGCTGTTTACAACCGACGTCATCGGAGACGGTGGATTCACAACAGATACGGATGCTTTGGGAGGAGGAGATTACATTTCCAATGATGTGGGTTTCATCGGAACGAGTGCCGCAGCTCCGCTTGTTGCCGGTTTGTCTGGGTTGATCCTGTCCGTAAATCCAGAGTTTTCAGTCAGGGACGTTCAGCAAATCATCCTGGCCTCTGCCAGGCACGTGTTTTTGGAGGATCCGGATATCACTGCGAATGCAGCCGGATTCAAGCACAGCCATCATGTCGGGTTTGGGATTCCTGATGCTGGCGAAGCCTTGCGTTTGGCAAAAAATTGGATCTTACGTGACGAGCTTAAAATTGTTTCTCTTGAAAGCAGACTTGGCAAGGACATTCCCGACCATGGACTGCGGCTGAAAGTTCAAGGTGCCACTGTTCCGGATGACTTGAAGGATCTACCAGCCTCAACGACCATGGGAATTCAACCAGATGTTCCTACCGGATTTCTTCCTATGAGTTTTCAGGGAAGGGCCGTCAATCCCATCACCGATGACCTGACAGGTAAAGGGGCATTTATTCGACGCGGTACCGCCACCTTTGACGAGAAGATCAGGAATGCTGCCAACGCAGGTGCGTCGTTTGTTGTGATTTATAATAATCAAAATGAAGACCAGCTCATTCGAATGGCAGGCACTGATTACACTCCATTGCCTGCTTATTTTATCTCGCGTGAGCACGGGGAACCCCTGTCTGTTTTGGTTGAAGATGACCCTACTGTGCGCATGCAATTGGAAATGAATTCGGCAGAATACCTTTTTCAAGTGGATGAAACAATGGTTTGCGAACACGTGGAGGTCGTTGTCGATGCGGATCACCCTTGGCGGGGGCAATTACGAATTGTTCTCGAATCACCCAGTGGAACTCGGAGTGTGCTCCAACGGCTTAATTTCGATGACTCACAGGGTCCCGTACATTGGGCTTATCGAACCACCCGGCACTTTTTTGAACCTACGGCTGGTGATTGGAAGGTGAGTATTACAGACCAGGATCAAAATCAGATTGGAGGTATTCGTTCCATCAACCTGAATATTCTTGGAACCGAAATCACTGATACAGACGCGGATGGTTTGGATGATGATTGGGAAAGAGCGCAGTTTGGGAACCTGGCTTCCACTGCGTCCGAAGATCCCGATGATGATGGTTCCCCGAATGCCCGGGAACAACTTTTAGGGACCTCACCTTTGGTGTCTGATTTGACACTGAAAATGAACCTTGATTATTTGGACGAAGAACATATTCGACTCTCGTGGCAAAGCCGTCCCGATCGCCGATATGATGTTCTTTCTGTAAAACCAGGGGACGCTGCTTCGGATATTCTCGGAACGGTTGCCAGTCAATCCTACCAATCCGAGTGGGTGGTCGAACTTGAGGCCGAGACCAATCAGTTCTTTCAAATCGTGGAGCTGGCCGATTAGCCCCCTACCAGGGAAGAAAACTCCAATCGATCGGGCGACCTCCGGTTAAGGCCATTCGCCATGCCCAGACGATGAGAGTCGTTAATAGGAGGCTGCATAGAAAATTGAGCCGCCAGGCGTGCAGATCTTTTTCCGGAACCAAACTCATCAAGGCCCCCAGGGAGAGTCCACAAACAAATCCTCCCAGATGGGCCAGCACGTCACTCGAGGGGGATAATCCCCAGAGCGAAAAAAGAATGCACACCGCGAGAATGCCACCAATGATGACTCTGCCGGCCTGGCGATGTGTTTTTAAAAGATGGAAGGCATGAGGACCCAACATTCCCAATGCACCCATCACCATGCCTGATGCTCCCAGGCCGCGATAAGGTGCTTCGTGCATCCACAGTCCAAAAAAGTTCCCCCATATTCCACAGAGAAAAGCCGCCAGTAAGCCCGGTCCAGCTCCGAAGCGCCCCATGACCAAACCGAAGACAATCAGGCCGGTGGAAACATTGGATGCCAAATGACCAACATCCGCATGGAGCATCACCGCAGTGATGGTCTGCCACCAGGCGTTTTGGGACAACACTTCCTGGCTTTTCATCATGCCGGCCATTTGGACTGCAGGACGGTATTCCCAACCTATCCATGCAAAAAGGCACAAGACCAAGCACCAAAGCAATGCTGCTCCATGAAAATTGAATCCGTTTGAGGGAAATGGTTTTTGCCAGGTCCAGTGTTTGTTTTCATTTTGGTAGCATCGAATGGCATCCTGGGCCCGGACAATATCTGTTTGGTGAACCTTCAAGCCATAAGGTGCCTGCCCTTCCGGAAACGTCTGGATTTCTGTTTCAATCTTTTGACTGGTCAGGACAAGGCTCCAGTCCATGACCTGTTTTCGGTGCATCGCCGGTATGACACACCATTCAGGGCACGGTGGGGTTGGTTGATCTGATAATTCCAGGCTCATTGGTTTTCACGTTGATTCCTGGGACCTAATCTCTTTAAGTGGATGGACCAACGTAATGGTTTCAAGTCTCAGGAAGCTCAAACTGCAATTGAATACATCATATGTCCACAAGAATTCGATGGGGAATTTTAGGCACTGGAAGAATAGCCGGTGAATTTGCCGAAGGTTTGCAACAACTCGACGATGCCGAACTGAGATCGGTCGCTTCGAGAAAACAAGGAACCGCAGATGAATTTGCCAAAAAATTTGCTGTGCCCAATGCTTATCCTGATTATGAGAAATTGGCCAAGGATCCGAAAGTTGATGTGATCTATGTGGCCACTCCTCATTCGATGCATTGTGAAAACACCATTCTATGCCTGGAAGCGGGGAAGGCGGTTATCTGCGAAAAACCTTTTGCGGTGAATCGTCTTCAAGTGGCAAAAATGATCGAGGTCGCAGGCCGGGAAAAATGCTTTTTGATGGAAGCCATGTGGATGCGCTTTATTCCACTCATTCGGGAAGCTCGACGGCTTGTTGCCGAAGGAGTGATTGGTGAGGTTCGTATGATTCAGGCGGATTTTGGATTCAGGGTTCCGTTCAATCCAGATGGCAGATTATTCGATCCAAATCTTGCAGGAGGAGCACTACTGGATGTGGGGATTTATCCTCTAGCATTTTCCGCAATGTTTCTGGGGGAACCTTCGGATTTGATCAGTATGCCTTCCATGGGAGAAACCGGTGTTGATGAACAGTCGGCATATGTGCTTCGACATGGAGAAGGGCAACTGAGTGTGCTTTCCTCTGCCGTGCGTACGCATACTTCGCAATCTGCATGGATTTATGGCAGCAAGGGGCGAATCCATTTCCACACTCAATTTTGGAAAGCGCAGCACATGACGCTTTATGTTGATGGGGCAGAACCCCAGGAGATTTCCATGCCGTATCCAGGGAATGGTTATCAATTCGAAGCCAGGGAAGTGATGGATTGTCTGGCTGCCGGTAAACTGGAGAGCGACATCATGCCACACTCTGAAAGTATCTCATTGATGCGTACCATGGACCTCATCCGCGAACAATGGGGTTTGAAATACCCGATGGAATAGAAATCACCTTGGTCAGTTTTTCGGAGGGCGGTTCCTGTACTTCTCGTAGAGCCGAGTGTGCCTACTATTCAGGGACACGGATTTTCCCTTGATCCACATGTGGCTGACCTGTGACCGAATGTCCAGTAATTCACCGTTCAGAACGATGATCGAAGCTTCTTTTCCTGATTCAATGGATCCCAATTGTTGATCTAATCCCAATAACTGGGCCGGGTATAAAGTAATCCCTTTCAGGGCCAAATCCTTTTCCAAACCAAAGGCGACCGCTTGGGCTGCCGAATGGGGAAGATTCCTCACAGCGGAGGCAGCGAAGCGACTGGATCCTTCGCTGAAAATGACTTTAACTCCGGCATCACTCAAAATTTTTGGCGCGGTGAATTGCACATCGTACGGTGCGTCGTCTTGTTGGGGGAGTGTGAAGGTGTTCTCATAAACCACAGGTATTTTATGAGTCGACAAGAGGTCAGCCAGCATCCAGGCATCACGGCCTCCCACCAGAATCATCGGATAACTTTGTTCCACAGACCATTCAACAGCCGACAAAATTTGTCTTTTCTCGTTCGCATGAATAAACAAAGGGACCTTGCCTTTGACCCAGGCACGGGTGGACTCCCAGTTGGGAACTTTCAATACGCTCGTGTCTGCTTCTGTGTGATGGACGTAGGCTTTGGCAGATTCAAAGAATTCTGTGATTTTTTGTATATTCCTTTTTCGATCCTTTGCCTGTTCCGATGGGGCTTTCCAGTTGGAAGGATTGGAGGAAAGTGCCTTGGGCAAAGGGTTCAAACTCATGGAGGGCCAGAAAACGTGAAGTCCTACCGAAGGCCGTACCATCAAGTCTTCGATCGTCCAGCCGTTTAATTGAATGACACCCGATTGACCGCTGACGGTTCCACCCAGAGGAATGGGTTGTGCATGTGTGATACCGTTGGCTCGAGCGACAGGGATGAGTTCGGATTCGGGATTTACAGCGCGCCATGACAATATTTCGGGAGTCCATTGACCTACTTCAGTGGTGTCCAGTGTGGAGCGAACCGCATTGATTTCCAACAATCCCAAAGTGGTGGTCATCGCAATCATTCCCGGATAGACGTGTTTGCCTTCCAGGTCGATGATCCGGTCTGCGGGGGCGTCGATGGAATTGGCAACCAAGGTGACCTTATCGTTTTCGATGAGAACGTCTCCTCGATCGATGTCTCCATGCGTGATGGTGTGAATGATACCGTTTCTCAGTAATGTGGATTCTGCAACGATGGGATCGGATGTAAAAACGAGTAGCCCAAGAACGGTCATCAGAATGGATGGCACCGAGGCTGATTTACTGTGTTTCATAAGATTGGGAAAATCAGTTTATTATTAGGATGTGAACTTGGTTTGCTGGAATTATTAGTCATCACAATGAAGAATGCGGCCTTCATATTGTTTCTCCAAAGCTCGTTGGAAAAAATGAAACCAACGAAAATCGATTTCTTCATCAGTTTCCTGATCATCTGATTTAGACTGGTATTTTGCTGCCTTCTTTGCCTTTTCCAACAGTGCTTTTTTCTCTTCACTGCGGGCTTGGGTGCGATCGGTATCCAGATGGCGGTCAAAATATTTGACGCCTTCAATCCAGGTTTCCAAACAGGTGCTGCTGGAATCCAGGGGTGGACCTGACCAGAGGGCGAAATCTGCATGCTTGCCTTCTTCAATAGAACCCACCCAACGGTCGATGCGTAATTGTTGGGCTGGGTAGCGGGTGACAAAATTCAGTGCTTCTTCAGGAGGTGTGTTCCCGTATTTGACCGCTTTGGCCGCCTCAAAGTTCATGCGTCTGGCGAGATCACTATCATCAGAATTGAATGATACCAGCGCACCTCGTTCATGCATTAAAGAACCGGCGTAGGGTATGGCATCGATGACTTCAAATTTATACGCCCACCAATCGGTGAAACAGGAAGCTCCCGCACCATGCTCAGCGATTTCATCGGCAATTTTATAACCCTCAAGAACGTGCTGAAGGGTTCCGACTTGAATGCCGAAATGCTCCATCACTCGCAGGAAGGCGAGGATTTCATCCTGCCGATAGCTATGGCAGTGGATCCAACGTTTGCCTTCCAGGATTTCTACCAGACAATCCATTTCCAGGTCTCGATCCGGTTGACTGCCCTGACCAGACCTGAATTTTTGCCATGCCATTTGGTAGTGTTGTGCCGCCGTAAATCGATTTTCATAGAACACGGGGACACCCATTCGGGTTTGGGGGAATCTCGTGTTTTTATCATCCCCCCAATTCGATTGTTTGACGTTCTCTCCCAAGGCGAATTTGATGCCTCCCGGAGCTTCCTTGAAGATCAAGTCATCAGGTCCTTTACCCCATCGTAATTTGATGATGGCGTTCTGTCCTCCGATTGGGTTTGCCGATCCATGAAGCAGGTTGGCGATGGTTAGACCGCCTGCGAGTTGGTAGTAGATGTTGTCCGTTTCTGAATTGACCACGTCGGCAATGCGAACCATCGCGGTGCTGGGCATGGTTCCCTCATTGACACCTCCCATGATCATGCTGTGCGAATGAGCATCAATCAGTCCAGGAGTTAAATGCTTGCCCTCTGCATCCATGACCAAACAGCTGCCAAGGTCTGTTTCCGGTAGGTTGATCTCTTTTGCAACTTTCAGAATATGGCCGTTTTGTATCAGTACATCTCCCTGTTCGATGATCCCCAAAGGAGAACAGGTCCAAACCGTTGCATCCTTGATGAGAATGGTGTTTGGCCCTTGATGAGACGGGAAATCATCCATCGGTGATCGGGCAAGCCTTTTCTCTGGTGCTTCCTCCTTCTCGTCTGTTTCTTCATCTTTTGAATCATCTTCAGAATCCGTTTCATAGTCCTCGTTGGCATATCGCTTTCCTTGAACCCAGGTGGATTCAATGGGGTTTTCGGGATCAAAATAATCGTCGCCCTTGATGATGGTGAAATTGGCCTGCTTGCCTTCGACCAAAGTTCCCATCGAATCGGATAAGCCGCAGAGTTCGGCTGGTATGGTCGTTAACGCTGCCAGTGCTGTTTGTTTGGGTAATCCACGGTCTAGGGCTTCCTCGAGTTTGTTTCGGAATTTTTTTCGATCGTTCAAGGAATAAAGAGTCAAAGCGATACGGTGTCCTTGCGAGGAAAGCAGGGCAGGGGTTTCTGGTGCCCAATCCCAATTTCGCAGTAAATCCAAACTAACCGCATCCCAGTCATCCTCCTCTGGGAATTTGGGGATTTCGGGGAAATTCAATGGGACAATAAAGGGTGCATCGATTTGCTTTATCAGATCAGGGCGACGCCATTCCTGTCCTGACGCTATCAAACCGTAGGTGATTCCCATGGGATCAAAAAGCTTCGAAGCGCGTGAAGCCATCAACACACTTCCAGGCTCGATCAAGACCATCTTTTTACCGCTCAGCACGGGTTCAAGGGCATCCAGGGATGGATTGTATTCCCGGCTAAAGGTCGGTTCCGACCCCCTCAAGTTATCTTTTGCATCGATGATTGTTTGTCGGATAGCGCTGATGACTCCCATCAATGATTTGGGGAATTCATCACTTTTTCCATCGCGGCCACTGAATGCTATATGTTGTAGTCCATCCGCATTTTGAATGAGTTCATTGGGGGATGCTTCACCGGTCATCGAGACCGCTCCTTTTCCCCTGAAAATACCTTTGGATGGGCTCAGATGAACGGTTGTAAATCCGAGGCTTCTCAGTTCCTTTCTTTGTTTGGTATTGAAATTCCATTCGTCCAACACACTGGTTTCCGGATGGACGGTCGAGAGTGAAGAACCAGGGCCATGGGAACCTGGGTCTAGTTCGTCACCGGGCATGCCGTAGAAATTCCAAAGGCCAGTGGCTTTGTGGTCTGCATGATGTTCGTGAAAGGTTCGAAGGGCTGGGACAGGTGAATGGTCATCGGAGATCACATAATAGGGATCTATGAATCCCGGGTAAATGGTGTAACCTTCCATTTCCCACTTTCTGCTGCCGGAAGCCGCCTCGGAGGATGGGGTGACGGAAACGATTTTGCCATTGTTAATGACCAATGTTGCATTGGTAATGGTCAAGCTGGGAGAAACAACGACTTTCGCTCCAACAAAGGAATGGAATCCTTGAGGAGTGGGGGGATGGCCGGGAGGATCCACAACTCTTATGTTTTCATTGGCTGGTATCTGATGGCATAGGCAGATGGCGATTGCAGCAGTAATGCTGTGCCATTGGGTGGGAATTGTTTTCATGAAAGCTGTGCGCTGTTTTGATCTTCATGAATCCATAACCAATCCATCCCAAAACAACAATCCTTTTGAATCAGGATTTCATCACATCAATGGTTGTCATTGGGTGCATCTACGGGTTAGGAGTTTCTTCATGCATGTGGTCCTAGTCGAACCTGAGATCCCCCCGAACACCGGAAATGTAGCCCGTTTGTGCGCTGCGACCGGAGCCCATCTGCACTTGATCGAGCCTCTCGGATTTCAGCTTGAAGACAAACACCTCAAAAGGGCTGGAATGGATTATTGGAATCACGTGACATGGAAGAAGTGGCCGCACTGGTCTTCGTTTGTGGATCAGATGTCTCCCGATTCAACACTTTGGTTGATCGAATCGGATGGAGGTAAAAGCTACTCGGAAGTCAGTTTTGGCCCTGACGATTATCTTGTCTTTGGACGTGAAACAGCCGGTTTGCCTTCGGCATTGATCCAACAATACCGAGAGCATTGGCTTCGTATTCCGATGATGAATCAAGAAGCACGTTCTCTGAATTTATCCAATTCTGTTGCCATCGTGCTTTACGAAGCCCTGCGTCAACAGGGCTTCCAGGGCGAAGTGATCTGAAACCGAGGCGGTCGGATTCTACTCGTATTTGTATTTCACAACCCATGGATCCCCGGTGGCTTCTTGAAACGATTTGAGACGATCCTGAAGGTTTTGAAGGGTGCGGGCGAATTCAGGATTGGATGCCAGGTTGTTAATTTCATCCGTGTCTGCCTCCATATTGTAAAGCTCATGTCGTGGCCGTTGAATATAATTGGCAATTCGGCGTTTGCCATAAAGCCCCTCCTGTCCGTGCGCAACTGCCGCTTGCCAGGTGGGTGCTTCGTATAAATCTGATGCAAATGGGTATGGGAGTTGGTGAGCGAGGTTGAGGATGTATTTGAACTCGCGAGTTCGGATGACGCGCATGGGGTAGTACATCGTGATTTCATGAAAGGTATGCGAGGCGAATACGTAATCCCAATCGTTGACTTTCTCTTTGCCCAAAATGTTCAGAAAGGATCTTCCGTGGAAGGTATAATCCACCTCTTTACCTCGAGCACTTGGATGCTTGAGTCTTGCCAAATCCAATCCCGCGAAATCGAGAAGAGTGGGTGTTAGATCGGTCCAGGACACCATGGCATTTGTGGCGATGCCTCGCTTGTTTTGATCCGGGCTTCTCACAATCAAAGGAAGGCACATGCCCGGTTCGTACAAAGTCGTTTTTGCACCGGGGAACGCAATGCCGTTGTCGGATAGATAGAGGATTAAAGTATTTTCATATTGATTTGCCGCTTTGAGGATTTGAATCAGTTTTCCCAGGCCTTGATCAATCCTCGAGACGCTCTGATAATACTGTGCCAACTCTGCCCGGCATTCAGGAGAATCCGGCAGGTAATCCGGGACGATGACATTCTCAGGGTTGTAGGTTATCTCCTTAACTCCATCATATTTTTGATTGTTTCCGAACAGATTGGGCTGGTGGGGTAAGTCCTTGGCGTAACCGCCTCCGCGATGCGGGTCGGATGTGCAGAAGTAGAGGAAGAAGGGCTTGTCTTTATTCGAGTTGATGAATGGTTGGCATTTTTCTGCCATCGACACAGGATTGCGAGAGCCCCCCTGGTTCCCGGTGATGTGTTTGTCGAATTCATACACGTCTTCCGGGGCGACGTGGTATTTTCCTATTCTGGCTGTTCGATAACCCGCCTTTGAAAGCCAGGTCGGCAGGCTGACTACAGAGTTTTTTGTGTGGAATCGATGGTAGCTGTGCTGGTGTCCGTACTGTCCGTTGGTGTGATTGTGGAGTCCGGTCAGGATAACGGACCTGCTTGCACTGCAACTGGCAGTCGTGCAGAACGCGTAGTCAAATCGTGTTCCATCGTTTGCCAGGGCATCCAGATTGGGAGTCTTGATCACCGGGTTGCCATAACAACCGGCATCCTTGCCTTGATCATCGACAACAAACATAACGATATTTCGCGCAGGCTTCATTTCCTCAGCGGCATAGGCCCCCATTGAAAGCAGGGCAGTTAAGATGAAATGTGTAATGATTTTTATTTTCATGATGTTATCGATGGCAACCATGCTTGAAGTGAGTCCTTGTGAGGCATTGGTTTTGCAAAATAATGATCGGATGATTCATCCTTTTTAAAATCTTTTCAATGGTTACAGGGAGATAGAGAAACCTATGGATTGATTCATTTCAATACTTTAGAGCAGCCTTAAATAATCGATTCAACCCAATGATCAACCTAAAATCCGAAGTCTGGAAGTTAAGCAAATGGAGGCATCAAGGGTGCCCAAGACCGAAGGCATCGCTTCAGTCGATGAAAGTTCATGTCGGGGTAAAGGTGATCAGAGAGAGGGGAGTAGTTGACTAAATTTTTAATTTGAGGGCTGACCCTGGTGGCCATATAATCTAACCTTTCCAAAAATTGAATTGCGGCCAATGTTAAGCAAAGCAAATAAGCAAACTTGACAATATTAGAGATGTATCGTCCTGATATACATTATGCAAGCTTCGATCGTAGATTTGCGTTATAAGATGAAAGATGTCTTGAAGGCGCTGGATCGCAATGAAGAAGTCACGATTCTTTACAGAGGGAAGGCGAAAGGCAGGATTATGCCGTTAGCCAAGAAGGCTTCTGATATAAGGGTGAAGGACCATCCTTTCTTTGATTCTGCCGATCAGAGTGATGAATCCGTGGATGATGTAATGGATCGCTTGAGATCCGGACGATTCTAATGCTTTTTGATACGGATATCTTTATTTGGGTTCAGCGTAGGAATCCGAAGGCCGCGATGTTGTTGGTTTAATTTGCAATTTGAGGGACGACCCTGATGTTGATTGAATGGTTCTAAAAATGGATAAATATTTAGTTAAATATTTTTATATTGTAAATACAATACATATATTATTATTAATTACGTTGCTTTTGATGCTTATTGGCCCATATATGAAAGTTAATGATAGTTCTGAAACTTGGGTTTTCCTTGAAGCAAATGATTATGTGGAAACGCTACAATTATATCTTAACATAGTATTTCCGGTATATATCGCTTTAAGTGTACCGTTTGTAATTAGCATATTTAAGAAGTTGGTAGTGGTAAAAATACATATGCCTACATTAATTTTTACTGCGACTATTATGTTAATGATTGGTATGGTGATGTGTGTGTATTGGTGCATGCAAATACAGCTTAATAGAATGCCAATAAGTAAAATTGTCTGGTGGTTGTGAAATAGGTGAGCGGCCTAGAGTAACCATAGCAATGAATATGCCATGCGGTTGGTCCGTGTTTTAATATTAAGCATTTGATGGGTTCAATCCAACCTGAGAAACTGACCTCAGGAGCCATTGGGCCAAGACATCAAAATTAAGTTAATGGACTTCATACCAGGCATCATCTGATTTTTGTTCTGATAGTGCCTTTGATCTGCAAAAAGCTCCTTCTGCGAAACCTGACAGATCCTGTTTACTCAATTGGATGTGGGTAGGTGGGTGTGAGTTCGTCTTGCTGGTGGTCATTTAGCTCCAGAAGCATGCTTTCATGAAGGGATACTTCCGCACTTTCACAATAAACCCCTACATGATCGCCCTCCAATCCACCATCTACCAGAGAAAGGCATACGACTCCATCGATGGAAAGTTCGATGTAATGTCCATAACGGATCAATTCAAATTTGTAATCCAGAGTGGTGTTGGGTCTGAAGTTATTGGACTGAAGGTTTTCAAAGACGTAATCCTTGTAGATGTTGTCGGGGTTCTTGGTCCAGCGGCGGATTTGAACAATTCCCTGCACCGTGTCCAATGAAATGTAGTAGGAATCACCATCCTGCTTGGCATTGAAGACCAGTCCGCACTTACCCAGTCCCACTACTTTTAATTTACCACGCCAGATAAAATCTTTGGGTGCATATTGCGAGCAGAAAACCTCGTAACCACTGACACAACCAAACTCATGATGGTATTCGCTTCTTTCCTGCCAGGAGGTTGGATTGTGCAAAACAGGTTTGAAGGGAGAAAACTTTGACATCGGAAGTTCATTGACGATTTTCTCGTTCCAGCGGTGAAAGCTTTTCAGAACCAGTTTTCCATGAATGTCCACATCCAATTCCTTTGGCGGGCAAAAGGCGCGGTGCGCCGTTTCGACGTCTTTGCCGGCCACATAAAAAGAGTAGAGCAGTAAATACCCTTCATCCCGAGTGATTCGAGCAGCATAATTGCCCTTGGGCATCAGCACATTATTGTGGTACGCGTGGTATTCGCCTTGAAAAGTTTTGCTGTACCAGTAGTGAACCTTGATATCTTCCCTAATCGATCCGATGAGGTAATAGGTTCCCCGGATTTTAACCAGGCACGGGCATTCGACGTCATCATAGACATAAGGCACAAACAAAGGATCAAGGGTCTCGATTCCCTCTTCCGTGATTTCAAGCATCCCTACGCACCCACGCCTGGAAATGGAACCCGACTTGATTCGAGCGCAAACCAGGAGAAACCTCCGGTCCTTTTCGGTATATAGGTAAGGATCCCGGAAACTGACCCATTGGCGGACATTATCGATCTTGGATTCGTAAGGCTCGTCAGGATCAATGGGGTAAGGAGCGTCATTGACCTTTTGCCAATGCATCAAATCCTTGGACACGGCCTTGCCGATACGCTGAAAATGACCTTTTTCCTCCTGACTCAACCCGGTGTAATGCATGACATAGTGATCCTCATTTTTCACCACATGCATGGTCCAAAGCATGTCATCATCCCATTCTCCCGGGTCACCTACAAAAAGAGCGTTCTTCACGCGTTTCCAATGAATGCAATCCTTGGAAACGGCGTGGGCAATATAATCATGGTTTGGGAGCACCAAATGAAAAAGGTGATAAGTATCTCCCTCTTTGATGACATCGATATCACCAATCTCCCATTCCCTAAATCCACGTCCTGAGTACATAACAATCAACGCAGGAATTCAGATTCCGGTGGTTTCAGTCTGACCTGTTATCCCTGCCGCAAGTCTTTTACTCCAAAAACCGGAAATGACGCAACCCCTCGAGAATCCCCGCCGAACTTTCTTCTTTTGCGAAATAGATTTTCTTCGTCGATTTCAGCTGTTCCAGTTCTTTTGCATAATTTCCGACCACAATCGCCCTGGAGGTGTTGGCAATCATATCAATATCGTTTCCGGAATCTCCACATACGATGGTTCGGCTCAGAGGGATGGACCACTTTTGACTGATGTATCGAACCGCTCGCCCCTTGGATCCGCGCTTGGGTAGAATGTCCAAAAACGCACTTTGCGTCATCATGATGTTGATTTGACGCAAATGTGGTTTGATGGTCTCCATGAAGACCTCTTCATCAAACAGATCCTGATCGAGGTAAAACGAAATTTTGTAGGGATTTTGGTTTTCCGGTTCCTGAAGAGAAATTCCCTCGACCTGTTCTACGCAGTTTTGAATCTGTTCCCTGTTCCATTGGTAATGGATGTGTTCCTGCCATCCCTTGTCAATTTCCGACTCTTCCAGACCATAATAAATATAGGAGCCGACAGAACAGATAATGACATCAGGAGTTGGCATGTCGTGTTCCTTCAGGATTTCCCTGACTTTCTGCAGGGATCTGCCTGTGGCGACTCCATAGACAAATTTTTCACTACGGTTGTTGAGTAATTCTTTCAGTTCAGCCAGCCCTTTGTAATTGCCGGTTTCACTGATCAATGTGCCGTCAATATCAGAGATCAGCATTTGATCGGCGGTCAGCAGTCGTTTGTGGATTCGTTTGTTTTTGGAGATGTTTTTGATGCCGCGACCCTCTGATAATTCGAAGTTGGACTTCACCAGATTCAGGTATTTATCGACATGGGAGACCCAACTGTAGTGCTTGTGAATGTTTTGAATGCCCTTATTGGAAAGTTCCAGCCAGGCTTCGTCATTGGTCAATGATTTTTTCAGAGCAGCTCGGATGCTGTCGGTGTCGTATGGATCCACGAGAAATCCATTTTCACACGTTGGAACGATTTCAGCCGGACCTCCATGATTGGTTGCCACCACCGGACATCCGCAACTGGTGGCTTCGAGAATGGTGAGACCAAATTGTTCGGTGAGGGCAACGTTTGCGAAAACTCCCTTTTGCCTTGCGCAAAGCCTGTAGATCTCCGGGACTTCCAGATCGGTGTCGTGTTTCTTGGGGATCGCCAGTTTTCCATACAGATTGTATTTGTCCATCAGGAGCAGAATTTCGGTCAACACGGCACGTTCGCCAGGAGGCATGGTATCGATATCCCCACGAATTCCTGCATAGATCACCAGATTTGCGATGGCTTGCAGTTCCGGATCGCTGCCGTACGCATGGATTAATCCATCAATATTTTTTTTCCGGTCAGGACGGCAGATGGCCAGAATGAACGGCTTGTCCGGTTGGCTCAGGAACCTGTCTATCCGGGTCTTTGCCATCAGTTTGGCCTGCTTTTGGGTTTCCTCAACCGGGTTGCCT
>CAYFHO010000013.1:0-91009 GCA_964342825.1 uncultured Verrucomicrobiota bacterium
CGCGTCTCCAAGGTTATGCGCCCATATCTGGAGGCAATGATATGACCACCTTGCCCCCTCTGCATTGGTAGCAAGAATCCAAAGGTTCACTTGATTTTTTCGATTCGAACTGTTTAGTTGCTGCCATGGAATTATCTCTTACACCCGAATTGGACGAGTTTGTCCGTCAGCAAGCACAAGAGCACGGATTCCCTTCAGGATCTGAATATGTTGCACAGTTGATTTGCGCCGAGAGGGACAGAGAAAACCATGATTGGACCTGGCTCCACGAACAAATCCGCCCCGGTCTGGAAGCCGATGAATCGGAATTTCGTTCCGAGACAGCTGAACAGGTAATCCAACGCGGAATGATGCGCCTAGGCAATCATGGCTGAATACCGAGTCTATCGACTAGCCCAACAGAGGGAAGATGACATCTGGGATTATACAGTCCAGAAGTGGGGAAATGATCAAGCAGTCAAATATATTCGCGGATTACACAATCATTTCTCCCGGTTGGCAAACCATGAAATCAGCTGGAAACCACTTCCAAAGGATCGCCTGGGTGGAGCGACCGTTTATCTTTCCCGTTACGAAAAACACTACATCCTCTTCCGAGAAATCTCCATAGGAATAGGAATCCTCACGCTGTTGAATACATCCATGGATTTATCAGAACGACTTGCGGAAGATTTACGTACTTTGGAGAACTAACATCGTTCGCTACCGAATGATAATTATTAACAGTATTTTGTCTCAGATCGAGAGTCTTGATTGGATGATCATTTTTCCAACAATTTCCAACAGTTCATTTGCGCATCAGTGCGGGACTACGACGTTTATGTATCCAGTAACAAGCTTCGTAACACGTTATAGTCACGTTGTTAAAGGGTCACTATCCCGCAGGATCCCGCCTTTTCGGGTTCAGTTTCGTAAACCGTAGGTCACGAGTTCAAGTCTCGTCATTGGCTCCATTTCCTCCCGGTTCCCCCAATTTTTGATCAAGAGCCTCAAGAACCTCTTAATGTCAGCAGGGATTGGCACATATTCATTGAGCTGTTAAGCTTGGAGGGCAAAGGCAATTTTGTGCCTTAAACTTCGCCTTACTTAAGTGCCGATTACTTTATGAAATCAGATTTATCCATCATTGAAAATGCTGTTCGCCAAAAAATGAGCAATCGAGGCATTGAACCAGGTCGTATAGATTGTTTTGTGAGTGATGTTCGACGGGTTCATCAAGGGGAATCTGCTTTGATTCATGAAAATTCCATCGAACCGGTGGGGCAGCTACCATCATTTTGTGAGTCAGATTCCAGCAAGAATCCCTCAGCGGACTTACTCAAAAAATTAGTTGTTATCAAACTCAATGGTGGACTGGGGACTGGGATGGGTTTAGATCGAGCCAAAAGCCTGATAACGGTTAAATCAGGTTTATGTTTTTTGGATTTGATCACTCGCCAGATACAACATTTAAGGCAATCGATGGGGATTCAACAGCCGCTGTTCCAGCTCATGAACAGTTTCAGCACTCAGTCGGATAGTTTGAATCATCTATCCCCGGTGGCCAATGATCTTGGTAATGGTGATTCCATTGATTTTCTACAAGGCCTCGTGCCCAAGTTAAGTTCAGACACTTTGATGCCGGTTGAATGGAAGAATCAACCTGCCCTAGAATGGGCTCCACCCGGGCATGGCGATATTTATCTTTCGATGCAGAGTTCTGGTTTATTGGATCGACTTTTGAGTCAAGGGATCGAGTATGCTTTTGTATCAAATGCTGATAATTTGGGTGCATCAGTTTCTTTGGAATTACTCGAGTATTTTGCGCAATCAGATGATTCATTCATGATGGAAGTTTGCAAACGCACTGCTTCCGACCGCAAGGGTGGGCATTTGGCGAGACGCATTTCGGACCAACGGCTTATTCTGCGAGAATCTGCTCAATGCCGTGAGTCAGAGATGGAACACTTTCAGGACATTTCAAGACATCGTTATTTCAATACCAACAACCTTTGGTTTCGACTCGATCACGTAAAAGCATTTTGGGAAGGAAAAGCAACCGGCCTTCCATTGCCTCTGATACAAAACGTCAAGCGAGTAGACCCAAAAGCCTCCACCAGTCCTGAAGTTATACAAATCGAATCCGCCATGGGAGCGGCCATTGAATGCTTTGATGCTTCCTGCGCAGTGGAAGTCTCGCGAAAACGGTTTTCACCTGTGAAAAGCACTGGCGATTTGCTGGCACTTAGATCGGACGCTTACGTGATGACACCTGGGCACCAACTCGAACTCCATGCCGAGAGAAATGGAGTGCCCCCGGTGATCTCATTGGATGCAAAATATTTTCGGAATCTGGATGATTTCGAATCTCGCTTTGGGCAAGAAGTCCCGTCCTTAATTAAATGTGACCTTCTGAAAGTGAAAGGTGCCATTCACTTTAAACCAGGGGTCGTCTTGCAAGGCAAAGTGAGTTTCATCAATTCAAGCGGTCAGGAGAAAATTGTGCAACCGGGTGTTTACAAAGATGAAAAAATCCATTGGCCGTGATCTCGAGTTTATTTTCAAAGACAACTAAAAGGTGAAGATGTCGGATGCCTTCTTCGCAATCTGATACATCAAGGAATTGTCAGGCGAAAAAAGGCTTGGGCATCAGTTGTCGACAGATTCACCGTTATCTGATCTCCAATGACTGTTGTTTCCTCATTCGAGACTGTCCAAGGTCCGTCGATGTTTTCTGCGGTTTGTAAAACGTAAGCAGTGGCTGAGGATGGCCAACTGAGTTGCAGCGAATCTGAATCAGTCATTTGAATACCAAGCTGAACGTCGGCAGGTTGGGGGGCGGGAGGAATGAATTCTCCTTTCACAATGTGAATATCGTCCAGTAGAAACGTGTGATCTCCTTCGGGGGTTGTGTCAAATTGAAGCATGCCGTCGGAAAAGGTAGGTTGAAATGTCATATACCTGAGCTGATAGGGGTTGTTGCCACCGACGGGTTGAATTTCCTCTTCAAACAAAATCTCCTCGTCGAAGCTGACTGAATAAGCGGTGAAGCCTCCTTCCCCACAGCAATTCCTGGCGTTTGCATAGTAATAAAGCGTGTAGGTTTCTCCAGGTTCCAGTCCTTCGATGAATTGGGTCATGGTTGAAGCGTTTTGGATGAATAACACCGAATCCTGGTCAAGCCCAGTGCCGTTGTCAGCAAAGGGACCTTGGCCTGTCACGTTGATGCCACGGCCTCCTGCGGTGAAGTCCCAGCCTGCTACATTGGCAGGTTGGATATAGCCGACTCCAACAGGACTCCCACTTGCCTCGAAGCTTGGGTTGATGATCACTACTTCATTTTCTCCACGGGGCACGATGTTGACTGCATCGAGCAGGATCGTGGCATCTCCCTCAGCGGTTGTGATGAATTCCAGCAATCCGTTCGATGTGGAGGCGGTGAAAGGTACATTTTGAAAATAATACGTTTCCTGACCTTCAGCAATGGCTGGCAGTACATCCTGGATGGACCATAATTCTTCACCTCCAAATTGGACGCTGAGATTGATAATCCCTCCACAACAATCACGGGAATTGTAATGGAATTGCAGCCAGTAATCCTCCCCTTCACTCAGTCCTTGAATTTCCTGTGATAATTGATTGCTTCCTTGAAGAACAGCGACCTGGCGGCGGTCGGGAATAGTGCCGTTATCGTGGAAGGGGCCTGAACCAAGATTCAATCCGGTACCACCGGTCCAGGATGTGATCGGACCTGCCCCGATTCCCGGAGGTGCTTCATTGCTTTCGAAACTTGCATTTCGAACAAAGGAGCTGACGACATTGACGGCGGTGTCATTTGTCAATTCCAGACCACCGGGAGGTGTGATCAAGATTCGTACAGAACCTCGACTACCACCCACAACCTTTGCCGTTTTTACATTCTCTCCTCCTTGTTCAAATGTGAGTGTCAATAAACCGTTTTCATCCGCACCTTCCAGACCAGCAACGGCGGGATTGGGGCTTGTCAGCGTAATTTCTCCTCCTTTGATAGCCAGGAATTCGGGTGGCAGAGTGAAAGTGATATCTCCGGTTTGTCCTGGAGCCAATTCAAGGGCAGGGGGGTGAACGGAGACAGGTGGAAATGCTTCACCGACTTCTCCTTCCAGTTGAATGTTATCCAGAAGTACCGTGTGATCCCCGTCGCTCACTTGTCTAAAACTGAGAGTCTTCTGAACGTCGTCGGCCGTAAAGCTGAAGGAGCCCGAGTGATAATTATTGTTGCCACCGACAGATGAAACCGATTCCTCAAACATTTGTTCTCCATCAAGGTGGACTGCCAAACTCGGTGAATCACCTGAGCGAGCATTGTATTCAAAACTCAATCGATAACTGTTACCGACGATCAGGTTTTCAAGTGTTTGAGTGAGGGAACCAGCACCCGAAATAAATCCTACAAAATCTCCATCTGAGCTGCGTCCCGTATCAGCGAACGTTCCAAATCCGCTCAAATTAACTCCGTAAATTCCTTCTCCCATCCATCCTGCGATTCCTGCCGGACTGATGATTCCATCGGGATCGACCGGTTCTCCGCTGGCTTCGAAGCTTGGGTTCATTACTGGAACTTGTCCCTCTCCTCTCACCACGAAACTGATCGCATCCAGATTCACCGTCGCATCACCACTGGCAACGGTTTGAAAGGTAAGGATACCCGCATCAAACTCAGGTACAAATGCAATGTTACGAAACTTGTAGGGCGCTCCGTCGGTGGAAGCTCTGATGTTATTGATGCGATCTAATTCGACATCATCCAGCTTGACCACGAGATCGATGGTTCCTCCACAGCAGCCACGCGCGTCGTAAAAAAACTGCAGCCAGAAATTTTCTCCCGGCACCAGCCCGATCACTTCCTGAGTCAACGTGGATGAGCCTTGAATAAAAGCGACACGATTCTGATCTGGGATGCGAGTGCCTCCATTATGGAAGGGCCCGTCGCCTTGATTGACTCCACTTCCGCCCTGCCAATCATCGATTTCACTATAATGTGGAAATGTCTCGGAATAATTGGATTCGAAACTGGAATTCAACAAAAGGCTTTGAGCAGAGACAGAGCCTGCTTGGATAGCTGTGAAGGCAGTCAAGCCATATAAGAGTGATTTGAAGTTTTTCATATTTCTTGGGGGTCGTGAATCTGAACGCTTCTTAAGTTTATGGTGAAATGATTGAGTTCTTTTTGAAATCCATGATCACTTGATTTGTGGCTTTTGAAACTTTCAATGCGCTGATGTGCGCATCCATGAAAAGAATATTGGCAGCTCCGTCAGGATGCTCATTGCCGTGTTTATATCCTACGTCGAAATTTCCATTTCGTTGGGGACCGATCAGGATGACAGCAGGATGATTCAGGTCGTAGGATATGTCCGATACAAGGTGAGTGTTGGCTGAATTGCGGACCGTGGAAAGTTTGGCTGTGTTGGCTGATGGAAAATCGCCCTCGTTATTCGGGAAATTCATGGAAGTGTGTTGGTTCATTCCATAGCTGATTTTCCAAGGATTGCCTTGACCGTTGTAACTCTTGAACCCGCGCCAATGGTTTTCCCTGAGTCGAATCGGACAGATCGATACCCCGTTGGTAAAATTCAATCCTTCTTCCGAAGCGTCAAATTTCTGTCGACCATAGTAAGGGTACAGCAGTGATTCAAAATTGTTGATATTGGCATTGTGAATAAACGTGCTCTCCCCGTGTCCCCAGGCATAAGGTAATTTGTCCCCATTGTCGTCGGCGTACATCACGACAGCGATCCCCATTTGCTTAAGATTGCTGATGCATTGGGTGGCGTAGGCCTTTTGTTTGGCTTTGCTTAATGCAGGAAGAAGCATTCCTGCCAGAATGGCGATGATGGCGATAACAACTAGTAACTCAATGAGAGTAAAACCAATCTCAACACGTATCTTTGAAATTTTTGTTTGAATCAAAGATGGACCTGAGTGCACAGAACGCCTGCACGAGTTTTTGACGTGAACTCTCTTCATGGGACCACATCATCAGAGCCTCGGGTCTTTAATCCGTCAAGACCTAAACCAACGGAATCATTTCTAATTTGATCACCAACGATTGTTCTTGATGCAGATAAGAACCCTCGGTTCAGCAGGTATCCTACCCAGAATTCAGATTCACCAATATCGGCTATCTGACTTTGAGCTCACCTTCCAATCAATCAGTCCGCGTCTCTTCAAAAAGAAAGGAATGCCTGTGTCAAATGGTTAGTTCGGGATCGCGTCTGATCACTGCCCTGACAGATCGCTCATGAATGCCTCCATGCCACTGCAGGAGCAGACCGGGTTGCGGTCGCCATAAACGTTATCGATGCGACCTACACGTGGCCAGAACTTGTGTTCTCGCTGGCTGTCCATTGGGAAGCCGGCATCTATTCTTGAATAGGGATGAGTCCAGTTTTCGACTGCCACCGAGTCTGCGGTGTGAGGCGCATTTTTCAACAGGTTGTCCTTGGCATCGACTTGATCTTCCTCGATCGCTTTGATTTCCGCGTGAATGTGAATCATGGCATCGCAAAACCGATCCAGTTCGGCCATGCACTCACTTTCGGTAGGTTCAATCATCATGGTGCCTGTCACAGGCCATGACACGGTGGGTGCATGGAATCCATAATCCATTAATCGTTTGGCCACATCTTCCACGGTCACTTTTTTGAATTGTCTTAAATCGATGATGCATTCGTGGGCAACCATTCCGTTTTTACCTTTATACAAAACGGGGAAATACGGATCGAGACGCTTGGCAATGTAGTTTGCATTCAAGATGGCGACTTGTGTTGCCTTTCTTAATCCTTTGGCACCCATTGCTCGAATGTAAACCCAGGATATGGTCACGATGCTGGCGCTTCCCCAAGGAGCGGCTGCCACCGGACCTACACGTTCTTCACCGGCCAGGGGCACCACTGAATGACCTGGCAGGAAGGGTGTCAGGTGAGAGGCTACAGCGATGGGGCCGACGCCCGGACCTCCGCCACCATGAGGGATGCAAAAAGTCTTATGAAGATTGAGGTGGCAAACATCGGCACCATAATCACCGGGACGGCAGACTCCCACTTGGGCGTTCATGTTCGCTCCATCCAGGTAAACTTGACCTCCGTGCTGATGAATCAGATCACAAATAGCGTTAACTCCCTCCTCAAATACACCATGAGTGGAGGGGTAGGTGATCATGAGCGCCGCAAGTTCATTTGAATATGTTTCAGCTTTTGCTTTTAAATCTTCGACATCAATATTCCCTTGCTCATCGCATCGGACACCGACGACTTCCATTCCTGCCATGACGGCACTGGCTGGATTGGTTCCATGAGCGGATTGTGGAATGATACAGATTTTGCGCTGAGATTCTCCACGACTTTCCAAATACTTACGAATGACCAACAATCCGGCATACTCACCTTGGGCTCCGGCATTTGGTTGGAGGCTGACACTGTGGAAACCGGTGATATCCGCAAGCCATTGTTCAAGGTCGCTGAAAATCTGCTGATACCCCTGCGCCTGATCAAGCGGAACAAACGGGTGGATTTGAGCGATCTCCGGCCAGCTGATAGCCAGCATCTCTACTGTCGCATTCAATTTCATCGTACATGAACCAAGAGGGATCATGGAGGTGGTCAGCGATAAATCCCTTGATTCCAGTCGCCGGAGATAGCGAAGCATTTCCGTCTCCGAGTGATGTTTGTGAAACACTTCATGCGTTAGAAAATCGGAGGTGCGGATCAACTCTTCAGGTATTGAAAAGCCCTCATCTGAAATTGCCAGCGACTTAGTCTCGTAACCAAATACATTGGCAATGTCGCTTACGTCCGTTGGAGTGACGGTTTCATCAAGAGAAATTCCAACAGTTTGTCGGTCGATTTTTCTGAAATTGATACCCCGATCCTTAGCTTTTTGAATCAGGGAATCCGCATTGCCTGAGTCCAACAAAATGCGCAAGGTATCGAAATAGTGTGAATGCTCAATACGATGTCCGCATTCTTCTATTCGGCTTGCCAGGATACGGGTCATTTGGTGCACATAGTTTGCGATTTTCTTCAGCCGGGTCGGGCCATGGTAAATGGCATACATGGCAGACATGTTGGCCAATAAGGCTTGGGCCGTACAAATATTGCTGGTTGCCTTCTCCCTGCGAATGTGTTGCTCGCGGGTTTGTAGTGCCAGGCGGTAGGCCAGTTTTCCACGGGAATCTTTGGAAACTCCGACGATACGTCCGGGGATTTTCCTTTTGAATCTGTCGCGTGTAGCGAAGAAAGCAGCATGAGGCCCCCCATAACCCATTGGCACTCCAAAACGCTGGGAAGATCCAATGACTATGTCTGCTCCCATTTCCCCGGGTGGTTTGATCAGGGTCATGGCCAGCAGGTCAGTCGCAACAATGGCCAACGCCCCAGCCTCATGGGTTTCATGAATCAATGTTTCAGGAGAAATGATGTTTCCATCTGTGCCCGGATACTGCATCAACACAGCAAACGTTCTCTCAGACGGCTTCAATTGAGAAATTTCTTCAATCCTAACCTCAATTCCCAGTGGATTCGCACGTGTTCGCAGGACGGAAATCGTTTGAGGGTGGCAGTCTGCCGAAACCATGATGATGTTTCGCTCGTCGGAACCTGTGGACCCGTAACTCAGGGCCATTGCTTCAGCGGCAGCCGTGCCTTCATCCAGCAGAGAAGCGTTCGCAATATCCATTGCGGTCAGGTCACAGACCATGGTTTGAAAATTGAAAAGGCATTCCAAGCGACCTTGGGCGATTTCAGCCTGATACGGAGTGTATTGGGTGTACCAACCTGGATTTTCCAAAAGTTTTCGCTGGATGACCGGTGGTACAATGCAATTGTAGTAACCCATTCCGATATAGGATCGAAATACTTGATTACGGTCGGCAGCCTCCTTCAACGAGTGGATGACTTCGTGCTCATGCAGTGGATCAGGCAGTTGGATTTCTTTCTCAAGTCGAATTTCTTCAGGGACCGTAGCCTGAGTCATCGTTTCCAAATCCTGATACCCGATACGCTGCAGCATGGTTGAAATCTCCTGATCGGAGGGGCCAATATGACGTTCTGAAAACAGGTCTGGATGTTTTAGCATAGGATTCATTCTTCGTTACTCTGGACAAAAGGGTATGCCGAAATAAGTCTGTCTCGGCCATGCGTGCAGCTCACTACTCAATGTAGCGAAACCCAATTCGCTATCAAGCATGTTTCTAACATATCTTGATATCTTGATATGAAAATTTTTCAAGTTCTGCTTTTTGATCTTTTGCAATTTGTAGGTTTTTGTGACACTCGGAGTTCCCGGTCATTAAAGTCCCGGATGGAAAATCAGAGTTTATGAAAAAAAAGACAGGTTCCGGTAAGGCCAAGACAGCCAAGGCCAGCAAGGATTTGAACCGCAAGTATTCTGCGATGATTGTCGATGGTCCCGAGCGAGCAGCGAGTCGCGCCATGCTTCATGCGGTTGGTTTTGAGCGAAAAGATTTTAAGAAATCCCAAATTGGTGTTGCGTCCACATGGGGAATGGTCACGCCATGCAACATGCACATCAATGACCTGTCGGATCATGTCACCAAAGGAGTCGATTCAAACGGAGGCAAGGGGGTCATCTTCAATACGATCACGATTTCCGATGGAATCTCCATGGGGACTGAGGGAATGAAATACTCCTTGGTGTCCAGAGAGGTCATTGCCGATTCGATTGAAACAGTTGTGGGATGCGAAGGGTTTGACGGCGTCGTGGCCATTGGTGGTTGCGACAAGAATATGCCCGGATGCTTGATAGGCTTGGCCCGACTGAATCGACCTGCTGTATTCGTGTATGGTGGAACGATCCTTCCCGGGTGCTTTCAAAAAAAGGATGTGGACATTGTATCTGTATTTGAAGCGGTAGGAAAGCATGCCAACCATCAGATGACAGATCGGCAACTTGCCAATCTGGAGGCCTGCGCCATACCTGGGGCCGGCTCATGTGGGGGAATGTATACAGCCAACACCATGGCGTCCGCCATTGAGGCCCTGGGAATGTCGCTCCCCAACAGCTCTGCGCAAGCTGCTGTTTCTCCGGAGAAACGAATCGATTGCGAACAAGCTGGAGCCGCCGTCATGAAGCTGCTGAAACTGGGTATCCGGCCTCGTGACATCATGACTAAAAAGGCATTTGAAAATGCCATCACGGTGGTGACCGCGCTCGGAGGATCCACGAATGCAGTCCTTCACTTGTTGGGTATGGCTCATGCAGCAGGTGTTAAATTAAGCATTGATGACTTTACTCGGATCGGCAAGAAAGTGCCTGTTTTGGCGGATCTCAAGCCAAGCGGTAAATACGTGATGGCAGAGCTGGTTCGCATAGGGGGTTTGACTCCTCTGTTGAAGATGCTCCTTGAAAAGGGACTTCTGCATGGTGATTGCCTGACAGTTACCGGTAAGACCTTGGCAGAAAACGTCGCCAATGTGAAACCTTACCCCAAAGGACAAGATGTCATTCGGGGATTTGACAATCCCATCAAGAAGGACGGTCATTTGGTGGTGCTCTATGGAAACCTTGCTGAAACCGGGGCAGTGGCCAAGATCAGCGGCAAAGAGGGACTTCGTTTTGAAGGTAAAGCCAAGGTTTATGATTCTGAAGAAAAAGCGCTTCAAGCCATTTTGAACGACAAGATTAAAAAAGGAGATGTCATTGTGATTCGTTATGAGGGGCCAAAGGGAGGTCCGGGCATGAGAGAAATGTTGTCTCCTACTTCAGCGATCATGGGTAAAGGACTAGGAAAAGATGTGGCATTGATCACTGATGGTCGCTTCTCCGGAGGTAGTCACGGATTTGTTGTGGGTCATGTTACTCCGGAAGCTGCTGAGGGAGGATTATTGGGGCTTGTGAAATCGGGCGACAAGATTGTGATCGATGCCGAAAAACGCACCTTGGATCTCAAAGTGCCCAAGACGGAGATCAACAAACGTCGTAAATCCTGGAAGGCTCCCAAGGCTCGCTACACGCGGGGTGTCCTTGCCAAATATGCCAAACTTGTCAGTTCCGCTCACCTGGGCGCGGTAACGGATAGTTAATATTCTGCACTCTTAGAATTCATCCAGGTTGGAGGTCCATTGGGCCTCCAACTTTTCAATTCCAAACTTGGTCTTATGATGGTACAAAAAATTTCTTCTCCTATGTTTCGCCTGCTTGCCATATTGAGTTTCCTGGCATTGATCACCGGATGTTCGGTGAAAAAAATGGCCATTCGACAAGTGGGAAATGCCTTTGCAGGTACGGGAACGAGTTTTGCTTCCGATAACGATCCAGAACTGATTCGCGAAGCGTTACCATTTTCGCTCAAGTTGATGGAAAGTTTGTTGGCTGAAGTTCCCGATCATCAACCCTTACTTCTGGCCACCAGCAGTGCCTATGCACAATATGCCTATGCATTTCTGCAAATGGATGCTGATAGATTGGAGGAAGAAAATTTTGAGCAGGCCCAGGCACTTCGTAAGAGGGCAGCGAATCTGTTTATCCGTGCCAGGGATTATGGACTTCAGGGGATTGAAGTTGAGCATTCAGATTTTCGAAACCTTTTACAGTCCAGCCCCCAGCAAGCTGTGCTTGCATTGTCCAAGAAGGATGTGCCGATGATGTATTGGGCCGCCGCTGCCTGGGCGGGTGCTGTCAATCTATCCAAAGAAGATCCGCACTTGATCTCTGAAATTCCCCAGCTTGAAGCTCTCATGGACAGAGCCCTCGTTCTTGATCCTGCCTGGGATCATGGCGCCATTCACAGTTTCATGATCACTTACTCAATGGCACGGCAGGGAGGAGACGAGGATCCGGTTGAGATGGCTGAGAAACATTTTCAGCAAGCGGTTCAATACTCTAAAGGCCAACAGGTGGCTCCCTATGTTTCCTATGCAGAAGCTGTTGCCGTGCAGGAACAGGATATGGATCTGTTTGAATCTCTATTGAATCAGGCATTGAGCGTTGATCCAGATGAATATTTACAGTACCGATTGGTCAATATACTAATGCAGAAGCGGGCACGATGGCTTTTGGATCACAAGGAAGATCTTATCTTGCCTCCGCTTGATGCATTGGAATAAGTGCCTCAGTTTAGCTTTCGGGGCATAGAAAAAAGAACTTTAATCACATGAAGCAAAATTTGAATCACTCCATGAGGCAGTTGTTAAAATCTGGAATCCTGGTAATGGCATTGATCACCGGCCTTTTTTGTTCAGACGTGGAAGCAGCCACACGACTACGATTGGGCACACTGGTCCCAAAAGGATCTTCCTATTACAACCATTTGAAGGAAATGGAAAATGCCTGGAAGAGTGCTCCAGGAGGAGGGGTTTCTTTGACCATTTACCCGGATGGACGTTTGGGAGGAGAGGCCGAAATGGTGCGTCGAATGAGATCGGGTCAGCTTCAGGTCGGTTTGTTCACGGTCGTGGGGCTATCGGAAATCGAACCCAAAGTGACCGGACTACAGGATATTCCCATGATGTTTCATTCTCTTGAAGAGGTGGAATACGTGGCGGGAAAGTTGGGTAAAGAACTGGCGGATCTCCTGGAAGCAAAAGGATTCATCGTATTGAGCTGGACCAATGCCGGATGGGTTCACTTTTTTGCGAAAGAACCCATCAGAACGATCGACGACGTTCGCAACACCAAAATTTTTTCATGGGCTGGTAACCCTGATACGGTCAAAGTTCTTCAAAAGAATGGATTTCATCCGGTTCCTCTTGAAACCAAGGATATTGTACCGGGCCTTCAGACTGGCATGATTACTTCGGTAACCATGCCGCCACTCGCCGCTAATTTCAGCCAGGTGGATACCCGAGCCCCATACATGCTGAAAATCAACTGGGGCGCCCTGGCTGGTGGATTGGTGATCACCAAGAAGGCATGGAATAAACTCTCCGCTGCGCAGCAATCTCATATGAAAAACGCCGCTGAGTTGGCAGGAAAGGCTATTCAAGCCGATGGTCGCAAGGAGGCTGAAGAATCCATTGCCGCGATGAAAAAACGAGGACTCACTGTCATCGAACCCACTCAGGAAGAACTGGAAGATTGGCGAAAAGAGACGCAAAAAGCCTACCCTGATATTAAAGGGCTTCTGGTGGATGAATCCATGTTCGACAAGGTTCAAACTCTTCTGGAGGAATATCGCAAGCAATAGAATCGTCTTTGCCTGATTTTGATGTCCAAAGATTAGAAGGTCAGAGTCTCTACCTTTAAAGAATTGACACCTCACAGGTTGTCTCCATGGTTGTGCGGGTTGGCCACTGGGTCAATTCGTTCCCTAATCCTAAATTAAATTTCTAAATGGCAGGCAACATTCCCGAGGAAGTTGATATTTCGTCATCCGAATCATCACGGCGTCCTGCCTGGATTCGATGGGTTTGTGGTGTTGAGAACAGCATCCTTGTTGTTTGCCTATTCGCCCTGATTTCCCTGCCTCTGATTGAGAGGATCATGCGGGGATTTTTCAATACTGGTATTGAAGGCGAAGCCGAGTTTGTGCTCCATTTCTCCCTGATCATCGGAATGATCGGTGGAGCCATCGCTGCCCGAGAAAAGCGATTACTGGCAATTTCCACTATTTCCCAATTCTTGAAAGGCCCCTGGAAAACGGGAGCGAACATCTTCGCCAATTCATGGGCATCCGTGATTACGGTAGCACTGGCCTATGCCGGATACTTGTTCTTATTGGACGAAAAAGGTGCTGGTAATGAAATCGCATATGGTGTGGCTAGATGGTGGATTCAAATTGTGTTGCCTGTCGGATTTGGGCTGATTGCCTTGAGGTTGATCTGGCATGCGGGAAAGCAATGGTGGGTCAAGGCAACCTCACTACTCCTGGTCCTGATTGCCTGTGGAATATTGTGGAAAGGATGGATACCAGTCGATCGCATCCTTTTTCCAGGGGTGATACTCCTGATTATTGCGACATTATTGGGGGCTCCCATTTACTCCGCACTTGGGGGGGCGACCTTGCTTTATTTGTGGCGTGAGGATTTTCCAATTGCAGGAGTGGCTACCAGTCATTATTCCATGTCCACTGAAGCCCTCATTCCAACGATCCCATTGTTTACTCTGGCAGGCTATTTCATGGCAGAGAGTAGGGCGTCCCAGCGTTTGGTTCGGGTCTTCCAGTCGTTTGTCGGGCAATATCGAGCCGGGCCGGCCTTGGTGACTATCTTTGTCTGCGCTTTTTTTACGGCCTTTACCGGAGGGTCGGGCGTCACGATTTTGGCGTTGGGGCCCCTGCTGATGCCAGTGTTGACCTCAGCCAAATATGGTGACAAACCTTCATTGGGGTTAATCACCGGCGCGGGCGCACTGGGAATTCTTTTTCCTCCCTCACTACCCATCATTCTTTATTTCATCGTTGCCAATGCCAACGTCCAAACTGGATTGAGATTGGAGCACATGTTTCTGGGAGGCTTTCTTCCGGGAATGTTGATGGTGGGAATGATGGCGCTCTACAGCCGCCGACTTGTCTCCAAGGAAGCTGTCGCCGGTAAAAAATTCGATTGGACCGAATCCAGGCGTGCTCTTTGGGAAGCGAAATGGGAGTTGATGATTCCGGTGGTTGCCATCACTGCGCTTTTCAGTGGGGTTTTCAGCACCCCGGTCGCTGCTGCGGCTTTGACTGCGCTCTATGCATTGTTTGTTGAGGTAGTGATCCATCGAGAGCTGCATCCTTTCAAGGATTTGCCGAGAGTCATGACCGAATGCGGATTGTTGGTTGGTGGAGTGCTTCTTATTCTTGGGGTTGCGATGAGCTTCACCAAAGATTTTCTGGTCTTTGCGATGATTCCCGACCTCGCGATCGAATGGGGCACAGCCAACATCGAATCCAAGTATGTGTTCCTCTTCGCGTTAAATTGTTTCTTATTGCTGGTGGGATGCTTGATGGATATTTATTCAGCGATTGTGGTGGTGGTTCCTCTTCTGCTTCCTCTGGGAGCCGCCTTTGGAATTGATCCGATCCACCTCGGTATCATATTTTTGGCTAATCTGGAACTCGGTTACTTGACCCCACCAGTCGGTCTGAATCTGTTCCTATCAGCTTATCGTTTTAAACGTCCTGTCATGGAAGTTGCTCGAGCATCTCTACCGATGCTTCTAGTGCTGGCGATCAGTGTTTTGTTGATTACCTATATCCCATTCCTAACCACCTTTTTACCCAATTTGATCCTTGGTCGGTCAGGGCCTTGATCCGCGGTTGATTGGTGATTGCTCAGTCATCCGTAAATAAAATCAAGCAGTTCACCGATGGTGCGATGCTTCTCAACGCGATGGCGTAGCTTGAATTTTCGATTGATGACATAATGATTCTGCCTTCCGAATTTCTCACGCTTGATGGCACCGGCTTCCACCAGTTCCTGAACTATTCTCTGCACCGCTCGTTCAGTGATACCCACTTCATTCGAGACCTCACGCAGCACCATATCGGGATCACGCGCCAGGCAGGCGATCACATGTGTATGGTTGGAAAAAAACGTCCAGGTAGATCTGGGTTTTGTTTCCAAACTTTTTTTTATGACTGTTTGAGTTGACATAGGGTAAATGAAGACTAATTTACGAAAATTAATTCGTCAAAATAAATTCGCGATTTAAATGACTGCTGAAGAAAGCAACACCAAAAAGGGAAGGAACCTCAAGGATCCTCTGTATATCAAAGGATTCGAGAAAATCGATCGGGATGAGGAGATGCTTCGAAGTTGTCTCGACCAGGTATTGTGCGAAATCGGTTTGGAAGATTTGAGGCCATTCGTCGACAAGGCCAAATCCAATACTCATTCCGATCTCAATCAACAGTCGGTTCAATTGTTGTCGATTCTGTTTCAGTTGTTGAATTTGGTTGAGGAAAATGTGGCCAATCAGATCAATCGCCAGCGTCAGTCCGTCTATGGCGGCAAGGCAATCTCTGGATCATGGGCAAACAGCATCGAGCATGTTGCTGGGGACAAGGATCGGTCGACCATATTGAAGGAGTTGAGCAATCTCCAAGTTGACATTGTTTTTACGGCTCATCCCACCGAGTCCAAGAAAGCGAGTATACTGGATCAGCACAGGGAATTGTATATGTGCCTTTTCCAATTGGAAAACAGTGTCTACACCGATGCTGAACGCGAGCTGATCCTTGATGACATCAAGGACATTCTGGAACGTTTGTGGCGGACAGGTGAAATACCTTTGGAAAAACCGGATCTCGCTTCGGAACGAAAAAATATCCAGTACTATCTGAAACAAAAGTTGCCTGAAGCCTTGCTCCTCCATGACAGGAGAATGCTGCAAACGATGGAGCAGAACGGATTTGATCGGGATGAAATCATTAAAAACAGCCTCTTGCCTGCCTTGAATTTTGGCATGTGGGTGGGGGGAGATCGAGACGGACATCCATTTGTCACGCCCGAGGTGACCCAACGCACCTTGGACTCACAAAGAACCTGTGCTTTGGAATTACTCCAAGAATCATTGGAACGGTTGGGTTCTCGTTTGCCTCTTTCTCGATTGACCCAAAAAGTGACCCCTACACTAGAAAGTCGACTTGAGGAATTTAGATCCATCCCGCGCAAAACTCCACGAAGCACGACACGTATGGCAGAGGAGCCCTGGAGGGAATTTGTCTGGCACATGACTCAAAGTCTTCCGTTAATTGACTCTAAAGATCCAGAAAGCAATGACGGTAAAGATGGGCTGTATCAGTTTCCTGATGAACTTCTCTCTGACTTGGACATTTTGGAAAATTCCTTGAAAGAAGTCAGAGCTGAAAGATTGATTCGAAATGAATTATCACCGGTGAGACGTCGAATTGAAGTATTCGGATTCCATCTTGCCAGGCTGGACGTCCGCCAGAACTCAGCCTACCACGAAAAGGCATTCATCCAGTTGTTGGATGCTGCCAATTTACCTGAAGCTGAAACTTTTCTTGGCATGTCCGAGCAGCAAAAAGTCGAATTCCTAAATAAAGAACTACAATCTCTGCGGCCCTTTACACCGCAAAATTGTTATCTTCCCGAAGAAGCGCGAGCTACAGTTGATGCGTTACGGGTTCTTGCTGATCAGATGCAAAGTTATGGCCGTGAGGGAATTGGTTTTCTGATTGTCAGCATGACTCGGCACGTTTCGGATTTGCTCATTGTTTACATTCTTTGCAGAGAGGCGGGTATTCTCATTGAAACTTCCAAGGGCCTTATCTGCCCAATTCCGGTGGTTCCGCTTTTTGAAACCTTGGCTGATTTGCAAAACAGCACCCCGATCATGCGTGATTTCCTCAACAATCAGATGACGCGCATGAGTCTTCCAATATGGGCATCCCGTTATGATCAAGAATTGCGTCTCGATGGAAAGATGACTTACCCGGAATCTGCGCAGTTACAGGATGCCTTCCAGCCTATCATGCTGGGTTATAGTGACAGCAACAAAGACGGGGGGATTTTTTCAAGTCTCTGGAATATCAGAAAAGCTCAATCCAGCTTAATGGCTTTGGGTGATGAGTTGGGAGTTCCGGTTCAATTCTTTCATGGGAGAGGGGGGACCTTAAGTCGGGGAGCAGGTCCCACGCATCGTTTTCTGGAGGCATTGCCCGCCGGAAGTTTAAAATCAGGCATCCGGTTAACAGAGCAGGGAGAAACGATTGCACAGAAATACAGCAACATACTTACCGCTTCCAACAATCTGGAACAATGGTTCGCAGGCTGCTTCTCGGCAAGAATGCAGCATCTGAATCCGAGCATGGATTCGGAGTGGAGTGATTTGCTGGATCAAATTGCCCAGGAAAGCCAGAAAGCATACCAACGACTCGTCCAATCAGAGGGGTTTGAGACCTTTTTCTCGGAGGCTACTCCTGTGGATGTCTTGCAGAACAGTCGTATTGGTTCCCGCCCTGCATCTCGCTCAGGCTTGCGAGGCGTCAAGGATATGCGGGCCATTCCATGGGTTTTCAGTTGGAATCAGGCGAGGTTTTATTTGCCAGGTTGGTATGGAGTGGGGTCCGCCCTTCAGATGGTGATTGAGCAGGACGAAAATGTTTTGAACAGACTTCGGGAAGGTATTACTAAACTACCTTTCCTTCGTTACTTGTTCTATAATGTCGAATCCAGCCTTGAAAGTGCTGACAGGGATATCATGAGTTCCTATGCGTCCCTGGTATCTGATCCAGAATTAAGATCCCGTTTTCTTGAGAACATTCTGCAGGAGCATGAGCGAACCCGCACGATGTTGGATAACATTTTGCAGGGACCACTTGAAGAAAGGCGCCCTCGGTTTTTCAGGACCTTGCACGCCAGGGATCAGGATTTAACATTACTTCACCATCACCAGATTCAATTACTGAGCCAGTGGCGCTCATCGGGTAAACAAGAATATTTGACTGAGCTTCTTGTGGTGGTAAATGCTATAGCCAGTGGCCAAAGGACAACTGGGTAGTTTTCCTTGCTGGCTGAACGAAAGAATCAACCAATTTGATGTAACGCTTAGTATATTCATGTCTGCTAAACCGAACACACATGGCGCAACTGAGGCAAAACCGCATCCATTGCCTCATCAGAGACTCTTCTCGCTCCTGAAACCCGAAAGTGCGGACATCGGAGTGATCTTCTTTTTCTCCGTCATCACTGGTTTGTTGTATCTCGCAACTCCTCTTGCCGTGGATGCAGTGGTGCAGAACATAGCTTTTGGTGGCCAGCAGAAAGTCTATGTCCAGACACTGCTGATCTTTAGTTTCGCGCTACTCGTATTTTTGATGCTGTTGTCCCTGATTAGTGCCGTGCAACATGCTGTAGCGGAGTTGATTCAGCAGCGGATCTTTGTTCGCCTGTCATCGGATCTGACATACAGATTACCCCGATTAAAGATCAAAGCACTCGAAGACAGTAAATCCGTTGAACTCATCAATCGGTTTCTGGAAGTCACAACACTCCAAAAAAGCAGTGCCATGATACTGCTGGATGCGGTCAATTTGGTGTTGAGTGCTTCGATTGGCCTGGTTGTGTTGGCTTTTTATCACCCATTCCTTTTGGCTTTTGATTTTATCCTCATCGCTCTCTTGATGTTGGTCTTTTTTGGTTTGGGCAGGACGGGGGTTCAAACCAGCATTCAGGAATCCTATGCCAAACATGACGTTGCTGGATGGTTCGAACAGTTGGTCATGTTCCCAGTGCTATTTAAATGGGCTGTTGCAAAAGATTTCTCCATGCAACTGTCCAATCGTTTGATCGACAATTATCTCACCCGTCGCAAAGAACATTATCGCATTTTACTTCGCCAAATAGTCGGACTCCTCGCGATTCAGGCTATTGCAAGTGCCGCCTTGTTGGCTATTGGCGGTTGGTTGGTTTTAAGAGGGGAACTGACACTAGGACAATTGGTCGCCTCGGAGCTGATCGTGAGTGCCATTGTGGCTGCGGTAGTTTATCTTGGTAAGCACGTTGAAGCCTGGTACGACGCGATGGCCTCAACCGATAAGCTCGGTAGTATTGTTGATCTCGAAATTGAAAAGGAATCTGGTCAAAAATTTGAAGTGGATTCGGGAGGTCTAACCGTTCAAATCGAAAATCTTCATTTTGCCTTTGATCCAAAGCAACCAATTTTTGACGGATTTAATCTCAACATCAAAGCCGGTGAAGTGGTTGGTCTCACCGGGCCTGTCGGGGCAGGGGCCGGGACCCTACTTGAACTGCTTTATGGGTTGCGATCGATTGAGGAAGGGGAAGTGTTTCTGAGTGGACGCGACCTTCGGCACGTGGATTTGACAGGCCTGCGCTCAAGAGTGGTGCTCATCCGGGAGATAGAATTATTTGAAGGTTCGTTGCTTGACAACCTCAGGTTGGGTGATGAATCCATTCCTTTGGAGCAGGTTTATGATACCCTGAAGAGCGTCGGCCTTTACAACAAGGTCAGGCAGATGCCCAAAGGAGTTGAGACCCATCTCCAAACTGGAGGGCGTCCTTTCTCAGGTTCGGAACGCATTAAATTGTGTATTGCAAGAGCCTTGCTGGTTCGTCCGGGTCTCTTACTGATAGATAAACTGCTCGACGGTCTGGATCCTGAAGAGTCCTCATCACTTTTCAAATCATTGTTTGAAAACCATGCCAACATGACCTTGTTGGTATCGACGCGTGATCGTGAAATTCTGAATCGTTGTTCCCGAGTGGTTCGGATTGCTCCTCATCCTGAAAACAGCTCACAACTTTTGAAGGAGGAAAACCAGTGAACATGAATGAATCATCCAATATCAAAGCATCTACACGGTCCAAGGAGCCGGCTGGTTACTCTAGTGTCATGCCAATTCTGGATCATGAAGCGCCTTTGAATTGTCTTTCCAGAACATCCCTTCCCATCGGGTTCTCCAAACTGTTCAAGGCATTGGTTGCGATTTTCGTTATTCTTGTTTTGGCATTGCTTGTTCTGCCATGGCAGCAATTCATCAGCGGCTCGGGAAAGGTGGTGGCCTTTGATCCCAAAGAAAGAAGCCTCCTGGTGGAAGCCCCATTGTCGGGTAGGGTGGACATGATCAATGTTTTGGAAGGTCAGAAAGTCTCCAAAGATGATCTTCTTTTTCAGATCGTCGATAATGACCCGAATTTGATTCAGAACCTTCTGCGTCAAAAGGAAATCATGGAAGGCCAGCGCAAGGCTGCTGAGGCCAAATTGAAACGTCTTGAATCACAGTCAGAAGACCTGAAAGCATCCATGCCTCAGGCCATTCAGATTGCTGAGAGACAGGTGGAAGCCGCAAAAGCAGCTCAGCTGGCAGCCAATCAGCAGTTTGCTCGAATCGAAAAATTGTTCAAAGATCCAAGAGGTTTGGTTTCTGAAAGGGAATATGAACTGGCAGTGCTTTCGCGTGACAAACAGGTTGCCGAAACTCTAAAGGCAGAATCCGCTTTGGTGAAGACCAGGCTGGACATGAATGCCTCCCTCGAGAAAACACTGGCAACGGTGGAATCGGCGCGAAGCGACTTAAACAAGGTTGAGAAGGAATACAACGATCTCATCATTAAAATTAATCAAACCGGTCGCCAGTCGGTGACCGCTCCACGTGATGGTGTCGTTTTTCGAGTCAGCGTTACTCAGGGGAGTTTTGTTAAATCTTCAAGTCCCATGTGTATCATCATTCCTGAATCTGAAAACCTTGTGGTGGAGATGTGGGTGGATGGAAATGACATGCCGCTGATTCAAGAACGGGAGGTCGATGAAAACGGTAAGGTTCTTCAAGAAGGAAGCCCGGTTCGCTTGCAGTTTGAAGGTTGGCCGGCGATTCAATTTGTAGGTTGGCCCAGTGTCGCGGTTGGTACTTTTGGCGGTGAGGTGGTGTTTGTCGATGCCACGGACAATGGCAAGGGGATGTTTCGTGTGTTGGTGGCTCCGCATCCAGATGAAATTCCAGACGGCCAGGGGGGAATCAAGCAGGTGCTTTGGCCTCATCAACCCATATTAAGACAGGGCGTGCTTGCACACGGTTGGGTGCTTCTGGAACGCGTGCCATTATGGTATGAAGTCTGGCGTCAGCTCAACGGATTCCCCCCAGCTTTAAGCGAAGAAAGCAAAGTGCTCAAGGATTCTGGAAAGCAATGATGGTTCCTTTCAACAGACATTTGCAAGGGGCGATGAAACAATTTCGAGTTCCAGTCACATTTGTTTGGGTGTTTTCGGTTTTCTGCTTTTTCCACTCCTACACCAAAGCACAGGAAACACCCACGGTTCTTCATCTGGAAACGGTTCTACAGTCCGTCACCTCACAGTATCCTCCGTACCTGGCGGCGCTCATTGAACGCGACATTGCCCAGGGACACTTGCGCAGTGCAAAAGGGGCCTTTGACTTTGAAACCTTTGCCAAAGTATTTCAAAACCCAACAGGATTCTATGAAAGCACGACCGTTGAAGCCGGTTTTGAACAGTTTACAGGCATATGGGGGAGCACTGTGTTTGGGAGCTATCGGTGGACCGACGGTTTGCTACCCGATTACTATCCTGAACGTCGAACGGATCAGTCAGGAACGCCTTCCATTGGTTTTAAATTACCTTTGTTGCGGGATGGCTCCATTGATAAACGACGCGCTGCCATTGCCAAAGCCAGACTTGAAGTTGAATTGGTGAACCCGCTCATTCAAAGGCAACTTCTGGATTTTGCCAAAGCCTCATCTTCTGCCTACTTGAACTGGATGAAGGCCGGCATGAATTTACAAATCTCAGAGCAGATGCTCGAGCTGGCAACCATGCGAACCAATGCCATTCAAACACGCATTGTAAAGGGCTTGTCAGCTCCAGTCGAATCCATCGAAAACAGGCAGATGGTGGTCAGTCGGCAAATGAGTTTGATCAAGGCACGCCGTGCTTTCGAATCGGCAGCCATTACACTGTCACTCTTCTTGCGGGACTCAGACGATGCCCCGATCAAGCCCACCTTGGCACAACTGCCTTCAACCTGGCCTCAACAGGTTGCCGTCCCGGAAGATATCCTGCCAACCGCCTGGAAGTATGCCAGTGCCAATCGTCCCGAGATCAGGTATTACAACCTTGAAATGGAAAAATTGGGCGTGGACACCCAGCTATTCGAGAATCAACTCAACCCTCGGCTCGACGCCTACGTCGCCGCCAGTGAGAGTCTGGGGCGATCTCTCTACAAGGACACGGGTGAGTTTGAGTTGAAACTGGGTTTGGAATTCAGGATGCCATTGGAACGTAATGCAGCCAAAGGTGCTGTTCAGGCCAACCAGGCCAAGATTGACCAGTTGGAGCGTCGGATTGGTTTTGCTTTGGAGAAAGTTTTTGCTGAAATTGATGACAGTTACTCCGCACTGAGGGCGGCTCGAGATCAGTTGATGCTTGCCAGTGAAAACCAGAGTCTTGCCGCCGATCTGCGAGATATTGAGGCGGATCGATTTAAATGGGGGGCAACCAACCTGCTTTCGCTTCAGATTCGTGAACAAAGGGCCTTCAAGGCCAACGAATCCCTGATAGATGCCCACTATAATTATTACCGGGCACTTGCCGGTTTTCTCATAGCCAGTGCCATTGATTTTCGTGGGGGAGAGGAAGTTTCTGCAGTCCTGCAGACACTGGCCTCAAGTTTGGTCACCCCTTCGGTGACTCAGTTCCCTACTCAAAATTAATGCTTAGCATCGAAGTTTGATGGGGGCTGGCCTGCAATCCTGAAAGTGTTTTCATTTGAGCAGTCCCGGGTTCACCAATCATGATTGAATATTTTCCGCTTGCGAATACCTTTGGTCGAAACACCTGCCCATTCATCCTTACGGTATACACGCATTCATTTGTGATGGAGTCCCAGATCTGGACAACCGGAGATTCGATTCCTTTAACCAGTAAGGTGGGAAGCCATGCGACAGCTTCGCGGTCGTAGTTGGATTCTTGTGTGATCTCAATGGGCCAGCCCGGATACTGTTGAGCATCCTCACGTGAAGGATCCTCCCAGCGGGGCCAGCATTCGATTTTGATTTTTCGATGCTCTTTTTTGAATCTTACGATTCCGTATCCAGGTGCTCGATCGTAAAGGTCGGCGGGTTCTCGACCGGAGAGCATGGGATTGGAAACCGCCTCTACTGAAATTCGATTTCCCCAACCATCAAAAAAATCTCCGGAATAACGAGGGGCTTCAGGTTTGGCGTTCAACCCCGGTTCAATGGGATACCAGCGTCGTGGCCAGGTGTTGGCAACCGAAGGTACACAAAGAGCATATCCCGCATCTCTCCAATGATCGACGCCGTATTGGATGGTGGAACCCAAATGTTGATCCCCGGCGATGTGAAAAGCAAAACCCTTCCGCATGGCTTTCAAGGCAAGATTACGCCCGGTTTGAGGCCAGCCATTGGAATCTCCGTCTGCAACGGGTCGATCATTCTCAGGGTATTCTTTAGGGCCAAAATATCGAAGACTTGGCACGATGGCGTCTGAATTGGCTCCACCGGGAAGCGTTGCCACATTAGCAAACAAAGTTTGCGAAAGAACGACTTTCATCCATGCCTGGTTTGACCAATCAGTGGCCCAATGATTTAAAAAATCCAATTGTCGTTTGCCCAACAAAACGGCACCTGAAACATCGCCCTGGAGAACCGGATCAAAGTCAGGGTTTTGGGCCCATCCGTTGTCAAACTTTCCTTCGGGTAATGCAACTGTGGGTGAAGATTTAAACATGCGGTCGGCGATCACCGCAAAGCTGATGCCCCCATATTCAACCCGTCCGTGGTAGCTTGAAATTCCCTGAAGGATGGTTGCTTTGTCGGCTCGCGGTGGCAGATGAGAAACCTGTGTACGATGCACGCTGTTGACGAAGCTTGCCGGCATTCGATATCCACCACTGTTTTGTTTATCGTTGTTGCTTCCTTTGGTTGAGGCTGCTTTTCCACCCGCACCCCAGACGTTGCCATGATAAACATCGTGATCATCCGGGATGGTGACTGTCGGCCGGTTTTTCGTCAGGTCTTTAAATGCCCAACACCATCGGTACCACTTGTAAAAGTAATCCAGCATCGCTTTGTCGAGTGGCGAATAGACCGCTGGTGTCATGTCACCTTCGTAAACCTGATCCCCCGAGAAAAACAGGAAATCAGGGTCATGGTGTTGAATCGCATCGATGATGTCATTGTGCGGAAACCAAACGCCGTGATGGTTCCATTTCAAACCGCCGGTGAAAATTTTGTGACCCGTGAATGCTGCAACGGAAAGTTCTTGTTTCTCGGTTGGGTTTTTGCGAATCACCCCTTCAAAGAAAGTCCGTTCGGATTCCGTTGAGCTTGTCTTCAGATCATAAGCAATTCGATATCGGGTATCACGTGTGTCATCCCATCCATTGACTCGAAACGGGAAGGTAAAACTCATCGGCTGCAATTCAGCATAAGCAATGGGGCGCCATTGGTTCAGCGTATCATCAAAGATCTCGAGTGCCGCCGTCTGTGTGTCCCATTTCCCCAAAGGACCGGCTTGAGCTGTCAAGCTGAGAACTCTTCGGCTTAATGTGTATTGAGCAGTGAGGATGGGGCCGAATTCCTTTTCATATTGATGGTCGAAGCGATCACCTTCCAATACCCAATGGTTAAACCCAAAACCTTTTCCTCTTTGAGTGGGTGAAAGGTGCGAAACCAGAGCCACGCTTCCATCGGTGAAGTGTTCGGGGGTGGATTTCAAGCTGAGCTTACTGATCAAGGTTTGGTCATCCGGGTTTCGAGATTCCAGCTCCGTCGTCAATCCTGACTCCGTTTTTTGAATGGTCAGAGAGAGCTTGATGCGATCCCAACCTTTTTTGCCATTGTCAGAGCTGGGTTGATTTCCCTGAGCCAGAAGAGGTAAGTCCTTATAAGCGATCTGCCCACTGATCGACCAGAGATTGTCCTTTCCAGTTGATTTGGAATGATCGAGCAGATAGACCCGGCCTAGGGTATCGATAACAGCCAACATGCCTCCGTCTTCAGCGGGACGATGGTGGGTGAGTGCTGAAAGTCGGTAATCAACATGAGCCCCTCCGCTGCCGACAAGAAACCCCGCCAGTGCCTGAGTGTTTGAGTTTGTTCCTATTTCATCGGATTGAATTTCCACCGACATGGAGAATGATTGACCCTCCAGATGGGTTGATCCGGTGATGAGATGCAGGGTGCGTAGGGGAGCGTTTGCGGAATTTTCGATACATTGGACCTTGCCGTCACGGATTTCCCAATCCTGTAAACGATTTGCCCAAAATTCCGGTCCAATCCAGGTCCTGTTCACATGTCCTGTCCAGTCTTTGACAATGCTGTCTGCATAACAATGTGCATCAGTGAATCCAGAAAGGGCCATTGGCAACATGGCCAGAGCCAGCAGGAAACGATGCCATTGAAATTTTATTCTAATGGGCGAAGGGATTCGTGGGTTCATGGTGTGGATTTTGAACTTGATCAATTGTTTGATCAAGTCTGCACCGCCCCAAGAATATTAAATGATATTTGACTCAACAGACCGAAGAAATCTGTGGGTCAGTGGTATCAAACGAAACATTCAAGCAGTAGGATAAGACCAAGGTTTTCGGTAATCCCTTTTCAAGAGTGCTTGAGCCTGGAGATCTCCCGGGATGGATTCTTTTAGTCCATCCCAATGAATACTCCGACCCAGTTTATACGATATCATGCCCAGCATGGGAAGAACACTGGACCGATGGGCGACCTCCAAATTAGCAGCAGGCTTGGAACCTGTTTCAACAGACTTCAGGAAATCTAGCCAAAGGGGAGTGATGTTGTGTCCGTCTCGGACATTATCAAACTGTGGCTCCACATGGATCTCCTGTTGCTTGGTATTCTTGGGATGAAAAGTCCATCCATCCCTCCACCCCATGTGAAATACTCCTTCCGTTCCATAGAAATAGGCACCCAATCGATGTTTCTCCTGAGCAAAACCGCCGTATTTTCTATGTTCCCAAATGGCGGTGAAAGATTCGAACTCGTAGGTGACGGTCTGTGTGTCCGGGGCATCCGAGGTGGAACCTTTTTCATCATCGAAGACTGCCTGTCCCAGCACTGGGCGTCCACCTGTAGAGTAAATGCTTTTGGGATATTTTTCATCCGTCCACCAGAGCAATTGGTCGAGCCAATGGACGCCCCAGTCCCCCAAAGTTCCGTTCGCATAATCGAGGAAATTGCGCCAGCCTCCCGGTGTTAATTTCCTGCAATAGGGACGTAAAGGGGCTGGTCCGCACCACATGTTCCAATCCATACCGGATGGAGGTTTGCTATGTGGAACCGGAGTTTCGGGGCCTGATCCTCCTCCAGTGACAAAGAGTTTCACCATGCCGATTTTCCCAACCTTGCCAGATTTTAGGAATTCCATTCCAGAAAGGTGATGAGGGCCGATGCGTCGATGCAATCCCACTTGCACGGCACGATTGCTTGCTGCTGCCGCCTGGAGCATGGCCTGACTTTCTCCAATGGTATGGCTGGTGGGTTTTTCCACGTAAACGTGAGCCCCTGTGTTCAAAGCTTCAATGCAGGGCAGGGCATGCCAATGATCGGGAGTGGCAATGATGACGATCTCAGGCCGTTCTTTTTTCAGTAGTTCGCGATAATCCTTGTAAAGGTTTGGAGTGTCCCCTGTCGCTTGATTCACTTCATCCTGAGACACCAGCATGGGACGCTCATAGACGTCGCATAATCCAACGACTTTAGAGCAGCCAGCCGCCATCGCCTCTCGCAGGATATTCATTCCCCACCATCCACAACCGATCAATGCAGTTCGATACTTGCTGACCTGGTTCGCTTTGACATACGGAGCCATTCCATACAGCAAACCAGCCTGAATTCCTTTTGATAGAAAGGAACGTCTCGTTTGATGTTTCAAGCTCTTGGAGTGGGTAGCGCTCATCATTAAAGGGCAGGGTAAAGCACTACTTAGGGACGCAAATCCAAACAAACCAAATGTCCTTTGGAGTTTTTGACATACACAAGACCATTGGAGACGACAGGAACGGTCCAGCATTTTCCGTCTAAAACTTTGGCTCGTGCAGAAGGTTTGAATTCTTTTGGTGTGGCTGGAGCGATGAGCAACTCGCCCTGCGCGGTCATGATGATCAGATGTCCGCCGGCAGCAGCAACGGATCCATATTTGAATTCATCCGCCTCCCAGGCCACTTTCCCGGTTGATCGTTCAACGCACTTTAAGGGAGCACGTGATCCACCATCTCCGTCAAATCCATACAGATGCTCACCAATCAGAACAGGTGCATTTTGCTGGGAACGCATCTCCCGATTGGTCCAACGGACTTGGGTTTTGTTTCCATCAAACGTGTAGAGTCCATGGCCCTTGCCATATCCTGATCCGATCCAGATCTCGTTTCCAACAATGATTGGGTCAGCGGCATTGACTCCGTATCGCGTTGGCCATTGAATTTCCCAGGTCTTCTTTCCAGTTTTCAATTCTGCAGCCAGGAAACTTTTTCCAGATGACAAAGCTACGTATTGAAGGCCATTGTCTTCAAAAGGCAGGGGAGTGGAGTAGCCTGCTTCTTCATCGTTGGACAGCCAGATGGTTTTGCCGCTGGTTTTGTTCACAGCCATTCCACCACCACCCGCATTTAGTACCAGCATGTCACCGGCAACCAGTGGGGATCCGTTGAATCCCCAGTCGGGAAGTCGCAAGTCTTCTTCCTTGGCTATGTTGCGCTGCCATTGAACGAAACCATCTTTAGCTCCCAGGCAAAAGAGGTCTCCCCATCTGCTAAGCACATAGATATGATCACCATCAATGGTTGGAGTTGAACCGGGGCCGCCTTCATAAAATTTGGCACCGATGTCACTTGGATAGGAATGCGTCCATAGGGTTTTTCCTGATTCGGCATCAAAAGCAAAAATGGTATCCTTGTTGTCTTTGTTTCCCAGAGTAAAAGCACGACCATCCCCGACGCTCACCGCCGAGAATCCTATTCCGACTTGTGCTTCCCAAAGTTTGCTGGGACCTGAGTCAGGCCAAGTTTTCTTCCAATCTGTTTCGGTCGAAATGCCATCATGGTTGGGGCCTCTAAACATGGTCCAATCCGAGGCATGCAGGGGTTGAATAAAGCTGGCTAAGGAAAAAATACCACAGAGAAATCGGGTTTGTTTGTTCATGGTTCAGGATAAGATTTGTCCTGAACACTACACCCGTTTCTTTGGTCAATTCAAGGAGTCAATCGAAATCATTGAAAGGTGCGCCAAAGGATATTGGCGGCAAATAAGCTGGCCATCCCAATGGCACAGACGAATTTTCCAAGCGTTCCAGCTACAATGCCCAAAAGTGCCCCAAACCCCGCTTTCGAAGCCTCGTCCAACTGTCTTCCCCCAAGCATTTCAAACGCCAAAGCTCCCCCAAATGGGCCGATCAATATTCCCCAAGGTCCGAGAAAGATCCCCAGGATTCCCCCAACCAATGCCCCTACTACACCTCTCCAGGTGGCGCCTAGCTTCCGGGCTCCCACCAAACTGGCAATGTAATCCATGACCACCGAGAAAAGGGTGACCATACCAAGAATGCCAAGAATCAGATAACTGATGCTATCCTCACCAAAGTAGATCTTATGGCCAAGAGCAGCGAGGAAAACGACAGGTGTGCTCGGAATCGCAGGCACCATGCTGCCAATGGCACCCACAACCATGAATGCCTCTGCAATCAACAGACCCAGGATTTGTTCGATCGTCATTTTATCTTTTATACATATGCCCAATGAACCTCGAAATTGTTTCAACTTTTTCTCACTTTGCCAGTGAAATATCAATATGGGGCCCCAGTTCCACGCGTCCAGACTCTGGGTTGATGGTAGTAACATCTTGCATCCCGACTTGACATGCCGGTCTTGTGGATGCATTGGTTTCACATGAAAACAACAAGCCGTCTCAGACAGTCCAGATCTCAGCGTAGTGGATTCACCCTGATCGAGTTGCTGGTCGTGATCGCTATCATCGCCATCCTCGCTGGCATGCTGTTGCCTGCTCTTTCCAAAGCCAAACTCAAGGCCACTGGTGCTGCTTGTTTGAATAATCAGAAGCAATTGATCCTGGGATTCGTGATGTATGCTGACGACAATGCGGATCGTATGCTCTATACCGTCCCAGGCCGCGGCCAAATTGATAACGCCGCCGGAGGTTTCTGGCCAGGGCCCTACAACGACCAGGGAGCTTTCACACCTTCTCGAGCCGGCATGACAAAAACAGAAGCTCAACGTAACGTTGAGAACGGACTGCGCAGAGGAGCTTTGTGGCAGTATGTCGATGGAGTTGGAGCCTATCACTGCCCCGGCGACATACGAACCAAAAGGCTTCAACCCGGTCGAGGTTGGGCTTATGACAGCTATTCCAAAGCCAATGGAATGAATGGTCTGGCTTGGCAGGGTTCAGGTGAACCCGGAAGTAACCGTGGCCCCCAACCTGCATACGAAAAAATAACAGGTATCAATGGTCCCGCAGAGGGTATGGTTTTTCTCGAAGAAGCTGATCCACGGGGGCGCAATTTGGGTACCTGGGTCATCAGTGTGAACCCAAGTCCAGGTTGGATTGATCCGTTTGCCATCTTCCACGGCAACAGTAGCACCATCGCATTTGCAGATGGTCATGCCGAATCTCATCGTTGGGTCACCGACAGTGTTATCGAAGCGGCTACAGCTGCCTCAAACGGGGATTCGAGTATTTTTGGTTGGGGCGGTGGGAATGCGCAGAACGCTGATTTTGTCTGGGTATACAACCGTTACAAGCATCAGCGTTGGGCTCCGATCAATCAATAAATCCCAATCGATCATTGGCTTGAGAATTTGGTCCTGCCCACTCTCAGGTCTGTCTAATTTTGTTTTGGTGAGGAGAACTTCCAGCGCGGTTTCCTTTCCAAAACACCTTGAAATTTGATTGCATGTACTGAAATTTATATACATGCTTGAAGGCATGCAATGGCTGTTTCCCGCTGCAAGGCTGCTACCCTTGGGATTTGCTTTATCCTTCTGGATTCACACCTCAAGCCTTGTTCTTTCAGATCTTCTTGCGCAGCCCAACCTACTGGTCATTCAGACAGACGAGCATCACTTCAACACGCTTGGATGTTATGGCGGGCAGATCGTTGATACACCACACATTGACCGGCTGGCGAAAGAGGGAGCCTTGTGTTCCAGTTTCTATGCGACCACTCCCGTTTGTTCACCCTCACGCGGTGCTCTGGTGACTGGTCGGTATCCTCATCATAATCAGGTCGTACAGAACAATATCCCACTCGCAGACGGTATGGTGACTTTTGCCGAATCTTTGAGCCGTCGCGATTACAGGACCGGTTTCATTGGTAAATGGCATCTGGATGGCGATGGTAAACCTCAATGGGCTCCAGAACGAAAGTTTGGATTTGAGGACAATCGATTCATGTTCAATCGTGGGCACTGGAAGAAGTTTGAATGGGTGAACGGCAAACCCAGAGTGGGGGCTCGCAATCAAAAAGGTGAAGCCACCTACAGTTTGGCTGGTGCGGATGAAAAAACATTTGCCACGGATTTTCTGGTCGATAGAGCCATTGAATTCATGGCATCTTCCAAATCAAAACCCTTCTGCTTGATGTTGAGTTTGCCTGACCCACATGGTCCCAATACGGTCAGAGAGCCATACGATTCCATGTATGATGATGTCGAGGTACCCATCCCTTCCACACTTCGGAAACCGGAGGCGCAAATCCCGGCCTGGGCTCCAAGTGAAGGCAAACTCACAGCTGCGACTCTTCGTCGCCTGATGCCCAATTATTTCGGCATGGTGAAATGCATTGACGATAATGTCGGACGGATCTTTTCTCATCTTGAAAAGACGGGTCGATTGGATCAAACGGTAGTGGTCTTTACTTCCGATCATGGAGACCTTTGCGGTGAGCACGGCCGATTGAACAAAGGAAATCCATATGAAGGATCGGCCAGAATTCCCTTCCTGCTTCGTTATCCAGCCAAAGTAAAAGAAGGAACTCGAATTGACGTCGCGTTATCTTGTGTTGATTTCATGCCAACCGTATTCTCTCTGATGGATATCCCCAACCAAGTTTCGACGGATGGGCGGGATGCCTCTGAATGGTTCCAGGGAAAAAGACCTGCAGGTTGGGTAGATCAGGCTTACTTGCGAAGCACTCCCGGTCAACCTTGGTTGTGCGTGGTTTCGGATCGCTTCAAGCTGGTTTATTCCAAAGATGAAAGACCGTGGTTGATAGACCTGAGCAAAGACCCTGAAGAAGCTTTTAATCATTTTGAAAAACCTGAGCACGCTGTTGTGATTCGGGAATTAACCAGGGGTTTGATGGAATACTGTAAAGAACAGGAAGATCCTTATGGAGAAATTCCAAACATTCGAGAATCAATGCAGTCTGCTTTGCGCTGAAATGATTCATGACTGCGACAATACACCCTGATCGCCGGAATGCATCGATCGGAACAGACATCCGAACGGATGCATTGACAAGGCAGCTCTATGCTACCGATGCCTCCATTTACGAAGTCTTGCCAAAAGCTGTGGCATTCCCTGCAGGGAAGGAGGAGATCAAGAAATGTTTCGAATACGCAAGGGAGTCGGGATTGTCCGTGACTCCGAGAGGGTCGGGATCGGGACTGGCTGGTGGGGCGATTGGGGATGGATTGATTGTGGATTGCCAGCGAAAGAACCAACAGATACACGGATTCAACCCGGAACTTAGAACGGTGCGTGTAGGGCCTGGTGTGGTGCTGGATTCTTTGAATTCCTTTTTGCGACCCCATGGTTTTCAATTTGGTCCCGACGTTGCGACCAGTTCTCGCGCAAGTCTGGGAGGCATGATTGCCAACAACTCTTCCGGAGCCCGTGTTGCCGTTTATGGAACAACCGGGGATCACGTGCGATCTCTCGATCTCGTCTTAAGCGATGGACGAAGTTTCACGCTGGATGCATCAGGAGATGGTTGCGCTGAAGATCTTGAATCCCTTTCAATGGCGATTCGCTTTAACGAAGATCTGATTCGTCGCACCTATCCAGACGGGATGCTCAAGCGCTGGCATGGATATGGATTGAAACCATGGCTCGACAATCCTACACGGTGGACCCACCTCTTGGCCGGAAGCGAAGGCACCCTGGCAGTTATTGCTGAAGCGGAATTGCAGATTATTCCCTTACCCAAAGAAAAGGGTTTGGGATTGCTTTTCTTTGATGGCGCAGAGGAAGCGATGCAAGCGTCCGTCGAAGTTTCTGATTTGGGACCAAGTGCCATCGAACACATTGACCGCATTCTGTTCGACCAGACCAAAGGCCAGCTCGCCTTTCAAAGGGCAAGAGATTTGCTTCGATTGGATGACGAACCTTGCGAATCCATTTTGATGGTAGAATTTCAAAGCGAGGTTGAAGATCGATTGGCACAGCTTCAAAAACGATCCTTGGGTCAACGTTCAATGAAGTTGACGGATACTGATTCCATGAATCTTGTCTGGCGGCTTCGCAAAGCCGGACTTTCTTTGCTGACAGGATGCAAAGGGTCTGCCAAACCCACTACCGGAATTGAGGATACGGCGGTCCGCCCCGAGGTCTTGCCTGAATATGTGAGGGCGTTGAAGAATATCCTTCGCTCCCAGAATCTCGAAGCCTGTTACTATGGGCATGCCGCTTCCGGGTTGTTGCATGTTCGCCCGGTGTTGGATCTAAAAAGCTCAGAGGATCTTCGAAGGTTTCGTGTTGTATCAGATGAGGTTTCGGAGCTAGTGAAAAGTTTTCAAGGATCTTTGGCCGCCGAACATGGCATGGGGATGGCGCGCACCGAGTATTTGGAAAACCACATCGGGACGGAGTTGGTCGAACTGCACCGCGAAATCAAACAAGCCTTCGATCCCGACCACATGTTGAACCCTGGCAAGATCATTGATGATGGAACTTTTCGTGTAGATTCACACCTACGAAAGACCATCGATCCAAGTTCGGTAAATTTTCCTTCTACACTCAAATTTGCCGTAAAAGATGATCATTGGAGTGACAACCTTGCCCAATGCAATGGTTGTGGTGGTTGCCGCAAATCTTCGGGCACGATGTGTCCCACGTTCCAAGCCACCGGGGAGGAAGTCATGTCCACGAGAGGACGTGCCAACCTGATCCGAACCTGGAGCCAAATCTCGGATTTGTCTGATGACGATTCCATCAAGATGCTTCAGGAGGCCTTGATGCATTGTTTGTCCTGCAAAGCGTGCAAGACGGAATGTCCATCCAATGTGGACATGGCACTGATCAAAGCAGAATTACAGCAGTTGCTTCGAAAGCGAAATGGAGCTTCCCTTTCTCAATGGGTTTTTGGTCACGTTGATTTGATTGCAGCCATTGGAAGTCTGTTTCCCGATTTGATTAATCGGATTCAATCGTGGTCGTTCGCAAGGGAATTCATGAAAAACCCAATGAACCTTTCACCCGAGCGCCCCTTGCCTGAATTGGCACGCCAAAGATTTGATTATTGGTTTGATCAGCGCCGTGAGTCTGATTCTCAGCCAGGTGAATTGGTTTACCTTTGGGACGACACCTTCGTCAGGTATTATGATCCTCACATTGGTAGGTCTGCGGTTCGAGTTTTGGAGGTTTTGGGGTTTGATGTGAGATTATTGAGGGGGCGAAAATGTTGTGGTCGTCCCTCGTTCAGTCAGGGAGATTTGAGACGTGCTCGCCGCCAGGGAATCCACAATGTTGATATGATCTTGCGACATTTCAACGCCCCTATCCTATTTCTGGAGCCTTCCTGTTATTCGATGTTTAGAGAAGATTATATCGAAATGGACGTTCCTCGAGCGAAGGACATTGCGGATCGTTGCTTTTTATTTGAAGAGTTTTTGGCTGGCAGGGCAGCTTCGCATCCGGAATGGAAACACCGGTTTCGATCATTGGATACTCCTTTGGGGATCCACGCTCATTGTCACGCCAAAGCTCTGTGCGACGTCTCATTCATGAGTCAATTCTGCAAGATTCTTTGGCCCAATTTACCTTCACAAATCTTGCCAACAGGTTGTTGCGGCATGGCGGGCGCTTTTGGTGCAACTCAATCCGAGTACGAACTGTCCATCAAGGTTGGTCAGAATTTATGTGAGATTCTCGATCAAACGAGTGAACCCTTCAGGTTGATCGCCAGCGGTACCAGTTGTCGTCATCAGATTGAGCACATGACCTCTCACAAACCAGTTCACTTTGCTGAAATGTTGGCGGAAGCCATGAAGGATCCGGTTTGAAATCTATTTCATGGATGCGTCCTCAAGGGCTTTCCCATTGGTGGAAATAACGTGAATGCCGTGTGCGTGGGCTTTGGGGTGAAAGAATTCCCATACCACTTTCTTGTCGGGTGTGACTTCAAACAATCGCGCTTTGGATGGATCCCTTTGGGCATAGCTGGCAATGACTGTGTTTCCATTTGGCAATCGCTGCCCTCCACAAGGGTCGCTGAATCTGCCATCCACATCCGAATTATCCACCCGCCAAACTACCTTGCCTTGAGAATCGAATTCGACAGTTTTGTTGCCATGAGTCAGGTTGGCGAGCGTGTTTCCATTGGCGAGTCGAATGGCGGTGAAGGGCCAGTTCTCCGCTTCGCGGCCTCCCAGTTCAGGTAAATCTGTTTTGATGGAGCGTAGAACGGTGCCATCAGATTTGTACTCCTTGATCACGAATCCCAATAGATGAGGGGCGATATAGTTTCCATTGGGTAACTTGCGCGCCATGCGGGTTTGCATGTGTGCGTTGTCGGTGTCCGGTTGCAAAGGAATGATTGCTTCTACAATTCCGCTTGGGCTGATTTCCAGTAGTCGAGGTTTGATACCCCGTTCAACCACCATGGTGTTTCCGGAAGGCAAACGGACGGCTGTTCCTAGTTCTTTGTTGTCCGTATGCAAAAGGTAGGACCATACCAATTCGTTCTTCCTCGTGTGTTCGCGTGCTTCTTTGCCGGTCGAAAACAGGATGTTTCCATTCGGGAGAACATATCCATCTCTAGAGCGATGACTGGTTTCCCAGATAACCTTGCTATCTTCATCAAACAGAGCGGTGATGTTTCCGCAAACAAGAAAGCTGTGCCTGGTCGAGTTGGAGCTCACTTGAGTGGGGGCAGAAATTTCAGCACCATGAGTTTGGTTGAGCAGTAAAAGGCAGGCCACCAGGGCAAATAGACTATGATGAATCAAATTTTTGGACATGTGTCTGGTCAGGTGAAGCATTCGAATAAATTGACGGTTTATCATGAACATTCCAAGTCGTTTCTCCTGTAACATGAAATCTGTCAATATCACCATATTTTGGATTTCTGGGGGATTTTTTGGTTGACCTTCCGTGTCCTGATCGGGTGGAATGTCTTTGTTCCAGAAACACCAAGTGCAATTTGCATTAGTATTATGAAGTCACTAAAACTATGTACCCTCGTTGCGGCACTTACTTTGATGGTGAGTGCAGCGTGTCATGCCGCTGTTCAAAAGGCGGCTTTTTTGCAGGGGAGCAAACTTGAAGGAGGAGGAGATTTCCTCACCTCAGGAGTCCCCGTCAGCATCGCATGGAATGAACGTTCCTCGATTGATCCCTCTGTGTTTGACCACAATGTCAACTCAATGCACCAGGTCACCGTGCTTGAAGATGGAGATTACATTGTGGCGGCCACCATGCCGGTGATCAGTGTGGATACGCCTGACCTCCGACCGTCCCAAGGGATGGAGGTCTATGTTAATGGTGAACCTGCACCTGGATCGATCGGTCAGTCAGGTTACATCCGTAATCAACCTCGAAATACCCAAATGCATCAGGAAACTTCCAATCATGCCCACGTTTTGCTGAAGGGCCTGGTTGCTGGTGATGTCGTTGAGGTTAAAGCCTATAAGACGGCTTCTGAGGGAACTCGAACCCAAATTCAAACAGCCAGTTTGTTCATTGAGCAAGCCGGTGCATCACGAACCATCTTCTCGGCTTTGTCGGATGATTCGTTGGCAGGTGTGAATTTGAATCCTGATTTTGAAGGTGCGGGCGAAGATCCAACTGAACTTTCCTGGGCCTCCAACCGCAAGGATAGCGGATTTACCCATTCCGACGGAAACGGCGATATTCGTCTCTCCAGCGGAACCTACTTGGTTTACGTGAATGTTCCTTTACTGCGAACCTCTGGCTCCAGATTGTCTCCTTCATTGGAAATCCTTTTGGATGGTCAGATTGTTCCTGGTGGGCAATCCAGACAGGGTTATAACAGAAATGCAAATGGCCACAGCGAATCCTCGGTTCATTTTGCAGGTATCATCCAGGTCGACGGTAATCAAACCTTGACCACACAGACATTGCGTTATGCGAATTCCGGTAATGTGGGTAACGCAGTTCTACCTGATGGAAAGCATGCTTCCATCTTGATTGAAAAAATTGGTGAAGACGGTGTGTTCATGGCGAGTGCTGTGGAAACAACCAATGATCTGAACCCCGAAGATTGGAACTCTGCCGAAAAAGAACAGGTTATCTGGGAAAACCCAGGGGTTAACGACAGTAGCACTTACAACCACAGCAATGAAACGATTACAGTTCGTGCTGCTGGTGACTACCTGCTGGTTTACAACGATTTGATGGAAGCCCTGGAATCTTCACAACGACCTAATCCAAGAATCACTGTTGAAATCAACGGTGAAGTCTATCCCGGAGCAGAAACCAAGTCTCACTACATTCGTTTTGCCGACGGCCATAACACAGCCTCTGGCACTATGGCGATCCTGTTGGAGGGACTCTCCGCCAACGACCGCATTACCGTCAGCACCCAACAGGAAGCGATTGCCGGTGCGGTTGGACTGGAAGGTTTTTCAGACCAGGTTGCTATCTTGGGGCTTATCAAGAAACCAAGCCTTGATACCTCCAACATCCAGGCTGCTCCCCGTGTGGTTTCCTTTGGTGGTGATCGCAATGGGTTTAACATTCAAATCCAGGAATTCAGTGCCACAGTCGATGCCGACAGTGTCTCAGTCACACTCAATGGTGCAGCGGTGGACACAGACGTAAATTCCGCAGGTGGACGCGTAACCATCAGCTATGCTTTTCCAAGCGTGCCTGATTCCTTGAGTTCGCATGACATTCATTTGGAATTCAGTGATTCAGCAGGTGGATCTCATACGGCAGATCTGAGCTTCCTGGTTTCAGACATTTACGGAAAAGTGCCACCGTTGTTTAAAAACGGTTCAGTGGATACCAATTCCAATGGCTTTGTTGCCAACGTTTCCCAGATTAGTGAAACGCAATCCGGTGCGACCAACCTGCATGGCAACAATATTGATAATGCCAATTTCCAGCTCTCCGGTGGCTACACCGATGCAGATGGAAATCAGTACGTGAACGAAGCTGGACCAGCCAATGCGAATGACTGGCAGTTCAGTCCTGTCGATGTCGATTTTATCAACATGCACCAGGATGGCGACGCTGGAGCGGCTGGTAACTTCACCGATGCCACCGGTTTTACCGAGGCATTTATTCCCAACATTCCGGGCTTCAATGATTCCACCGACGGTATTGCCGCTGAGTTCCTGACATATTTGGAATTGGAGCAAGGCTGGCACACCTTTGGTGTCAATAGCGATGACGGATTTGATGTTACTGTAGGACCTGCACCTCAGGACCTATTGGCGGAAAGCCTCGGCAGCTTCAATGGTGGTCGTGGTGCATCGGATACGTTATTCGAGTTCTATGTCGAAGAATCTGGATTTTATCCGACACGACTCCTCTGGTTCGAAGGAACTGGTGGTGCCAATGTTGAATTCTTCAGTGTTGTCGACGGAGAGAAAATACTGATCAATGACCGTGATAATCCAAATTCCATCAAGGCCTACAAGACTGCCCAAACCAGACCTTACGTCTCAGGATTCGGGCCGGCATCTGGTGTGCTCTCCGACAGTGTCTCATTTGAAATCACCAATGGAGATGTTCAGATCGATCCCGATTCCATTCAGTTAACGGTGGACGGTGCCCAGATCGCTTCTCCAACGGTAGAAGTTAACGGAAATGTTGTCAGTATCTCCTACATGAACGATGGGTTATTTGCCGGGGGCGATCATTTGGCCACGGTGACCTACACAGAAAATTCCGATCCTGCGGTTACTCGTACTGTTGAACACGCGTTCTCAGTGCCCAAGGGGATGGCAGCTATTCTGCAGGACGATCCAACAGTCTATTATAGACTGGGAGAAACTTCCGGAATCACCGCAAGAAGTGAAGTAGGAGCTGGAATCGATGGAACTTACGTTTCGGCCAATGGCGGAGCCCTTCCAACATTGGGCGAAGAACGCCTCGTAGTTGGGGCTGCATCGGGCTCGGTTTTGTTTGACGCCGCTTCCCAGAATCGGGTCAACATGCCAGATCACGCTGCTACCAACACCGGCGGTCCCTACAAGGAAAGAACCATGGAGCTTTGGTTCAAAGCGAGAAGCCTTCCAGCTTCACCTGATTTGGCAGACTGCATGGTAATCATTGAAGGTGGCGGACGTACTCGCGGTATCACCATTTACCTGCAAGGCACCGATAATCCTGACGAAGCTACTCTCCACATGAATGTGTGGAACCGAGCTGAAGAATTCTGGGGTGCTTTGGATGGTCCTGACGGTCCTGTCTATGTCAGCCGTGAAGGAATCAAAGCAGGTGAAACCTACCACATCGCCTTTGTCATGAATGGTGATGACACTCCAGATGGGTTTGATGGAACATTAACCGGATACATCAATGGTGCTGAGTTTGGCCAGGTTCCTGGTGTTCACTTGCTCTATAACCACGGTGACGATTATGCCATCGGTGGTGTGTGGACCAATGCCATGTTCTGGGATGAAGACCCTGCGTCCAATCTTTCCGCAGTTGCCAGTGGCTTCTTCTTTGACGGTTGGATTGATGAGGTTGCTTTCTTCAGTAGCGCCCTGTCTGCAGCACAAATTAAAGCTCACTATGACGCGGGTAACACCGAAGTTCCGTTCACTCCTGGTGGCAATGGTGGCGGTGATGGTGGCCAGATCAATTCTATCGCCATTGCTGATGGTAATGTGGTGATTGAATTCGAAGGAACGCTGAAGAGTTCCGCAACAGTGACAGGGCCATTCGCTCCTGTGGCTGGTGCAACCTCTCCTTACTCAGTGGCGCCTGATCAATCAGCCCAATTCTATATCGCTGACTAAGTCTGAGTTTGTGTTAAAGAATCAGTTCTGAGATCAAAAGGCCGGATCCGTTTGGATTCGGCCTTCTTTTGTTTTGGTATATCAGAAAGTATTCATCCCATTGGTAGGATCGCGCTGCCGCGCAACTGTAACGCACCCGAACCAACAAGAAGCTCCGAACACTCTATCTTCTAGAGATGCGATGCACTCAACCCGAACGGAAGCCTTGAAGCCGCGCAGCAGCGCAGCTCTACCAATGAAGTGGTAGGGTCGCGCTGCGGCGCGACTGTAACGCACTCGAACCAACAAGAAGCCCCGAACACTCTACCTTCTAGAGATGCGATGCACGCAACCCGAGTGGAAGCCTTGAAGCCACGCAACAGCGCAGCTCTACCAATGAACCGGTAGGGTCGCGCTGCCGCGCGACTGTAGCGCACCCGAACCGAAAAGAAGATCCGTATACTCCATCGATCCTGAGATGCGATGCACTCAACCCGAAATGAAGCCTTGAAGCCGCGCAGCAGCGCAGCTCTACCAGATAACTACAATGAAAACGAATTCTGATAAGGCTTGAGCCATAAGCTTGCCTCTGGCAGAAATGGGGAGTTGAGATCAACTTCCTGACGTGTATTCTTAACAAGTAAGTCACTTGAATCCTCAGTGAGTAAAGTGCGATTTCTCAACAAGCATCACTGATGACAGATACAAACACAGCTTTGTCGAATGACTTGGATGGATTCCACGAGGATCTGTCTTTGCTGTGTCGTCGTTTGGAAAGTGGTTATTCAGGCCAGCCTTTAGTTTCTAACCTGAAATTGGAAAAGGTGAAAGACACTCAGTCATTCATTCGTTTTTCCGAGCAGTATGTCCGTTATTTACTCGTTCCCGTTGAATTGCCTGCCATAGTGAGCGCTGCCGAATTGGTCTCAAAGAACGCATTTCGGGAGCTTTTGGCTCTTGATAAACAGCTGGGATCCGAACCGCTCTTGAAAGTATTTGAAGAAGCCAGTCGAACCCTGGGGCGGAATCAACTGCGTAAACTGAGAGGTTTGAAGGATGTTCGTATTTTATCGCGGTACAGGTCCGCGGTGATGGATGGGAACGCCCATGGATGGCACATCCTGGTTTATGGCGCCGTTCTACATATGTTTTCCATGCCCTTGCGGCAAGGTTTGGCCAAGTACCAACAACAAGTTTTATCGAGTTTTGCCCAGTCTGCCTGCCAGTCTCTTCAGTGGTCCGAAAGTGAGTGGAACAAGGTGAGCCAATTCATTCGACAGATCCCGGTTCCTTCTCTTGAGTCCATTTGTCCAGAAGAGCAGTCCTCTGTTTTACCTTTCATTATTGTGTGATGACGTACCTGGGGATTCCAGATTGGTGCGTTATTGTTTTCTACATCCTGGGAATCGTTGTCATGGGGGTTCTGCTTGGCAGAGGGCAGAAAGGGGCTCGTGATTATTTCCTTGGTGGGCGAAATATTCCCTGGTGGGGAGTAGGTTTATCCATCCTGGCAACCGAAACCAGTGCCCTGACATTCATCGGCGTTCCAGCTTTGGCATATGGCAGTAATCTGACTTTTATACAGATTGTCATCGGTTATGTCCTGGCTCGAGTTGTTCTGACCATTTGGATTGCTCCCTATTATTTTCGAGGTGAAATATTTTCTCCTTATGCGCTGATTGATCAAACCTTTGGGAGCGGAGCCAGAATGACCGCAGCCGCCTTTTTCCTGATTGCCGGTACCCTGGCAGCCGGAGTTAGGGTTTATGTGACATGCATCCCCATTCAGCTGATGCTTGGATTAACCGATGGAGGCATCATTTGGGCCATCTTATTGTTTGTCGGCCTGTCATTGATTTATACTTACATCGGAGGATTGAAATCCGTTGTCTGGACTGATGCCGTGCAGTTTGGATTGTTTTTTATCGGTGGATTGTTTGTGGTGTGGTACCTGCCTCGGCTCTACGGAGGAGGGGCTGAATTGTTCAGGGACTCATTGGATGCTGGAAAATGGCAATGGTTTCATGGGGGATTCTCTCTCAGCATGCCCTTCAATATTTGGATGGGTGTGTTTGGGGCGATCTTTTTAACCATGTCCACTCATGGAGCGGATCAACTCATTGTTCAACGCGTTCTGGCATGCAGAGATCTTAAGGAAGGACGCAAAGCACTCATTTTGAGCGCGGTCTTGATCCTTCCCTTGATGTTATTGTTTTTGATCATTGGAATTTTTCTTTGGACCTTTTATCAAAAATTCCCCGATATGAAGATCGCCGTTCCGGAAATCCGTCCCGGTGTGCAGAAGGCAGATTATATCTTTCCCATCTTTATCCTTTCGGAACTACCTGCAGGTTTAAAAGGATTTCTGGTTGTCGGGATTATTTCGGCAGCCATGTCATCGGTCAGTTCCGCTCTCTCCGCTTTGGCCTCGGTATCGACCATGGATTTCTATCAACGATGGTTCAGAAGCTATCAAGACGAAGCTTCACAGTTAAAGTTCAGCCGAGTATCCACTTTGATCTGGGCAGTGCTCCTGGTAGGGGTGGCCTGGTGGACGAAGAGTCAACCCACAGTTTTGAATGTCGCATTTAGTTTGAGCGGATTAACTGCCGGAGGATTGTTGGGGGCTTTGATGCTCTCCCTTGTGCTGCGTGGCAGGCAAAGGCCTGGCTGGCCTTTGATGATTGGGATGTGTGTGAGCCTTGCGGTGGTTTTTTATGTAAAGACATACCATGGAGAGGTGATTGCCTGGCCCTGGTTTACCTTGATTGGGTTGTTGACCACCGTGATTGTTTGTATCGCATTGATGTTGATCAGTGGGCAGAAGGGGACGCTCAAGTCTCGACAGACTTGAGGGCCTGAAATCTTAAAAACATTTCACCCTGAACGGATCGGTGTTCGACACATTCAAAACGAGCCGCATCGATCAGGTTTGGAACTCCAATTCCATCGCTAATGGTCGCATTCGTTTTGCCTCCGAAAACCCAGGGGCAAATCGTTAGAAAAATTTCATCCACCAATTGATGTCGAAAAAACGCGTCGTTCAATTGACCTCCACCTTCCAAAACCATTCGATCAATGCCCCAATGACTTTTGAGCCAGCCCGTCATGAAGTTCCAGTCGATTTGTGAATTTCCAAATGATTGGACTTCAACCCAGGGCTTCGTTTTGAACTTTGGTTCGCAAAAACATTTTCCTGATTCGGTTGTCACAATCAATATCTGGGAAAAATCTTTCTGAAACACGAGGCATTCGGGATTGATCTTGCCTGAGGCGCTGACAATGATCCTTTTGTTGTGAGAGTGAAGACTGTTTTTCTTTCGCAGATGGATAAACTTATTAGTGCCGGGACCTAAATCGACTGCTCCTTGTTCCACGGTATTGCGTCCGCAAATAACTGCATCCATGGATGCCCTTATCTTCAACATTCGATGATGATCGCGAGGGCTTCCGAATTCAGACATCGAACCAGATTCAACATCACCGTTCGAACATCGATCTGACAAGCGAGGTCCACTGACCTTTCCATCCGCTGTCATGGCCATGTTGACAGCAATCCATGGGCGACGAGTTTTGGTCAGTGGGGGCTTCATGGTGTGTTTTCAGTCTACTCAATCAGCATCGCGTCGCCATAACTGAAAAAACGATACTCATTATCAATGGCCTCTTGATAAACACGCTTGATGCGGTCGACTCCTTGCAAATCTCCTGGAGAAGCAAAGGCTGAAACCAGCATGATCAAGCTGCTCATGGGGAGGTGGAAATTGGTGATTAAACGATCCACCAGTTTAAAAGTATGGGGAGGATAAATAAAAATATCTGTGCTCTTACTGAAGGAACAAATCGGATCGCCAGGTTTCCAGTATTTGGCCAGAGATTCCAGAACCCTTAAACTCGTGGTTCCAACTGCTGTTATTTTACCATGACGTTGGCGAGTTTCATTGATCATTTTCAAAGATTGCTCGGAAACCATGTATCTTTCTTCATGCATTTTGTGATCTGCAATCCTTTCAGCTTTTACGGGATTAAAGGTTCCAAGCCCAACGTGCAGTGTGATGTAAGCGATGCGGACGCCCTTGTCTTGAATGGTCTTCAATAATTGAGGAGTAAAGTGGAGACCTGCTGTAGGGGCGGCAACAGATCCCGCTGATTTTGCATACACCGTTTGATATCTCTCCTTGTCCTCAGAAGTGGGGGATTGATCACGATGAATGTAAGGGGGAAGGGGAACCTCACCATGCCTTTCCAAAATATCCAATACTTGGGCACCTTCTGCAAACCTGACAAGATACTGACCTTCTTCTGTTTTTTGGGTGACCTCCACTAAGATCCCTGTCCGTTGGCCTTTCCTGTCATAAAGTTCAATGACAGTTCCCGGATGGGCTCGTTTGCCGGGTTTCAACATCGTCAGCCATTCCTGATCCCCAATTTGTTCAACGAGGAGTAGTTCCATTTTACCTCCTGATGAAGCCTTTTCACCTCTCAGCCTTGAGGGGATGACTTTGGTGTTATTCAGCACCAGAAGATCATCCGGATTCAATATTGAAACGATGTCCGTAAATCGTTTGTGCCCGATATTCCCGCTTGAACGTTGGTAATTAAGCAATCTTGATTCATCGCGGGAACCTTGGATCGGGTGTTGTGCGATGAGTTCCTCCGGCAAATCAAAATGAAATGCCCTAGTTTCTATGGATGATGGATCTGTCACAATTTGAAAAGACGATTTATTTATATCCCGTTCAATTGCAATAAAACAATTTTATGGTAACTTGTATTTCATTCCAAAAGGTTCAGTCACCTGCATTCTGTTTATTCTGTGAGTTATCGCAATTAGAGGCAGCAAGGAACGACGCAAAAGAATGCAGGTAGGGGAAGAAACACGAGGAAAGACTGGGGCCCGGAAGGAGACCAGACAGAAAAGTGTGTGTCAAAATGTGGGGAAATCAAAAGTTGTATTCAGAGCCCCTTGTTGATGCGGATGGTTATGTCTGACTCGATAAATGCGTAAGTGGCAAATTGCAAATTTATCGATAAAGTGTCGTAAAAAGCAGTATTTCTATCGTCGTTTTCTGCCTTCATCTCCTTGGTAGAATTTTTTCAAAGCATTCGTTACGTGTTTTTTTGTATTGACGTGGTGTCAGGTTGTGACACTCTGTGTTGGTCTAGCCCAAATTGTGGTCATTTATGGCCACTGGTGTTTTTTGTGTTGTTGTGGTTTCTGACTCGCCCATTTTTCTTGGTTCCTTTGAGCCGAGGCTCGACTCCAAAAGGAGAATTCAAATTTCTCACTCTTGGAGGACGGCAGCTGGTGCCACGACGTTTGCTTTGGTTAAGTGGCAGAATGACACTTCCATGCCCCCTTGTGTGCTTGGGATGTTGCCTCCGCTGCTGAATCAATTGATTGGAAAAATGAATGAGCGTCCATTCTCAGACCCACAGGCTGAAAATGTGAGACGATCTCTCTCCAAAGACGCGGCTTTGGTGGAGTTGGATGGCACGGGCAGATTGATGTTGCCAGTGAACCTGATGAAGGTCACTGGTTTGGAACCAAGAAGTAAAGTGGTCGTTGTTGGGATGTTTGATCGATTCCAGATCTGGAATCACGACGTCTACCACCAAGGTGTGAGTGTCAAAGATGATGAAGCTTACGCTGAGGCTATCAAACTTTTTTAAAGCATCAGATGAATCTGAAGAAATACATGTCAAATGGCCTTGTTGTTGAGGATATGAATCAACTTCATGGTCGATACATTCCCTCCAAACCGGGAATGATTCCCCGATTTGATCAACGCAGAATGGGGGCAGTTCGTGCCAATCGAGGGCATCGAGGGGGAAGACACATCGTTTTTGGTTCTAAATCAGATGCACAGATTTCAAATCCAGGCCCTATGAATAAACCGCACCAAAACGAGCAATCTTCCGGCGCACACCGGAAGATTGCTGTTTCCTTTTCAGGTGATTCCGCATCCAAACAACCCAGGAATGGTGTGCACAAGCGCTCCCTCAAAGGGGAATCCTCCTTTAGCAGGCAGAAGGATAAGGCGGTTCAGCAAGATTTATTTGAGAAGGTCATACCAGTCAGTAAGGGAGCTGAGGTAGATGAGAATTTTGAAATCCAGGTTCAGTATTTCAAACCCGTCGCCGAAGTGGCGCACGAATTCCCGGTTCGACGGCCTGGTTTCTGGAAAAGATTTTGGCAATCCGTATCGAAGTGGTTGAGAAAAGGTTGAATTGAGATGCATGGATCAACCCTTTCAACACATCTCTGTCCTTCTAGAGGAAACCATGGAGGCCATGGCTCCGGTACCCGGAGGGGTATATCTGGATATGACACTGGGTGGCGCGGGGCATTCGAGCAGGATACTGGAGCTGAGTGCACCTGATGGAAAGCTTTATGCCGTTGATCGTGATCAGGATGCAATTGCCCATGCATCCGAGCGGTTGAAGCCGCACGAAGGTAGATTTGAGATTCGGTGCTGCCGGTTTTCGGAAGTAGCCGATTGGGTGGATAAGGCTGCTTGCGATGCAGTTTTGATGGATTTGGGGATCAGTTCGCCCCAGGTGGATTGGGGACACAGGGGATTTAGTTTTTTGAAAGACGGGAACTTGGATATGCGAATGGGGAAGGATGAGGTGACTACTGCCGCCGATATCGTGAACCAATGGAGTGAAGATGAATTGATTCGTCTTTTTCGAGCCTACGGTGAAGAGCCAAGGTCACGCCGTATTGCGAGGGCGATTGTTGAGGCCAGGTCGTTGAAACCATTTGAGACTACCTTGGATTTGGCGGGATGCATCGAGAAAGTCATTGGCAGGCGAGGGGACAAGATCCATCCGGCAACCAAAGTCTTTCAGGCTCTGAGACTGCAGGTCAATGATGAACTGGGGCAGTTGGCAAAAGGGATGGTAGCCGCCTGGAAAGTGCTGAAAGAGGGAGGGCGATTGGTGACCATTTCCTTTCATTCACTGGAGGCAAGAATGGTGAAACAGTTCGGAAATTATTGGTCAAGAGATTATCTCCCGGGTGATGCGATGGACACACCGGGATTGAGAAAACCCAAGGCAGCAGTTGCCAAATGGGCGCCAAGGAAAGCTGTGAAGCCTTCCGTTGCGGAAACCAAAAGGAACTTTCGAGCACGCAGCGCCCAGTTAAGGACCATCGTTAAGATAAAAGATTTACCTTTGGGAGAAGAAATGGACTGGCAGCAACAGTCATTCGGTTCGATGAATGCCAGACCTTTTGGCTCTTGAAATGTTGTAAAATGAAATCGGAAGAGGAAGCCGATTTCGCCCCCGTGAATCGGGTATGTTAATTGTCGTAAACCATGAAGTCGTTTAGTTTGTATGAATACCTATCATCGTCACACAGAGGCTGTTATCAGCGTCGGATGGCTCGTCCGATGTGCAGCCGTTTGCCTGGTTTTTGGCGCATCCAGCGTCGGATACCTGCACCAGAAAGAAGCCCTTCATCATAAGGCGGATCAAGTCAGAACTCTGGAACGTGAATTGCGTTCACTGAAACGCAGCAACCAACTCAAGAAGGAGGAATATGCAGCCCTCACTTCGCCGCAACGCATCGAATTGGAAGTCCGGAAACACCAGCTCGATTTGGTTGCCCCCAAGCCCGAAAATATTCTTAGCCTCCCTTTGCTTGACCCTCGTTTGGTGATTGCCCCCACCTCGGAGTCGAAACCTTCCGACAAATCTCAATATTCCTTGAGTCGAGTATCCTATTCCCGAGTCAACAGGAGGTATATACCATGAAAACATCCAAAAAAACCACGGATGTTGTTCCAGTTCAGCCTCTGCAACTTCAGCGAATGTTGACCTTTGCGTGTTTGTTGCTGGTGGGTTTTTGTGTGGTTGTAGGTAAACTGATTTACCTGCAAGTCTATCAGCACGAAGAGCTGTTGGCCAAAGCTCAACAAAAAACCCAGCGCACCTATCTGCGTGAAACTGAAAGAGGAAAGATTCTGGATCGGCAAGGCGTTTTGCTTGCTACCAATCAACGGGTAAGAATCTTGTGCGCCAACCTTGCTTTCATTGACCGGTATAATGACAAAATGGCCAAAGCCATTTCGGAATACCTTGGTGTGGATGAGGAAAACATTCGAAAACGACTTGAATTGGAATATGTGACTCACAAAGGGGAGGAAGTGCTGGATCCGCATGTTCGTTTGAAGGTCAAAGTGAGCAACCAGGAATTCGATGGTCTCAAGGAATATTTGGCAAGCTATCCATTTGTAGAATCCGAAGAACTCTTGCACGAATCAGAGCAGAAATTCCTGAAGCAAATGAGGCGTTACGGAATTTTTGTGGAACCCGTTGAGGATTTCAAACGTGTTTATCCGAACGGGACCATGGCTGCCCATACATTGGGTTACACGCAGTCACGAGAAGAGATTTCCAATGGCCACACTGTATTTTTGACTCGTGGGATTGATGGTATCGAGAAAACTTGTGACGATGTCCTGAGTGGAGTCATTGGTTGGCGCCAAACAGAGCTGGCTCCGGAGATTGGTGAATTGCGTGAGTATCGTCGACTGGACATGGCACCCCGTGCGGGCTTGAACGTTGTGCTGACTCTGGATTCAGGATTGCAGGCGATTGTTGAGGAAGAACTCAAAGCCGGTATTGAGTTTTCCAAGCCCAAGAGCGCCACGGTCATCATGGTGAGACCTCAAACAGGTGAGATCCTGGCAATGGCCAGTTACCCCAGCTATGACCCCAACCATCCTGTCACCGCAACATCGGATAATGGCGCCGGTAAAAACCGGGCCATCATGGATCAATTTGAACCTGGCAGTACATTTAAATTGGTTTCCATTTCCTCTGCCTTGAGTGAGGGGACTGCCCGTTTAACTGATGTGGTTCACTGTAATCATGGTTATTATTCAAATGGCAAATGGAGATTGACCGATGACCATGGCTATGGAGATTTGTCGGTCATGGAAGTCTTTGCCAAATCTTCCAACATTGGTACATATAAGATCATCCGGGAAGTGGGCCAACAACGTTTCTTTGAATACATCATGGGATTTGGTTTTGGCCAGAAAACAGGGGTTCAGCTCCCCGGCGAATTAGGAGGAAAGGTGCATCATGTGAAAGATTGGCGTGATGTGACCATGTCTCGTGTTGCGATCGGATACACCATTTCCGTGACCCCGCTGCAAATTACCATGGCCATGGCGGCGATTGCCAATGGGGGACGATTGATGCAACCAATGATCATTGATCGAATTGAGTACCCTGACGGAAAAGTCATGTCTCATTATGATCCACACATGGTTCGTCAGATCATGACACCAGAGTCTACCAAAGCCATCACCCAGGCCATGACCCAGGTGGTGGGAAACAAAGGGACTGCTCGCCGAGCCAAGCTGGATGATTACACGGTCGCAGGGAAAACGGGTACAGCACGAAAGATTGTCAATGGTCGCTATGTTCGAAACAAGCATCTGGCCTCGTTTGTTGGTTTTCTTCCCGCTGAATCACCTGAAATTTGCATGTCGGTGCTCATCAATGAACCGGAAGGCCTGGGGTATGGAGGAATTCATTCCGCGCCCGTTTTCAAGGCCATTGCACAACGTGCAGCGAATTATCTCAATTTGAAACCAAGCGAGTGGTACCTTCCCGCCGAGGAAATGCCCAAGGATCTGATCGTTCAAACACAGATCGTTCCCGGTGGTTACCTAGCACGTTAAGGAGAACAAAATCATGGTAAAAGTTTTGGAATCCTTGCTTTCGGTGCTGCCCTATGAAGAAATTCATGGCCGTTCGGTTGGAGCGATCAATCGTATCACCCAGAATTCAAAAACCGTCCTGCCCGGATCGCTTTTCATTGCGCTCTCAGGTACCCGGCATGATGGGAATGATTTTATTCTGTCAGCTCTGGAAAAGGGGGCGGCGGCCATCGTCGTTGACCGAGAAGAATCCATCATCCAGAGTTGGACAGATAAAGTTCCTTTCATTCTGGTGGAAGACGCCCGCAGCGCCATGTCGTCCATTGCCGCTTGGTTCTATGATTATCCTGCCCGCAAACTGGACATGATTGGAATCACGGGCACCAACGGCAAAACTTCGGTTGCTTTTATGACCAGCCATTTGCTTCGGTCGATGGGTAAGGAAGTTGGCATGATTGGAACCGTTCGGTATGAGATTGGCTCGCGCCAGATCCCTGCGCAACGCACCACACCAGACGCAATCGAATTACAGCGATTGTTGCATGAAATGGTTCAGGCCGGATGCTCCGTCTGCGTCATGGAGGTCAGTTCCCATGCCATCGACCAAAAAAGGGTTTCAGGTATTCCCTTCCGTGTCATGGTGTTCACCAATCTCACACGAGATCACCTTGATTATCACCAGGATCTTGAAACCTACTTCAAGACAAAGCAGATGCTGCTCGATGGGACCGTAGGTGCAGCATCCTCCGCACTGAGAATAGTTAATGTCGACGATGCGCACGGGAGAAGACTTCAAGGGGTGTTGCAGGGCCGCCGAATCCGGACTTTCGGCCAGGAACCAGCCTTTCATCCCGACTTGCTGGCCAGGGACGTTGATCTGGCTTCAGGTTACACGCGTTTTTTGCTTCACGGAAAATCTGCAGAACCTGTGACTTGTCTGGTGCCATTGATTGGACGTCATAATGTGTCAAACATTCTGGCATCTGCTGCAATTGCCTTCGAACTTGGGATGGAGCCGGAAGATTTCAAGCAAGCTTTGTCCACCATGCCTCCTGTGCCAGGTCGCCTGGAACCCGTTCATTGTGGGCAACCCTTCTCATTGTTTATTGATTATGCTCATACCGAGGATGCCCTTTATCATGTCCTGACGACCATGAAACCTCTGGCAAAGCACCGACTTCATTGTGTTTTTGGATGTGGTGGAAGCCGTGATTCGGGCAAGCGATTCAAGATGGGAGTTGTTGCTGCCCAATGGGCAGATCTCACTTGGATCACCAGTGACAATCCCCGAAAAGAAGCTCCGGAATCCATTGCCCAGGATGTTGAGGCTGGTTACCTGTCGGTTCGGTCAGAAGGCGTCAGAGTTCTGGTAGATCGGAGGGAAGCCATAGAAACGGCATTGCGTGAGGCTCAACCCGGAGACGTGGTTCTAATTGCCGGCAAAGGACATGAAACCTATCAGGAATTTGCTGACACGGTCGTTCCTTTTGATGACAAAGCAACTGCCATAGAGGCATTGTCTGCCATGGGTTATGAGGCTTTGGAGGCGATTGAAGAGAGGAGGGCAAGCTGAAATGCGAATGATTAAATTAGGGGAAATTGCCCAAGCTTGTGGAGGCGATTTGTTTTTCGCAAATCAGGATCAGTCCATTCAAGGAATTTCAACGGACTCAAGAGCTGTCCAACCTGGTGAGCTTTTTATCGCTTTAAAAGGAGATCGTTTTGATGCACACCAGTTCATGACACCGGAAATGGTTTCCCGCTTGTCAGGAGCATTGGTCACCCGAAATGCTTTGCCAAGTGGGTTGCCGAAATTTCCATTGATCGATGTTCCTGATGTAAGAAAGGCCATGGGGCAACTGGCGCATTGGTATCGAACTCAATTCCAGATTCCCGTCATCGGCATTACAGGGTCCAATGGAAAGACATCCACCAAGGCGCTGCTGAAGGGAGCCATGTCCCAAGGTGGGGAGGTGTTATCCAGTCCCGCCAGTTTTAATAACGACGTCGGGGTTCCATTGACGCTTTTAGATTTGTCGGATGAACACCAGGCTGCCATTTTGGAAATAGGAACCAATCACCCCGGAGAGATTGCACATTTGTCCTCCATGGTTCAGCCCACTCATGCCATCATTACATCAGTGGGAGGAAGCCACATCGGTAACTTTGGATCTGTGGAAGCCATCGCTCAGGAAAAGGGATGTTTAGCTGAAGCACTACCGGAAAATGGGGTTTTATTCCTGAATTCGGACTCGCCCTGGTTTTCTCATTTGGCGAAGCGAACGGCTGCTCGATTGATCACCGTTGGGTTTTCGGAAAGTTCCGATTGGCGTCTCTCCAAATTGAGTACCTCGCAGCAATCCACCCAGTGTCAAATCTCCAACGATGAACTGGGAATACAATCTACTTTTATCATACCCGTTTCTGGTCGACATCAGGCTGTCAATGCAGGATTGGCTTTTGCCATGGCCATTGAGCTGGGACTCTCACCTGAGCAGGTAACGGAAGGATTGTCCAAGGTGAAGATGCCCGGTATGCGCATGGAAGTGTTCCAAACAAAAGTGGCCACCTTTTGGAATGATGCCTACAACGCCAACGAAGATTCAGTTTTAGCTTCCATGGAAACTTTTTGCGGGGTTGCTGGTAAGAAATCTCGAACCGTCATGGTCCTGGGGCAGTTAAATGAATTGGGGGATCATGCTTCCGCTGTTTATCAACGGCTGGCTGACAAAGCGGTGAATCTGGGAATTGATTTATTGGTGGGTGTCGGTGAAGGCCCTGACGCATGGGTAGATTCGGCCAAATCAAAAGGTCACTCCAATGCTCTGAATTTTGCATCAAATCAAGATGCATTTAATGAACTGCGATCGATCATCTCTCATGGAGATCAGATCCTCTTCAAAGCATCTCGAGGTGCAAAATTGGAGGGATTGGTTGAACAATTACGGAGCGCTTTCGAAAACCCGGAACCAAAAGAAGACGGGCATTCAGTTGACGAAGAGAACTTTTCCAACGGTTCCACAAAGTCTTCGCCCTCTTTCACCGCGTGCTTGGGGGGGATGTTCCTGTGATTTATTATCTCCATCAATATATCCTGGAATGGGCTGCAGGAACCGCCTGGGAAGACACGCTGTCTCCCTTGCGCGTTTTTCGATATATATCTGTCCGTAGTATTGGAGCTGCGATCACAGCCCTGGTGTTTAGCTGGGTATTCGGCCCCATGGTGATTCGATGGCTGAAGGATTTGAAGTTTCGTCAATATTACGCAGACAAATCCGAACAGGCTGGAGGAACCGTCAGAGTCACCGACAAGCGTGGAACACCTACGATGGGTGGAGTTCTCATTGTGCTTTCTATGGATCTGGCAGTGATTTTATGGGCTCAATTAAATGCGCTCATTTTGTTATGCCTGCTATCCCTGATCGTTTTGTCTGCTTTGGGATTTTACGACGATTACCTCAAAGTGACCAAGCAAGACGGAGAAGGTGTAAAATCCAAAGTCAAACTTTGGGTCCAATTGATTTTGGGTTGTTCGGTTGCCGGTTACCTTTGGCTGGTTCCTGCGACCCGACCCTTGGTGGAGGATATCATGGTTCCATTTTTCAAAACTCCCATTCTTGAAGGTGCGGCATTGATCGGTTTCGGTTTGACGCTGACCGCCATCATGGGCAGCTCGAATGCGGTGAATCTGACGGATGGCTTAGACGGCCTGGCCATTGGCTGCACCATTATTGTGACCAGCGTGTTTGTTGCCCTAACCTACATTGCTGGCAACATCAAATGGGCAACCTATCTGCAGGTCCCATACGTTGCCGGGGCCTCAGAGTTAACCGTGTTTTGCGCAGCCATGTTGGGGGCATCCGTCGGATTTCTCTGGTACAATTGTCACCCTGCACAGGTGTTCATGGGGGATACCGGCTCTCTGGCTCTTGGAGGCGCTTTGGGGATCATGGCCGTTTTGATCCATCAACCACTGATCCTGGTTATTGCCGGTGGAGTTTTTGTGGCTGAGGCTCTGTCCGTGATGCTGCAGGTCAGTTACTTTAAATATCATAAAAGACGAACCGGGGTTGGGAAGCGCATCTTTCTGCGTGCTCCCATCCACCATCATTTCGAACAATTGGGATGGAAAGAGACACAAGTGGTGACCCGGTTCTATATTTTGACAGGTTTGTTCGCGAGTCTGGCCCTATTAACTCTCAAAATTCGCTGAACTTCCCTTATTGAAAATCGCAAAACATGGCTGACTGGAAAAATAAAAAAATATTGGTCGTTGGACTTGGGAAAAGTGGAATTGCCGCCGTGGATTTCCTCGTTTCGCAAAAAGCCAAGGTATGGGCTTTGGATTCGAATTCGAATGCCCATGTCAAAAAGATGGCCGAGGTTTTGAAAGCAAAAGGGGTAGAGGTCATTGTAGGGAAAGAAGATCTTCCAACAGAGGCTTTTGAATTGGCCGTGCTGAGTCCTGGTGTCCCTATGAACGCTGCAATCACTCTCGAGCTCAGGAAACGAAATATTCCGTGTATTGGAGAATTGGAGTTAGGGTATCAGGCTGCCGATTGTCTGAATATTGGAATCACAGGGACCAATGGAAAGACCACCACCACCCAACTTGTCAGTAAGGTTCTTGAATCAGGTCAACGCAATACGGCAGTAGCAGGAAACATCGGATTACCCCTTTGTTCCATTTTGGATCAAACAAGGTCTTTGGATTTTCTGACCCTTGAGGTGAGCTCGTATCAACTGGAAACCACTCAGTTTTACAGGCCCTCCATCGGAATACTCTTAAATCTTGCTCCGGATCATCAGGATCGACACGGGTCTTTCGACGAATATTGCAGGATCAAAGCTCGCTTATTTCAAAATCAGCAACCTCACGACTGGGGAATTATCCAGAGTGAAGCCATGGCTAAACTGCGCAGCCTGGGGGTACGTATGCCGGGCAAACTGATCACATTCAGTGCTGAGAATCGTCGTGCTGATGTTTTTTTGGATCGAGGGCTTTTGATCAGTCGCGTTGAAGGTTGGTCCGGACCTTTATTGAATATGGCCGATTGTGAGCTGTCCGGTCCTCACAATGCCGAAAACATCATGGCGGCACTTCTGGTCGGACGCGTCTTGCGCATTCCACTAGATGCCATGAAGCAGGCCATCCAAACATTTAAGGTTCCAGCTCATCGAGGAGAGATGGTGCGCGAAGTAAATGGGGTCAAATATATCAACGATTCAAAGGCCACCAATCCTCATGCAACAGCCCAGGCATTGCGGGCGTTACCCTCAGCCAAGGCAGGGGAGCCCAATGTATGGCTGATTGCTGGTGGAGAGGATAAGGGATTGCAGCATCATGATCTCGGCCCCTTGATCTCTCAAAAAGTTAAGGGTGCCATTTTGATAGGCAAATCACGGGAGAGGATGAGAGCTGCATGGAGTTTATTTGCGCCTTGTCAGCTTTGCGATGACTTGGTAGAAGCTGTGGGTGTAGCAGCGAGTAAAGCCTTACCCTCAGACGTCGTATTATTATCACCCGCTTGTGCCAGTTTGGACATGTTCAAAAATTTTGAACACCGGGGAGAAGTGTTCCGGAAAGCCGTGTCCCAACTTGAAGCCCGAGAAAGCTCTTCGGGAGCCATGAGTCAGGCTGACGATGTCGTTCCCAGTAATACTGAAAATGCCCAAACGGACCATTGATGGCCCGTGATCTGTTGACCATTGGTATGGATAAAACCAAATACGAATTTTTTAAGAATTATACTCAAAATGTGATAAATTAAAGTTCCCATGAAAGACCACAGTCCGCTCATTCCATCCGGCTCCCCTTTGGAGCAATTGCAGCACCGAAAAACCAAGGTGCTATCCACTGTCTTTGTCATCGTCGCCGCCCATGTTCTCCCCATTACGGGGCTCCTGCTCATGCAGGGGTGTAAACCCGATGCAGACTCTGTAGCATCTAATAGTGAAGGGGAAAATCCGACTCAACCTCTCGGAACGGAAAAGAGCAATGATGTCAGTCCCAGTGACGAAAAGGAACTTTATGGGGAATTTGTCAGTAATCATGATGCATTGAGCATGCCCATTGACAAGTCCGGCAACATTGGGGAACCGATCAAGCAGGACCCAGCCAGTGTGGTTGCTCCCAGTGCATCCAACGAATTGGATTCCGAAATTCCTGACAATTGGGTGATCAAGGACCAAACCGGTCAACCTGTAGAGGGTGAAAATGCTCCTATCTCGGAGAATCCTATCAACACAATTGATACTGCCAAAATTCAAACTCCACCCGCTAAAACCGGTTTGGTGGAGCATGAGGTACAGCCCGGTGACGTATTGTCTCGAATCGCCAGAAAATACCAGACAACTCTGAAAGATCTTCTTGAAGCCAATCCTGGTGTCGATCCCAGAAGATTAAGGGTGGGATATAAATTGGTTGTTCCAAGTGGCACGGCACTTCTTGCCAAAAAAGCGGATACACCCAAATCAAAACCTGTTGCCACGAGCGGTAAAACCTATGTGGTGAAAGCGGGTGATTCTCTCAGTGCAATAGCAAGGGCTCATGGGGTGACCTTAAACAATCTCCGGAACGCAAATAACATTCGTACACACATCATTCACCCGGGGCAGAAATTGCAGATTCCAATCAAGAATGTTGCCTCTGGAAAGTAGGATGTTTTTGGAATCTTTGGTCATGATGGCTTGGGACTCATGAGTGAATTCGATGCAAAGAGTTACAGTGTCAAGCAGGCTGCCTACCTGCTGATTCTTTGTGTCGCTCTCCTGCTGACTTTTGGTTCCGTCATGCTGTACAGTGCCAGCATGCACAATGAAGGCCCCTACCTTCTACTTAAACATGTAGTATGGGTGGTCCTGGGATTTGGTGGGGCACTTTTCCTGGCTTGGAAAGATTATTCATGGGTCAAACGCCATGCTCCCTGGATTTTTACGGTAGCCGTCATACTTCTGGCACTTATTTTTGTTTTTGGTTCTGTTCGAAATCATGCCCGAAGATGGTTTGTCTTCAGGGATATGGTTAGTTTTCAGCCATCTGAGTTGGCCAAGATAGCCACCATTGTTTTTCTTGCATGGTATGGTGAAAAATACGCGGATAAAATGAAATCCTGGTCTTTTGGGTTCCTTTATCCGCTGGTTCCAATTGGAATCATGCTCTATCTGATCTTCATAGAACCTGATCGAGGAACGACCATTCTCATAGGTTCACTGACGGCAGTTATTCTATTACTCGCAGGCTCCAGGTGGTCAGGTTTCCTTTTGTTGGTTGTGATTGGGGTTGCAGGCTTAGCCTTTATTTTTGCAACACAGGAGACCCCGGGAAATCGCCTTATGGCCTGGTTGGATCCCGAGAAATACAAACAGGGGCATGCTTATCAAATCTGGCAATCGCTGCTGGCTTTTGGTTCGGGAGGACTTGATGGATTGGGTTTGGGTAATGGACGTTTAAAGATCAATTACTTACCGGAGCAGCAGACTGATTTTATTTTCGCCGTGATCGGAGAGGAAATGGGGATGTTTATTTCGATTGCGGTCATCGCTGTTTTCGTTGTTTTGGTGATCTGTGGTTTGTTTATAGCTTGGAATGCCAGAGATCGATTTGGATTTTTAACAGCTGCCGGAATTACTTTTTTAATCGGGATGCAGGCCGTGATCAATATGGCGGTCGTGACGAATACACTTCCCAATAAAGGACTTTCACTTCCTTTCATCAGTTATGGAGGGTCTAATCTTTTGTTCATGATGGCAGGCGTTGGGCTGTTGATCAGTATTGCCAATCATTCCGTTCAGTCGATGGGGCAAAAGGGTCCGGCGCCAGTTGAGTCCCAGGATTTGCTCCGCGCATGAAATTCAAATTAAAACCACAGCCCAATCCTTTGAAAGTTGCCATCGCGTGCGGTGGTACTGGGGGACATTTGTTCCCAGGTGTGGCGATTGCAGATGCGCTTCGAGATAAGGGGCATCAAGCCATTTTGGTTCTTTCGGACAAAAGGGTAGACCGCGAAGCATCGGCAAGGATTGATCATCCATCCATCGTTTTACCTTCAGCCGCATGGCAGCGGGGAACGAGACTCAGGTTTGCGGGTCGATTGGTGAAGGGCCTGGTAGCCTGTCGCTCTGCTTTAAACGTTCACCAACCAGATGCAGTCTTGGCAATGGGAGGATTTACCAGTCTTGCGCCGGTTTTGATCGCTCGGCTCCAGAATCGACGTGTATTTTTACATGAAAGTAATACCGTCGCAGGTCGCGCCATCCGCCAGTTATCCAGATGGGCCGATGAAGTTTTCCTGGGTTTTGATTGTGCCAGAGACTCTGTTTCCAGACTCGAGTGTCAGGTGACAGGAACTCCTGTCAGGGAATCTCTGAGGCTCTTGAATCGAGAACATTGTTGTCGAGAACTCGGATTTGATCCCAAACATCCCGTCCTTTTGGTAACGGGGGGCAGTCAAGGAGCATTGGGAATCAACCGCCTTGTCATCAACAGTCAGCCTTCTCTTAAAGAAGCTATCCCCAACATTCAGGTCCTCCATTTGTGCGGCTTGCACGACAGCGAGGATGACATTCGGGCATCTTATGAGAAGAATGGTATCGTCGCACAAATTCATCCTTTTTTTAATCGTATGGACTTGGCTTTAGGTGCGGCCGATGCGGCGTTGGGTAGGTCGGGAGCCTCCTTTATGGCCGAACTTGCTGCTACGCGACTTCCAAGTTTATTGATACCCTTTCCAAGTTCCGTTGATGGGCATCAATTAAAAAATGCTCACACATTGGAGGGAGCAGGTGCTGCATTTTGCCTGGAAGAATCCGACGCAAATCCAGAGATCCTGACCTTGAGGATAAAAACTTTGTTGGTTGACCAAAAGAAACGACAAACGATTCAACAAGCTCTGGGTCATTTGGATTTTCCTGATTCCGCAAACCGGATTGTATCGCACATCCTGACAAGACTAGGATTGGCTACGGAAGAGGACATGACCACTGAAAAGCAGGGTTCTTTGAAAGACCGAAACTCTGAAGCAGCAGAATCGGGAGATTTAAAGAAGGCGTATTCGATATCATGATGATTGAATCACCATTTCAACTGGATCATTGGTTGCAGGAAAATCCTGGAGCCAAATTATACTTTGTTGGAATTGGTGGTTGCGGCATGAATGGGCTGGCTCACCTCGCTTTGGATGCCGGGTATCGAGTAGCCGGTTCGGATTTGCATGCAAAAACTTGTCTCGAAGATCTCAAGTTACGTGGAGCAAACATTGCCATCGGGCATCCGCCTGAACATCTTGAAACTTCCGAACCTGAGTTGATGATCCTTTCCTCGGCCATACCCGAGGACAACCCGCAATATGAACGGGCTCGCTTAAATCAGCTTCCCATCGTGCACCGGGCTGCTTTATTGGGTGCTTTGACGCGCCGTTCGCAATCTTTATGCGTGGCCGGGATGCATGGAAAAACAACGACCTCTTCGCTTTTGGCCTTTGCACTGCAGAATCTGAATGCACCCATGTCTCACGCCATTGGGGGGCGAGTTGCCCAGTTGGTCAGGCAGGGAAATCACATTGCCCCTCTTCATCCAACGGACGCATCTCAAGTTGGAAAACCTTTCATGGTCATAGAGACAGATGAAAGCGATGGAAGTTTGCTTCAGTTTGAGCCTGACCACGCCATTTGCCTGAATATTGATCAGGAACATATGGATTACTTTGGCTCGATGGATGAGGTTGTTCGAGTTTTTGGACAGTTTGGTGAGCAGGTTAAAGGTTTTCGAGTTTATTGCATGGATGACTCGCGTCTCAGAGAATTGTTCATGGGGAGAGAGCGGGCCATATCCTACGGATTCTCACCCGAGGCCGTCTATCAGATTGAATCCCATCAGCCAGCATCCCAGGGCCGCTCCTATCATACCTTTCGACTTAAAAGAGGGCGGCAGTCTTTAGGCGAGTTTCAAATCAGCCTCTTTGGTGTGGAAAATGTGTTGAATGCAACAGCTGTGATTGCATTGCTTTTGGAACTTGAATTTGAACTGGAGGCAGTCAGGGCTGCGATCAAAAATTTCAAGGGAGCGGACCGACGTCAGCAAAGGGTTTTTGAAAGTGTTGAAAATGTTGTGATCGATGATTACGGACATCATCCCACTGAAATTCAAAGCACCTTAAATTCCATCCGCCCTCTTGTTCCAGGACGACTTTTGGTTGCTTTTCAGCCACATCGTTACTCTAGAACCGCCAGCTTGATGCCTGAGTTTCTTCAATGCTTTGACACGGCTGATAAGATATGGTTGACCGATATTTACGCCGCACACGAAGATCCCTTGCCAGGGGTGTCTGGACAATCCATGGTGGAACAGCTGCAAAGGCGAGGGATGATGTCCACCTTTCATTCCGAATTAAAGACTTTGCCCAAGATCATTCAGAATGAGCTCAAACCTGGAGATTGGGTTGTGTTTTTTGGTGCCGGGACTATCACCTCTGCTGCATGGAATTTGGCTGACATTTTAAAACAACAAGAAACCATGGACGCGGTACCTCAAGAAGCTTCATTGCGAGCAAGATTGACCCAATCTGCCGTGCTGAAGGTAAACGAGCCACTGGGGCCCAAAACAACACTCAAGGTCGGAGGGATTGCAGACTTTTTTGTTCAACCGGCTACACGCAAAGACCTGACCGAGATTCTCAGTTGGGCTTCACAGAACTCCCTGCCTGTGACCATGCTTGGGCGTGGATCCAACCTGTTGATTCGGGAGGGGGGCATTCGAGGGGTGGTCATTTCATTGGCTCACCCTGGTTTCTCAGAGGTCAGGGTAGAGGGGACCCGACTGATTTGTGGGGCGGGTGTCCGCTTGAAACTGGTTTCCGAAACTGCTCGCAAGGCAGGTTTGTCCGGATTGGAATTTTTCGAAGGGATTCCAGGTTGCGTTGGGGGTGCGTTGCGTATGAATGCGGGGGCCATGCAAAGTTGTGCTTTTGAATCCTTGGTTCAATTGACCACGATGGATCGTCAAGGTGTCGTTCATGAATGGGCAGCCGGGGAAGTCGAGTCACGATACCGCCAATGCCCGCTTCTAAAGGAGCACATTGCTCTGGAGGCAGTTTTTGAAGGTTCGCATGCGGATCCAGCTACGATCAAACAGACCATGGATGATTACGGTCAACGCCGTCGTCAATCTCAACCAGTTGCATCCAGTGCCGGCTGTATGTTTAAAAACCCAAACCAAATTCCTGCAGGCAAATTGATTGAGGAGCTTGGATTAAAGGGTACCAGAGTTGGAGATGCAATGATCTCAGAGGTTCACGGCAATTTTATTGTGAATCGGGGAAATGCAACATCAACGGATGTGCTTGCATTGATTCAGATTGTTCGAGACCGAGCCAAGCAGGAACGTGGTATAGACCTGGAAGTGGAAGTGCAGGTGATTGGAGAATGAGAGCCATCCGAAATATTGCTGTATTGATGGGCGGACCCTCAGAAGAACGGGAGGTGTCCCTGGCCTCTGGGCGTGCTGTGGTGAAGGCTCTTGAATCGGTAGGTCATTCGGTCATTTCAGTCGATCCCAAAGAGGGTGCTTTCAACATACCCAAAGGTATCGATGTAGTGTTTTTAGCCCTGCATGGAACATTCGGAGAGGATGGAGAAGTGCAGACGGCACTTGAATCCATGGGATTGCCCTACACAGGGAGCGGACCTGAATCCAGCCGTCTTGCTTTCGATAAACTGGCCTCCAAACGCATTTTCATTGAACGAGGACTGCCAACACCTGAATTCGTAACCGTCAATTCCGCTGATTCTCAAATGCCTGTTGGGTTGTGCGATTCATTAGTCGTCAAACCCATTTGCCAAGGCTCGAGTGTGGGCCTGCATTTCGTCAAAGATAAGGGGCAATGGAAGGAGGCTCTGGAGAATGTTTTGAAGTATGGCAAGGAGGCTTTGGTCGAAAAATATATTCAAGGACGCGAACTGACCGTTGGGATTATGGGGGGCAAACCTTGTCCTGTTGTCGAGATCTGCCCGAACAATGACGCTGCCTATGATTATGAACACAAGTACACCGCAGGAGCAACTGTCTATACCTGTCCTGCTGAATTGGATAAAGTTACCACTGAACGTTGCCAGGAACTGGGACTGAAAGCTTTCCATGCACTGGGTTGTGTTGGTTATGGGCGTGTGGATATTCTTTTGGATCAAGGTAATCCTCTTCTGCTTGAGGTGAATACTTTGCCCGGAATGACCGCCACGAGTTTATTGCCCATGGCTGCCTCCGCTCTAGGGATGGGTTTTGAACAACTGTGTGAATGGATGATCGAAGATGCATTGTCCCGCCATTCGAAAAAAGTACCCCTTCCGCCAGTCACAAAGATTTAACAAAACATGCTTTTCAAATCCTCCAAATCGCCATTCAGCGCCCCTGCCGATTCAGAAGACCTCGGTCTGGGGTGTCAGCGTCGTGAGCGTCGGCGTCGGTGGCTGAAGCGGATCAGTCGAGTGGGCGGGTACCTTGGTACAATGGCGCTCCTTGTCTGGTTGTTGCAGGGAGGGATTCAGATGTTTTTGGAGAACTATGTTTGGAGCAACCGCTCTCTTTCGCTTCAGCGGTTTCAAGTGCGTTCTCAGGGGGTGATACCTCAAAAGGTGTTGATTCAATGGACGGGTCTCAAAGCAGGGGACAACTTGCTGGCTTTTCATCTGGCTGAGATCAAACGGAATTTAGAACTCTCACCCTTCGTTGCCGAAGCCTCGGTTGAGCGAGTTTTTCCCGAAACCTTAAGCATCCACGTCCGTGAACGAAGACCTAAAGCTAGAATCCGACTTCTTCAATTGGATGGCCAACCCAATGCAGACCTTAAATTGGTAACACTGCTTCTTGATGAGGAGGGAGTCGTCATGTCCGTGCCCCGTCAGGGAGAAATCCCGGTTGCCTTGCGCCTGCAATGGCAGCAATTACCCGAAATCAAGGGAGCATCCGATATTAAATATCACATCGGTAAGGAGGTTGAGGATCAACGTTTAAAATCCGCTTTGGATTGGTTGAGCACTTTTCGACGGTCATCTTTGAATTCTTTTCAGAAAATTGTGAGCATTGATATTTCAGATAATGACCTCCTTAAAGTTCAGACGCAGGATGGTCAGACCATCTTGTTTGGTCACCATGAATTTGAACCGCAGCTGTCCAAGTGGATGCAGGTCATGGAATTCGGTCGCCAGATAGGCAGGCGACTTGCCTACCTTGACTTGAGTATTACCAACAACATGCCATACGAATGGGTGCCTGAGGAGGCTATGCAGTCGGATAAAAATTTTCATCGAAACCGTGTTCCAGATTTAAATCATGTGGATGTTTAAACAAGACTCCCTCATTACAGCTCTTGAAATTGGTACCTCCAAAGTGGTTGCCATCGTTGCTGAACTCAATGAATCAGAGGCAATAAACATTGTTGGTTTTGGCCAGGCTCCTTCGCGAGGTGTTCTCAAAGGGCAGATTGTCGATCCTAAACTGGCCTACAACGATATTCGTCTGGCTGTTAAAGCAGCGGAAGAAAAAGCAGACGGAGAGTTGCACCGGATTTACCTTGGTGTCACGGGACAACACATCACGTCCAATAACTATACCGGATCACATGCCATCGCCTCCCTGGATCGATGTATCACTGAAGATGATATTGATGATGTCATGAGTAACGCACGGCGGTTCAATCTTGCCCAGGGGCAGCATATGATTCATGTGATCCGTCAGCAGTATAGAGTAGATGGCCAGCCAATGCTTCATTCTCCCGTAGGAATGGTAGGCTCAGATCTGGGCGTTGTCTTGCATGCGGTGCAAGGTTATAAGGATTGTCTTCATGCCCCGGTGCAGTTGTTACGCCGAATGAAGCTTGAAGCGGAAAACATCGCATTCAATGGACTGGCTTCCGCTCTGGCAGTTTTAAGTCCACCCCAAAAAGCAGAAGGTGCCCTTGTTATCGACATCGGAGGTGGCACCACGGATTATGCTATCTGCTCCCGAGGTGTGGTATGTCATTCAGGAGTGCTCGCAGTTGGAGGAGATCACGTAACCCAGGATTTGGCTACAGGACTTGGTTGTTCCTTCAAACGAGCTGAAGATTTGAAAATCAAATTTGGTTCAGCCATTGTCTCGGAAGCTGCACGCGGTCAGGTCCGTGAGCTGATCAATGAATCGGGGTTGGTGGACCGACGTGTTCACATCGAAAACCTCCACCGTATCATGTCGGAAAGATTGAAAGAAATTTTTGCGATTATCGCAGCAGAAATGGATCGATGTGATGTGGCTGACATGGCCCAGAGTGTTGTCCTTTGCGGGGGTGGCGCCTACATTCCTGAGATTTGCACTCTGGCCAGTAAGGTTCTTGATCTACCTGTTCAGGTGGGTTCGGGCGTTAACTTGCATGGTCCGAGCACTATCATAGAACGACCTGAATACGCAACTGCTCTGGGATTGCTCAAATTTGGAGCCTTCGACCTTGCCCGCCAAAAAGAAGCAGCATCTGAACGAGTTCCGCTGAAACAGCGTCTTAAAAATTTGCTTCGCATTGAACATTAAAATTCTCACTCATCCGCCGTTATGAACGATTTTCTTTTTTCAGAATCCAACGACAACCAAAGTAAGGCAAACCATGGAATGGATCGGTTGATTGGGATTGGTAAAATGGGGTGTCTGGTTTTGGACTCAATTTTAATCCGCGGCAAATTTGCTTTTAATGGGGTTGCTCTCAACAATGACCCATCGCTATTCGACAATCTTCAATCCTCAGCTTTGACCTTTTTGTGTGATGGAGAGGGCAACATGAGGTATTACGACGAATCGGATGCAAATCCTCAAACTGCTACATTACCGAATCCAGTCGAATTGGGTGGAGCCTCCAAATGGGCTGTCATTGTAGCCGGATTGGGGGGGGAATTTACCGGTGAGATGATTTCAAGGGTGATCACAACTCTCAGAAAACAGAAAAGCCTGGTGTTGGTGGTTGCTTCCTTGCCTTTCGACATGGAAGGCGAAGACAAAAAGATGGCTGCTGAGAAATCATTGAATCATATTGTGGAGAAAGCAGATGCAGTGATTGCACTTCCCAATCAATCCTACCTCAAAAAGCAGACATCACCTTTCAAGCTCAAGGAAGCTTTTGAGCTCAGTCGACGCTGCCTTGCAGAGGCTTTGGAAGGGGTTTGGGGCATGCTTCACGCTGATGGTTTGACCAATATACGTGTTTCCCATCTCCAAAACATTTTTCAAGGCCATCACGTTAAGGGACTTTTTGCTTCGGCCCAGGCTGATGGTGAGGATCGAGTCAAATTGGCGGTCGATGCTCTACTGGCTCATCCTCAAATGGAGAATGGCGGGGCCTTGAAGTTGGCTGATGCCTGTTTGCTTCAGGTGACAGGGGATGAGAGTCTGACCTTTAAGGATGTTGATCGAGTCAAACGATACGTCAGAAAGTATCTTCCGTCAGATAAATCTCTTGTCGTTGGTACTTCCGTCAAAGGGGACGTAAAAGATCACCTTCATGTCAGCATAGTCAGTGCACATTTTTCAGGATCCAAACCCACTTCCTTGCCAGTCAAAGAGGTCGTCTCCAAGGGAACACAGGATTCATTTCCTGTTGAGATTGAAAAAAAGAAAAATCCAACTCCAGACTCCGAGCAGGAAGAAGCTGTGGATGAGACCTTTGTCTTGCCTGAAACCGAGACAGAATCCAGCACCGCTGTTGAATCGATCCATCCAATGTCACCTCCGTCGTCATCCAAACGTTCCAAGCGCGGGGGTAAAAGGTATTTTCAAACCTTTTTGAATCTTGGAGGTAAAAAAAGTGGTCGCTTCGCCGATACTGACCCCACTTTTTATAATTCCGTCAATCTGGACGTACCTACTTACCAACGAAAGGGAGTCGTTTTCAACTAATGGTGGCCTCATTTCCGGACTCCCCGCATCCGGGATGATTGCTTATTCCATTATTCGACTCATGGCTTGATGGATGCCAATGATCCAATGTTTCTTTTCATCACTGACAAAAAGTTGCCATTGCTCACGGTCCCTCCTTGCGGGCGAAAGACAATCCACTGGATTCCACGCTCTTCCAGTTTATTTTGAGTCTCCTCATTGGGAGTATCTTCCCAAATCATCCACTCAGTAGGTGTTTCCTTTAGATATGCATCCAATGCCAACCACTCTTTTTCTTCTGGGGTGGCATCAGGTTCCCAATGTAATGAATGCAAATTCAGTTGATAGGCTCTTTCAGCATACTGATAGACTGGGTGTGAAGCCAGTAAAGGTATATTGCCCATTCGATTGCAAACGGTCTTCATCGCCCCATGGAGTTTCTGGAGGTCTTCAACAAGTAATGAATGATTTTTCTCCAATGTATCCGAGTTTTCAGGCCAACGTTTTTTTAATGCTTCATAGATTGAATTTGCGTGCATGATCGCTAATTCGAAATCCAGCCAGGTAGTTGTTGCGTATCCTTCGTGTGAATGCTCTCCCTCCGGTCCGTGTTGATGTACAATTGCGTCCTCCATCAAGATAAAGCGATCCCTGAATGTTTCTGAAGTGTCATGAAGGCGAGATGTCATCAAACTCGAGGTTTTTACCCATTGAGCGTAGTCGCCTCCGTGGAGCAAAATCAGATCTGCTTCTTGATATTGTCGGATGATTGCGGGACTCGGATTCCAAAAAGCCGGGTCAACGACAGAGGCATCAGCCGGAAAGACAACTTCGGCCCAAGATGGATCAACCAGGCGTTCTGCCATATATTGAAGCGGCCCATTCACTGTCATGATGAGTGTTTTTTGTTGCTGATTCTGACTTTGATTTACTGGTGCCTGGTTTTGTGGGCGGCCGCATCCTTGAAGGCAACCCAATGCAATCAACACTGAAAAAAAGACACACATTGGTGCCACATCAAAATTTGCAAATTTGTTCTTAAAAGAGATTTTAGGTTTCATTGGATCGATTCTTGTCAAAACCGGTTTCTTTTTTTATGAACCTCTTCCCGCTTTTCTATCAAGCGGAAAACCGAAAACTCGTCGGTGGATGACGGACCTGATAGATTGAAAAGTTACCGTGGAGAACAAATCAAATCCAAAAGATTTTTGTGAGCGAAGCACAATTCGCGGCCTCTTGGCTGTCATGCGTGATTGGCTTTTCATTGCAGGCGCGGTTGCTCTAGCCCTTTGGGTGGACAAGTGGTGGTTTGACATCGTTGCGATTTGGTTCATCGGCTATATACAGTTTTGCCTGGGGGAAGCTCTTCTACATGAAGCCTCCCACTACAATCTGTTTTCTAATCGTCAATGGCACCATTATCTACAATGTCTATACGCTTACCCGTTTTTTCAAACACTGAAAGGTTTTCAAGGAGAGCATCACCCGCATCATATGGATCTGATGGGGGATTCCGACATTACCATGCAAGATTATCGTCGATATGGATTGTTTGAGAAAAAACCCAATTTGGTATTTATCTGGTTTATCAAACCGTTTTTAGGGGGGCCTACCTTGTACTATCTGAAGAGCGGTCCTGATTTTGATACCAGCTCCAGTCGTCGGCAGCTTGCTCTGTTTTGGCTCCCCGTCATTGGTTTCGCTTCCTATTTGGGTATCCTGGATCTGGTGTTTTTATACTGGTTTATTCCACTGATTTGGTCTTTCCCTATTTATCAATATTGGTCGGAAATCGAGGAGCATTACAACACTCGCAGCGGGGCCAGATCAAATCTCTCGGCTCTGGATAATTTCTTCAAACACAATGAAGGTTATCACTGGATACACCACAGGTATCCTTCGATTCCATTTTATAAATTAAAGGAGGCACACCATGCTTTGGCCCCCGAAGGAACTGACATAAGTCGAGGGTTTCTGGAAAGTTTTATTCAAATGAACCAACCTCAGAAGCCGGCCTGGTCGGGTCATCCTGCCCTCAAGCCTGGCCCCCTCAAAGATCCTGTTTCGTGATGGTTTTTCTGCGCTTTGCAACTGCTTGGATTCCGGGCTTGCACTCGTATTCCAGGTCGGTAGTTTCACGGGGCATGAAATCCATATTTCGAGTGTTGATTTTCCGTCGATGTATCACAGCCGTTTTGCTTGTTTTGTTCAGCATGGTTTTATCCGGTTTAAATGCAGACACAGACAAATCAGAGGAGATTTTTTCCTCACCCGCATTGGATTTAGGCATCGTAGTTGATGATTTAGAAGCATCAGCATCTTTCTACAAAAACGTTCTGGGGTGCAAAGAAGTGAAAGGTTTTACAGCTTCCGCTGATTTAGTAACTTCGATTGGATTGGTGGATAACATGGAAGTCGTTGCTCGTGTCTTTGTCCTGGCATCAGGAGAAAAACAAAGTCGCTTGAAGATGATGGCTTTCCCAAAAGCAAAGGTTGCTAAACCGGATCAAACATTCATCCACTCGAGTGTTGGCTTCAGTTACCTGACTCTCCACGTCAAAGATCTGACTGCAGTCATGCAGCGTTTGAAAAAAGCGGAAATTAAGTTCCTCGGTAACACTCCTGTGTCACTGGGGGGAGCCAATGCGTTGCTTGTTGTTCGTGATCCGGATGGTAATTTTGTTGAGCTCATCGGTCCCATTACCGATTAATAAGTTGGTTTTACCGGAATGGGGAGGGTGCCTTTTTAAGTCTCTGATATTATTTTTTCACAAAATATGAATGGTCGTCCCCGTATAGGCAAATCAGGAGAATTGCAATTTAAGGTGACTTCCCAGCACACCATTGACTTCGCTGATGATCAAATGCCCGAGGTGCTCTCCACGCCTTGGCTGGTGTGGTTTCTGGAACATGCTGCTCGTGGTGTTGTTTTGCCTTACCTTGAACCGGAGGAATCTACGGTAGGTGTTGTCGTGGAAATAAAGCACCTTGCCCCAACTCCGATAGGTGCATTGGTCAAGTGCTTTGCAAAAATCATTTACATTGACAAATACATGTTTTCTTTCGATGTGCGTGCTATGGACGAACATGAATTAATTTGTCGTGGAACTCATAAACTTCGTGTGATTCGCAAATCTCGATTGGCTGGTGCGATTACCAAAAAGCTCTCTTAATATGCAGGAAAAAATTTGTATCACATCCAGATCATCATTCTTTTTCAGTAAGCCATTTTTGGATCTTTCATTGCGACAATGCACATGGTTTAGGTCATTGACTTGCATTTAACTCTCTACCCGTGAATAAATAGGACATGCATTTTGCTTTCATTCTCGACGATTGGAGGGAAATCCTCACCAATCCGTTTTTCCTGATCATGACTGGATTCCAAATCTGGATGCTTGTTGACGCCATCCGGCGGGAAGAATGGATATGGGCTGTGCTGATTTTTTTCTTTGGTGCGTTTTCCGCAATGCTTTATTTTTTCATGGTTTATCGAGCAGCAAAGGCAATTGAAGGTGGACCGTCATTTGAATGGCCTGGTGCAGCCGAGCGGGAGAGGATCAAGCAGCTTGAGGATCAGATTCATCACCTGGATAAAGCGCACCACCATGGTGAACTTGGTGATATCTATCAAAAACAAGGCAAACTGGACAAGGCACTGGAATGTTACAGGGCTGCCTATGAGCGCGATTCTGAGGATATCGACATTCTGGGACCTTATGGACAATGTTTGATCAAACTCAATCAGCCCGAGAAAGCAGTTGTCTTATTAGAGAAGGTAGTAGCTGAGAATCCCAAACACGATTATGGAGCCACCTTGATGGCATTGGCCCAAGCTTATTCACGTCTCGATCAGACGGATAAAGCCAAAACTGCTCTGGAAAAGGTATTGGAGACACAGACCTATGCCGAAGCTCGAGTCCTTTTGGCGGAGATTTATAAAAAACAAGGTATGAATAGTGAGGCCCGTTATCAACTTCAGGAAGTGATCGAGGATGAGAAACATGCTCCCAGCTTTGTGCAAAAGAAGGATAGAATTTGGACAAGAAAAGCTCGCCAGCTTTTGGATCAAATCTAATTCAAATCGCAATCTAATATCATTTAATTGAAAGGCTTTTTATCTATGAGCACATCCAATCAAACCGGTGATCTGGCAGATAATTTTTTACAGCTAATTGCAACTGATGACTTGCCTGGACTGGGCCCAGAGGTTCGATCTTCGGTTGACCAAGCTTCTGAACTGAATGCCAAGATCAGGGATTGGGCTAAAGAACATCATCTCGATTCTGAGCTCATCGATTTGTTGAGATCGGCAGCACTGCTTTGGCATGACCATCTGGACGCCTCCCATTCAGTCTCCCAATCCATACCTTCTGCTACTGGCAGTTTTCTGCATGGAATCATGCATCGAAGAGAACCCGATTACGGAAATGCCAAATACTGGTTCCACAGGGTAGGGAACCATGGTGCCTATGAAGCCATATACAGCAACGTGAAAGAAAAGGTCGATAACGGAGGTTTGTCACCTGAATTTGCATATTTGGTAAGATCTGGAAGTTGGGATCCTTTCGGATTTGTGGATGCCGTTTCAAGGGGAACAGCTGATCAAACAAATTCCGACCTTGTAGCTGAATTAAAACACATTCAGGAAATCGAATTTCAAAGTTTGATTCGGAGTTTTTTTTCCTGACTTGGCAGAAAATAATCCACTTTTTGTTGTAACAACACCATCCAATCTGGTCATTCTACAAGCAAACGTTCTCCAGGTTGAATACTTACATCTGTGATGATGTTACCAAAGAAAACCGTGGGCTTAATTTGTAATAATTCTTCGATAATTTGGGTTTCTTCAATCTCGTATCTTTCCAAGAAACGCTGAACCAAACGGCCATGTGTTTGAAATAAGATCGTGTCCTTAAACTCACCATCAGGGATGCCCTTGATCCTCGGTTTTGTCTCATAATGGTATTGCCAGGTCAACGAGTATGCGTCGAAAACGGCTTCCACTCCAAGTTGATAAGCATTAAGAATTTCGAGGATCTGAGCGCACTCCACGGTTTCACTCGCCGGAGATTCATGGTAAAGTTTAATTCTCAGGTGCTTCTGCACTCTACCCTTGTAGTCAGATAAATACATTAACTCTGGATTGAATACATCGCTCTCTCTGCTTTTACTTATTTGGTCTGGATTTAACTTTATTTTGGATGGTCCAGTTGTTGTTTTAATGGGAGTAGAATGATTGTTAGGTTTGTCCGATTTTGCGATGCCGATTGAGGGATGATCAGTCTCAATAAGTTTGGGGGAGAAAAAAAGCACTGTCCCCATGATGACGGAAAAAATGCAAGCTCCGATCAAGGTTAATTTAGTCTTACTCATATTCCCTGAGTGGGTGAATATTGATGTTACTTAACTTTATGTTTTTAAATGTATCAAAAACAAAATCAGGGTCGTAACCGTGCAATTCCTGAAAACGAAATGCATATACTTTTCTGATAGCAGCAATTTGTTTTTCATATTCTGTACGAAATTCAGAAACTTCACCTACGTCTTGAAGCAGGGATTCAAATCTATCATGAGAATCTGATTCCATGCTTAAATAGCAGATAACATCCTTGAGCAGTTCAACATGTGTTCTTGGGTTCAGCTCCATATCGTCGAATCTATCGAATACCGGAATTAATTGCTGAGAAAACGGATCATTACCGTATTGTAACTTTTCTACGTATTTACTTCGCTTATCTGAATCGATTAATCGATTTCGGGTTTTTTCTAGGTCTTTTTTAACAGATTTCTGCGTTGGTAGTAATTCGGAAATACTTTGTCCTTTTGCCAGAGCTTTGTATGCAGATTCCAAATCAACCGGATTCATGCAACCTCTTTTTCTTAGTGCAAATTTTAAGTCATCTTCCAAAAGAATGCGTTGTAGGGCGGACATCAGACGCTCGTTATTGCCGTTCACTTCAAACTCAGGCATCATATTTTGAATTAAATCAAAGCCTTCGATTGCTTGGTTTACCCAGACATCTTTTTCCCAATCATGGGTTTGTAGTTTGGCTACTGAGTTCTTTGTCTCTGTGCGGTTAATTATGGGTTCGGTTGGAATATCTTGGGTAATCTTGTTCGATTGTGTTTCGTCCAGAACCACAGGAATAGTAGCCTCATTCTGCGTGTCATTCCGATACCTCAGGTAAGCAGCTACGCAAAAGAGGATAACGATTGTGCAGATGTAACTTTTTTTCATCAGGGGGCAGGATTCTTTTGGAGATTTTTTCGGATAGAAATTAAATTGAATTGCAATCACCTTGAGAAGCTTCAATACGCATATGAATGTCCAGCCCAACTTAGTATTGGCCATTCATACTCAACATTAACTTCATCAAATTGAAAAATAGTGTGACCTGAATCGTAAATTTTAAACGGTTCTCGGTACTCCCATCCGCCTGTTACCATGTTGCAATCTGAAGGTAAATTATATCCATATGACTTAGCCGCACAGTCGTAAGGTTGGCCAGGAGGAAATGCGCCCGTTTTGGTTACGGTTGCAGCACGTGCTGCTACAGTAAAATGTTGAACGCTTGAATACACTGCATTTCCATCCCCATACGTGTCGCATCTGAAGGATTGTCTTCCTATCCAGTCGATTATAAATGGATTTCGGTGGGTCTCGGAGTGTGCTCCGCTCCTTGAGTGATAGTAGTAGTGAAATGATCCTGTTATATGGTCCCGAATAACACTTTTTTGAACCCGTGAATCAATCCCGAAATATTGAACTCGGTCCACTACAATCCATCTGTTAATTGATGTTGCTGGAACAACATTCGTTTCACCATAAATCCAATTACCAATTTTTCCAGCCATGCCCAAAACTTCCATAGCCGATATAGCTTTGAGTTGGGTTTGTGCGAATGTGAACATTGCGGTTAAAATAAGCGCACTTTTCAATATTGAGTTCATACAAATTAAAGAGGTTTAAATACAGGAAGTAATCATTAAAACTAAAAAAACAATAAATATAGATAGTAAAAAATCAATTAAAAATACATAAAACAAACAGAATTAACAAGCAATCAGATGTCGCGTTTTGGTTATTGGTAAACGATACTTGTGTTTTTCAATTGTTGATTTTGGGTTGGAAAAGCTAAAAGAAATTTTGCAAATGTGTGTTAAAATTTGTTGAAACATCAAGCGGTTGGATGTTGACTTTCGCTAAATGCTCCATGTTCAAATGGCATTGAAGAACTTTAAGATGTCACTAGATTCAAATCATCCACAAATTGACTCTGTTGATTGCGGGAACCTCCCTTTTCCATTCATTGACGGCATGCCCGTACCTGAGAAACTAGGAAATCATGAGGGTGATGCTTGGAAGTTTGAATTGGTCCAGGTTTGTCATAAAATTAATCAATTGCTCAAGGACTTGGGGGGTGAAAATATCATGCTTTCAAATGCGAGTCTCCGGCAAACTATTCTCAAAGATCTTGAGAAGTTGAACAGGGAACGAGATCTGTTATTGATGGATTTCCATGACAAGGGCCTTGAGGTTGAGTTCGTCATCGGAGGATTTTTCATCAAGGATATTAAATTCCAACCATTGCAGCGTGATGATAGAGATTTGCCGGTGGATGAATTGGGGCATTCCTTTGATATTACGATTCCCATTTCTGATGATGAGCAGGAAATGAAGGAGACTTTACGCTCCCGGTTGGCGCCCTTGCACAATAGAAGAGATTTAACTAATCCAGGTGCAAGTAAGGAAGATCAGACTTCTCTTGCATGAACCCTTCCAATCATCGCTATTACACACTTGAAGTTTTAAAAAGGCTCGTACCGAAGATTGAATTTCCTGTCACAATCGGAGTCGTCTTTTACGGAAGTCATCCCAATTTATGCCAACGCTTTCTCGACCGGCTATACCGGTATACGGATCCTGAGGCTTTTCAACTTCGTGCCGGATTAAATAGTGTTTGTCCGGAGACTCTGGAATTGGTTGAGCATGCCTCTCAAATTCACGGAAATCTTCTAATCGAGAAGTCCGATGTGAATCTTTACAAATGCCCCATGATGCGACGGCTATTTTACAATTCAAGGATTACGACTCCCTGGACGGTTTGGTTTGATGATGATTCTTATGTTAGGGGGGCGCATTGGTTGTTGAATCTGGGTTTGGCCATCGAGAAAAATCCCAAGGCTGATTTGCTGGGATGCCTGATGCGTGTTGATGTCAGTGAGGCTTTGGAAGAATTTATTCAAAAGTCTCCTTGGTATCGTGGTGTTTCACGAAGGCTGCATCCCAAAAATGGTCATCCAATTATTCAATTTCCCGTTGGTGGATTTTGGGCTGCTCGTACTTCCAGACTTTATGAAGTTGATTGGCCTGATACGCGGTTAACTCTCTACCATGAGGATTTCATAATGGGGGAAGCGATGCGACAGCACGGTGTGGATCCGGTGCACTTTGAATCGGGAATATGCATCAGTGATGCTCCGCATCGGGCACCAGTTGATGTGCCTACTGAATTACCAGGGCAATGAACGGGGCAGCATTTTTAGATGATACCAATTGCGCAAGAAAGACTCTTGGACGCTTTATTTCATCAAATGCTTTTTCGTTAAATCAACCCAACAGCTCGTCAACGACATTGCCTTCGCTTAGGTAAATAGGACGACCTACAGGAGTCATGATTTCTTTTTCGGGATCAATTCCCAGGCAGTGTTGAATGGTGGCGTGAAGATCCTCAACTCGCACTGGATTTTCCGGGGTTTTGCTCACACCCTCCGGATCCGTACTGCCAATGACTTTTCCGCCAGCAATACCGCCTCCACCCATCAGGAAGCTAAATCCATGCGGCCAGTGATCACGTCCTTCCAGCGGATTCAACTTGGGGGTGCGTCCAAATTCGCCGCCGCATAACACCATGGTTGTTTCCAGTAGATCTCGGTCTTTCAGACCCTTAATGAGTGCTGCCAAAGCGGGGGCCAGTGTCTTTATTCGTTTGGATTGAGTTTCACGATTGTTGACATGACTGTCCCAGCCGCTCAATGTGACTTCCACACAACGCACTCCTGTTTCTACGAGTCTCAGGGCGGCGAGACATCCACGTCCAAACTCCGTGTCTCCATAGGCGGATCTTTCCGACTCACTCGCCAGGTTCACGTCGAAAGCTTTGATCTGATCCGAATCCATCATGCGCAATGCATCATCTATCGTTGCCCGATGTCGTGTGTGGGATGCCATCTTGTGTGCGTCCCGGCCTTTCAGGAATGCCTGCTCGACAACTTCGAGTCCCCTTAGTCTTCTCTCCAATCGCTGCTTGTCCACCGGGGAAGTAACATCAGGAATACGTTCACCGGGATCGCCTATTTGAAAAGCATCGAATTTTGCGCCCAAATATCCACCACGGGCGGGCCACTCATTGGGGAGGATTGACACGTGTCGGGGAATCTCCACAGCATGATGAGGTAGTTCGTGGCAGATGATGGAACCGATGGAAGGGTGGACGACTGTGGGGTTTGGGCGGTATCCTGTTTTGAGGTTATAAACAGCTCTTTCGTGATCTCCTTCCTGACTGACCATCGATCGAACAAGTGAGACATCCTGCATCAAATCAGCAATAGGTTCCAGTCCCTCCGCCAACTCGATTCCTTTTACGGATGTTGAAATGGATTTTACGTTCGGCGCGATTTTCGAGCGAGGGTGGGGGTCAAATGTTTCCAATTGACTTGGTCCACCCGCCAGCCATAACAGGATCATTGATTTTCCTCTTGGTTGCGAGAGGTCGTTTTGAGCGCAGCGCGCCATCTGGTTCGCGATTGGACTCAGCCACGCCATGCCTGTTGCGGTCGTCGCCTTTATAAACTGACGACGGTTGGTTTTCTGTGACGCGCAATGATGGAGACTTGATGAGTTCATGTGAGATTAATGGTTCCAGGCGAATTCAGTGGAATTGATCAATGACCAGAAAAGGTCCTGCATTTCTTTGGCGCGTTTTTTCTTCTTTGTTCCATGGAGTTGTTCAGTGAAGTAGGCCAGTTCTTCAGGTGTCGGGCGTCTGGTCAAAGTGGCCAGATAGGCAATTTCGACTGCCACCTCGTCATTAGGGGCCAGGACCCCAATCCTTGTGGCAGCATTCATGACCAGATTTTCTTCGGTTCGTTCTTCAACTAGTTCGCCATTCATGACGCTGAGTCTCTGTGGAATGGTTCCTGATCCAGCCGAAAACTCATCCTCTCCGGAATCTCCATATCTTTTTACAAATTCACCCTGCTGCAGGACACGAATGATACGGGAAAGGATATGAGAATCTGCGTCCACAGTTTCCAAGGACGCCGATTGAATAATACTTCCCGCCACCTGTTCGGGCCTTAATCGAGTGATTGGGAATATTCTTTCATCGTTGCTTTCAGTTGTCCTGCTTGTCATTTGAAAGCGACTGCTTCTGGCGATCTTTCCAATGACATGGCGTAAATCGAAACCGGATCGGATAGCCTCATTCACTAATGATTCCATTTCCTCCGGGTAAGGTCCCTCCAGTGGTATGGAATCGACCGGTGCGATGAGTGGAGTGTTGAACATGATCGCCCATACACGATTGACCAAAGCCCGTGCAAAAGGTTTGTTCTCAGGGTGAGTCACCCAGGACGCGAGACGCTCGCGCAGCGAACCTTCAGAAGGAAGCAAATTTTCATGAAAGGGAACTTTGGGTGGTATGGGTTCCTCTTTTGAGCTTCGTTTATATCGATACTCGTAGGATTTTTCTGTCTCGATTAAACCTGTCAGGGACATTTCTGCACCTGCAAAAAAGGAAGCCAACTGATGGAAATCCTGTTGTTTCCAACGATCTCCAAACATATCGTCATGGCATTGAACGCAGTCAATGCGTACACCCAGAAAAGCTCTGGAAACTCTTGCGGCTAGTTTGACTTCATCAGGGCCCTCTTCATCATTATTGGGATCGATCGTGGCTGTCAAAAAATTCACCTCAGGCTTTGAAGTCCAGACCCCTTGAGCTGTAATGAGTTTTCGCACTATTTGATCATAGGGAAGATTGGCGTAGATCATTCCGCTCAGGTCGTCTACCAGGCGTCGTCTTCGGTAAACCAAAAAGGGACCGTTCTCGACTCCGACAAACGCACGGGCAAATCTTTCCGCCAGATAATCGCTGCTTCGTCTATCTTCAAAAATTCTGGCTAAAACCAAGTCAATCCGCTTCTCTTTCGGCCAGGATTCAAAATCTCGGATCCATTCCACTGATGGAATCGTCCCAGTCAGAGCCAAAGACAGTCTTCTGAGAATTTCAAGATCTGTGGCACGCGGCTCATCTTGGAAAGGGGTGGTTCCATTTTCAACTTCCGGCTTCGAGAGTTCTGATGGTTTGATTGGATCAGAAAGGTTGTTCAGAACAAGGGTATTTACTTGCCCGGGTCGGTTCAAGTAATACCAGCCTCCAACCGAACAGGCACTCAGCAATAACCAAAGGGATATGAAAGTGAGTCGTGACATCTTTAGGATTCGACAGTTTTTGTCCTATTTATCAGTGCAACGTATCAAGAATTTTGAAACTTTCCATGTTCATCATGCATTGTATCTTCAGAGCAGCATGAAAGTTTCAGAAAACTGCTAGAACAGCAAGAAGCAAACGTTTGAATTCAGAACCATCCATTTCAGTTCCGAGAAGCGAGGCCCAGGTTGCACTGCCCGTCAAGGTGACCGGCTATTCGATACAAAATGCCTTCTCAAGTATACATCGTTCTTTTCAATGGTGTTTCGGTGGGCTGACGATTGCAGTCATGCTTGCAGTGCTTGCTGTTTTTCCCGCGTTGAATCTCGTCAGCTTGGGGTACCTGATGAAGGCTTCTGGTCGGGTTGCCACGACCGGAAGATTGCGAGATGGTTGTATAGGTTTTCGCAAGGCTGCCCATATTGGGGGAATATTGGTTGGAATTTGGCTATGCTGCTGGCCGATACGGTTGGTGATGGATTTGGCTGGTGATGCGGTTTTAATTTCTCCTGATCAATCCCTTTCTACTCGTTTTCAGCTAGGCTTCGGCATTTTGATGGTATTGACTCTGGGGCATATCCTTTGGGCTCTGGCCAGGGGAGGGTGTCTTCGGCATTTTTTATGGCCAGCACCCTGGAGATTCCTTAGATGGATGAAAAATCCTTCACGCCTACCATTACCCCATGTGTCACATTTTCGATTTTTCAATCCATCCCTGATACTGTCGTGTTTTAAAATTGGCCTCGCAGGTTTTTTAGGTGCATTGGTTTGGCTGGCGATTCCCGTATGGACCATCTACACCGCAACGACACTGTCCAAAGATCCGGGAATACTCGTTTCCATGTTGGGAGGGCTGCTGTTGTCCGTTGTAGCTGTTTACCTTCCGTTTCTTCAGGTGCAATATGCATCTGAACCGGATTGGAAAAACCTTTTCAATCTCAGGAAGGTGCGGAACAGATTCCTTCACGCCCCCTTTGCCTTTGCAGTAGGTTTGCTCGTGACACTCCTATTCTCAGTGCCTCTCTATTTGCTCAAGGTTGAGCTTGCTCCCAGAGAACTGGCGTGGTTGCCCAGTTTATTCTTTGTAGTCTTGATTTTTCCTGCTCGTTTGATATGTGGTTGGGCCATGCATCGGTCCATAAGAAAAACAGATCGTTCTCATTTTTTATGGAGAATGTTGTGTCGATTCGGAGTGGTTGCGATAGGTCTGATTTATGGAATGATGATCTTTTTCACACAGTATTTATCCTGGAATGGTACTTGGAGCCTTCTCGAACAGCATGCCTTCATGGTTCCGGCACCCTGGTTATCCCTCTAGATTTTATCATCAACTCAATCTCTCAGGTAACGTCCGTTGACCTTTAGCCATGCTTCTGACTCTCTAAACCAAGGGCAAAGTTTTTCCAGGCTGGTCCAAAAATGCACCGAATGATTCATGTGTCGCAAGTGATTCAGTTCATGAAGAATGATATAATCGCAATGCGCTGGAGGAATCTGAATGAGTCTCCAATTGAGGGAAATAGTTTTATTGGAGGAGCAAGAGCCCCAGCGGGTGCGCTGATCACGGATGGTCACTCGATGATACTGGAAATGATGCTTTCGGGCAAAAAAATCCACACGGTCGGGTAGTTCGTTTGTAGCTTGATATCTCAGCCAATGTTCCAACCATTGCTTGAGATCCATGCGCCGCAGATCAACAGGCAAACATTGGTCAGCGAACCTCACCTGTGTTTGATCGTCTTGTTCAATCAGAACAACAGGTTCAACTTTGCCCCGATAATGAATGGATGGATTCTCCCGGTTCGATCTAGCTTTTTCCCTGATTCTGTTTTCCCGGTCAGACCATTGTTTTTCAAGCCATGATCTGTTCTTTTCCACAAACACGATTGCGTCTTTTCGGTTCCCTCTGGGCGGAAAGGTAACCTGAATGTACCCATCACGGTGGATTCGCAGGATGTATCTCTTCGCTGCGCCATGTTTTGTGTACTTCAATGGGACTTTTGTTCCATTCAGATCCATGAAAGAATCCACAAAAATGCGCTTTTTAGTCGTGGTCCAGGTCGGAAGTTGTCCCATGCTCGATATCCTCAAAACGATTGGTATCATTCCGATCTCATCGAATCAAACCTGGAATCGTGAAAAAACAATTGAATTGCGAATACACTTGATTTCCTCGTGAATACGCACATGCTATGCATCATGCGCCGTTTGGAAGGCAAAGCATAAATCGATTACGGATGGAAGAACATATAGAATTGGAAGGCACCGTGAAGGCCGTTTTGGCCGGCACCATGTTTAGGGTGGAACTTGAGAACAAGCATGTTGTTTTGGCACACATTTCCGGCAAGATGCGTAAGCGGTTCATTCGCTTGACGATTGGGGACCGCGTCAAAATCGAAATGTCTCCCTACGACCTCAACAAAGCACGCATCGTTTACCGATTGCGTTAATTCCCGCGCTGCTCCCCCCTGGGAGTTGACCTCATCATTTTTTTGCCGATGATCCACCAAAGGATTGGCGGTACGAGTGCGCTAAGAGCGATGGATAGTGTTGGGTAGTCCGAGCCCATATGACCAACCATGGCAAAAGTGCATGCCATGGGAAGGCTCCCGCAGATCAGTGCCAGCAAGAACATTGGCCAGGGCATTCTCAAAAATCCTGCCATACAAGAGATGACCTCGGGCAACAGTGGCAACCAACGAGACAAAGCGACCAGCCATCCCCCATAGCGCGTGAATAATTCCCTGCCGCGGAGTTGATCCTCCTCTCCGAGTAATCTTGATACTGCTTTTTCACCGAACATTCTGCAAAGACCATAAGCAATGAGACCCGATAAAACTGAACCCGTGGCACCGATCAACCCTCCCCATACTGGACCATAAACAAGGCCGAGGCCGGACATAATTGCCGTTGATGGGATGGGTAAAAGTAAATCTCCCATGAGCAAACCAAGTGCGACAAGCCATCCCCATCGACCATATTGTTTGAGCCACTCGACCGCATCCTTTGAAGCCCAGTCCCAATGGCTTCCCCAAATCAGGAACGGAATGGTGAACAGAACGGCCAATCCAATAAATATCGACAATAAACGAATCATTGGTGTGAACCTCTCCAGCCATTAAGAAATGTTCGAACTATTACCAATCCGTCTGATAAAAAAATGAATCAGAGTTAGGTTCCGGGCAAGTATGCCGCAATTTTGATCGCCGTATTTTCCACATACGCGACTTCTTCCTTTTTGAATTGGACCTCTTTTGCCTGGATGGAAGAATAATTTAGGGTGCCCCATAGTCTTCCCTCAACATGAATTGGAGTGCCTATGTAGGACTCCAGGTGCAGGGTTCGATAGACCGGGTGATAACGCATTTCTCCAATGGAACTGACCTGATTGTAGTAAATTGTTTTATTGGTGCGGACAACTTCGCTGCAGTATGTTTCGGCAAGCTTGAAATGGTCTCCCTCTTTGAAGAACGGCAGGTGAGTGATTCCTGCAAAAACCTCATAATCCTCACCACAGATTTTACTGACGATACCCACTTCGAGATCGAAAAACTGGCAACCCTTCACGAGTTCTTGCCTGAATTGTGTTTTCAAATCCATGGTTCAACTCAATTGAATTTTTACAGCGTAATTGATCAGGGGAATATCCAGGATGTAGCCGGTGTGCGTCAAAGGTTATTTATTCACAATGTTTTGGGTGTTTCCGCTGAGATAGGAACGAACATTCTCAATGGCTGTACCCAGTAAGCGCTCGCGGGCGGCTTTTGTTGCCCAGGCAATATGGGGTGTGATGTAGCAATTGGGTGCCTGATACAACAAGCTTTCGGAACGCGGTGGTTCGAGTTCTACGACATCAATTCCTGCTCCGGCAATCTGTCCCGACATGAGTGCATCAGCAAGAGCCCTCTCATCAATCAATGGACCGCGGCTTGTGTTCAGCAGGAATGCGGTTGGTTTCATCTGAGACAATCGAGTGCCGTCGATCAAAAATTGGGTATCCGGTGTCAGGGGGCAGTGAAGGCTGACCACATCGGATTGTTGCAGTAAATCATCCAGAGAGACAAATTTTACTTCAGGATGATCCTCTTCAAGAATGGATTCCCTCTTTGTGGCAAGGATCTTCATGCCAAAAGCTCTTGCAAGCTCTGCGACCTGTTGCCCTATGCGACCAAAACCGACAATCCCCATTGTCAATCCATCGAGTTCTACCAAAGGGTGATTCCAGAAACAGAAATCCGGGCACCTGACCCATTCTCCCTTTTTGACCGCTTCCGAATGTGTGCCGACGTGCTGGGTGAGCTCGAGCAGAAGGGCAATTGTCATTTGAGCGACCGATCTGGTGCCATAGCTTGGTATATTCGTGACTGGAATTCCTTTGCTTTTCGCCGTACTGACGTCGACAATGTTGTAGCCTGTTGCCAACACACCGATATATTTCAGATCAGGTAATTTGACCAATGTATCTACGGAAAGTGGGGTTTTGTTGGTCAGAACAATCTCTGCCCCCTCAGCTCGGTCCACAATGTCTTCAACATCCGTTCGATCATATATGTCGCAAACATCTACCAAGGACCTTAAGGGTTCCCAGTCAAGGTCCCCAGGGTTCAGGGTGTGACCATCCAATATTACCAATTTCCTGCTCATGATGAGGAAACACTAATTCAGCTTGGGCAAGCTTACAATCCTCTGAATCAATGGCTCAGCCGAGATTTGAATCGTTGGTCTTCCATTGGTAACTGGCATATTGGGTATGAATGCCCTGATCATTAAAGTGTTCTTCGAAATCAGTGGTGATTTTTTTGAGAGAATCAGGGGTGGCGATTGGGTAAAAACGAGCATCAGCCTGAAAAACTTCCTTCATTTGCTCGAAATAGTTTTCATGATCTGTTCTCAGATAAACGACTCCTTCAGGTTCCAGCAAATCAGCACATCTCTGAACGAAAACCTCATCAACAAGCCGTTTTTTATGGTGGCGCACCTTGGGCCAGGGATCTGGAAAATAAACATGAATGGCCCTAATGGATTTTGGCGGTGATAGATATTTCAAGAAATAGCCGGCTTCAATGCGAAAAAGTCGCACATTTTTTACCCCTGACCGATGGGTATCTCGGTCTATTTTTCTCATTCGACCAAGCAATCGCTCTATGCCCAATAGATTGATTTCAGGGTGGGCTTTTGCGTATTTGATCAAAAAGGATCCATCACCAGCTCCCAGTTCAATTTCCAGGGGTTGATTGACTTTAAAAATCTCCTCCCATTTCAGAGGAGCGAAATAGTCGTTCGGGCGAAACAGCAACGAATGATGAGAAGGTAGGGCTCGAATACGTGCCATGTAGCAGATACCAATTGATTCAGCGGCCGGCGAGATGATCATTCCCTGATACCTTCCCCGGTACGTCCAGAGTAAGGTTTACCATCTCGCCGGGCAGGCATTGAAATTCCGGTGGGAGTTGAATCATCAATGGAACCCCAATTCCGCCAAGCTTGTATAGTTGCATTTGTGAAAGTGTATCCGGCATCAGCTCGTAGCTGCTGCCCACTCGAATGATGGTTCCCTGACATTCCCTGACGATTTGCGTGCGAGTTTTAATGTTTACCTTTTGACCGACTTGAACCGGAATCTCTGAACCTTGTGGAAGGTAGGCAATGATTGTATCAGCTTTGCTTTGGGTCAGGGTGATGATGGAATCGGAGGAGCCAACCATTTCACCATGACGTTTTTGTATAGCCGTCACAATTCCGTCGGCAGGGGCTCGAATAACCCAGTCCTGCTCCAGTTTGGCGATGGATCGCTGCAGGTTTGTGCGGTCAATTTCCAGTTTGGCTTCTTCGATTTCCTGACTGGAATTGATCAAATGATCAATTCGTTGAATGGTTTTTCCAAGATCCTCAATGAGATTTTTCCTTTCCTGAACTTCCGCCAAGGATGCCAGGTAACTTTTTTCTGCAAGGTCGTATAGACTGTCTGAAAGGATTTCCTGTTGATGCAAGTCCTTGGCTCGATACCATTCATTTTTGAGATTCTGTAGAGTGACCTCCGCGGAAGCCAATGCCACTTTTTGTTGCATGAGTTCAGTTCTGAGTCTCTCTTTATCGAGCACGTTTCTCTGGATGTCAAAGGCACTGGAGGCAGTTGTCAGATTCATCAACTGAAGCAACTCTTTCTTGGCAAGCAATAGATCCGCCTGGCTACCCAGAGCGGTCAATGGATCACCCGGATCCAGTTTTGCAATAGTATCGCCCTTGCGTACGCGTTGAAACAATTCAACGGTCAAATTTGTGATGGTTCCGCTGGAAGGTGTACGAATATCCAATCGCGTCGTCTGCACCTGGCCGATCAAAGAAGGGGAGGTCAGGTGTTTGTCCCAAAGCATGACGACGGCCAGCAATGCAAGCAGGAAGACAATGAGCGGCATGACTCGATGTCGAAACTCCAACCAACGTTTCCAGGCGGGTACTCCCACTGGCTTTTGAGATTCGGAACTCATACCTCGGATTCCTCCTCCGATTTCAAACCGGTGACTCTTGAGACACCTTCCAGGTCTTTAAGTTCAGTCAGAAGATCGTTCATTCTGTCCGGATTTCTCAGCAGGAGGCGATATGACAGGTCAGTTCCGGTTTGGGTTTGGTGGGTGCGTTGGCTTGCACAGACATATCTCAATGAGTGACGTCGAAGAAGGATATCCAGTTCAAGCAAGTGATTCAGATCCCTCGACCAGTGCATGTTCAGAATCATGTCGTATCTCTGTCGGCTGCCAAATCCCGTTATCCAGACATAAATCAGAATTCCGCAAATCAGTAGGCAACCAATTGAGGCGGTCAGAAATTTATAGGTCCCGCATCCCATTCCAATCACGATGACGCCAAGGATGTAGGTAGTGTCCAGTGTATCCCTCAGAATGTTTCTGAACCTCACAATGGCGAAGACAGCCATCAGGCCAAACGCATAAACAATGTTATTGGACAACACCATCATGACCAATGCCACTATGACCGGCATGATCATCAAGGATTGAACAAAGGTTCTGGAATAAGACAATCCTGTGTGAGTCATCATGTAAACCCAAGCCACAAGATGGCCGCACAGAAAGGAAAGGAGCAGGCCAAGTGCCGTTAAATGCAGAGGCGTGGGCGATGTGGAAAAATCCGCGTTGAGAAACCATTCCATGTGCTCAGAATGTAGCGGCAATTGCCTGTTCTCTACGCTTTAAGTGGTCTCTGTTTCCCAGTGCATTCTCTTGTTGGAGGTCCATGTGGGTGGCCACAAGATCAGTGACTTGATCTCTACCCATCAAGGTGACACCATCCACATATTTGGCGGCACCGCATTGAGTTAAATTAAACACTTCCACAAGATCTCTGAACCAGTTGGGGAAACGGTCTGTAAATTTCAGTTCCAAAATAACCCAATCTCCAAATACAAAGGTCGGATTATTCATAATGGTGTTGAGTCTGGCATCGGGATCCGGTTCGCAACGAACCTGTCGGTCCAAGGTTACTCGAACCACATTGGAGTCTGGTAATATCCAAGCCTCACGGCGATAGGCGACATGTGAGACCGGTTGAGCCTGAAGTTGGTTGACATGGTCCGAAAATTCGAGAAGAGCATCAATTTGTGAAGTGCTCAGCCCTTCCTGAGTTTCATTTGAGCCTTTTTTCTTATTGGCGGCTGAAATCTCCTCCAGAGCCGGAATTTGCCCGGAGAGAATGGATTGCGCAGTTGCCCTGGGGACGCCGACTCGCTTTTTGCTGATGATGTTATTCATCCGCCGTTTAATTTCCAAAAAAACAGGCGTCTCATCAGACTCGTTGTAAAAGCGGATACGAAGCTTGAATCGGTTTTTATCACCATTGATGGTGCTGTGATACAGTGACATGCTGGGGGAGTCAAGGTAGAGGCTGTGAACAGGGTAGGACAGATCCGGTTGACCCAGTCCATTTTTGTCCACATCCAGGTAGCAACGCAAAAAATCTCTGATTGCCAGGGCTTTTTGCTCTGGAATCACGTACTTCAATTCATAACGTTGTTTCTGTAATTTATCCTTCCCCATGATAACTGTCGCTGGTCCTTAATCAACTCAGATCAGATCGCTGTTCACCTTGCGCTTTGATCCATCCCTGATAAATGTAGCCAGTCGCTTCCTATTTTGTTGCGTAATTGTAACATATTTCAATGACAAAAACCATTTTCCAAATTCCCGATCCCAGTTCGTTTCCAACGGTTACATCCTGGTTTTCAGGTTGTTGAGTCTGGTTTTTGCATGATTGAAGATGTCATGCTCAACAAGCAAAATCAATGCCAGAACTCTCCAGAGTTCTTTGTTTATCTCCGTTAATTCAAGTATTTGTCAGTCAGAAGGCTGATTCTAAAATTTTCAGGAGGTCGTCTCTGCTGGGTTGGACCGGGTTGATGTCCATCAGTCGGTTGATTTGTATGGACTTGTCAGCAAACTGGGGAAGCTGCTCTCGTTTACCGCCAATATCCCGGATTCTCAGAGGGAGGCCCACGTTTTCCTTCATGGAACTAACTTTTTCAATGGCGGCATCCGCTGCCTGATCAGGGTTCAGGTCCGCTATTTGGCAGCCCAGGAATTCAGCAATTTGAGCGAAGGATTCCTTCCGAGCGGGTTGATTGAATTTCATGACATACGGAAGCAGCAGGCCGTTGCCCTGACCATGAGAGCAATGCAGAGCCACACCCATCGGGTATTCCAGGGCGTGAACCACTGCGACTGCTCCATTGGAGAAGGCCATTCCTGCCAGAGTCGAAGCCAGGGACATGTTCTCCCTGGCATCCATGTCATTTGGGTCATTCACAGCCTGTTCCAGGTGTTTCCCGATCAAACGTATGGCCTTTTCTGCAAGAGCATCGGCAAGTGGGTTTTTCCCGGGATAGGGCAGATCTTCATCATTGGAAGCACTGAGATCTTGAGGTTGTCGCGCGGTAAATGCCTCAATCGCATGTGTCAAAGCGTCCATACCACTTTCCGCGGTCACTCTTTTTGGGCATGAGCGCGTCAGTTCAGGGTCCACCATCGCCAGGCTTGGTCGCAAAAATCTACTGAGTGTGCTCACTTTGATGTCATTTTGAGTATCGGTCAGGACAGCTGCATGTGAAACTTCGCTGCCGGTTCCCGATGTCGTTGGCATGCATATCAATGGGATGACCGGTCCTGGAACTTGATCAAATCCAAAGTAATCTTCCGGCGCACCCCCGTGTGCTTGAAGGAGTGCCGTCATTTTTGCCAGGTCCATATTGCTGCCACCGCCTAGACCAATGATGACGTCCGGTTGGAAATCATTCGCGACCTGTTGTGCCTTAATGGCAACGTTTAAAGAGGGCTCTGCTTCGCTTTCATCGAAAAGAATAGGGTCCGATGCTTCTGATTTTAATTCAGCGATGACGGGTTCGGTGACTCCCGCATGAACCAGGTTTTTGTCGGTGATCACCATGGGGCGATCCCAGCCGCCTCTTTTCAATTCCGCTCCCAACCGACTTGTTACCCCTCTGCCGAACATCAATTTACCGGCAGTATAAAAATCCCAATAGTCACGCATATCTGGTGATTTATTTCAGGTTTCCGCAATACCCGAAGGTTAAAATTATGCCAGAATATCCTGCACCACATGACCTGCAATATCGGTGAGACGATAGTCTCTGCCCTGAAATCGATAGGTCAGGCGTTTGTGATCAATGCCGAAAAGTTTCAACATGGTGGCGTGCAAATCATGAACATGGAAGGGACGATCAACCGCCCTGTAACCCAGGTCGTCGGTATTGCCATAGGAGATTCCACCCTTCACGCCGCCACCTGCCATGAACAATGAAAAGCCTCGAATGTGATGGTCACGACCACTGCCCTGAGCCATAGGTGTTCGCCCGAATTCGCCTCCCCAAATCACGAGTGTGTCATCGAGCATCCCTCTTTGTTTCAAATCGGTGATCAAAGCGGCTGTGCACTGGTCCACCTCTTTGGCTGTGGTGACCATATTGCCTTTGACATTTCCGTGATGATCCCACCCGCGGTGGTAAAGGTGAATAAAACGTACTCCTCTTTCTGCCAAACGACGCGCAAGCAGGCAGTTTGAAGCAAAGGTGCCATCTCCGGCCTCGGCACCGTACATGTCAAGGATGTGCTGGGGTTCATCCTTAAGGTCCATCAATTCGGGGACGCTGGTTTGCATGCGAAAAGCCATTTCATATTGGCTGATGCGTGTTGCTATTTCAGGATCATCGACCATCGCGTCCTTTTCCATGTTGAGTGCATTGATGGCATCCACCAGGCGTCGTTGTTCCTCTGTTTTAACACCGGGAGGAGCGGAAACGTAATGAACCGGATCGCCACTTGCATTGAATTGTACGCCCTGAAAATTGCTTGGTAGAAAACCACTGTGCCATTGTCTGGATGAAATGGGTTGGGCTTGGCCTCCTTTTCCCACCGAAGTGAGAACAACAAAACCGGGTAAATTTTCGGTTTCATTTCCCAATCCATAAAGCAGCCAGGAACCCATACTGGGTCTTCCTGAAACGGATGATCCGGTGTTGATGAAGGTGTGAGCTGGATCGTGGTTGATTTGTTCGGTGTGAAGGGATTTGATAATGCAAAGTTCGTCGGAGATTTTCCCTATCTTTGGAAACAGAGAGCAGATTTCCTGTCCCGATTGTCCAAACTTTTCAAATGGGTGTTGAGGTCCCATGCAGTTGAGTTTCTGACCCTGCAATTGCGCGATAGGTTGCCCTTTCGTGATTGAGTCAGGCATGGGCTTGCCGTCCATTTCAGCCAGCTTGGGTTTGTAATCCAGCGTTTCCAAATGAGAAGGGCCACCGGCCATGCAGAGGTAAATGACGCGTTTTGCTTTCTGTGTGTAATGAAGCGGATCCACAACCCCCGACCAGGCTGGCGAACCGGGATCGGCTGTCGATTGACCCAGGGACTGCCATGGCTTGAGGTATTGACTGAGAGCCAGAGATCCAATACCCACCGTTGAGCGATTGAGAAAACTGCGTCTTTGAATTTCCAGGTTGAAAGGATTCATGAGGCAAATGCAGAAAATGTATTAATATCTAGTGATGGTTTCATGCAGGTTGAACAAGGCGCGTGTTACCGCGGTCCATGCACCAAGTTCAACGGGGGGACATTGTTCGCCTGCCTGGTTTAATCCGACTTCGACCAGTTCCAGTCCACGATCCGGTTCAGCAGCATAACCCTTTCTTGTGTCCTCCAGTAGTTGTTCAAGAATATGGAGTTCACGTTGTGTGGGCTTGCGCAAGGTCACGGATTCGAATGCGGATTGAATCTTCTTACGATCGCTGCCAGATCCAGAGGAAAGAATCCCGGCGGCAAAGGTTCGCGCTGCTTCCACGAAAGAGGGGTCATTGAGCAGGTTCAGTGATTGCAAGGGAGTGTTAGATCTCGGCCGTTGGGCTGTGCACTCTTCTCGTGTGGGGGCGTCAAATGCTTTGAGCATCGGATGAAGGAATGTGCGCTGCCAGTGGGTATAAAGCCCTCGGCGGTATTGGCTGTTTCCGGTGTCGTGTTGGTAGGTGCGTTTTGGAAAATTTAATTGGGAATAATATCCCGCCGGTTGATAAGGCTTCACACTGGGGCCACCTACCTGACGCACCAGTAGTCCACTGATGTCCAGAGCCTGATCGCGGATGACTTCGGCATCCAATCGATACCGGGTCTGTCTGGCATAGAGTTGGTTATAAGGATCCATGGATGCCAGCATTTTGCCGGGGGTGGATGATTGACGGTAGGTCTGCGAGTTTACAATGAGACGCACCATGTGTTTCACATCCCAACCACTGCGGATAAATTCCGAGGCCAGCCAGTCCATCAATTCAGGATGCGTTGGTGGCGTTCCCTGAGATCCGGTTTCCTCCATGACCCTAGCCAATCCGTAGCCAAAGTACAATTTCCAAAGATGATTTACAAAATTACGAGCGGTCAGAGGATTCTTTTCTGAAACGAGCCATTGCGCCAGGTCGAGTCTGGATAGTCGTTCTTTCTTTGCATTGATGCCATCGTAATCCAGGAAATCGGGGATCGCGGGCTGCACGACCGGGCCTGAATCATCCATCCAGTTTCCTCGTGGAAGGATGCGCATTTCACGAGGTTTGACCGACATCGACACCAGCATGGTTGGGATCTCGTTTTCCAAAACTTTCATGCGTGATTTTGCGGAAGCCAGCTGCACCCTGACAGGATCCAGAATCGGCGTTCTATCGAAAAAGTAAGATGCCAGTGTTTGAGCTTCTTTTTCAGATCGGCTTTCCCAGGGCATGGAAACCAGACGATAAATGTCGTCTGGCAGACCCGTTTCTGTCAGAACTGGATCTGGGACCGAGGTGGTGCTCAGTCGAAACCTGCCAATCACGTGCCGCTCATGTTTGGTGTGGTGCTTGAGTCTGGCAATCAGGGTGGTTCCCTCGGTTGCTTTCAATGGTTCTTGAAGAGTTACTAAAAGCTTACGTGCTTCCTTTTTGTTTTTACCATCAACAGCCCATCCGGTGTCATCTTTTCCATCGATGGCTTTACCGGCCTCAAAACTCTTCTGTGAGTAATCCGCTGCCGCACTGGCCAGCTTCACTGGGCTCTCGTCCTCGCCTTGTTTCAGGATCAACTCAAACTCACTTAGGACGAAATTACCTCCACCGCGTGAAAGCGCGCCTTCATCCATGGAAGGATGAGTCAGAGCTTCAAGCCTGATACCGGTGATCTCTCTGGATGGGGAAAGTGGAATTTCCAGTTCGAGGGTTTCTTTCTTCGGTTTCGGCCCCCGAGTCAAGATACTGCCATCGAATTGTTGAATGAATTGAGTCCCGTTTTCGGATGAGAGAGTCGCAGGGGAAAGGGGTTGCCAGGTCAATTGTCCTTTAGATTCCCATTCCATCAATTGGCTTTCCCAATCCAACTGGGCGTTGACCAGTTCTTCGGTGGCAGTGACCAGGGTTTTTTCCAGTCGATCAATTGTGCTCGCCAGTTGCTTTTGTTCGTTCTCTTGACGGGGGGAGGGGAGGGGCATTTCGGGTTCCCATCTTGAGCCTCCATAAAACCCTTTTTCCTTCAGGTCGCCAAAAAAAGCGGCCATGCTGTAAAAATCTTTCATGGAATAGGGATCGAACTTGTGATCGTGACATTCCGCACAGCCCATGGTGGCACCCAGCCAGACGCCGGAGGTGGCACGGACTCGGTCGGCGGCATACTTGGCCAAATATTCCTTATCCTGGGCTCCGCCCTCTGCGGTGATCATGTGCAGCCGGTTGAAACCAGAGGCTACTTTTTGATTTCGTGTCGCGTCGGGCAACAGATCACCTGCGATTTGTTCGATGGTGAATTGATCAAATGGCATGTTGTGATTGAACGCATCAATCACATAATCTCGATAAGGCCAAACGGAATAAGGTTGATCTCCATGGTAACCCACGGTGTCCGCATAGCGCACCAAATCCAGCCAATGGATTGAGAGGCGTTCGCCAAATGCTTCGTCAGCAAGCAGTGAATCCACTATCTGCGAATAATCCAATGGATCTTCGGATTCTGCAAACCTTCGGGCTGTGCTGACTTCTCCCGGAAGACCAGTGAGGTCGAGGTGCAATCGGCGCATCAAAGTCTGGGGGTCGGCTTCCTTGGAAGGCCGAAGCCCGTTTGCTTCCAGTTTGGCTAGGATGAAATAATCGATGGCGTTCACTGGCCAATCCGCATCCTTCACTGAAGGAACATTGGGACGTCGAAGAGATTCGAAGGCCCAGTGTGTTTCCCAGGGAGCCCCTTGTGCAATCCAATCTCGGATCAGTTGCTTTTCGTGTTCCTTTAATGACTTGCCTGAGTCCGGCGGAGGCATCATGTCATCCTCATCCGAGGTGAAAATGCGGGATATCAAATCGCTTTGATCGGGATCTCCCTCCTTGATCACCCAGTAGTCACCATCGCGCGCCTTGGCCGCATTTTCCTGATCCAGTCGAAGACCTGCCTTCCGCTCATTGGCATCGGGTCCGTGGCATTGAAAACAGGCATCGGATAGAAGCGGTCGGATTTGCCTGGCAAATGAAATGGGTTCGGAACGGACGCTGCCGCACAAAAGGGTAAGTAACGTAAGAGCCAGACAGCTTTGCAGGAACGGGGTCCATCGTGCTTTCACCTCACCGCGAGGCTCACCGGTAGATTGTTTCATGAACTTATGCATGATTCCTTATTGGAACATTGATCCTTCGATCTTTGCAGGATTAAACGTCTATCATGCCCATCCATAGCTGCTTTATCAAGCCGGATGATTCGATGTCTCAGGTTCTGGGCGCATCTCAATTGATTCCAGAAAGAAAGGTGAAGATGGGGTATAATGAGTA